>NZ_SCFM01000006.1 GCF_004138295.1 Ectobacillus funiculus | reverse complement strand
CTGGTAAAGATTTTTTTGTTCCTTTTATATGAGTTCCATCTTCCCTAGTTGCCATTTTCAACACCATCTTCCATGTCTTGGTAATCCCATTATAACGAATATATGTTCGATTTTCAATAACCAACTACAAAGTAGAGAAAAAATAGGCTTACGCCTACTGAACATTCATCCCCCACCTACTCATTTGGGCTACGCCCTTCCCATTCCTTGAGGAAGGGGACTTCTTTTCAGAAAATCTGTTAAAAATTCGTATTAGATAATTTTGCATCAAGCATACTACAACTACGAGGAATTGTGGAGGAGATGGTGGCAATGAGCAACCTTGTCTATATAAAAATGCGTCAGCGTTTGCAGGTGTCGCCGGGGTATGAAATTCAGGTGGGAGATGTCGCACAAATCACAGCAGATGAGACGCTTGTCGAGCACTTAAGAAAGTGCCCTGTATATCAAATTACAAAGCAGGATAAAACGCATGTGGTCATTGACGCAATGAAGGTAATTGAAGCAATTAGGCAGCATAACCATACATTGGAGCTGAATTTACTAGGGCCCGCACAAACGATTGTGGAGATCGTCTATGAGGAAAAACGTGTGAATCCATTTTTTTTCACTGTTGTTTGGCTGCTTTTATTTGTCGGGGCTGGTCTTGCTATCATTTATTTTCATGAGGATGTTAGCATGCAGCAGGTACATCAGCGTATGTATTACATGGTAACAGGAGAAACAGTCAAAAAGCCGCTTTTATTTCAAATCCCATATTCGCTCGGACTTGGAGTTGGTATGATCTTGTTTTTTAACCATGTGTTTAAAAAACGTATTAATGAAGAGCCTAGCCCGCTTGAGGTCGAAATTTTTCAATATCAGCAGTCATTAGATCAATACGTTATTATGAATGAAAACAAAGAGAGTATGAAACAGCTTGAAAATCGTTGAGTACAGTTCGGTTATGTTCATTGGCTTTGCGGGCGGCATTGCGGTTGGAGGAGGCTTTGTAGCTTTTCTGGCGGTGCTTGGCATTATTCCGAGGCTAGTGCAGCTGACGAAAAGTGTCCATTATGTACAAGCTTATGAATGGGCAGTTATCACAGGAGCGTTAATTGGCAGCTGGTTCAGCCTGAGAGATACGGTGCTGTCAGTTTCTCATTTTTGGATTGTACCGCTTGGTTTGTTATGTGGTGTGTTCGTCGGTATGCTATCGGCGGCTTTAACGGAAGTATTAAATGTGCTTCCGATATTAGCAAAGCGGATCGGCGTAGATGGAAAAATTGTTGTACTGCTCATGGCCCTTGTGCTTGGAAAGGTGTTAGGTTCGTTGTTTCACTGGCTGTATTTGATTAAATAGGAGGGATATAGATGGCGAAGAAAAAGCTGAAGGATGATTATAAAAATAATATTAAGCCCTATCAACCAAAGCCGAATTATCTCGTAAATTGCACGAGAGCATTTATTATCGGGGGCATCATTTGTACGATTGGAGAAGCTTTAACAAAGTTTTACACAACTGTTTTTCATTTTTCCGATAAAGAGGCTGGTAATCCTACTGTAGCAACGCTGGTCATACTTTCCGCTCTTTTAACGGGACTTGGTATATATGACAAACTCGGACAATATGCAGGGGCCGGGTCGGCTGTGCCAGTAACCGGTTTTGCCAACTCTATGACAAGTGCAGCGATGGAGCATCGGAGTGAAGGAATTGTACTAGGTGTGGCGACGAACATGTTTAAGCTAGCAGGAAGTGTGATTGTATTTGGGGTAGTCGGAGCTTATATTGTCGGCCTGATCCGCTATACACTCAAACTGTTGATGTAACAAGGAGGAGCAGCATGAGACTGACTGGAAAACAAACGTGGGTGTTTCAAAATGATGTGTATGTCAATGCAACTGGTACAGCGGTTGGACCAATGGAAGCAAATGGGCCTCTCGGTCAATACTTTGATGTGAAGTATGACGAACTCCATTGCAACGAAAGCAATTGGGAACTCGCTGAAAGACGGCTCATGAGCGATTCCATTGAGCAAGTACTAACAAAGACGGAACTTAAACATGAGGATATTAATTTCTTCCTCGCTGGGGATTTGCTGAATCAAATTGTAACAGCAAGCTATTCTGCCCGCCAACTTGGCATTCCATATTTAGGAATGTTCGGCGCCTGCTCAACGTCTATGGAAACACTAGCGGTTGGTTCGGCATTAGTGGACGGGGGCTTTGCCAATCGGGTTTTGGCAAGCGTGAGCAGCCATAACGCTACAGCAGAGCGACAATTTCGTTATCCAACAGAATATGGAGGACAAAAGCCGGATTCAGCGACGTGGACCGTGACCGGAGCGGGAACCGCTTTGGTGAGCCAAGCTCCAGGACCGATCAAGATTACCTCCGCTACGCTTGGAACGGTGGAGGATCTTGGCATTACAGACCCATTTGATATGGGATCTGCGATGGCGCCGGCAGCAGCGCGAACAATTCAACAGCATTTTGAAGATTTAGGCCGCAGCGCAAGCGACTACGATTTAATTGTAACAGGTGACTTATCTGCAGTTGGCACACCCATTTGCCGGCAAATGCTGCTAGATGAAGGCTACGATATGGGAAGTGTGTACAATGATTGCGGTTTGCTGCTTTACGGACCGGATCAAGAAGTATTTGCCGGCGGCAGCGGCTGCGCGTGTTCAGCGGTTGTGACATATGGACATTTGCTGCAAGAAATGCGGTTAGGAAACCTAAATCGTCTGTTGGTAGTAGCGACTGGCGCTCTGCTAAACCCGATAATGGTTCAGCAAAAGGAAAGCATCCCAACGATTGCGCACGGGGTTGTATTCGAACGCGTAAAAGGAGTGTAATGGAAGTATGGAGTTTGTATATGCTTTTTT
Source organism: Ectobacillus funiculus (assembly GCF_004138295.1). Lineage (GTDB taxonomy): Bacteria > Bacillota > Bacilli > Bacillales > Bacillaceae_G > Ectobacillus > Ectobacillus funiculus. The sequence goes on along the minus strand of NZ_SCFM01000006.1, from coordinate 386,590 downwards.
GGTCGGCGGAGCCATCTGTGTAGTAGGACAATTGTTTTTAGATATTACAAAGCTAACCCCGGCCCATCTTATGGCAAGCTTTGTCATACTTGGCGCTATATTGGACGGGTTTGGTCTTTATGATAATCTCATTCGCTTTGCTGGTGCTGGTGCCACTGTTCCGATTACAAGTTTTGGTCACTCCCTCATGCACGGAGCGATGCAGGAAGCGAAGCAACACGGTTATCTCGGGCTTGGGATGGGCATGTTTTCCCTAACATCTGTTGGGATTTCAGCTGCTATTTTGTTTGCGTTTATCGCTGCTCTTATTTTTAAACCGAAAGGATAAGATCTATGAGAAGAAGGGTTATTTTGGTGACGGACGGAGATGAATATGCGCTGCGCACAATTGAATATGTAGCAAAAGAGTTTGGCGGGCGCTGCATTTCAGCATCCCAAAGCAATCCGACGAGGCTGACAGGAGAACAATTAGTACAGCTCATCCTTCAGACGCCGCATGACCCTGTTTTTATACTGTTTGACGACAGCGGCTACATAGGAGAAGGACCCGGAGAGCAAGCATTACAGTATGTAGCGAACCATGCGCAAATAGATGTTCTTGGCGTACTGGCTGTTGCATCGAACACGCACCATCATGAATGGACGCGTGTGGATGTGAGCATCGACCGAAATGGTCACTTAACGGAGTATGGTGTTGATAAATCCGGGCTGGCAGATGTGGAACTTGGGCGCATTAACGGTGATACCGTATATTGCCTAGACAAATTGAATGTACCGATCATTATCGGAATTGGTGATATCGGGAAAATGTATGGAAATGATGATGTGAAGCGCGGCTCTCCCATAACAAAGCAGGCGATTGAGCTGATTTTAGAAAGGAGTGGATATTATGACGACAACGGAGAAGCAAAAGGTTAACATTCCCATTTCTTCGTTTTTGAGCGATAATGAAAACTATTTAAAGCAAACCGTTGGGATTGGTGTAACATTTGACGTGGGCCTGCGGAAGTTTGATTTTCTAGGAACAAAGATTGGTTTGCTATATGTAAACGGGCTGTGTGATTCCAACTTTATCATCCATCTTTTGGATGAAGTGATTGATACAAATGATGTAGAAAGCCAGCGTGACAATGTAACAGCAATTTTAGAAAACCGCCTCATCCATCAGCAGGTGAGCAAAGTGAAAACAATGGAAGAGGTATTATCGTCTGCTTTATCCGGACTCATTATTATCTTTGTAGAGGGAGAAGAAGAGGCGTTTGTCATTGACGTTCGAAGCTATCCGGGACGGAGCCCGGCTGAGCCTGATACAGAGAAGGTTGTACGCGGCGCCCGTGATGGATTTGTTGAGAATATCGTTATGAACACCGGTCTGATTCGCCGCAGAATCCGTGATCCACGCCTTCGTCATGAGATTATCAAGGTTGGGGAACGCTCAAAAACAGATATTTGTATTTCCTATATTCAGGACGTAGCAGATCCGGATTTAGTAAGAATTATTAAACAAGAGCTAACAAACATTAAAATTGATGGCCTCACAATGGCAGATAAAGCAGTCGAAGAGTTTTTAGTGAAGCAAAGCATCAACCCGTATCCGCTAGTACGATATACGGAGCGCCCTGATGTTGCAGCCAATCACATTTTGGAAGGACATGTTCTTATTATTGTTGATACATCTCCTAGCGTTATGATCACACCGACAACCTTTTTCCACCATGTGCAGCATGCGGAGGAATTCCGGCAAAACCCGGCGGTTGGTACGTTTTTACGTTGGATTCGATTTATCGGGATTTTTTTCTCCCTCTTTCTATTGCCATTTTGGTTAGCCTTCGTATTTGATCCGAGCCTTTTACCGGATAAGTTTGGGTTTATTGGGCCGAATAAAACGACGAACTTACCGACATTTTTGCAAATTATCTTGGCTGAGGTCGGACTTGAGTTTTTACGGATGGCATCGATTCATACGCCAACAGCGTTATCGACTTCGCTTGGTTTAATTGCTGCTGTGCTTGTCGGACAAATTGCTATTGAAGTCGGTCTATTTGTTCCCGAGGTTATTTTATATTCAGCGATCTCGGTTATCGGAACATATGCTACACCAAGCTATGAGCTTGGACTTGCGAACAAAATTGCAAAAATTTTCATTATTTTACTTACAGCATGGCTTCATGAAATAGGCTTTATCATCGGCGTAACCTTGCTGATCCTATTCCTTGTATCGATCAAAAGCCTGCAGACTCCATACCTATGGCCGTTTTTGCCATTTAATGGGAGAGCACTTATGAAAATCTTGATTCGTCCAACCATTTCCAGTATGAGAGAAAGGCCAAGCATCGTCCATCCGCAAAATACAAAGCGCTTGCCCTAACATGCAGCGATACTGGTCGCTTGTTTGTCAGGCGAAGACAGGGGCGCAGTTACACTTACATTTTGTTCCTACAAGTGTAAAAAAATGACCGCAGCAGGGAGAAATATCTCCTGCTCGGTCATCCCATCTTTTCTTATTTAAACAATGACTTCACAAAATCAATAAAGCTTGCAAAAATCCCTTTTAACTGCTCTAAAAAGGTTTGCCCTTCATCAGAACTTAGGAATGCTGTTACTTTCTCTTTCGCTTGATTCAATTGATCACCGACTTGATTCCAGTCGATGTTCAAGCTTTGCATTTTCTGGAATAAGGTAACGAGATTATTAAATTGCTCGTCAGTCAATTGAATACCAAGCTCATCTGCATATTTTTTAATCAGAGCCTTCAGCTCCTCTACGTTTTGCGGCGGATCGTTCGCAATGGCCTCCTTGACCTTTGCAACAAGTGCGACTGCCTGATCGGAGCCAATTTGATCACCAAGCTTTGCGGTTGTTACCATTTCCTGATTTGCGACCTGCTTGACTTCTTCGGAGATCGGCTTATTTGTCGCGACCTCATAGGCTTTCATTAATCCTGTAAGCGCTGCTGTACCAGAAACAGAGAATGGTGCTGTAATATAAATATTTGCATCCTTTACACCTGCTGTGATAAGCGCGTTCGTATACATTGCGTCTGTCACCCAGCTAATATTCTTTGTTTGTACGATTAAGCCAGAGCCGGCCTTTGTATACGTAATGATAGATGATGAAATGGCTTTTGTGCCAATTTGCGCTTTCGGTACATATTGATCCAAATATTTGTGTTCTTCCTCATTAGAAACAGTAATAATTTGCGCATCGCTTGGCGCCTTCATTTCCTGTAACATTTCGGTTTTTTGTTGTTCCGTTAAGTTTTCTCCTAATGTCACGATGCTGTCTCCCTCTGCTACATCTGCCAGTGCAGAAACAGGCACAAATAGAACAGATAAGGCGAGAAGCCATGATAAGAGCTTCGTTTTCACGAAAATCGCTCCTTTCCTTCTTTCTAATAATTTTAGGGCAACAAGCCCATTATAGTACATTTCTATGCTTTGTCATCAGTCTTAAGTTGGATTTTTGCAAAGTTGTCTTGTTATATTTTAGAGGTAAGGGGCATAATTACCAGAAATACTATTCCCCCATAAGGTCCTTATTTTGTATCCTGCACACAATATGGTATGATAGAGGCTGAGATTGAATAAAGGAGAGATTTTCCAATGAAAAAAGGTCATATTATTATGGAAAACGGTGAGAAAATTGAATTCGAACTGTTTCATGAAGCAGCACCGATTACAGTTGATAACTTCGCTAAATTAGCTAAAGAAGGATTTTATGATGGTGTAACTTTCCACCGTGTTATTCCAGGTTTCGTAAGTCAAGGGGGAGATCCTACAGGAACAGGCGCAGGCGGTCCTGGTTATTCGATTCCATGTGAAACAGCAGGCAACCCGCACAAGCATACAGCAGGGGCGTTCTCAATGGCGCACCGCGGAAAAGATACAGGCGGCAGCCAGTTCTTTATTGTACATGAGCCGCAGCCTCATTTAGATGGTGTACATACTGTGTTTGGAAAAGTAATCGAAGGAATGGAAACAGTGCTGAATATGAAGCAAGGCGCTGTTATGAAGGAAGTTAAAGTTTGGGAAGATTGATTTCCTAAAGAAAACTCGCTGATTGGCAAGCCGTTAGGCGAAGACAGAGGCGTAGTTGCATGTACACTGTATCCCTAAAATTTCCAACTTCATCGAATGACTTCTAGCGGGAAATTTATACGTTCCTACAGTGTAAATAAAAAACTGAAAGCCCTTGGTCTGAAATGGACCAGGGGCTTTCAGTTTTTAAAAATAAGAAAGTATCGGACTTTGTCTGGGGTCTACGAACTGCTTGTTACGGGAAAGAGCCTCCCATTCATAAGGCAAAAACGTCTTGCCAATGAGATCGCTATTCCCTTTACGAGCAAAGCTGAACTGCATCCGCTTTTCTTATTTCCAAAAATGATACGGCACAGTTGCCACGACAACATTCTTTTTGTGCAGTAAATAGGTGCGCAGCAGAAAACTGGATTGATTATGCAAAATATTATGCCAGTTTTTCTTCGGAATAAACTGCGGAATCAGTACTGTTACTGTATGATGGTTTTCCTTTGCCTTTGCGTCAATTGTGTCAATAAGTTTAAACAGCGGTCTTGTTAAACTACGATAGGCAGTGAATACCGTGATTAACCGTATGTTAGGTTTCCACTGCTCCCATTTTTTCTTCATTCGGAGTTCATCCTCACGATCAAAGGCGACGTATACTGCAAATACACGGTCTCCAATCGATTCCGCATATTCAATGGATTGCTCCACTACTCTCGTGATGCCTGCTATAGGTACAATTACAACATTTCCTTCAATTTCTGTTGTTTTCCCAATTGTATCAATCCGCAATTGTTCACCAACATCATCGTAATGCTTGCGGATTCGGCGAAATATAAACACAATGATAGGCAGAAAAATAAGAATAGACCATACTTGCCCAAACTTTGTGAGAAACAGGATGCTTAACACAGTAAAGGTGATAATTGCTCCAAGCAGATTGGTAATCATTTTTGCGACCCAGCCCGCAGGCTTTTCCCGCAGCCATTTTAATGTCATGCCTGTTTGTGATAGGGTGAATGGAATAAATACCCCGACGGCATAGAGCGGAATGAGCTGCTCTGTTTGCCCTTTAAATGCAATAATGAGCACAATGGATCCCAGACCAAGTGTAATAATACCATTTGAATAGCCTAAACGATCTCCTCGCATTAAATACATACGCGGCATATACTTATCTGCCGCTAAATTGTATGCAAGCAAAGGAAACGCCGAAAATCCTGTGTTGGCCGCAAGAACGAGAATCAGCGCTGTTGTTCCTTGGATAAAATAGTACATAAAGTTTCGTCCAAATATCTCAGAAGCGATTTGCGATACAACTGTTTCCTCTAGTTTAGGGGTGATGGCGTACCAATACGCAAGTATCGTAATGCCGGAAAACAGCACGGCTAAAATTCCGCCCATCATTATGAGTGTCATAGCTGCATTTTTTGGCGCAGGATCTTTAAAATTTGGAATCGCATTAGAAATTGCTTCCACACCTGTTAATGCAGAACAGCCAGATGAAAATGCACGAAGCAAAAGAAATAATGTGACACCCGACACTGCTGTTCCAATTGGAGCATGCCCGCTAGCCGGAGCGTGCCCTGTTACGATTTTGAATAGTCCTACTGCAATTAAAACAATGAGAGCGAGGACAAATAAATAAACAGGGTAGGCGAGCACGGAAGCAGACTCGGTGAGTCCTCTTAGATTGAGAATTGTAATGCAGATAACGAGTACAATCGCGATGATGACCGTATAATCGTGAAGAGCCGGAAATGCTGATGTAATTGCATCTGTTCCGGCAGAAACGCTTACCGCAACTGTTAAAATATAATCGACAAGCAGTGAGCCTCCAGCAATTAAACCAGCATTTTCGCCCAAATTACTTTTGGAAACAACGTAGGCGCCGCCCCCCTTTGGATACGAGTAAATAATTTGCCTGTACGACAAGATAAGCGCAATTAATAAAATGAGAACACCTAAAGCAATTGGGAGTGAATACCAAAAGGCAATTGTACCGAATGCGACCAGCACAATCAAAATTTGTTCTGTTCCATAGGCGACAGATGAAAGCGCGTCAGAGGATAAGATCGCCAATGCCTTTAGTTTATTTAGCTTTTGCTCCCCTAGTTCTGTTGACTTTAATGGCTTTCCGATCAGGAAACGCTTCAAAGAGGACATCATAAATTCACCACCAGTATGTAAAATGTATTGTGAATTGTACCATTTTTTTCATGTCTTTGTGTGCAAAAAATAAAATGAAATGTGAAATTAGTATGTGTCTTTTATAAACTTTATAGAAGATTATTTTTAAATTCCCAAACATTGCATCCGATTCTTGCATATGAATAATAAGTACTTCTCACCTGAAAAAAAATGGTGTAAAATAAACACATCTCTGAACATATTAATGTTTGCAAAATTAAGCCATAATAAGGGGAAGAAGCAGGAAAAGCGTTAGTATGCGTCGTATCGTTTATGACAGTCTGATTATTTGTTATTGTGAATTGGAAAGTTTTTTCAATTAAGAAGGGATACGTTTGTATGTTGATTCGTTTCAAAAAGAGTTATGAAAAAATTGCGATGGGTCTTCTTTCTTTTATGCCAACAGAAAAAGAACTGAAAAAGCTACTAGCTACAGTGAAGGAATACGAAACAAACGAAGATTGGCAATTGTATTTGTGGAAAGAGGACGATGATGTTCTTGGAATTATCGGAACAGTGAAGAAAGAAGAAGGCGTTGTGCAGGTTCAGCATATTTGCGTGAATCCATCACATCGTCATGCTGGTATGGGCAAAAAAATGGTGCAAGAGCTATGTGCCATGATGCCTGGGGTTACGCTGTACGGAAATGAGCATACTGCGGTTTTTTGCGAAAAATGCAAGGACGTATCGCATCAAGTTAGCTTATAAAAAATTGTATAATACATTGTTTCTTGTTAAGGAAAACTCGCTGGCTGGCGAGCTGTTAGGCGAAGACATAGGCGTAGCTGCACTTACATTTTATCCTTAACAATGTAAGAAAAGAAGCAAAAAAGAAAGCAGAGAAATCATCTCTGCTTTCTTTTTTGCAGTTGGCGCTGTCGTTCAGCGATAACCTCGCTTCGATCGCGCAGCGTATGCCTATGAAGGAGAGACAAGTTCGCCATATCACTGTTGCTTCCGAATTGGAATCCTAGCTTCTCACATTGGCGGATGCATGTCTCGGTTAGCCCGCCATCAGCAATCGGGAGCATGATACTTTTGTAAGCTCGCTGATGGATTATATCATCGAGCTGGTTGCCTAAGAGACGCAGTAATGATTCATAATCAAGTCCAAGCGCTCTAACTGCCGCTTCCTCTTTCTGTAAGATGGCAAGGGCATGTTCCATCATGCGCGCAGCGCCTTTCCAATTGCCGCGGCGCTGATGATATAAGGAAACCGCAATTTGAATCAGCCCGACCCAATGCGGCTTTCGCTGGCCGCGCGGCTCCTCCTTCCAATATTCCTCCAAAATTTCATGACATTCAAAATAATCACGGTCTCCATGAAAATGAATTAAGTATTGTATGTATGCGTTTGGATACATGTACAGAGCCCCTTTGTAACACTTTAAGAAAGCATAAGTTTCCAGCCAGAAGCCACTCGACGCAGCAGGAAATCTTAGGAATAAAGTGTAAGAAATTTAAGCTAACAAATTTGATTTACCTACCATTTTACCATAATCAAGAAAAAGCAGCCGGAAGGAAATCCGGCTGCCTTCGGGTCACCAGCAGATGCAAGCTGCACCAACGATAATTAACAAAATAAACAACACCACAATTAAAGCAAATCCGCTATGATGTCCTCCCACATGATCACCCATAGTTTTTGAACCTCCTACATAATTGTTTGCTTCATTACAGTGTTATCATATGTAGGACATAAGCCCCGTTGCGTGGGCGAATGTCTAGTTCCAAATAAAAGAATTTCTGACTTTTTCTAAGAACGGTTGGATAGTTCATCCGGATGCTCTATACTTATAATGTTCTGCCGTTTGGTCTTCTCGAGCAGAAGCCCCGGCGGTATTAAGGAATTGGTGGGATGTATCGTGCAATACAATGTTAAAATTGATGCCTTTGAAGGCCCTTTAGATTTACTTTTACATTTAATCAATCGTTATGAAATCGATATATACGATATCCCTGTTGCAACCATTACGGAGCAGTATGTATCGTACATACATGCGATGCAGGAGCTTCAGCTGGATGTGGCGAGCGAGTTTTTGGTTATGGCGGCAACGCTGCTGGCTATGAAAAGCAAAATGCTCCTTCCTAAGCATGAAGAGGAATGGTCCGAAGATGGCGAGGAGCTTACGGAGGATCCGCGTCAGGAGCTGATGGAGCGTTTAATAGAATACAAGAAATATAAAGAAGCCGCAACGGAATTAAAGGAGCGAGAGGGAGAACGTGCCCAGCTGTTTACACGCCCTCCGGCCGACTTAAGTCCGTTTCAAGGGCAGGATAGCGACGAACGTATACCGCTGGATGTTACGCTGTACGACATGCTTGCAGCCTTTCAGAAGCTGATGCGGCGTAAAACGCTCCAGCGGCCAATTACGACAACTATTACGCGTCAGGAAATTTCCATTGAGGCACAGATGGATGAAGTAATGAAGCGTGTGAGGTTAAGTGGAGGCCGGCAGCGGTTTTTTGATTTGTTTGGGCAAGATGACAGGGAAGCAATAGTTGTTACGTTTTTAGCTGTGTTGGAGCTGATGAAAAAAAAGCTCATCATGATCGAGCAGGAGCGTAATTTTGACGAGATTTATGTCTTTCAAACATAGAGGAGGAGATTGTGTTGGAACGTGCAGAACAAAAAGCAGTCGTTGAGGGGCTTCTCTTCATCTCTGGAGATGAAGGAATCTATCTTGAACAGATTGCAGGTGTACTAGAATTAGAGAAGGGAGAGGTGCAATTGCTTTTACAGCAGCTGCAGGAGGACTATCAGAGACCTAGCTGCGGCTTGCAAATTGTTCAATATGCACAGACATATCGTCTAACAACAAAAAAGGAGCATGCCTCCTACTACAAGAAGCTTATTGAAACGCCTATGTCGTCTTCCTTATCGCAGGCGGCGCTTGAAACGCTTGCAATTATAGCATACCGCCAGCCTATTACAAGAACGGAAATCGAAGAGGTTCGCGGCGTGAAGACGGAAAAGGCGCTGCAAACACTCATTTCCCGCTTGCTGGTGAAGGAAATCGGGCGAGCCGAGGGAACAGGGCGTCCAATTTTATATGGTACAACAAAGGAATTTTTAGATACATTCGGATTGAAAACATTAAAAGAGCTTCCTCCGCTGCCAGAGGAAGTGCAGAATATGAACGAAGCAGATTTATTTTTTGATTCGCTTCGTGAACTCCCTGTGGAACAAGAAGCCTGACAACTGTCGGGCTTTTTTGTATTGTTAGGAAACTATAAATTCCCAGACAGAAGCCAACTCGACGTAGCGAGAAATTTTAGGAATGAAGTATAGGGGCAATTACGCCTCTGTCTTCGCCCAAGAGCAAGGATCGACAATACGCAATTTATATACATGAAAATAAAGTAAACGCCTCATAATAAGCAGAAAAAGGAGGCTGTTGTATGAAGTGGATACGGGTTATATGTTTTGGCTTGTCTGTTCTCTTTTGCCTCCAATTGTCGGGTGTTTCGTATGCTACACATGATTTCGCTGTACAGGCAAGTAGGTTCATTTCAGAGCAGGAGCAATCTAATAAGCTAAAGATTATGTTTTTGCAGGTTGGACAAGGGGATGCAACCTTGCTTGTTCTGCCAAATCAAAAGACGGTGCTTATTGATGGAGGACCGCATGAGGCGGGGGAAGTAATTATGAATAAGCTCATTGAAAAAGGGATTAAACGTCTTGATTTGGTTGTCAGCACGCATCCAGACATGGATCATATTGGCGGGTTAATTCCTATTATTCAGCAGGTCCCGGTTGCTATGGTGCTAGATAGCGGTAAACCTTATGGTACACTCACCTATCATATGTACGTACGCAGCGTGAAAAAGCGACGCATTCCCTTTATTCCCGCAGAGGAAGGAAAATTCCTGCAAATGGATCCGGACGTATCCATCCAAGTACTGAATACTGGAAAAAGAAAACTGCAAAACAACGAGTCTTCCATTGTGCTGAAAATTAGATATAAGAAGGCCGATTTCCTGCTTATGGCAGATGCAGATGTAAGGACAGAAAAGAAAATAATTCAAACGTATCCTGTTCATGCGGATGTTCTGAAAATCGGTCATCACGGCTCTTATACCTCAACAGGACGGTTGCTTTTGGAGAATGTGTATCCTCAATTTGCCGTTATTTCTTACGAAAAAGGAAATCCATACGGTCATCCTCATCGGAGTGTGATGAAGCGGATTCGGAAATTTGGCATTCAAGTGTATACAACCGCTGACGGTGATGTGGAAATGGAGACGGATGGAAACAGCTTGCAAATACAAGGCGGTCTACCGTTGCCGTTGTTGCGATAAGCTAAGGTTATTCTACCTATGAGCAGATTACACATAAAGAAAAGCGGACAAGGCCCGCCTTTTATGGCAGCGTAGAGGTGGGCCAAAGTAAAAGGCGCTTTTTTCCTTTTGCGGAGATTCAGCCTGAATTCTGCCATTTTGGGCCTTGGGAGCTAAGACATCACCCCGAAAAGTTATACTTTCTTAATCTTGTAAAGAAAAATCGCCGATTGGCGAAGACAGAAACGTAGTTGCATTTACAGCTTGTTCCCAAAATTTCCTGCTGTATCGAATTTGCCTCCAGCTGGAAATGTATTCTTTTTGAAATTATAAAAACATACTGCTTATAGTGATTATATAGCAGTATGTTTTTATAATTATGTATAGGTTAACAGCTCTGTGGATTGCTTCTCTTGAAGATCCTCCTTGCACATGGAACTGCTACGGTTTCTTAAGTCTTGTGGCCAACATTTCTTACACAGTTTGTTGATTATGCATACGAACGTATTCTGCGGCTTCTTTTACGGATGCCGCTACATGCCCGGCATGACGTTTTACCTCTTCGTCTGCATCCTTCATGGCAAAGCTGTGCGGCGTGAGCTGAAACATAGGAATATCATTATAGGAATCGCCAATGCATGCCATTTCATCAGCTCGTACGCCGTGCTGCTCGAGCAATACGGAAACAGCTGCTCCCTTGCTTACACTAGCTGGCATAATGTCGAGGCACTCCTTTGCCGAGATAAAGGTGCTCACTTTTCCCGCGAAGCGATCCTCGATTTCCTGTTGCAGCTCTACTAAAGCAGCCTCATTGCCGCCGATCGAGATTTTGTGGGGAAATATTGTTTTCCCAACCTTATCCAGCAACTTCGGTTCCTCAACGGAATGCAGTTTGGCTTTTTCTTCTAATTCCAAAATGAAAGGGCTTTTTTTCTCAATATAATAATTATGCTCATCACTGATATAACGAATAAATTTTTCGCCGCTTGATATTGCAAGCAATTGCGGTAAAATATCTGGCTCGAAGGAGGCGTTCAACAGCTGTTCGTTGTCATGCGTGTAAACAAATACACCATTTACGCTAATACGGTGAAAGTTTGTACCGATATCCTTCATCAACGCGGCAATTTCATTATCTAATCGGCCGGATGCAAAGCAAAGAATGACACCTTCTTCAGCCATCCTACGCAGTGCCTGCACATCCTCTTTATCAATAATGCCCCCGTGCTGCATCATTGTGCCGTCGATATCGCTTACAAACATTTTGATCATAGATAACCGCTCCTTTTTATTTAGTGGAATGCTATGTTAGAAATATAGTTATATCCATTATAGTCGTCAGGACAGCCGATGTCTAAAAGGAAGAGCCTTGTATTGGCAGTTGTTTTGCATTGACGATAAAGCACTGGTTTTGTAACATGGAGACAGACTGTTTTTCGCATAAAGGTGGAGGATATATGAGAGAAGGGCTTGAAGTACAAAAAGTGCTTAACAATAACGTCATCATCGCCTCCCATCCGGAGCATGAAGAGGTTGTCGTGATTGGCAAAGGAATCGGATTCGGAAAGAAGACGGGAGACCAACTATCCGCAGAGACAATCGAGAAAATGTTTATTTTGACAAATGAACGGGAACGAGAACAATACAAAACGCTTGTTCCGCATGTGAGTGAACGATTGATTGAGCTTATGAACGATATTATGCTGTACATTCAAGACCGGGTAAGTGAGCCGTTAAATGAACATATTCATATCGCACTCACTGATCATATTGCATTTGCAATTAAGCGGCTGAAGCAAGGCTTTGCGATGGACAACCCATTTTTGCTAGAGACGAAAGCGCTGTATCCTCAGGAATATGAGATTGCTAAAGGCGTTATTGAAATGCTGAATGAAAGGTTAAACATTTCACTCCCTGAAGGAGAAGTCGGGTTTATTGCATTGCACATTTACAGCTCGGTTACAAACTCGGAAGTATCATCTGTCAATCAAAATTCCCGTTTGATCTCGCGCTTAATTACTCTGATCGAAGAGCATCTACAGATTGAACTGGCCCGCGACAGCGTTCATTACCTTCGTCTCATTCGACATTTGCATTATACAATTGAACGTGTGAGGAACGGAGAACAGGTAGAGGAGCCAAGGCGATTTGCAGAAATTTTGCGGGAGGAATATCCAACTGCTTATGCTGTAGCATGGAAGCTTGTAAGGGTAATGGAGCAGCAATTGCAGCTTTCGGTGTATGAGGCGGAAACAGTGTACCTCACGATGCATCTGCAGCGCCTCGCGCAAGGAAAAACGCCGAACTAGGGTCGGATGTTTAAAAAAATATAAAAATAAAAATAAAAAGTATTGAATCGCTTACATGTACTGTGTATAATATTTTTCGTAAGCACTATGTTTCGACAAAAGTCGCAAGGTTTTTTCGGAAAGCCGTTTGCGGCCTGTAACAGTTGAATACTGCTATTATTTATCTCGTTCGACACGTGTTACTGATTCGATCAGGCATGAGTGAAGAAGGGCTCGGAATGATAGCTGATCATAAGGGTATACTACCCTTGAACAGCTATTTTCTGCCTTTTTCCTCATGCCTTTTTTTTATGTTTGTCGAGCATAAAAAATAAAAACCCTAAAAAGGAGGAAGAGTCCAAATGTTTAAAAAATTATTTGGTGTGCTTCAAAAAGTTGGGAAAGCGCTCATGCTTCCGGTTGCGATTTTGCCTGCGGCAGGTATTTTGCTCGCGCTTGGTAATGCATTCCAAAATCCGGCACTTACAGATCGTATTCCAGCATTAACAACTGACTGGTTCGTTATGATTGCAAAAGTTATGGAGCAATCAGGCGGCGTTGTTTTTGATAATCTGCCACTTCTGTTCGCGGTAGGGGTAGCAGTAGGGCTAGCAGGCGGTGAAGGTGTTGCCGGCTTAGCAGCCATCGTTGGTTACTTAATTATGAATAAAACACTGAGCGTAATTGCAGGTGTAACAGCTGACAAAATTGGTACTGATCCTTCATTTGCAAACGTTCTTGGTATTCCGACGCTGCAAACAGGTGTGTTCGGCGGTATTATTGTCGGTGTCCTAGCGGCATATTGCTATAACAAGTACTTTAACATTGAACTTGCTTCTTACTTAGGATTCTTTGCAGGGAAGCGTTTCGTTCCGATTGCGACTGCGGCATTTTCATTACTTTTAGGTTTAGTGCTGTTCTTTATCTGGCCTCCAGTACAGCACGCGTTAAACGCATTCTCTCATAACGTAATTGATGCAAACAGAACAGTTGCGGCATTTGTGTTCGGATTGGTAGAACGTTCTTTAATTCCATTTGGTCTGCATCACGTATTCTACACTCCAATTTGGTATGAATTTGGTCAATATACAGACAAAGCAGGAAACATTGTACACGGTGACCAAAAGATTTTCTTTGCTCAATTAAAAGATGGTGCTCCTTTGACAGCTGGTACGTTCATGACAGGTAAATATCCATTCATGATGTTCGGTCTTCCAGCAGCTGCATTAGCAATGTATCATGAAGCACGTCCAGAAAATAAAAAAATGGCAGCAGGTATCTTAGGTTCTGCCGCATTAACATCTTTCTTAACAGGTATCACTGAGCCAATCGAATTCTCATTCTTGTTCTTGGCTCCTGTATTATTCGCAGTTCACGCTGTGTTTGCTGGTCTTTCCTTCATGATTATGGATATTTTAAATGTAAAAATTGGTATGACATTCTCTGGTGGTTTAATTGACTTCCTATTGTTCGGGGTTCTTCCAGGCCGTACAGCGTGGTGGTTAGTAATTCCAGTTGGTCTTGCATTCGCAGTTATTTACTACTTCGGATTCCGTTTTGCAATCCGCAAATGGGATTTGAAAACACCAGGCCGTGAAGTAGTAGAAGAAAATGAAGAAGGTCCAGTAGCCTCCGCAGGAGAGCTTCCGCAGGAAATCCTAGCAGCTCTTGGCGGTAAAGAAAATATCGCTTCTTTAGATGCTTGTATCACTCGTTTACGTGTACAGGTTGCAGATCAAAAGAATGTTGATAAATCACGCTTAAAAGCACTTGGCGCAGCAGGCGTATTAGAAGTAGGTAACAACATTCAAGCGATTTTCGGGCCAAAATCCGATACATTGAAATCACAAATTCATGACATCATGAAAGGTCGTACACCGCAAATTGTGAAGGAAGTACAACCGGCGCAGCCAGTGAAAGCAGAGCAAGCGGCGGCAACTAAAGAAGAAGTAATCGTGGCTCCAATTGAAGGAAAGCTTGTTCCAATCACAGAAGTTCCAGACCAAGTATTCGCAGGAAAAATGATGGGTGATGGCTTTGCGATTGAGCCAGCAGAAGGTACAGTTGTATCTCCAGTAAACGGTGAAATCATCAATGCGTTCCCGACAAAACATGCTATCGGTATTTTATCTGAAGGCGGAAAAGAAATTTTAATCCACTTCGGTATTGATACAGTAAAATTAAATGGTGAAGGCTTTGAGCTTCTTGTGAGCCAAGGCGATAAAGTAAAACAAGGACAACCATTGTTGAAGGTAGACCTAGACTTCGTGAAAGCAAATGCGCCTTCGGTTATGACTCCTGTAGTCTTCACAAACCTAAAAGAAGGACAGGAAATCGTTATTAAAAAGCAAGGCAACGTAGCAAAAGGTGAAAAAGACGTTGTAGCTATTAAATAAAAAGTATTAAAATGGCTCATGGCTTATAGTAAGCAATGCAAATACGTTGCTTACTATAGGTTTTTAATAATAACTATACAGAAAAAAGGGGACCATCATTATGGAAAAAACTTTTAAAGTAACTAGCCATGCTGGTATTCATGCTCGTCCTGCAACACTTCTTGTAAACACTGCAAGCAAATTCAATGCTGATATCCAATTAGCGTATTCAGGAAAAACTGTAAACCTAAAGTCCATCATGGGTGTAATGTCTTTAGGTATTCAAGAAGGAAGCTCAATCACAATTACTGCCAACGGTGGAGATGCGGCTCAAGCCTTAGCAGCTATTGAAGATACAATGAAAAGCGAAGGTCTAGGAGAATAATGACACTTCATATTCAAGGGATTGCCGCATCCAACGGAATCGCAATTGCAAAAGCATTTCGTTTGGAAAATCCTGACTTCACTATTGAAAAAAAATCTGTTGCTGATGCAACAGCTGAAGTGGCGCGCTTAGAAGCAGCGCTTGAAACATCAAAGGGTGAGCTCTCTGCCATTAAAGACCGCGCATTGACAGAGCTTGGTGCAGATAAGGCTGCAATCTTTGAGGCGCACCTTCTCGTACTTAATGATCCAGAGCTTGTAAACCCAGTAAAAGACCGCATCAATAGCGAGGCTCTAAATGCTGAGTTTGCGATGAATGAAGTCGCTAACATGTTCATCGGCTTGTTCGAAGGCATGGATAACGAGTATATGAAAGAGCGTGCTGCTGATATTCGTGACGTAACGAAACGTGTATTAGCGCATCTATTAGGAATTAACTTCTCAAATCCAAGCACAATTTCTGAAGAAGTTATCATTATCGCTGAAGATTTAACACCTTCTGATACAGCACAGCTTAACCGCACATATGCAAAAGGCTTTACAACAGATATCGGCGGACGTACGTCTCACTCAGCGATTATGGCACGTTCTATGGAAATTCCAGCAGTTGTTGGTACAAAGGTTGTTATGGAGCAAATTAAAAATGGCGACCTTGTTATCGTAGACGGCTTAGATGGAAATGTAGTCGTAAATCCATCTGCTGAGGAGCTTCGCGCTTACGAAGAGAAAAAAGCGAACCACGAAGCACAAAAAGCAGAATGGGCGAAATTAAAAAATGAACATACAGTAACCGCTGACGGACATCAAGTTGAGCTCGTTGCCAACATCGGAACACCAAAGGATGTAAAAGGTGTACTTGATAATGGCGGCGAAGGTGTCGGCTTATACCGTACAGAATTCTTATACATGGGCCGCGACAATCTTCCAACAGAAGAAGAGCAATTTGATGCATACAAAACTGTTCTGGAAAGCATGGAAGGAAAACCTGTTGTTGTTCGTACACTAGATATCGGCGGCGATAAAGAGCTTCCATACTTACATCTTCCAAAGGAAATGAACCCATTCCTTGGATATCGTGCAATCCGTCTTTGCCTAGATGAGCAAGACGTGTTCCGTACGCAGCTTCGCGCATTGCTTCGTGCAAGTGTGTATGGCGACCTAAAAATCATGTTCCCAATGATCGCGACTGTGGACGAGTTCCGTCAAGCAAAGGCTGTGCTTCTTGAAGAGAAGGACAAGCTTGTACAAAGCGGCGTGACTGTATCTGACAGCATCGAAGTTGGTATGATGGTAGAGATCCCTGCATCTGCCGTACTTGCTGATGTATTCGCGAAGGAAGTTGATTTCTTCTCAATCGGAACAAATGACTTAATTCAATACACAATGGCAGCAGACCGTATGAATGAGCAAGTAGCGTACTTGTACCAGCCATACAATCCGTCCATTTTACGTCTTGTAAAAATGGTTATCGATGCAGCTCATAAAGAAGGAAAATGGGCTGGCATGTGTGGCGAAATGGCGGGCGACTCGCTTGCGATTCCGCTTCTTATCGGCTTAGGACTAGACGAGTTCAGCATGAGCGCAACGTCTATTCTTGCAGCAAGAACACAAATCCGCAAGCTTTCCAAGCCTCAAATGGAAGAACTTGCACAAAAAGCATTACAAATGGCAACTGCTGAAGAGGTAGTTGAGCTTGTAAAGAGCATCTAATAGAAAACGACCTTGCTAAAAATTAGCAGGGTCGTTTTCTATTGTTGAAACAATCTATTAGCCTTTTCCTTACACTCGAGAAACATAGTTTCATTCGTAGGCATACCTCATCATACTCATCCGCGCGAAAAAACAGAAATAGAGAAGAGAAAACTCTAGAAAAATTTATGAACTTCATAGCCTTATTTATGTAAAACTTCCACAAGAGCCTGTACACCTCGTCCCCTTTTCATGCATATCATGTATCAACAGTATAAAGGAGGTGAGATAGTATGAGTTTTAACGGTAACTATGGAAACAGCTTCTGGGGATGCGACGGTCATGACAAAAAGGAAAACCACCACAACGTCCACCACAACGTTACCAATGTAGCAGCTGTAAACGACCTTACTCCATTTCTCCGTCAATTAAGCCCTGGCACAAGAGTGACTGTACAATACGATAGCCAGCCTCCAGCAACAGGCGTTTTCCAAGGCTTCCAAAACGGCTTTGTTTTGCTAGATAACTTTAATGGCTTTCCTGGTTTGACTCGTCTATTACCAAACAGAATCAACGCGATTTCTCCTTCCGGTGGAGGACGTTGCTAAGGCTAATTCCTCAGCAATAATCTCCTTTTCCAATAAGGCTTGTTCCGACTATTAATATGATTATAGGGAGGTGAATAATATGGGTAACTATAACTATAGCAACAACAACAACTATAACAACACTAACGTGGCAGGAGTGAATGACTTAACTCCATTTCTCCGCCAATTAAGCCCTGGTACAAGAGTAAGACTACAGTACGATAGCCAACCGCCAGCAACAGGCGTTTTCCAAGGCTTCCAAAATGGCTTTGTATTGCTAGATAACTTTAATGGCTTCCCAGGCTTAACTCGTCTATTACCAAGAAGGATTAATGCGGTTGCACCGTTCGCAACTGGTGGTAGATACGACGATGACGATTTTATGGAAGATTTCGAAGACTAATTGCAAATCAAAAGAGCACGGGAATATCCCCGTGCTCAGTTCATGTTTCTTACATATTTACAAAATAGCAACAGCTTGAATCGCGCTGATACGAATACGCATTACATTGTCTTTTACTAAAAATAAGGCATAGCTCCTTTGAAAGCCTTCAAACTGGCCCTTAATAAATCCGGATTCATGAAACCAAATTGCGACCCGCTGCCCTGGAGAAATATCTTGTAAAATGTCAGCTTCCGGGCTCTCTGAACGAACGAAGCGATCCTCAGCCTCATAGCGCCTTGGAAAGTCAAATGCCCACATGGCGGCACCTCCTTATGTATAGCATATTCAGCTTGTTTTTCGGAGGTGCGCTGCTTGTTTTTGAAAATATAAATTTCTCGAGCTAGAAAGCCAATTCGATGTAGTGAGAAATGTTAGGAAACCGTATAAGAGCAGGGCTCGCCAATCGACGAGTTTTCTTTACACACGTCTTGTTTTCAAGCGAACAATGATATACACAGGAATAGCGAAGGCCAGAGGCAAAAGGGAGTGTAATGACGTTTCTGTATGAGCTCCTTTTGCAAGCTGCAGCCATGGAATAGTAAAAACATCACCAATCAAATAAAGAAGCAAAACGGTTACAACATAGCAAAGAACCGCCATAAAGCTTCCATGCAACTTCAAATTCATCTTCCCCCGTTTATATTCTTTTTCTACCATTATATCATGGATGTAAAAACCATGCTTGTTAGACTGTTCTCGTGACATACAGAACATAGCAGCGCCGATCTTCATCCAGCTCTGCCGAATCCCGTTTGCAAATACCGATTGTCGGAACATCAACATAATCCTTCAGCAAATAGCGGATCACTTCCCAATGTCCCCGTCCGTACGGATTGATCTGTAATGTATACAAAAGAGGCATATGAGAAGGAGAAAGATATTCACGAAACTCAAGATGAATGCCTTCATTTTTGTAGAATATTTCCCCCGGCAATGCAGCGGCAGCCCCGAGATGCTCAATGATAAGCATCTCTTCATTTCCATCCATTTCGTTCGAAAGCAGACGATACTGCGAGCCATTTACAATAAAGTACTCACACAGCTGTCTTGCATAAACTTCATTTGCATCGATAGCGCCTTCCTTATATGTATAGAAAGCTTCATAGCTTTGGTCGTCCTTCTGTAAGTAATAGGTAAGATGCATGAGAATTTTCTCCTTTCATCTTGTTCTTCTACATCATATCATAAATTATAGAAGAAACTACATACGAAAGAGAGGCTACCCATGACCAAAACAACAAATATGATGATTGGTATATTTGCAGTTCTCGGAACAGTGGGCTGCGGCAAGGACGAAGCACTTCCCCCTAAGCCAGATGATTTAAGCTGCGGAGAATATGAGTTTGATTATGATGATGGAGTCTGGGAGTGTGACGATCGAACCTCTCGCTATTACGGTCATTATTTTTACGGTGGAACATGGTTTGGGTCGCGTCAGGCTCTGCATGCTTATGCTCCCTATCAGAAGTATAAACAAAGTCCAGGGTTTAAAAAAGGCTTCGGGTCTGGTTCGGCGGTGAGCGGCTCATGAGTGATCGCATTTCCTTTTATAATACAATTCACGACTTTTGGCCAGATTTGTACGGTCAGCCCTATGCTTTATATGATGTGCTGCTTATTTCAAAGGAGACAACAGAGCAACTACGAGAGGCGTCTACACGCGCAAGCCATATTTTTTTTAAGGTGGCTTCGCTTCTTCGCCGCCTTGATGAGGAAACTTTGCTTGCGATGTATTATCCAAAGGAAGCAATCCCATTTCTGCGTCTCACATCTTCACTTTCAGAAAGCGTCATTGCTCGCTTGGATTTTGTAGAAAGCAATGAAGGCTTTAAGGTGATGGAGTTAAATGCTGATACACCGACCTTTATTAAGGAGCTGTTTTCCGTAAATAAACAAGTATGTGCGCACTTTCGATGTGCGGATGTAAATGAGGGAGAAGCGTATAAGCTGCAGATGGCAGTACAAGAGGCCGTTGATATATCAGCGGGAAGAGATGATGCATACATTGTATTTACCGCTCATGAAGATAATGACGAGGATCGTTTAACTGTCCTGTATTTACAACAGCTGTACGGAAAAGCATCGCGGTTTGTGCCACTCGACAAGCTGCAAATTATTCCTCATGAGGGGCTATATGATGAGAAAGGAAAAAAAATAGATGTACTATATCGACAAACGTTTCCAATTGAAAGTCTGCTACTTGATTACGATGAAGCCGGAGCCCCGATTGGCCAAATGCTTTTATCTTTAGTATGCGCTGGGAAATTGAAGGTCATTAATCCTCCATCAGCCTTCCTGCTGCAAAATAAAGCTGTTCAAGCTGTGATTTGGGGGCTTCATGAGGAGCGAAATTCGTTTTTTAGCGATGAGGAGCATGAATGGATTGCAAAGCATTTTTTACCTACTTATTTAGAAGAAGATACATTTTTGATGAAGCGCATGCCGTATGTCAAGAAGCCTATATTTGGTCGTGAAGGTGATACGGTGGAACTGTATGACGGCAAAGGAAGCAAAACGCTGGAGGAGACGCAGAAATCATATGAAGCCTATGGCTTTGTATATCAGCAGTATGTTGATTTGCCTGTGCTGCAAATAGATGTGAACGGACAGAAGCAGGATGGCCATATGATGTACGGGAGTTTTTTGCTAAATGGACGCGCAAGCAGCATTGGCTGCCGCGTTGGGGGAAAGATCACAAATAATGTAGCGTATTATTTGCCTCTGGGTATACAAAAGGACGAGGGATGAATGATCCCCCGTCTTCTGTACCGCTTGATGATGGTGTAAGCTTCCGGCTTTTCCGATTACATCCATTCTGTAGTGCGTGAAATATCCATGCGAGAGGAAGGATGTCCTTTTACACTTGCTTCTCCTAAAGTAATCAGCATGATCGGCAGATAACGCTCGGAAACCTGGAACTCTTCAACAAGTGCCTTCGCATTATAACCGCCAATCGGACAAGTGTCCCAGCCCTTTGCTTTTGCCGCAAGCATAAATTGCATTGCTGCAAGAGATGCGTTACAAACAGCAGCATCGCGTGAGTATTGCGCATTGTTATGGGCGCTGGCTACGTTTTGAGCCAAACGGTCAAACGCTTCCTGCGTCATATAGCCTTCCTTCACAAGCGGACCGAACACATCGTCAACATTTTGATTCGCTTCTAAGTCCCCCAGCACCGCGATTACTGCTGAAGCATCTACAACCTGCTGTTGTCCATAAGCGATGGAAAGCAAGCGCTGCTGTACGTCTTTTCCATGGAATACAAGAAATTTCCAGTGCTGCAGATTCCAAGCAGATGGTGCTTTGCCAGCTGCATTTAACAATTCTGTTAACTCTTCTTTTGTGATTTCCTTTTCTGGGTTGTATGCCCGCGTAGATGTACGCTCCTCGAGTACTGTGAAAAAATCTGCCATTGCTGTATCCTCCATGTTTCTTTATTAACTCCAAAAATTATCTGACTCATTTTTTACACTGTAAGAAAGTATAAATTTCCAGATGAAAACCAATTCGACGTAGTTGGAAATTTTAAGAATACAGTATAAGTAGGGCTACGCCTCTGTCTTCGCCCAAAGGCAGGGCTCGCCAATCGGCGAGTTTTCTTTATAAGTATTATCCTATCTTAGAATATAATATCTGCTTGTGGGGATTCAAGTATTTTGCACGTGTTGTGGATAGTATGCCCGATTTAAGATTTTTTTAGAAAAAGGACATTCACACAGACAGTTTGCATCTCCTGCTCATACAATACAAAGATGGAACTTCTATAGTTTTTGTCCAAAGTAAGGATAGATATATGGGAGCTTTGATAGTTCTCACGGTCTGCTCCCGCAGTAAAGTATTCCTCTCTGCCTAAACAAATATATAACATTTGCAGTGAAGACATTTTACTGCGGGAGCAAAAACAGGCCGTATCCGCTTTTCTTAAAAACGAAGTGAGTGACGAGCGTGTGATCAGATTATTGCATTTCCTGTTAACAAACACGATTTTTCAAGATTTGTTGAAGGACCTGGAAGTAAATGTATTGTATGTAGAAGAAGGAGGTCAGATGCAGCCGATAACAGAGGATTGGAAGCCAAAATGCTTATTTCCAGCAAACGGAATCGAGGAAGGTTGGAGCACCTTTCAAAGGGTAAAGCCGCATATTGTGATTTTACATGTCTCTGGAGACGCTGCTTGCTCATTTGTAGAAAGAATGGAACACGATAAAACGCGGGTTGTGGTTATATGCGAGGATGTTGATTCCGACTCAGTCATGAAACTCCTCTCTTTAGGGGTGAAGCATTTTGTTATGCCACCCATTACCCCGCAGGCTGTATTAAAAATTCTTCATGAAAGCTTATATAAAATATCTCTTGAAAAAGAAGCTGAATTGCAAAAAAGTATGCTGTGTACACTAATGGAATTTCAAAGTGATTTGTTGTTTATTGTGGAGGATGATGAAGTTACCGACTGTAACACAACCTTTCTTCATTTTTTTGGCTATGAGGACTTATCAGCTTATCAAGAGAATAATATTACCTTTGCCGATGCCTTTTTAGAAGAAAAAGGCTATTATGTTCCGTTTAATAAGCTTGCTTGGATTGATGATTGCCTAGCGGGAAGCAAGAAGGTCAAAATGATGAACAGTGTGGGAGAAGAGTTTGTATTTCTTGTACGGTCTGTTGCCATTCCTGATGATATGTCACGGTTTCTTGTAATTGGAACGGATATTACGGAGATTGAGAAGGAGTATAAGGAGAACGAGCGCTTAGCAACGATTGATTCTTTAACGAATATTTACAACCGCTTTAAATTTCAAACCCTATTGCAGGAACAATGGAATCTGGCAAAAAGGCGTAGAAAACCTCTATCTGTTGTTATATTTGACGTGGATGATTTTAAAAAGGTGAATGACACATATGGACATGACCACGGAGACCTAGTATTGGCGCAAATAGCTGATCTTGTTTCTAAGCATCTACACACGAATGACGTATTTGCACGCTGGGGAGGAGAGGAGTTTGTTCTTCTTCTGCCTAATACAACGGGTAAGCAGGCATTTGTTATTGCCGAATCTCTTCGATTTTTTATTGAAACAAAAAAATTTACAGGCATTTCGAAGCTAACGGCAAGCTTTGGAGTGGCGGAGTATTCAGCCGGTCTGAGTCGCGAGGAGTTCGTTCAGCGTGCTAATGAGGCACTGTCTGAGGCGAAGCAAAAGGGTAAAAATCAAGTATGTTTATATCGGGAGAGAAAAGATAAAGTGTAAGGGAAAAGTCGCAGCTTGTGAGTTGCGACTTTTTCGTACTGTAGGAAAGGATAAATTTCTAGCCGGAAGCCAATTCGACGTAGGGAGAAATTTTTAGGAATACAGTATAAGTAGGGCTACGCCTTTGTCTTCGCCCGGGGGGCAGGGCTCACCAGTCGGCGCAAGATAGGAAAGGATAGCTTTTCGGGGTGATAGCTAGCTCCCAAGGCCCAAAATGGCAGACTCCAGGCTGAACCTCCGCAAAAGGCAAAAAGCGCCTTTTACTCCGGCCCACCCCTACGCTGCCATAAAAGGCGGGCCCTGTCCGCTTTTCTTAATTTGTGTAATGAGAATGACGGAAAAAAGTGGTATCCTTATAGGGAAGTCTACATAAGAAAAGCGGATATAGCAGTATAGTGCTTTTCAATAAGCCATGATAAAAGGAGTGGGCGAGATGAAGCAGCTTACATCGGAAGCGGTGATTGGATTTATCGGCACGGGTGTGATGGGGAAAAGCATGGTGCGTCATTTACTGAAGGCTGGTTACCCTGTACATGTCTATAATCGAACAAAAGCGAAGACGGATGAGCTTGTGCAAGAAGGGGCAGTGTGGGAGGAATCTCCGGCTGCTATTGCCAAGAAGGCGGATGTTGTCATGACAATGGTTGGGTATCCGCACGATGTGGAAAGTACATATCTTGGAGACGAAGGAATGATGCAGAGCGCAAAGCCAGGGACGATTTTTATTGATTTTACAACTTCGACGCCGACGCTTGCAAAGCGGATTTACGATGAAGCGAAGGTACGCGGCATGCACACATTGGATGCACCTGTTTCTGGCGGAGATGTCGGCGCAAGGGAGGCTCGTCTTGCCATTATGGTAGGAGGTGAACAGGAAGTGTATGAAGCTTGCCTTCCTGTGCTGAAGCTATTAGGAACGAATATTATTCTGCAGGGCGGAGCCGGCAGCGGACAGCATACGAAGATGTGCAATCAAATTGCTATTGCGTCCAATATGATTGGTGTATGTGAAGCGATCGCTTATGCAAAGCAAGCTGGTCTTGCTCCAGAGCGAGTGCTTGAGAGCATCTCAACTGGGGCAGCTGGCAGCTGGTCATTAAGCAATCTAGCACCGCGGATGATACAAGGCAATTTTGAGCCGGGCTTTTATATTAAGCATTTTATTAAGGATATGGGCATTGCACTTGCTGAGGCGGAGGCGATGAATATAGAGATGCCGGGACTCGACCTAGCGAAGCGGATGTATGAGGAGCTTGCGGAGCATGGAGAAGAGAATAGCGGCACACAGGCGCTGTATAAACGGTATTTCAAAGGGTGAAAGAAGCAGGGGCTTAGAGCCTTGATGCAGTGATTGACGCAGACAGGGGCGTAACTGCACTGATACTTCACTCTTGAAATTTCCAGATATATCAAATTTGTTTCTGGCTGGAGATTTATACTTTTTTAAAGTATAAGCAAAAATAAGCAAGCGTCGCTAGGATGCTTGCTTATTTTGCATTAGGATCTTACTCTTGCACTAGGAAATGGAATGACCTCCGCCGGAATACCACGTTTTGGCTTAACAAGCAGAAGGGTAAAGGTGATCGCAATCGGAATGGCTAAATACCATCCATATATGATAGCGCTTACAACAGAGAGGAAAAGTCCAAGCATTCCTACTTCCAGCTTTTCCTGCAGCACTCCTACGATCATGGGAAGGATACCGCAAATCATACCGATTACAACTAAGCTAATCATCGTCATTTTCTATCCCCTTTTCCAGTCTTATATAAGATTTCGATTACGTAAGAAATTTTTTCAAGTATTATAGCTTATTATAGAGGAAATTTTCAGATTTTATTCAAAAATATTTCCATATTTTGTAACAAAATATTTAAAAAGTGTTAGTATGGAATTGTATAACTTTAGAGTCATTTATGTAGTAAAAAAACAGTATTAGTATTTCTTCAAATACATAAGATATAAAATCAAAATAAAAGAATCAAATATATAAGCATCTTGGAGGAATGATAGCTAAAGCCTTATGATATATGCATTTTTCTAGGATTATAAGAGACTTTCTATTCAAGAACTCACATATTCACATGCAATTAAATCAAATATCCACAGTACAGAGGCAATGATATGGGGAATTCTCAGGAATAGAAGCAGTTATCTGATATATAAAGAAAACAGAAGCAGTGATTTGATATCATACTGTTAAAAAAAAGGTTCCCCCGCGTTAAATCGGAGGAACCTTTTCTATTTCTAGGTTATATAGAAGCTGATCGTGACTATTCTTTGTATAAATTGCTTCGTTGTGGAGATCGCTTCTGTACGACAAATAGCCCTCGTCGCGCTCATTTTTTCGACAGGGCTTACATTGTGAGAAGATGAAGTTTTGGGATATGTTCTTTAGCTGTATACTCCAGCACCTTGGCATCATGTATCAGTGGATGAGGAATCTGCTGCACGGCATGTGGCAAATTCCTGCGGAAGATCGTCCGGAAATAGGCACCAATAGAGGTTCGGAACGTAAATGGCTCCTTTTGCTCCTTCATATGCTGTTCAAATCTTGATAAACAGGAGTAGAAGAACGTTTCTAACCAGCTATCCCGATATGAATAGGACGGATCTCCCTCTTCATTTATTATGTATTTCACTACATTCACGACCTCTTGTTTAAATGAAATCATTATATCAAATAGGTCACGTGCTTTATAACGGATTTTTAAACCGTTTAATATATATAATAAATTCTCCTGAAAAGCAGCTAAAAGGGGCTGTACTTCAAACTCATCTGTATTTTCCTTCACACATTCTTCCTTTAAACGGAACTTTACTTGCCGGACCCATAGCTGCTTACCGCGCACTTGAACTCCGACAAGCTCGATTTCAAAAATAGCTTCAAATAGTGTCAGCATTTCCCGGACAGCCTTTGCCCGTTTGCCGAGCTTTTCCTTTAATGTGCTCATATTGCGAGTTTGTTCAACAAATGAAAGCTCTCCTGTATTGCGCAGCTTTGCAACACCGTGACGGAATTGGTTGAGTAAGGAGAATAAAAGCTCGAATGCCTCCGGATTCGCCGTACGAACAAGTTCTGCGATAATATTTGTTTGGAAGAGGGTATGAGGAACGATAAAGTAGTTGAGCTCGTGTCCTTGCGTTAGTTCAGGCGTTGTATATTCCTTATAGTTCCGCAGTACAAATGCCGGCATACCGCTCGGTAAGATTTCTTCATATAAAAAGCCATGACGGATTAAGAATTCTCGGCCGGCATGCATAGTAGAATATGCCATATGAAGTGTTCTTGCCCAGTGAGCTAAATTGTATTCCAGCACTTTTCCTTGGCTATTGCGCTCTACATGGATTTGCTGCAGTACAGTTAGCAATACTGCATAGGAGCTTGCTGGCACCTGAATATGCTGCTGATCCTGGAACTGGCGCAACTCTTCTAATAGTTGATGCGGAAAGCGGAAGCCATCCATTTTAATGGCTTGTTGCTTTTTTTGTTTGGTACGCTTACGGCTCATCTCATACCCTCCTTTCCTAAATTTCGAGTATTTACAACAAAAAGCATTATACTATATGAATATTTTTCGAATGAGCTTCTCTAAGAGAAAGTGGCAAATGGCAGGAGAGCACTCAAACCGTTGTGGCTGTAGGGCTGAAAAATTTTTAGGGAATTCTTTGGTGCACGGGTAAGTTCAGCAAAACGGCAAAGTGGCAAATAAGCTATTGCTGCTGCTGCACAGGGGGGATACTTGTAATTGCAGTGTTATCAAGGGTTTTGATAGGAGCGGCCGAAGCTCGTCCTGCACAGTAGGTTTAAAGAAAAGGCAAAGTGGCAGATTATGCGTTGCACAGTAAGTTCGTCTGGCGGCAAAATGGCAAACAGCTGCTTTTTACAGAACATGATTTAAAAAGTGTGTCTCCCTACTCCCATAAGGGATAGAGCTCAGGGCCTGCTGTATATAAAGTGCACAGTAAGTTTGATGAACGGTAAAATGGCATATTGTTTGCTGCAAGATACTGCTTGCCGTTTTCTTCAGGAGGTGTACGGTAGGCTGCTATTTCTAGCACATATATAAGGAAAATATGGGGAAATTGGTCTAAATGGCAAACTTTCTGTGCGGTAAGTTTTAAAATGGCAATCTTTCTATGCACGGTAAGAAAGGATAAATTTCTAGCAGGAAGCCAATTCGACGTAGCGAGAAATTTTAGGAATACAGTGTAAGTGTAATTCCGCCTCTGTCTTCGCCCAAAGGCGGGGCTCGCCAATCGGCAAGTTTTCTTTAAATTGATAGTGGCAAAAATGGCATAACGTACGGTATGATGATAAAGCAGATAAAATGGCAAATGAGTTGAACGGTAAGTCCCAAAATGGAGAATTTTTCTTTGCACAGAAATAGATATATTAACAAGAATGAATCCATATGGGGGATAACCGGCATAATGAGGTGAAATAGGTGCAGCAAACGATACACATCCCTGATCATGTTCCTTTAAATCAGGAGCTTTGTCATTTAGTAATCTTACAAGAGGCGGTCTTGCTATTTCGTAATCAGCCTGATGTAATTCAGGCATGGGAGCGGTATGTGCATGGTATTGTAGGGGGCGAAAAACATCCGAATGTATCACGCAGCTTTCAAATTTTATATGATCTGATTACAGGGTCCTTACGAGAGCAAAATCAAAAATTAACAAAACATAATATTTATCATATTTTTTATTCGTATAACCAGCAGCTAACGACGATTTTGCATGAGTATATTGTAGAGGAATTTAATCGTAATAGCGATGAGAGAAGCATGAATGATATGATGATTCATCAAGCAAGAGAGCAGCGCGGCATTATTACAAGCATGGACTATAAATATCATCTCATGCGTAATATTTTGACGAACCCGCAGAAATTTTCTCCTCATGAAGGGGAGGAGGGGGTATATGAGGCCCGTGTAGAGGATGCTGGCGGTGCATTGCAGCTGCTAGCTAGGATCAAGGAGCAGGATGATCTTACAAATATGGGCTGGACAGAGGAGGAGCAAGTGCAATGGAATCAGCTTCGCTCCGCATTCTCGTCCATGGATGAGATGACAGCCGATGTGTTTGATATTCTCTGCTTTCTCTTTTTGTTCGCGCCGCGTGATACAGACGGCTTTCTCTTTTTGCATTCACAGGATGTATTAAAGCTGAGAACAAATGTTGTGGATCACAATACAAATAAGCTTAAAATTAAGGAACGGGATCGTTTTCAAATTATGTCCCGTGTGAAAGCAATCGCGAACATTTGGATTTCGCTCAATGAAGGGGAGATTATCGAAATTGAGGATGAGGAAGGAGAGGGCATGCAGACGTTGAAATTGCGCGACTTGGAGAAGCTCGTGGAAATCGGGAAAATTCGGGCTGCGTATGATACGAAAGACCGCTTTGTTGGTATTCAAGCATGTCAAATTAAGCCGACTCCGCTGCTTACATCCTTTTTAGAACAAAATAAGCGCTTAGGCTTTATCGACTTAAGTGCATTGGAATTTCATCCGATCCGCGAGAAATTTGAAAAGCGATTAACGCGTTATTTAGCCATTCAATGGTTTATTCGATTATCAAAGCGCAATATGAGACAGCCCTTTTTAGTCGGCACTCTAGCACGTGAAATGGAGATGGAAAATAGCCGTCATCGGGGGACAGAGCTTGTTGATCGCTTTATGAAGGTGCTTTACAATTTGCAGGAGCATAGCATTATTAAGGAATGGAACTTTGTCGAAGAGCTTGATTACGATAAAATCGGGACGAAGGGATGGAAGCAGTATTTCTTTTCTCAAAAAATTATTGTCATCCCGACAGAGGAAATTGTCCGTAAAAATAAAGCAAAGCTATCAATTTTAAAGGAGCAGCACCAATTCGACAGCACCGGCTTCGAGAGGACGTTAGATAGTGTCCTAAGCAAGCAGGAGCATGTATTAGCTGCGTACAGTGCGCCTCAGGCTGACAGAGAGCCTCACTACACAGATATGCTGACAAAAGCCGTGCAGACAGAGAGCGTGACTAACTCCCTGAAAGAACCGCAGCAAAGGCAGCCTGTTATTACAGAGGAGATGCTGGAGCCGAATATGGTTGTAAAAGAAATGGAGCGCCGCAAAATCAGCTTGTTAAAGGCATCAGAGGAAATCGAAATCGGCTATAATACACTCAAGCGCTTTGTGAACAACGCCACGAAGCGGAGAAATAAGAATAATGATGCGAAGATTGTAAGATGGCTTAGGGAGTCGTGGAAGAAGACTGCTGAGGAATAAGGCTTGATAGATAAATATAAAGAAAACTCGCTGACTGGCGAGCCCTGCTCTTGGGCGAAGACAGAGGCGTAGTTGCCCTTATACTTTTTTCCTAAAATTTCGCGCTACGTCGAATTATCTTCTAGCTAGAAATTTATAATCTTAAAGTGAAAAGAAAACTCGCTGACTGGCGAGTTTTCTTTACTAAAAATGCTCATTTGGAGTACTAAATAATTTAGAGGAGGATCCAATTCTTTTTTGGTAATTTAATCCTTTTCTGTATAATAATTAAAGAGGAGGGAATTAAAAATGGTTTTAAAGCTAGAAAACGTTACAAAAAAGTTTGGATCCTTTACTGCAGTTGATGATGTGTCCATTTCGATTCCAGAAAATGAGATGTTTGGATTTTTAGGGGCAAATGGCGCAGGAAAAACAACAACATTTAGAATGATCTTAGGATTGCTAGATCCAAGCAGTGGAACTATTACTTGGGACAATAAACCGATTAACTACACGACAAGTCATCTCATTGGCTATCTTCCAGAGGAGAGAGGCTTATATCCAAAATTAAAAGTAAAAGAGCAGATTGTGTATTTAGCTAGGTTAAGAGGTATGCAAAAGCAAGCTGCTTTAAAAGAATTAGATTCCTGGTTAACTAGATTTAAGATACCTGGATATAAGGATAAGAAGGTAGAGGAGCTTTCCAAAGGAAATCAGCAAAAAATTCAATTTATTGCTGCTGTTATTCATAAGCCGCAGCTTTTGATTTTGGATGAACCTTTCAGTGGCCTTGATCCAGTGAATGTTGAACTGTTAAAGGAGGCAGTCTTACATTTGAAAGAAAACGGAACGACTATCGTGTTTTCAAGCCATCGAATGGAGCATGTAGAAGAGATGTGTGAGCATTTATGTATTATGCACCACGGAAAACCGATTGTTCATGGTTCTCTAAAGGAAATTAAACGGTCATTTGGAAAGAAAAATTTGATCATCCATGCGGATTTTAATATGGATTTCCTTAAAAGTTATTCAGGGGTAACGAAAACAAAGCAAACAACGGAAGGAATTCATTTACAGATTGAAGGAGAATACGTCGCTGAAAAAATCTTAAATGATATTGTTGGAAAAGGCTTCGTCCGAAAGTTTGTTCTTGAAGAACCTTCTTTGAATGATATTTTTATCGAGAAAGTAGGTGCTTCCTATGAATAACTTCTGGATTATCTTATTTCATACATACACGAGTAAGCTAAAAACAAAACAATTTTTAATTTCTACCGCTATCACTTTGGTACTCATGATTGGTTTAACCAATATGACGAATATTATTAACTTTTTTAATAAAGGGGAGGAAAAGGATACAATTGCTGTGATTGACGAAACAAATGCCCTGTTTGAACCGCTTAAGCAGAATGTAAAAGGGATAAACCAGGACATCAAACTGGTCAATTATACGGATGGAGAGAAAAAAGCACAATCTGAAGTAGAAAAAGGCTCCTATAAAGGTTTACTGATCCTTTCATTTGATAAAGAAAACCTTCCTTTGGCTACGTATAAATCTATGACAATCGCAGATTCGACTTTACCTACAGAATTACAAAATAGTCTGCAGCAAATTAAAACGCAAATTGCGGCATCAAAAATCAATCTATCTTCTGAGCAGCTAGCAAAGCTGTATGAGCCTGTTTCATTTGAGCGAGTGGCTCTTGAGAAAAATGCAAAAACAGAAGAAGAATTGGATCAAGCTAGAGGTTTGGTATATGTGTTATTGTTCATTATCTATTTTTCAGTGATCATGTATGCGAACATGATTGCGATGGAGGTTGCTATAGAGAAATCGTCTCGCGTTATGGAAATTTTAATTTCAAGCGTTTCTCCCATTAAGCAAATGTTTGCCAAAATATTAGGTGTAGGTTTACTAAGTTTGACTCAGCTTATCGTGTTATTAGGAATAGGCTATTATTCTGTTAAACAAAATCTTTCCTCAATGGAAGGCGGGTTTTTTGATTCTTTTGGATTCAATACTATTCCAATAGCCACTGTTATATATGCAGTCGTCTTTTTTGTACTAGGGTATTTCCTATATGCGACCTTAGCGGCATTTTTAGGCTCTTTAGTAAGCAGAATTGAGGATGTTCAGCAAATGATTACCCCGATGACTCTATTAATAGTTGCTGGATTTATGATTGCGGTGTTTGGTTTGGGCCAGCCGGATACCACATTTATTACGGTAACCTCCTATATTCCCTTTTTTACACCAATGTTGATGTTCATGCGTGTTGGGATGTTGACTATTCCTGTTTGGGAGCCGTTAGTGGGAATAGGTATTCTGATAGTGACGATTGTGGTTCTCGCCATATTTGGAGCAAGGGTATATAAAGGCGGCGTTCTTATGTACGGAAAATCCAGCTCCTTTAAGGATATAAAAAAGGCACTTCAATTAACAAAAAATGAATAAAGCTAGGAAACGAAGAGGATGATTACTAGTTAAAGCAGATAGTTCTTCAGCCACAACTGCAAAAGAGCTGCTAGCCCTTACGAACTAGCAGTAAACGAGACTGCCAGAAAATTTTTGGCGGTCTTATTTACATTGTAGGAAAGTATAAATTTCCAGCCAGAAGTGAATTCGGCGTAGTCGGAAATTTTAGGAATACAGTATAAGTAGGGCTTCGCCAATCGACGAGTTTTCTTTACTATAGAACTTAAAAGTGCCTATAGAACTTAAAAGTACCTATGGCACTTTTAAGTGCGTTCTTCTCATGAGCAGTACTATCAGTCATAATAACTCTTGTCAAAGGGGATAGCTGACGGATAATAGACAGCTTATTAGCAGCTATCTTACTTTATTGTCTAATAGGAATAAGTTTGAGGAGGATATAGAAATGCAGAACTTACAAAGTACAACTACATTGCATAATGGTGTAAAAATGCCTTGGTTTGGCTTAGGGGTATTTAAGGTAGAAGAAGGACCAGAATTGGTTCATGCAGTAAAGGCTGCTATTAAGCATGGATATCGCAGCATTGATACGGCAGCGATTTATGGGAATGAAGAGGGAGTTGGGCAGGCAATCCGTGAGGGGCTTGCGGATGTGGGCTTATCCCGTGAGGATTTGTTTGTGACTTCAAAGGTATGGAATGCAGATCAAGGCTATGAGACTACGCTTACTGCTTTTGAGACAAGCTTAGAAAAGCTGGGATTAGATTATTTGGACTTATACCTGATTCACTGGCCGGTTGAAGGAAAGTATAAAGAGACTTGGAGAGCATTGGAAGCTCTTTATAAGGCAGGACGTATTCGCGCAATTGGGGTAAGCAACTTCCAAATTCATCACTTGCAAGACTTACTGAAGGAAGCAGAAATCAAGCCAATGATCAACCAAGTGGAGTATCATCCAAGGCTGACACAAGTAGAATTACAAATGTTCTGTAAGGAACAAGGGGTTCAACTGGAAGCGTGGTCCCCTCTTATGCAAGGTCAATTATTAGACCAGCCAGAGCTGCAAGAAATCGCAAGCCAACACGGAAAATCCATTGCTCAAGTGATTTTGCGCTGGGACTTACAGCATGGTGTTGTGACCATTCCTAAATCTATAAAGGAACATCGCATTATCGAAAATGCCGCTATTTTTGATTTTGAATTAACTGCAGAGGATATGGACCGAATCGATGCTTTGAATCAAAATCATCGTGTGGGGCCGGATCCTGATAACTTTGATTTCTAATACAGCCGATCGTTAAGCCGAGGGCAATGCCCCCGGCTTTTTGTACCACTGTAGGAAAGTATAAATTTCCAGCTAGAAGCGAATTCGACGTAGCCGGAAACTTTAGGAATACAGTATATAAGTAGGGCTGCGCCTCTGTCTTCGCCAACCGGCTCGCTAATCGGCGAGTTTTCTTTACCCGCATCGTTGTAGAACGTCCCTACATTGTACATGTTCTTTCGAAAATACCAAGCTTCGCAATGCGTTGGATTGCTTCCTGCAGGCGTTCCTCTGTATGAAGCAGACCGACGCGTACATACCCTTCGCCGTGCTCACCGAAGCCATTGCCTGGTGCAACTGCAACGTGCGCTTGTTCGAGCAAGATATCGGCAAATTGCTGTGATGTATAACCGTCGGGAATAGGAAGCCACGCAAAGAAGGAGCCCTCTGGTGCTTTTACATCCCACCCGATGGAATGACAAGCAGAGACCAATGCTTCGCGGCGTGACTCATAGCGGGCTACAAGTTCTTCGACGCATGTTTGCGGTTGGAGCAATGCTTGTTTTGTGGCTTCTTGAATGGCGCCGAATATGCTTACATACATATGATCCTGCAGCAGGTTAATCGCTTCAATGACGCTTTCGTTTCCGACTGCAAACGCGATGCGCCAGCCAGCCATATTATACGTTTTCGACATTGTGTAGATTTCAATACCTGCTTCCTTTGCGCCTTCTGCTTGAAGGAAGCTAATTGGCTTTTTCCCGTTAAAGCCGATCGCGCCGTATGCGAAATCGTGGCAAACTAAGATGTTATGCTTATTTGCAAAAGCAGCTGTTTCCGCAAAAAATTCCTTCGTCGCCACTGCACCTGTCGGGTTGTTTGGATAGTTGAGGAACATAAGCTTTGCTTCGTCCGCCACCTCGGGCGCAAGCTTGCTATAATCAGGAAGAAAGCCGTTTTCGGCAAGCAGCGGCATCATGCTCATCTTTGCTTTTGCAAGAGCGACGCCTGACCAATAATCCGGATAGCCTGGGTCTGGTACCAAAATCGTATCTCCAGGCTCGGTAAAGCAGAGCGGAAGCTCAACAAGACCGGCTTTGCCCCCGAATAAAACCGCGACTTCCTTTTCAGGATCAAGTGTTACGCCATATTCACGCTTATAAAATACTGCAACCGCTTCCTTTAAGCTGTGTGTTCCGCGAAATGGCGGATATTTATGATGCACGGGATTTGCGGCAGCCTCCTGCAGCGCCCGTACTATATGTGTTGGGGTCGGTTGGTCTGGATTTCCTTGTCCGAGATTGATGACATCATGTCCTTCGCTCATTACCTTGTTGACCTTTTGCACAAGTGAGGCAAAAAATTGTGTTGGCAATTGTGTTAAAACGTGAGAAGTTTTAAAAGATTTCATTGGATTTTTCGTGCAGGATACCCGACTTCAGGCCCATTTCTAAGTCGAGGAGGAATGCTCGATTTCACATCGCAAAACACTTCCTGCACATCCCCCTCCCATTGTATAATTTTGGATAAGAGAAAACCATTGGGCGTATTTTTCGTCTTTTAAAAAATGTTGCAATTCTAGTGACCAATCATATATGTTTATGAGTGATTTGTAAAGAACAAAATCACAGTAGGAAAGGTACAGTTTCTGCGGTTTGCTGAAGAGGTACAGTTTCTTTTCTGTATATAAAAAGAGGATGCGGGAGGGGCTATAAATATGAAAGTAGCATGCTTGCAAATGGACATTGCATTTGGCGATATTGAGGAAAATGTAAAGCGCGCAGCGGAGCAGCTGGCGGCTGTAATGGAGCAGGAGCCTGATATTGTTGTGCTGCCGGAGCTTTGGACGACTGGCTATGATTTAACGCGTCTTGATGTACTTGGCGATGTTGACGGAGTACATGTAAAGGGTGTAATGAGCGAGTGGGCAAAAGCGTATGATGTAAACATTGTCGGCGGCTCGATTGCGAAGCGTACAGATGATGGCGTAACAAACACAATGTATATGTTTGACCGAAGCGGCGAGATTGTTGGCGAATACAGCAAGGTACATTTGTTTCAGCTGATGGATGAGCATAAGTTTTTAGCACCCGGAAGCGATGAGGGACAGTTCACAGTCGATAACGTGCCGTGCGCCGGCTTTATTTGCTATGACATTCGTTTTCCAGAGTGGCTGCGTGTACATACATCAAAGGGGGCAGAGGTGCTGTTTGTTGTGGCGGAGTGGCCGCTGCCGCGTCTGGCGCATTGGCGTACACTTTTAACAGCGCGTGCAATTGAAAATCAATGCTACGTTGTGGCGTGCAACCGTGCTGGAGGCGATCCAAACAATGTGTTTGCGGGACATTCGATGATTATTGACCCTTGGGGCGAAGTTGTAGCTGAGGCGGGAGAAGGGGAAGAAATGCTCGTCGGCACGCTTGATTTTGCAAAAATCCCAGAGGTGCGCCGCGGTATTCCGGTTTTTGAAGATCGCCGTCCAGATTTATATAAATAAGAAAGCAGCTTATTGACGACGAGGACTATCCTTAAAGTTTCCGACTATGTCGAATTCTCTTCTAGCTGGAAATGTCTCCTCTTACAGTGTAACAAAGGTTGTTAAGAGGAGACACACGGACCGATTATGTATTCAAGCAATAGCCTATTTTTTCTTCTTTTTCTTATATACAAAGAGAAAAGGAGGGAATAGCTATGGAGGAATGGATCGCATATATTGGCAATATCGGCTTTCCAATCGTTGTTACCCTATATTTGCTGCACCGTATTGAGAGTAAG
Source organism: Ectobacillus funiculus (assembly GCF_004138295.1). Classification (GTDB taxonomy): domain Bacteria; phylum Bacillota; class Bacilli; order Bacillales; family Bacillaceae_G; genus Ectobacillus; species Ectobacillus funiculus. The sequence goes on along the minus strand of NZ_SCFM01000006.1, from coordinate 350,356 downwards.
CTGGACGCTGTCGTTGTGGCCATTGAGAAACTGCCGCAGCATTTTTCTGTATATGATAAATAAGAGATATAGAAAAAAGCAACCGATCAGATTAGCGTCGGTTGCTTTTTTCTTTTAACAGCGGACTGCGCAGCGCTGTGCGCCGCTGATTGGATGTAATTAAATCCTCTGGATGGCGCCACGACTTCGGTGAGGGAATAATCGGGTGCATGAGGTTCTGGGAATTTGGATGATGCACCCCACCGTCGGGACAGTCTGGATCTGAATTCGTCCAAACTCCTTGTTCGCGGCGTGTTAATAAAATATGTCCAAGCTCATGGGCGAGCGTGTATAAATTCGAATGGGATGCAGCGCCGTTTGTTATTACAATAAAGCCCTTGAGGATTCCGTTTGAAACACGAGAGCAGGCGCAGGCAATGACATTATCTTCTTGGAAATAGTCACCGCCAACATAGCATACATAAATATCCGCTCTTGGGGAAAGCGCTGTAGCATGGTGCATCAGGCGATTTACTTTAGGCTGTTCAGTAAATGGAGTAAGATAGCTAATTTCCCGATCAGCGAAGCTGTAGGAGGAGCTAAGACGAACAATGCGTGTAACAGAGAAGCGAATCGGGTACCAAATATCCTCTGAGCATAAAAAGTCCCGTTTTAAGCGGTCGTAATCGGCATCTGCGCCGGGGGCAATGCATATACATACGTTAACATACAGAGTCATAACGACACCTCTGAAGTGAGATACGACAGTATATGAGACCATTCGCGGTTTTGTTTGTACGATTATCTCGGTTATTGGGAAAAGACGGTGACCTTGTCGGAAAAAGATGAATCGAAAAGGTCGAAAGTCAGTTGCTTTTTTTGTATAATAAAAATGGATAAATATAGAAAGTGTAGCAGTTATAAACAGTGAATTTTATTGCACATAAAATCATAAAAAACAATCTTAGATATTGCTCTTATAGGTTTTAGGGTGTCTGTTTCTTGCTTTCAAGCTCGAAGGAGCGTAGAGGAGGTGAAAACTGGTTTCGTGAAATTACCAAAGGTGGATAAATAATACTAAAGGGTATTGGTGTTTTGTATTTACAGGGTTTATATTAGGAGTACCGTTTAAGCTGGGACAACGTGCAGAAGGCTGCGGTTATCTTTACAGGGATAGGTTACACCTATAATTAAGGAACAAGAATATCCCTTATTGATTGCGCGCAGGCGATCCCCTAGTGTGCGAATCCTGTGAGGACGCGTTTCCAAAAGGAGATGCAAAACTTGTAAATGTAATGCTGAATTGTAACTTTTGGTAAGTTTTGTGAACCAGGTTGCTTGATGAATAGAGGAAGAAAGAAAACACTTCTGTTTAGTTTGTTGGCATCAATCTGTTTTAGCGGCGGAATCGCATTGAAGCCTGTGCTAACAAGTGCTCCGACGATAGGTGTGTTTTTTGGAACAATTTGTGTGCTGGCTGCCGTCTTTTTTCTCGGAAAAACAGAAGCAAAGTAGCAAGGATAGCAGCTTGCGAGCTAAGAGCCGTGTTCTGGAGAAAAAAGAAATGTATGGATAGATAGATGGGAGAGGAACATATTATATAATATGTTCTTTTTCTATGGACACATATGAGAATTTCTATTGAGGTAGAAGATGTCTGGAAGTTTGACTATAGGAATAGAGGAGGGATTGCCCAAAATGGGATACATAGAAGAGCTGCGCGAAATGATAGGAACGAGGCCTATTATTCTCAACGGATCAGCTATTATTGTGCTCAATCATTCGCAGGAAGTACTGCTGCAATTGCGGACGGATACAAACGATTGGAGTGTACCAGGCGGAGCGATGGAAATCGGGGAAACGCTTGAGGAAACAGCATCGCGTGAGCTGCTCGAGGAAACAGGATTAAAGAGTGAAATGCTGCAGTTTCTTGGGGTTTTATCCGGAAAGGACATGTATTATCAATATCCGAACGGGAATGAAGTCTATAATGTGATTCATGTGTTTCAAGCAGATTCAGTGGCAGGTTCCTTGCAGGTAGATGGGGAAGGGCAAGAATTGCAATATTTCCCGATTGAAAAGCTGCCAGAGGAGCTAAATCCTGTGACAGAACGTATTTTACATAAGTATTTATTCGCAATCGCAGAGTAAGCCTTTAGAAGATAAGAAAAGCGGACATTGCTCCGAAAAGTTGTACTTTCTTACATTGTAAAGAAAACTCGCCGATTGGCGAGCCCTGCCCCCAGCGAAGACAGAGGCGTAGCCCTACTTATACTGCATTCCTCAAATTTCCGACTACGCCGAATTCACTTCTGGCTGGAAACTTATACTTTCCTAACAGTGTGAGTGTAAAAAAGAGGCTTCCTGTAAGGAAGCCTTTTCATTTTGAACATATGGGGAAAATCCTAATACTTGTATTTTATATCCTATATATATGCTGTATGTTATGCTGTTATGACATACTAATTTGGAAAAACATAGGGTTACTGTAGCTTTGGTGCCTCAGGGGGAACATACGGAGGCGGCTGCTTGAGCCATCCCTTTTTACTCAGTTCTATTGTTTCTATAAAACAGGTAAGAAGCAATATAGGGAACTCCGACTGCTAGCACAATTGAACCTATCAGGAGAGGGAGCTTCCAAGCATTTGGAAGAAGTCCGGAAATGAAAATAAGACTGCCGGCAATGATAAACAAGCGTGCGCCGAGGCGGTGCGTCATTTTCCATACATCTTCATCCTGAAGTGCCCATGGTGTCCGAATACCTACGAAATAATTGGATTTGATGCGCTGCATATAGTTGCCGATAATGATAAACAGAATACCAACGCCCATTGGAACCACTGTTTCAATCGAGATAGGATAGCCGAGCGCACTAAATATGACAAGTGCGTGTGTAAACAGCAGGAATGTAAAAACGCTGTTCATAATAATAGCATAGCTGCCTTTGAACTTTTTGTAATTTTCCTTACGCGGGTCTAGTTTAGGGAGAATAAGCAGCAGAATGAAAACAGCCGCTGAGACAATGGGTAAGATCAAAACCGCTGATAGTCTGCTGCCATAGCCATCCACTTGACCTTCGAAATTCCAATGTATCGGTACCTGATTTGGCAATTGCGGATATGCCCAAATGCTTAACGAAATCCCAATTACGACGAGTAATAGTGGATATATACGTGTGTTCATCATTGTTCATCTTTCCCTTCTGTTTTATTGGAAACATCAAGAAGCCATTTCATCACGTCCTGCAGCACAGTTGTATTGAGAGAATAGTAAATAAATTGCCCGCGCCGCTCATCCTGCACAAGATTTGCGTTTTTCAAGCCGCTTAAGTGGTGTGATACGCTTGGTTTGGTAATATGAAAATGCTCAGCAATTTCTCCGGCCGTTTTGTCGCGCTCCTTCAGCAGGTCTAAAATGGCCCGTCGCGTCGGATCGGACAGGGCCTTAAATGTTTCATTCAAACGAGTCACCTTCTTTAGATATTTAGATAATTATCTAACTATCTAAAGTATATGTGAAGAAAAGGAAAAAGTCGACAGGAATTATGAAAATGTGAATATAAAATAGGATGCTAGCTTATGCAAGCATCCTGTTCAGAAAGTGTGAATTTATATCTGGCTTCATTCTGCAGAGAATAATTCATGTTCCGCTAGTAAAATGAACTCCTTAGCTTTGCTTGTGAGCAAGGAGAAGAGTTCTTGTGATTCTTCTTCTGTATCTGTCAGGAACGAGAGGGATGGCAGCTGTTCATGCAGCCAATTCTCCAGCAGCAGCATGCAGCGGGAAGCAGCTTCAGCGATTATGTCAGAATCCAGCTCCCAGAAGCTGTCTGATGGGTCGCATATCTCTAACAGCAGCATGCTGGTTGACTCAAGTGCTGTTTGCAGAGAGAAGGCGGTATTAGCTTGTAAGTCTCCGTTCATCCGTTCACTTGCTTCCAGCAGCATGCCATATATATATAGAAGAGATACAACCGCATTCTGCTGTTGAAACGACTGAAGTACTTTCATTTCGTCGAAGGGAAAACGATGTTCGCCCCAAACAGAAAAGCGGATATAATGCATGAGCTTGCCAAACTCCTGATCGGATTGCTCTGTAGAATATTTGTAGGAATCGGCTGCCCAAGATACAATTTCATTTGACACATGCTGTGCAATTGTACTGCTTTTGAGCGGGTCGGCTTGTGGAAACAGCGGATTTGCGTGGTGCAGCGTGCGCAGCAGTATACCGCTAAATAATGCCTCTAGTCCGTATGCTTCCAGCCGTTCTTCTTGATACACTGCAGGATTTTGCAGCACGATGGCAGCATCATGGAATATATCGACAAGTCCTTCAATAAAAGGATGCAGCTCAACGCTGCGTTTAGGGGGAATAATAGACATGATCGGATCCTCATTTCTTTTCTTGATTTTAACAGATTTTCGGAAGAGATCCCCTTCTTTAGGCCTGTGGAGGGTGAAGTCCAAGGATAAGGAGGGGGCATTCACATAGGCTATAGGCTATGCGTATTTTATCACAAGAAGGAAGAAACTTGATAGAGACTGAAGCTGCATATTATCTTTTTACCAGAAATCAGAAAAGTTGATGGGAAATTACGTTTAAATATATAATAAGGGATAGTGTAGAAAGGAGCTGACATATGGTCAAACAAGATGCGAATATCCGTTTTGTTTTAGCTGGTTTGCTGCTCGGTATTTTTATGGCTGCGATTGACAATACAATTGTTGCTACAGCGATGGCATCTATTGTGTATGATTTAGGCGGACTAGATAAATTTGTCTGGGTTACATCGGCTTATATGGTTACAGTGATGGCTGGGATGCCTATTTTTGGGAAATTATCCGATATGTACGGGCGAAAACGTTTTTTTATTTTTGGACTTTTAGTATTTTTAATTGGTTCCGCACTTTGTGGTCTGGCACAAACTATTGAACAGCTTAGCATATACCGGGCGATTCAAGGAATCGGGGGCGGGGCGCTTATGCCGATTGCCTTCACGATTATTTTTGATGTGTTCCCGCCGGAGAAACGCGGCAAGATGACTGGCTTATTCGGAGCGGTATTTGGACTTTCAAGCGTAATTGGTCCGCTGCTTGGCGCATATATTACAGAATACATAAGCTGGCACTGGGTATTTTATGTAAATGTACCGATCGGTGCTGTATCATTATTTTTGATTTCGAAATTTTATAAAGAATCTACTGAGCACCGTAAGCAAAAAATTGATTGGTGGGGCGCAATCACGCTCGTTGTTGCTGTTGTAAGCCTTATGTTTGCCCTTGAGCTCGGCGGCAAAGAATACGCATGGGATTCTGCACAAATTATTGGGTTGTTTTCGTTATTCGGCGTGTTTTTCCTTGTCTTTTTCTATGTAGAAACAAAGGCGTCCGAACCCATTATTTCATTTTGGATGTTTAAGCGAAGAATTTTTGCAACATCGCAGGCGCTTGCGTTTCTATATGGTGCTACATTTGTTATTTTAACAATTTATATTCCGCTTTTCATTCAGGCTGTATACGGTGGTTCGGCAACAAATGCAGGCTTTATCTTAATGCCTCTTATGCTAGGATCAGTTGTAGGAAGCGGCTTCGGCGGTTCGTTTCAAACGAAATTCAAATTCCGGACGCTTATGGTGATTTCTATCATTGCGTATACATTTGGTTTTTATTTACTAACAACACTCACACCAGAAACAGCGCGCTGGCTACTAACAGTTTATATGATTGTTACGGGCTTTGGCATGGGTTTTTCGTTCTCGTTATTGCCATCTGCTTCTATACACAATCTCGATCCGCGCTTTAGAGGATCAGCCAACTCGACGAACTCGTTTTTCCGTTCTCTCGGTATGACGCTGGGGATTACCGTTTTTGGAACAATCCAAACAAATGCCTTTACGAATCAGCTGAAGGAAGCGTTCAAAGGAATGCAGGGCGGCGATATGTCTAGTCTTGGTGATCCGCGCTCTATTTTTGAAGCGGGGCAACGAGCTAAGATTCCGGCTCCCATTCTTGATAAAATTGTGCAGTCGATGTCTGATTCGATTACCAATGCCTTTACCTGGGCACTTATTCCGATTGGGGTTGCTTTCTTGGTTGTCTTGCTTATGGGCAATGCACGGATAGAAGTGAGAAAAGAAGGACAAGAGACTGTGCCGGAAGGAAGAATGGCAGGTCATTAAAGAAAACTCGCCGATCGCGGCGAGTTTTCTTTATACTTTAAGGAAGTATAAATTTCTAGCTAGAAGACAATTCGACGTAGTGAGAAATTTTAGGAATAAAGTATAAGTGCAACTACGCCCCTGTCTTCGCCCAAGAGCAGGGCTCGCCAATCGGCGAGTTTTCTTTATGGAATGCATAATTTCAAGAGGTATTCCCTGGTTTTTCCTCAGTAATTTGCCCAGAGAGCACTTTTCCGAATTTTCAACAAATCTTCAGTTTTTCTTCAGTGCGCTTTAAGATAAAAAGCAGATAATAAAAGATGAATGAAACAATTGGAGGAACATGTATGAAGCAGCTACAGGGCTTTAAAATATTAGTAGTAGATGATGAACCGCATATTGTCCAATTTTTGGAGTTTGGATTGGAGAATGAGGGCTTTGAGGTGCGGACGGCATTTGATGGTATGTCAGCCATTGCCGCAGCAAAGGAATTTCAGCCGCATGTTGTTATTTTGGATGTAATGATGCCGGGAATGGATGGCTTTGAAGTGTGTAAAATGCTAAAAAAAACGGAAAATGTTGCAGTTATTATGTTAACGGCGAAGGATGAGGTGGACGATCGGGTAAAGGGTTTGACGATCGGCGCTGATGATTATGTTATTAAACCGTTTAGCTTTGAGGAATTGCTGGCACGCATTTATGCACGCATCCGCAATCAGTTCCCAAATTTGTTCGGTGAGGTTGTTGTTGGTCCGTTTCAAATTGATGATAGACGAAAAGAAATTAAGTTTGACGGTCGTGTGCTTGAATTGTCTCCAACTGAGTATGGATTGCTGCATTTTTTAGTTTTGAATCATGGGCTCGTTCTTAGTAAGGCAGTTATTTTAGATAAGGTATGGGGATATGATTTTGGTGGAGATGAAAATATTGTGGAAGTGTATATTCGTTCGCTGCGCGATAAATTGCAGGACAAAGATCGGCAGTTTATTAAAACGGTGCGCGGTGCCGGCTATCGGGTTGATTTATGATGAAAGATACATTTCGTCGATTGAGGGGATGGTTTCCTTTAGAATCGCTTCGTGTTCAGCTTCTGTCCCGAACCTTGCTTATTTTGGCCGCGTTGTTAATTTTAGTTGGTTTGCTGCAGTACGTACTTATGAAGGATGTTGTGTATAAGAGCGAGGCGAGCAGCTTGCAAAGCCAGGCTAGGTCCATTCCTCCTATTGCATGGGAGAGAATGGAGGGGGACAAGCAGGATAAGGAGGAGCAGCTGCCATTCTTTTTTATTCCTAAGGCAAATTTAGCTTTTATAGATTGGGATGGCAACTATACAGTATTGTCAGATGAGTATCAAAATGTGGCGCCTCCGCGGCTTGCAGCAGAGCAATATGAAAAAGCGTTAAAGCGAAAACCGGAGCTGAATTATAGCATTGTGAAAAACGATGCGGGAACGGAGCAGCTTGTTGTGTTACAGCCTACTGCTTCAAAGTCTGGAAACATTATCGGAGTTATTCAAATTAGTACACCAACAGCTCCGCTGAAAGAGCTGCTTCTTAGACAGCTTGCAACCTTTATCGTTTTGTCGCTGCTTGCCATGCTGCTTGGCTTGTTTGGTTATTTACCCGTGCTTAGGAAAACGCTAGTTCCGCTGTTTAATATGGTAGAAACGGCAGAACAAATTGATGCGGGGAATTTGGCAAGACGATTTTCAACTGCACAGCGTCAGGAGGAAATTGATCGGCTCGCAGCTTCCTTTAACGGAATGCTGGAGCGTTTGGAAGCATCATTTAAAGCGGAGCAGGAGACGAAGGAACAGATGCGCCGCTTTGTAGCGGATGCTTCCCATGAATTGAGGACACCGTTAACATCCATACATGGATTTTTAGAGGTTCTTCTAAGAGGAGCAGCCAATAAACCAGAGCAGCTGAATCGTGCACTGCAAAGCATGCACAGCGAGTCAGAGCGTCTGAATAAGCTCGTGCAAAATCTTCTATTGCTGGCGAGGCTTGATCGTACGCCGCATCTGGAGCTCCTGCCAGGGAATTTAGGGGAGCTGCTCGGAGAGATGGAGCCGCAGCTGCGTATTTTGGCAGGTGAGCGGCAAGTAGACATGGAGATAAAAGAACAGATAACCTGCAAGTATGACAGCGATCAATTGAAGCAGATTGTGTTAAATTTATTTCATAATGCAGTCCAGCATACAGATTCTAAGGAGGGGCATATTCGTGTTGTACTGACGGAGGAAAAGAACTGGATACAGCTAGTTGTTTCCGATAATGGGCCAGGGATCGGCTCGGAGCATCTGCCGCATGTGTTTGAACGATTTTATCGAAGTGACTCCTCTCGTACACGCAAGTATGGCGGAGCGGGTCTAGGCTTATCTATTACGAAAGCGATTGTGGATGCGCATGGCGGAACGATTCATGTCACGAGCGAGGAGGGCAAGGGCAGCCGCTTTTATGTACGGTTGCCGAAGGAGTCAAGCGGTCCTGAATCCCCTTAATCAAGAAACATCATATCTGTTAATCTAAAGATACTAGCTTCGCCATTATATGGAATCGGGAAATGCTTCAATTGTTTATTCTGCTAGAGTAACTGGGATGATTCTCATCATATCGTTAAAGGTGACACGGTCTGTCTATAATATATGAAGAATGATTTAGCAATATTGAGTGAGAATAATGGATGCATTACTCTCACTCAAGCAAAACAGCCATAACATGAATGTTTCTGTAATAACGAACTCTTTGATGAGAATGGAGGAATCATTTTGATTACTCGAGAAGCAATCTATCATCGTCCGAAAAATAACTTTGCATATGCCTATGATACGCAAACATTACATATTCGTTTACGCTCCAAGAAGAATGAGATAACGGCCGTAACCCTTATTCATGGGGATCCGTATGTATGGGAAGAAGGCGCGTGGCAATACAAAACAAGCACGATGCGTAAAATAGCGGCTACAGAATTATTTGACTATTGGTTTGTTGAGATTCGACCTGATTTTCGCCGTTTACGTTACGGCTTTGAATTGAAAAATGATGAGGAAACGGTTGTATATACGGAAAGAGGGTTTTTTCATGAAATTGTGGATAGGGATATTGCCCCTTATTTTTGTTTTCCGTATTTAAATGAAGAAGATGTATTTGCTCCTCCCGCCTGGGTGCGCGATGCAGTATGGTATCAAATTTTTCCAGAGCGGTTTGGCAATGGCAATCCTTCTCTGAATCCTAAGGACACGTTGCCATGGAGCAGCGAAGAGCCGACACCGGCTAACTTCTTTGGCGGTGACTTTGAAGGCATCATTCAGCATCTGGATTATCTTGTACAATTGGGGATCACCGGCATCTACTTCACGCCGATTTTCAAAGCAACAACAAATCATAAGTACGATACAGTGGATTATATGGAGATTGACCCGCAGTTTGGAGATAAGGAAACGTTTAAACGTCTTGTGCGGCTTTGCCATGAGCACGGCATAAAGGTGATGCTTGATGCCGTCTTTAACCATAGCGGCTTCTACTTCGCGCCGTTTCAGGATGTATTAGAAAAGGGCGAATCCTCTAAGTATAAAGACTGGTTTTACATTTGGGATTTCCCCGTACAAACAGAACCTGCACCAAACTACGCTACATTTTCATTTACTCATATGATGCCGAAGCTGAACACCTCTCACCCCGAGGTGCGAGAATATTTATTGGAGGTTGGCCGCTACTGGGTGCGCGAGTTTGATATTGATGGCTGGCGCTTAGATGTAGCAAACGAAGTAGGGCATGATTTTTGGCGCGCATTCCGGAAAGAGGTAAAGCGCATTAAACCGGATGTATACATTCTCGGTGAAATTTGGCATGATTCTATGCCGTGGCTGCAGGGCGATCAATTTGATGCAGTGATGAATTATCCATATTCAAGCGCAGCTATTCAATTTTTTACTCAAGGTACGCTGCCAGCAGAAGAGTTTGTGTACAAAACAGCAGAAGCTCTTCTGATGTATCCGCAAAATGCAACAGAAGTAGCCTTCAATTTATTAGGAAGCCATGACACACCGCGTATTTTAACAGTGTGCCAGGATAACAAGCAAAAGGTAAAGCAATTGTTTACCTTCCTGCTCTCGTCTCCGGGGACACCGTGTATTTACTACGGAGATGAAATTAGCATGGCGGGGGATACGGATCCAGGCTGCCGCAGGTGTATGATTTGGGATGAAGAAGCACAGGACAAGGAGATGTTTCATTTTGTTGCCCAGCTTATTAGCTTACGCAAGAAAAACCTGGCATTTGGCAATCGCGGCACCTTGCAGTTCGTTACGGCAAGCAATGCAACAAACCATGTTATGTATACAAAAACATTTGAAGAGCAGACAGTGTTATTCGCATTCAACAACTCAGATCAGGAAATTACAGTGGATATGCCGTTTAACTTAAGAGGAAAAAAGGTTACAAGCTTGCTGACGGGCGAAGAATTTGCGTACGAAGCAGAACGGGTGGATGTAGTCCTGGCAGCGCATGGGGTTGTTGTGTTGGAGTTTTAATGGGGGAAGGGCCCTCTCATAAATCAGTAAAATTGATTTATGAGAGGGCCTTTTTTAGTATAACTTTTCGAGGTAATGTTAGCTCCCAAGACCCAAAATGGCAGAATCCGGGTTGAACCTCCGCAAAGGGCAAGCCTTGTCCGCTTTTCTTGCGCTTTCAGCAAATGTTCAGTTAATCCTCAAGAAGTGCTCAGTTTCTCTTAAGGGTCAATTCAGTTTCGGTGTGTATGCTAGAGACAAGTAAGAAATAAGAACAAACCTAGAGATGAAACTAAGGAATGAGAGGGGAAATAGAACATGAATATGAAACAAGAGAGGCGGTTTGACATTGTTCTTGTCGGAATCGCCATACTCGCCGCTTTTTTAAATATCTTCAATATTTGGAATAGCGGCAATGCAAACGCCTATTACACAGCAGCGGTTACAAGCATGCTGCAAAGCTTTCATAGTTTCTTTTACGCTTCATTTGATCCAGCTGGATTTATTACAGTAGATAAGCCGCCGGTTGTGTTTTGGGTGCAAACAGCATTTGCCGCAGTATTTGGTGTACACGGCTGGAGCGTTATTTTGCCGCAGGCTTTGGCAGGCGTGGGCTCAGTACTGCTTATGTATACACTCGTGAAACCGACGTTTGGCAGGACGGCGGCACGGCTTTCGAGCTTAGTTATGGCATTTATGCCAGTTGCGGTGGCAGTAAGCCGTACAAATAATATTGACAGTTTATTAGTATTTACACTGCTTCTTGGAGCATGGATGCTGTTTCGCGGTGTTCGCAGCGGGAAGCTTGGCTGGGTGCTTGGCGCATTTGCCATGATTGGGCTTGGCTTTAATATGAAAATGATGCAGGCATATATGGTTGTACCGGCATTTTTCTTGTTATATGTTCTTGCTTTTAAGGCACAGTGGAAAAAGAAACTCATCGGTCTTATAGCAGCAACAGTGCTGATGCTTGGTGTATCGGTATCATGGGCTGTTGTAGTAGATTCGATTCCTGCAGAGGATCGTCCTTATATCGGCAGCAGTTCAACGAACTCGGTTTTGGAGCTTGCTTTTGGGTATAACGGTGTTTCTCGTTTGACAGGTGATAATACTGTAGGTGAACAAAGTGGAACGCAGCAGTCAGCTGCAACAGCTGCGAGTCAGCAAAGCAATAGCAGTGCAGCAAATACAAATACACAGCAGACACAAAATAGCACAACAAATATGCAGCAGGACGGAGGCACTCCACCAAGCGGAGGACCGCAAGGAGGAATGGGGCGTAACAACGGTACGAGTGGTTTATTCGGTACAGGCCAAGCAGGTCCGCTTCGTCTTTTCCAAAAGGAGTTGTCAGGACAGGCAAGCTGGCTGCTTCCTTTCGTAGCATTTGCAAGTGTGGCATTGCTTGCGGGTATTCGCCTTCGTCAGAAATTTACAGATAAACAAATTGAAACATTATTTTGGCTAGCATGGCTATTGCCAATTGCAGCATTCTTTAGTATAGCGGGTTTCTTCCATCACTATTACCTAATTATGTTAGCACCAGCGATTGCAGGACTTTCTGGGGCGGGCTGGGTAGAGCTTTGGAGCAAGTATCGTGATAAAGAGGGATGGAAAGCATGGTTGTTACCTTCTTCGATTGCTGTAACAACAGCATTCCAATTATACATTTTACAGGCATATAGCAGTACGATTGGCATCGGTTGGTTAATTGCTGTCGGTATAGCGGGAATTGGGACAGCGATAGCTTTATTCTTTGCCCGTTCCAACAAAACATTATCTTCACGGATGGCTTTAGCTGGAATGCTTGCTTTATTGATTGGACCGTTATATTGGTCAGCAACACCGCTTATTTATGGTGATAACACAATGATACCGCAAGCAGGACCAAACGGAGGCACTATGATGGGCGGCAATAGACCAATGGATGGCAATATGCCGCAAGATGGACAGCCATCATTTGGAGCGGCACCTGGCGCAATGCCGCAAAATGGAGAGCAACAACCAAGCGGCACAGCTGCTGAAACAAGAATGACACAGGATAGCCGAGGAGCTGGAATGGGCGGTGATCCAGGCAGCGGAGTGAATGAAGCATTGCTTAACTACGTGACGAAGAACAATACAGGTGAAACATTCTTATTTGGCACGACAAATGCTAACTCTGCTTCCTCGTATATTATTGAAACAGGAAAAGCAGTTATGGCAATGGGCGGATTTTCAGGAGAAGATCCTGCACTTACGGTCGAAAAGCTTCAAAAAATGGTAGAAAATAATGAAATTAAATTCTTCTATATTTCTGATAATGGTTTAGGCAGAGGAAGTTCGGATGTGCTGACTTGGATTAAGGAACATAGTACAGAAATACCGGCAACAGAGTGGCAAGGAAGTTCGTCCAGCTCGTCTCAGACAAGCGGAATGGGTATGGGCGGATCAGGCACATTGTATCAAATTAATAAATAAAGCATGGCGCGGCTCGTACCGACGAGCCGCCTGCTGACCATAAAAAGATAAGGAGTGGTATGAGATGGATCAAAATATGCGGTATTCCATTATTATTCCTGTCTATAATGAGGAAGCTGTTGTGGAGGAAACATACCGTCGTTTAACAGGTGTAATGAAGTCATTGCAGGAGTCATATGAGCTGTTGTTCATCAACGATGGAAGCAAGGATCGCACAGCGGAAATTGTAGAGGGGATTTCGAAGCGGGATCATAGCGTAAAGCTGCTGGATTTCTCTCGTAATTTTGGGCATCAAATCGCAATTACAGCTGGTATGGACTATGCGCGAGGCGAGGCGATTATTATTATTGACGCTGATTTACAGGACCCGCCTGAATTAATTCCTGACATGATTGAAAAGTGGAAGGATGGCTATGAGGTTGTGTACGCCAAGCGTGCGAAGCGAAAGGGAGAGACCTTATTTAAGAAATGGACCGCTGCTATCTTTTATCGTACGCTCCGTTCATTAACGGAGGTTGACATTCCAATTGATACAGGGGACTTTCGGCTAATGGACCGCCGCGTCTGCGAAGCGATGCGCAGCGTCCGAGAAAAAAATCGTTTTGTTCGCGGGCTTGTGAGCTGGGTAGGCTTTCGCCAAACAGCAATCGAATACGAACGCGATGAGCGCTTTGCGGGGGAAACGAAATATCCGCTTAAGAAAATGCTGCGCTTCTCGATGGATGGAATTACATCATTTTCTCATAAGCCATTGAGGCTGGCAACGTATCTCGGCTTTTTGATCTCCTTTTCGAGCTTTATCTATTTGTTAGTATCAGTATGTCAACGACTATTTACAACGAACACGGTCTCTGGATGGACATCACTCATTGCCTGTGTACTGCTGTTAAATGGAGTGATTCTCATTCTGCTCGGGATTCTTGGGGAGTATGTTGGCAGAATTTACGATGAAACGAAGGGACGCCCGCTTTACTTGCTGCGGAACAATCCCTATGCTGAAGTCTCTGTGCGCAAAGAGGTGAGCGCAAATGCTAGACAATAAGCAAGGCGCTGCGCAATTTTTACGCTTTTGCCTAGTGGGAGGAATGAATACAGCTGTTGATTTTGCTGCCTTTTTTCTGCTTCATTTTCTAGGAGTGCCATATACAGCAGCCCAAGTGCTATCGTATTCATGCGGAACGGCAAATAGCTTTTTTTTCAATAGAAAATGGACATTTGGTCTGACGCACGGTGTCAATATGCCTGAGGTTGTCAAATTTCTCGCTGTAAACGGGGCTTCTCTGCTTTGTTCATTTGGTCTGCTGTTTTTTCTGTACGATATGTATCAATATAATCTTTGGATAAGCAAGCTAGCTGCAACCGGGTTTGGTGTAGTTGTGAATTATATCGGCAGCCGGCTTTGGGTATTTACACAAAAAGAACAAATAAGGAGTGAGCTGGAATGAAAGTGAAAAAGGCCATTATCCCTGCGGCAGGACTAGGAACAAGATTTTTGCCTGCTACAAAGGCGCAGCCGAAGGAAATGCTGCCGGCGATAAGCTTGGGTTTATACAGGCTACTATCGATTTAGCGTTAGGCCGGCCAGAGCTTCGCTTAGAATTGCTTGCCTTTATGGAGGAATTGCTCGCAAAGGAACAAAAGAAAGCATAAAGCACCCTGAGTAAGAAGGAGAGATGCGCGCTGGAGCTTGTCAAATACATGGATGCCCCGGACCATCAGGCTATTAACTTGATGGTCCTGCAGCTATATGATGATATAAATTGTGAACAGAAGAATCTAAGTGGCATTTCATACTTTTATTAGCTATGCGTTACCCTTTACCTGTCCCTGCTCAGTAAACAACCACTTCATCATCGGCGGTGTTACAATTGTTGTAATAAGAACAACTACAACAATCACGGCAAACAAATCCTGGCTAAGCAAATTGCTTTCGAGCCCGATGGCTGAGATAATTAATGCTACTTCCCCACGCGACACCATAGCCGCTCCGATGCCGAGCGAGCTTCTCCAACCGAACCCAGAGACTTTGGCACCCAATGACGCACCCACTAACTTTGTGAGAATAGCTACTATACTTAATGAAACAATTAAGCCGATATTTTCTGCGATTCCAGAAAATTGTGCACTTACACCAATGGATGTGAAAAACACTGGAACAAAAATAGAATAGCTAATCGTTTCTACCTTTTCAAACACTTCATGCTTATAGTTTGTTACGCTAATAGCAACCCCGGCGATATATGCACCAATAATGGCCGCTACCCCTGCATACTCTGCTAAGTAGGCATACATAAAGCAAATAATTAAAGCGGCAGAAATAGTAGCTTCTGTTACACGCAGCGGCGCGAAGCGTTTAAGAATAAAAGGAACAATTTTCCACCCTATGAGAATGGCTCCTGTAAAGAAGATAACCTTCTTCAAGATCATGGCTCCTAGATGAACATCTCCTCCAGCCATGCTCATCAAAAATGCTAACGCAATAATAACAACAACATCATCAATCACGGCAGCCCCTAAAATCGTTGCCCCTTCACGGGATTTTAATTGGTTCATCTCCTTCAGAGCTTGCACAGAAATGCTGACGCTTGTTGCTGACAGCAGTAAACCTAAAAACCAGGATTCAATGGAAGACAGATTTAAAATGATTCCTGATCCATATCCTACAAGAAGAGGAACGATAATTCCGCCAATTCCTACAAAAGAGGATGCTTTTCCTGTACGTTTGAATTCATCTATATCTGTTTCCAATCCGGCAATAAACATTAATAGAATGACACCAATTTGGCTAAGTTCCTTTAATATCTCTGTATCATGAACAAGACCTAATACAGATGGACCAAGGACAATACCGATGAGAAGCTTTCCGAGAACGGAAGGCTGACCCAGTCTTACGCTTACGTCTCCAGCAATTTTTGATGCCAGCAAAATAATCGCAAGTTGAAATACTAACATATGTGTTCCCGCCTTTCTCTATAATTACAGCGTGCGCAAGCAGTTTAAAAAAATACAAAAAGAGCCCATCACTATAGGACACAGTTATCCCATAGTGACAGGCTCCTCCAAAATACGCACTTTATTTTCTTCAGTATAACACAGATTTTTCATTTTGTTTACTGGAGTTTTTCAGAAAGGGTTTTATCTAAAATTGTTTCCTGAATTGGAAATTAGGCTATCTTTGTCCTCACAGAATGCGTGGTAAAATCAAGAAAAGGGAAGCTGCTGTCTCTGCTGTTGGGTATTCTGTTTTTTTAGGCTTCGGGTAGATAGGGGGAGAGGGGAATGAAACAAACGTATCAAGAGGTTCAATCTATGCCGTGGTATACGTATATTCCTATTTTTTTAATAAGCGGGTTTATATGGTATGGATGGATTGAACAGACATTCTTTAAAATTTCATTTGGGGATAAGCCTATGAGCAATGCGGAGCTTTTGCTAGGCAGCTTGCTAGGTTTAGTATTATCGATCTTTTTCATAATGCTAAGGCTTGTTACAGAGGTGAAGGAGGAAGGGATTATAGTTCGGTTCACGCCCCTTCGGTCACGATATATTCCGTATACAGGGATCTCAGGAATGGAAGTGGTTAGTTATCATCTGCTGTCGTATGGCGGGCTGGGATTAAGATGGACGCCATATAAGGGCTGGGCCTATATTATGGGCAGCATGCGCGGTATAAAGCTGCAGTTTGCGGATGGAGAGGAACTGCTAATTGGAAGTAAGGACCCAGAGAGATTGCTTCAATTGATCGAAAGCCAAAAATGGAAGTGAAGGCTGGAAAGGGCGCAGGCACTCACATACATAGTTCAGGGTAGGATAAGAACCTACCCGAACGTGGTGCCGTTGCCTGTTTGGAAAGAACGCATCGTGCTTTTAGAGCTTTCTAGCTTCACGCAGCGAGGAGGTTTTCCGACCACTGAGAATACAGTGACTCATTGTCTTAGAGGTTTCTTTGATCACGTGCAAAGAGAACAAATTGTGCTTTTTCGCGGCTTCTAAAATCTTATACACCAAATTATGAGAAGATATGCTATAATAAACAAGGTCAAAAGAACTTCTTTTAGATTTGTCCTTATACCGGACAAGCTCTCTGGTATAAGGCTGTTAATCTAGCAGGCATAGGTAATACGGGAACCAGAGTTTTTGATTATAGGAGGTGTGGCTCCTGGTGATAAAATCTTGGCGGTAAACGGATTTGTTCCAAACATCGTTTGCTGCTCATGACATCTCTCATGGAGTAAAATGATATGAGAGTCACTGCAGTATGTCTCCCTTCCTGGTTCGGAGAATACCTTGCAATCTATTATGTTAGCTGTCATGTGATTTTAGTAGCTAGGCCGTATTGTATGGAGTATGTATTTCCTATTTTAGGAGCGATTGTGTCTTCAGGTGCGTTAATTGCTTTACTCAAAATTATTGCTATTGATATTATTTTATCTGGGGACAATGCGGTCGTGATTGCAATGGCAACAAGAAATCTGCCGAAGGAGCAGCAAGGCAAAGCTATTTTTTGGGGAACTGCGGGAGCAGTTTTGTTGCGAATTGGTTTTGCAGCAATCATTGTATACTTGCTCAAAGTCCCTTATGTGAATCTTGTAGGAGGGTTATTGCTTCTTTGGATTGCTTACAAAGTATTGGTTGAAGGGGAAGAAGAAGCAAATATTAAGTCTCATAATGGACTGATGAAGTCGATCCAAACGATTATTATTGCCGATGCAGTCATGAGCCTAGATAATGTCGTTGCTGTTGCCGGTGCCGCTCACGGCCATCTTGGTATGATTGCTCTTGGCGTTATTATTAGTATCCCAATCATGATTTTTGGTTCGAAAGCAATTGTCAAAGCAATGGAACGCTATTCATGGATTGCTTATGCCGGCGCAGGGATTTTAACATGGACAGCTGGCGAGATGATTCTAAAAGACAAAAGCTTAAACGAGTTAGTAGAAATCCCGCATGGGGTGGTTTTATACTTGATTCTAGCTGTGATAACAGCTCTTATATTAGGAATTGGTTATCTTAAGAATCAAAAGAGCCGTAAAAAAGAAAAGCTGCAGCAACCAGCTTAATGGTCAAGGAGAAAAAGAGAGTTTTTGCTTTTTCTCCTTTTTTATATTAGGTTGTTTGCGTAAAAAATATGTATGGATTTTGGCTGATGACTACGTCTTCTTATAGCTTAATTGCCTTTAGAATTTTAGCGGGATTCCCCCCGGCTACAACATTATTAGGTATGTCCTTTGTCACAACAGATCCAGAAGCGATTACAACGTTATTGCCGATCGTGACTCCTGGATTAATGACAGCCCTGCCGCCAATCCATACATTATCTCCAATGGTAACTGCTTTTCCAAACTCGGCGCCGGAAATGCGCTCATATGGGTTAAGCGGATGTGTAGCTGTATAAATATGTACGCCCGGAGCGAGAAAGCAGTGCTCGCCAATGCGGATTTCACAAACATCCAGCATGACGCAATCAAAGTTTGCGTAGAAATTCTCCCCCACATGGATGTTGTACCCATAATCACAACGGAAGGTCGGTTCGATATAGATGTTATTTCCAGCGGCACCAAATAACTCTCGAAGGATTTCTGTACGTTGTGCTTGTTCAGTTTCGATTGTTTCATTATATAATCGCGTCAATCGCCTTGCATTAATACGTTCTTGGACAAGTACTGGATCATTTGCCAAGTAGAGTTCTCCACGTATCATTTTTTCTTTTTCGGTCATAATTACCATCCTCTCAAAAAGGCCTATTTCTATTGATTACTATTTCTAAGCAGATTATTAATTATAAAACAATTTGGAGCGAAATGAAGGAATGTCTACATAGTCCGCGCATAGGATGGGTAAGAAGATGGATGCGGAAAAGCTCGTAAGGAAAGCGAAAAAAGGGAATAAGCAAGCATTCCTGCAGTTGATTGAAGCAGAGCAGACAAGGCTGTATCGAATGGTACTGAGCTGAACTATAGCATTCATGAGAATCAGGCAGGGGAATTGATTCACGGGATTATTTCTGTTTCTGATGCTAAGCAGTTGCCTTCATCCATTCAGCTGGAAATTGAAATTACGCAGCTCTTTGAGAAAAAAGGGGAATGGCACTTCGCATTTCCACTTGAAAGGCAGAGATAAGAAGGGGAGGATTCAGGTGAAGAGACATAGTGTTCAAAGGATCCTGGCAATGTTATGTTTTGTAGCCATATTGTTTACAGGGTGTTCCAGCGCTGAACAGAAAAATAGTGCAGAAATGTCAATGTCGTCAGACTCTGCAAAGATGGAGGGGGCCGCACCAGCAGCGCAGGAAAAGACAGATCAGCCAGCAGATATGACCGCACCAGCAAAAGAGACACCATCTGTTGTGGAAAATCGAAAGCTCATAAAAAATGTCGAGGTGCGCATGGAAACAACTGAATTTGATGCCTCCATCGGCAAGGTTGAAGCATCTGTAGGGAAGTTTGGCGGTTACGTGGAAGGGAGCAGCGTTTCTGGCGTGTCCGTACAAGAAAATAGCAGCTCCACAAGGTCTGCTTCCTATACAATCCGCATTCCGGCAAATAAGCTGGACGATTACTTGAAGGAAGCCGGCACGATTGGGAATATCACCTCTAAGCAAATTATGACGGAGGATGTGACCAGCCAATATTTTGACACGGAAGCTAGACTAAAGTCGTTAAAAATGCAAGAGGAGCGCCTGCTGGAATTGCTAAAACAAACAGGATCGCTTAAAGATGTGATAGAAATTGAAAAGGAGCTTGCAGCTGTCCGCTATGAAATTGAAGGTCTGACAACAACATTGAAAAGATATGATTCTCTCGTTGATTACAGTACCATTCGAATTGAGCTGACAGAGGTACAATCGCTTACACAAAATGCCTCAACGCTTGGAGAGAGAATTGGAGTGGCCTTTAAAAAGAGTGTGACGAGTATTTCCAACGGTGCACAAGGTTTGCTTGTATTTGTGATTGGGAACTCACCGGTGCTGCTTCTGCTTGGAGCAGGGGGAGCTGTAGTCTTTTTTGCTGTAAGAAGGATTCGCAGGAATAAAAAATAGGTGAAGAAAATGTATCGAGGCCTTTTCACTAAAGCTTGCTAGGAGGCTTGCCTAAATAACTGACGAAACCCTAACTATCAATGTGTAGTTAGGGTTCTGTCAGTTATAGGCTTAATCGGGCTGGCTTTTTGTTCGTTTGATCTGTACTTACATGCCGCAAGAAATTATGAATGTTAAGAATTGTATAATATTTGTTCATATGATAATATCTTCTTAATGTTAACTTGTTTTTATTTTTGGTTAACAAAAGATAGGGATTAGGTGATAATAAATGCTTGTAAAAGAATGGGATTATGCAGAACTTGCTCAAAAGAATAAGCAGTATGTATGGCATCCTTTTACACAGATGAAGGAGTACATAGAGGATGATCCGATTATCATTGCAGAAGGAAACGGGAGAAAGCTTCGTGATGTGCAAGGAAACGAATATTGGGACGGCGTGTCCTCCATTTGGCTGAATGTGCATGGCCACCGCGTTCAAGAGCTTGATCAGGCGATTCGAGATCAATTAGATCACATTGCTCACTCTACCTTGCTTGGCATGGCGAATATTCCGGCTATTTTGCTTGCAGAAAAGCTGATTGGCTTGATGCCGCCAGGGCTTGCGAAGGTGTTTTATTCCGATTCCGGCGCCACTGCTGTTGAAATCGCGATTAAAATGGCATTTCAATATTGGCAGCATAAAGGAGAACGAAAGAAGCAGCGGTTTATTACGATGAAGGAAGCCTATCATGGAGATACAATCGGGGCTGTTTCTGTCGGGGCCATCGATTTGTATCATGAAGCATACTCCAGCTTGCTTTTTTCATCCATTAAAGCTCCGTACCCATATGTATACCGTTCTCCTATTAATGGAAGAGAGAAGGAGCAAACTGACTTTTTCCTAGCTAAGCTAGAAGAGGTGCTGCAGGCTCATCATGAGGAAACGGCTGCGCTCATTATTGAGCCGATCGTGCAAGGGGCGAGCGGGATTATTGTCATGCCGGATGGCTATTTGCGCGGGGTTCGTGAGCTGTGCACGAAATACAATGTCCTGATGATCGCAGATGAAGTAGCTACTGGATTTGGCCGTACGGGTCGCTGGTTCGCCTGTGACCACGAGAATGTGACCCCTGACATTTTAACGGCAGGGAAGGGACTGACGGGAGGATATTTGCCAGTTGCGATTACAGTGGCGACAAATGAAATCTATGAGGCGTTTCTTGGTGAGTATGAAGAGAAAAAGACCTTTTTCCACGGCCATAGCTATACCGGAAATCAGCTTGGCTGTGCGGTAGCGATTGCGAATCTTGAATTGATGGAAAAAAAGAATTTAATCCTGGAAGTGCAGCAAAAGTCTCTTTATCTTGTTAAAAAATTAGAGAGGTTCCGTCAGTTGCGCCATGTTGGTGATATTCGCCAAAAGGGCTTGATGATGGGGCTTGAGCTTGTTGTGAATCGTGATGCGAAAGAGGCATATGATTGGTCTGAACGGATTGGCGTTCGTGTATGCCGCCGCGCGCGTGAGCTTGGCATGCTCATTCGTCCCCTTGGAAATGTGATTGTCTTTATGCCGCCGCTTGCAGCAACTACCGAAGAATTAGATGCAATGCTTCAGATTTTGCACCAAGCTATTCAAGAGGTAACGGAAGGGTGATGTGGTCAAAGGAGCTTGCAGAAATAAAGGAAGCAGGGTTGTACCGTCAGCTGCAGACAGTAGATGTAGTGGATGACGGTGGATATGCGCTTGTGAATGGAAAAAAAATGCTCATGCTTGCTTCTAATAATTATCTAGGACTCGCGCATGATGAACGGCTCATTGAGGCATCCATTCGGGCAACGAAGGGGCTTGGCGCAGGATCAACAGGGTCAAGGCTAACCACTGGAAATACGACCTTGCACGAACAACTGGAGGAGCGGCTTGCACAGTTTAAGCAAACCGAGGCAGCTATCGTATGCAATACAGGATATATGGCAAATATAGCGGCTTTAACAACAGTAGTAGGCAAGGAGGATGTTATTTTATCAGACGAAATGAACCATGCGAGCATTATTGATGGCTGCCGTTTATCACGTGCGCAAACAATCGTATACAGTCATTGTGATTTACATGATCTAGAAGAAAAGCTAAAAGCTGCGTCCGCTTATCGAAGACGTTTGATTGTCACAGATGGTGTATTTTCAATGGACGGGAATATTGCCCCGCTCCCTGGAATTGTAGCACTAGCACAACGATACGATGCACTTGTTATGGTTGATGATGCTCATGCAACCGGTGTGCTCGGATGCTGCGGACGAGGAACAGCAGAGCATTTTGGACTAACGGGAAGCATAGATATTCAAATGGGGACGCTCTCAAAAGCGATTGGTGCGGAAGGAGGATATATTGCGGGAAGCCGGCTGTTAATTGATTATTTGTTAAATCGGGCACGGCCGTTTATTTTTTCGACCTCCTTACCGCCAGGTGTGATTGCGAGTGCACTTGAGGCAATCGGGATTATTCAGCAGGAGCAGGAACGAAGACAGCATCTGCTGCAAATGAGCCGGAAGCTTTATGGTGGGTTAACAGCTTTAGGGTATGACATATGGGGTGGAGAAACACCGATTCTTGCGGTGATTTGTAAGGAGACAAATAAAGCAATCTCCTTATCTCAGATGTTATATGAACATGGTATCTTTGCACCTGCGATTCGGCCTCCTACAGTTCCGATGGGAACATCACGAGTGCGGCTTACGGTGATGGCCAGCCATCGAAAGCAGGATATAGAACGAGTGATTGAAGTATTTCGTACTATCCATTGTTAAAGGAGGTTCGTAATAGATGAACGGATTTTTCATTACTGCTACCGATACGGACGTTGGCAAGACGATTGTAGCAGGAGGAATAGCTGGTGTGTTGCGCGCGAGGGGCTATGATGTTGGTGTGTATAAACCAGTTCAAAGCGGTCATCTTGTAAAGCATCGGGATGGAGATGCCACGCGCTTAAAGGCACTATCAAACGTAGATGATCCAGTCGAGGAGATTTGTCCGTACGCTGCGGTAGAACCACTTGCCCCTGTATTGGCACTAAATCGTTCTGGGCAACAGGTTACCTTGCAGGATTTGCGGCATCATTATGAGCGATTGGCGAAAAAGCATGATGTGATGTTGGTTGAAGGAGCTGGAGGACTTGCGGTTCCGTATGTAGAGGACGGACTTGTTGTTGATGCGGCTGTTATGTTTGGTTTGCCTATTATTATTGTGGCACGGCCAAATTTAGGGACGGTGAATCATACATTATTAACTATTTCATATGCAAAGGGGCATGGGTTACAGGTTGCGGGCGTAATTCTATCAGACTATCAGAAAGACATAGCAGGAATTGCAGAGCAAACCAATCCATCGATGATTGAACAGTATAGCGGAGTTCCCGTGTTAGGTGTTATCCCGCATATTGAAAACCCTCGGTCGCGGGAACATGTGATTTCCATAGTGGAACAGTCTATTGAATGGAGTAAGCTTGGGAAATTTCAAATAAAGGAAAGAGGGATGAAGGATGAAAGCAGTTCAAACAGATTGGAAAGCATTGGCGCAAGGCGTCGTCCAAGGATATAAAGTCACAAAGGAGGAAGCTCTTGCAATCGTGCAGGCACCAGACGAAGAGTTGCTGGCTATTTTAAACGCAGCTTTTATCATTCGCCATCATTACTATGGCAAAAAGGTGAAGTTAAATATGATCATTAATACGAAGTCTGGATTATGTCCTGAGGACTGTGGATATTGCTCTCAGTCAATTGTCTCTGAAGCGCCAATTGATAAATATGCGTGGCTGACAAAGGAGAAAATTGTGGAGGGAGCGCAGGAGTCCATTCGCCGAAAGGCAGGTACATATTGTATTGTTGCATCAGGACGCCGTCCGACTAATAAGGAAATTGATCATGTGATTGAAGCGGTAAAGGAAATCCGTGAAACAACAGATTTGAAGATTTGCTGTTGCCTTGGCTTTTTAAATGAAGAGCATGCAAGCAAGCTGGCTGCGGTGGGTGTTCATCGTTATAACCATAACTTGAACACATCGCAGGAAAACTATAAAAACATTGCATCTACCCATACGTATGAGGATCGTGTAGATACGGTTGAGAAGGTCAAAGGGTCTGGTATGTCTCCGTGCTCGGGTGCTATTTTTGGTATGGGGGAATCAGATAAAGAGGCTGTCGAAATCGCATTTTCACTTCAGCAGCTTGATGCAGATTCCATTCCTTGTAACTTCCTCAATTCCATTGACGGAACGCCGCTTGAAGGACGTGCCGAGTTGAATCCGCGCAAATGCTTAAAATTGCTTGCGATGATGCGCTTTGTGAATCCTGCAAAGGAAATTCGTATTGCCGGAGGGCGCGAGGTGAATCTAGCTTCTCTACAGCCGCTTGGGTTATATGCAGCAAATTCGATTTTTGTCGGAGATTATTTAACGACAGAAGGTCAAGAAGTTCGGGCTGATTGGAAAATCATTGAGGACCTTGGTTTTGAAATTGAAGAGTGCGCTCTGTAATGATAGCGAGATATTTTGCCTCCAAACATAATGGATATACGGTGTAAAGAAAACATGAGGTGGTATGTTTGCAAGAAGAAATGTTTAGTGTCCGAATGAGGGCGGCTGAAGGCGGCTCTCATGAGGATGGCGGCTTTCATATATCCGGTGGGGAAACGCTTGTTGCGAAACGCTCCTTAGAGGCTGCGGTGCAGGAATTGCTGCAAAAGGCACTGCTGCATAGCCGCGGGGATGCTGACTTTATTCAGCTTGTGATGGAAAGGATTGTACCGCACGAGATTTTACGCGTTCCGCCGCTGCCTGTGATAACAGCAACAGCAGAACATATGCATGAAGGCAGACTGTATGCCATGCGGTATTTACAAACCCTTTGTATCTCAGAGCAAGCAGCTCGAAAAGGGATCGAGTTGCTTGCGAGTCAGACGAATTTACGAGGTGCTGCAATTATGAGCGCTTCAAGCGGAGAGCGTCTTGATGCAGGGCTGCAGGGGGTGCGTGCAACTCGAATGGGATGGACGGAGGATGGGTATAAGCAATGGGCGAGCCGGCATACCATTGCATCTCCGCGAATAACGGAGGCACTCGCTCTTGCCACAAAGGTGGCACACGCTCCGTTTGTCCTTGCCGAGCTCTGTTGGTCTGATGACCCTGAATATGTTACCGGCTATATTTCCTCCCTTAAGGAAGGGTATGTACGCATTCCCCATTTGAAAGAAAAGGGAGATTTTAGCGGAGGAAGAGTCTTTTATGTCTCTGATGATGTACAGTTAGAAGAGCTGACTTCCTATTTGGAAAAAACGCCAATTTTAATAGATAGGGGATAAGATGGGCAATGTACTTTCTATATCATTGGCATGAAATACAGTTCTGATAAAAAACAGGCTGTGGAAAACATTTTTTTCACAGCCTGAATAATTCCTCTCTTGCTGAAGGGAATTATTTTTATTGTATAGAACGAGAATGCAAACGGAGCGTTACTGGATAAGGCCTCCCATATTTCCACTGTTCATACTGCTATTGGCGATATCCTGTCTTACCTGCTGTGCATCTGTTCTAGAAAATCCTGGCTGCATAGCGGAATGAGAGCCTGCAAAGCTAGCGTTTTGAGGCGAGAAGCTACCAGGTTGCTGCGTGTACCCTCCCATGTTTCCACGGTTCATGTTCATGTTGCTATTGGCGATATCCTGTCTTACCTGCTGTGCATCTGTTCCGGAAAATCCTGAATGCATGGCGGAATGAGAGCCTGCAAAGCTAGCACCTTGAGGTAAGAAGCTACTCGCTTGCTGCGTATATCCTCCCATGTTTCCACGGTTCATATTCATAGTGCTATTGGCGATATCCTGTCTTACCTGCTGTGCATCTGTTCCGGAAAATCCTGAATGCATAGCAGAATGAGAGCCTGCAAAGCTAGCGCCTTGAGGTAAGAAGCCACCCGCCTGCTGCGTATATCCTCCCATGTTTCCGCTGTTCATGTTCATAGTGTTATTAGAGATATCCTGTCTTACCTGCTGTGCGTCTGTTCCGGCAAATCCCGGCTGCATAGCGGAATGAGGACCTGCAAAGTTAACATTGTGCTGTCCCTGCATGGCTAATTGCTGAGCTGCTTGTTGGATTTGTTGAAGTGCCTGTTGAGCTTGTTGAGCTGCCTGATAAATTCGATGTGGCATATCGATTCCTCCTTGTATTGTTGTTATAAACAACAATGATTAGAGTCTGCTCTGTTCTTCTTTTTATACACGTTTGTTTATAAAAATTGTTTATTGCTCCACTTTAAGAAAGTATAAATTCAAAACCATTAATTTACAATTAAGTGTAAAAATAGGAGGAAGATAGAGTGCCTGTCTCGAACAGTACATATTAAAGAAGTTCTTAATTCTTATTATATGAATAAGATACAGATTTTACAGGCTGTATATGGCTCCCTACAGTATAAGCTGCCCTCTAAGAGTGACTCTTTGTAGCTTGTCATGGTGTATTTCTGACAGGTTAACGGAGGTATAGAAAGAATTTCACTTGTTTGCTGGGGATTTGGTTGTATCTTCTAAATGGATTAGATTTTTTTATATTTTCTCAGTTTATTATTCTATTGCAAGACGACAAACTTCGACATCGCATGCTATAATCAAAACGGATATGGAATATTGAAATATTTTGTTTTAGGAAATAAAATCTATAAAGGGTGGAGATGTATAATGTTAGATTTTACAATTAATCAACCAAATTTAAATATTGTAGCCGAGCAGCTTAAGGTAATTGCGCACCCGGTGCGTTTGCAAATACTTCAGATCTTGATGGAGCGCGGGCCACAAAATGTTACATCTCTATATGAGGGCTTAGGACTCCCGCAATCTACATTGTCACAGCACCTTGCAAAAATGAAGTCGGCACGTATCGTATTAGGGAACCGAAAAGGATTGGAAATTTATTATGAGGTGTTGGATTCCCGTATGAAGCAAATCGTCTCTTTAATTAATGAACAGGTATAGGAACATAAAGAGTAAGAGACTATTTTTTAGGGCACTGCTGTTAGTAAGTGTTATCTAGAAACGGCAATGCGCAGTATGAATTGTCAAGAAAACTCGCCAATCGGCGAGTTTTCTTTATTTTGCCATGCATGA
Organism: Ectobacillus funiculus; assembly: GCF_004138295.1. GTDB lineage: Bacteria > Bacillota > Bacilli > Bacillales > Bacillaceae_G > Ectobacillus > Ectobacillus funiculus. Next base: position 323,082 of record NZ_SCFM01000006.1, on the reverse strand, counting down.
ATATAGCCGCCTTATCAGCATATCTATCTGTATATTGATTCATCCATAAATAGGAGCATACATTCTTATTGGAGATGGATGATTTCTTAAGGGAGATGAGGTGAGTGATATGAATCTTCCAAAGCAGGTAGAAATTATTGAGGTGGGTCCGAGGGATGGGCTGCAAAATGAGGCGGGCTTTATTCCTACAGAACAGAAAATTGCTTTCATTCACTCCTTAAATGGCACAGGAATACGGAGAATGGAGGCGACCTCCTTTGTCCATCCGGTATATGTTCCGCAAATGAAAGATGCAAAGGAATTGCTTGAGGGAATTGAACGTTTTCCGCAAATTCAGTATATGGTACTTATCCCGAATGAAACTGGCTATGAACGGGCAGTGGCAAGCGGGGTGCGAGATCTTTCTTTCGTAATAGGGGTGAGTGATAGCTTTAATCTGAAAAATATAAAAATGACGAGAGAAGAATCGATTAAGCGACTTGAAGCGGTAATTAAGAAAGCAAAGAAAAATGGAATGTTTATTCGTCATAACATCTCCACTTCGTTCTGGTGTCCATATGAAGGAAAGGTGGATGCTGCTCTTGTGCTGGAGATGCTTAAAAGAATTGATGCCCTCGGGGTAGATGAGATCGTGATTTGTGATACGATCGGCCGGGCGAATCCACAGCAAGTATTCGATCTGTTTCAGCGGGTCTTTTCCTTGCGGCCAAATGCGATGATTACCGCACATTTTCATGATACGTACGGCTTAGCACAAGCAAATATACTAGCTGCCCTGCAGGCTGGTGTTGTTCGTTTTGATGCTTCTATCGGAGGATTAGGAGGTTGTCCGTTTGCGCCGGGAGCGGCAGGGAATGTTGCGACAGAGGACGTAGTCTTCATGCTGCATGAGATGGGAATTGAAACAGGGATTGATCTGCCATCTCTTCTTTCCTGTGTGGAGCTGGTCAAATCGTTGACAACACGCGAATTAACGGGCCATTTTCATCGAGCGAGAACAGGTAGAGCGTAGCGCGTGATAAGGGAAATATTCTCAAAAGCTGCACATCAGAAACCACATGATGAAAGAAGAGGGAAGTTGTTCTCTGTTATATAGCGAGTACTTTTTTGACATAAGAAAGTATTACACCTCCCTAATTTGTGAATGATAGTAATAAGGGAGGTGTAATACGATGGCTAGAGATGTTCTTTGTGAAGTGAACAACTGTAAATATTGGGCTACTGGAAACAAATGCAATGCGGAGGCTATCTATGTAGTGAGCCATAAAGGCAAACAAGCGTCTGATAGCAAGGAAACTGATTGTCAAACATTTGTACCGGAATTGTAATGCTTTGCGGGTAACCACTAGCTGGTTACCCTTTACAATATATAGTATTGATAATAACTATCATTTTCATTCGGTATATTGATTATTTTTTAGTATTTATTTTTCGGCAGTAATGTTTATCCTCCATTTCGATAGCCCTGCCTGCCATCAAATATTTTGTGTATCTAGGGGTAAGCAACAGCACGCTGATTCCAAGTAAACGAAGAGGCAGCCCCATCTTTGCTGGCTGCCCCTGAATAGAGTTGCTATATTCTCGATAAAAGAGCGGTGATAGCAAATGAAGAAGCTACAATCAGAACGGACAAGCCAAAGCCGCTTAATAACCCCGTTGTGAGCCGCAGTATATTGTTGCTTGTTCGCCATTTCCATAGCTGTGTATAGCCGTCTATTAGAAGCGGGAGTTGGCTTAGCAAGCCGATCCAAAACGGAATATGCCAGCTAGAGAGCAGTAAAAGCGGTATGAACAAGTACCCGGCTAAGATGCCAGTGCATCTTGCGCAAAGCGGCAGCGCCTTGCCGTTTATGTGCAGACAGCGCTCTCGCTTCCGATGACACGGAACAATTTTAAGCAAGGATATCAATTGCAATCCACCCCGCAGCACTCTAAACCGTCACTATCACAGTCCACAAAATCAAGAGACGCACAATCAGGCGTACAATTTGTGCAATTCCGCTCTATTCTTTTGTAATAGTAGATACCAATGAACAAAGAAAGCATAATAGCAAGCACGAGACATACGATTGCTAACGTAAGCTGCCAAGAATCCCGATTTTCCGAGAAAAAGAGAAGCCCCGAGCAAATATATAAAATCAAATTCAGTGTGGTAAGCAAGAAAAACAATGATGTATCCCCCTTCAGAAGCATTTCTATTCCTTATGCAAACTGGCCGTCATGCATTCCATATTTCGCACAGCTGCTGCAACGCGCCGTACTTTAAGGATCAATTCCCAGCTAGAAGCGAATTTGACGTAGCCAGAAATTTTAGGAACAGAGTGTAAGTGCGGCTGCGTCTCTGTCTTCGCCTAGCGTCTCGCCAATCGATGAGTTTTCTGGATAACACAAAATTCCCATATATTTCTTAGGTCTATTATAAATGATATGCTCCTGTTGTGGGGAAAAAACAAAAGGGGATTGTTTACACTTTAAGAAAGTATAAATTTCTAGCTAGGAGACAATTCGACGTAGCGAGAAACTTTAGGAATAAAGTATAAGTAGGGCTACGCTTCTGTCTTCGCCCAAGGGCAGGGCTCACCAATCGACGAGTTTTCTTTAACTTGGGGACAATAGGTATGGAGAAATGAATATGAAAAATACCTCCTTGATCTTAGGGGGGTTATATTGAATAGTTGAAGCCCTTTGGATTGTGAATATAAAGAATAGCCTAGAGAAAATGTTCATGGAATACAGCCTAGGAGGGATTTTATATATTATGTGTCCTATGTAAGCTGCTGCATGACACTTTTTCGATGTTGCAGGAATCATGTCTTGTTTTAATCTTTGTAAAGTAACGCAAGCTAACAATAGGTTTGTATGCAAAAGTCTACAGGAGGAATTTCAAAATGTCGGTTTTTAAGCGTTTGCGTGATTTAACCATGTCTAATGTATATGCTTTGATTGAAAAGGCAGAAGACCCTATCAAGATGACAGATCAATATTTACGCGATATGCAGCAGGATTTAGAGGATGCAGAGAAGAGTGTAGCAGCGCAAATCGCGCTTGAGAAAAAGTTTAAAGTGTTATATGAAGAGCAGGAGGCTTTAGTAAAAAGGCGTGAGGAACAGGCACATACGGCTGTGCAGGCCGGTAATCTGGATTTGGCACGCCGCGCTCTAGAAGAAAAGAAAAATGCCGAGCAAAAGGGGAAGGAATACAAAGCAAGTTACGAGCAAAACAAAGCTGCTGCCGATAACTTACGAGCGAAGCTCGAGGAGATGCGCAAGCAGGTAACCGAGCTGAAAAACAAGCGTGAAACATTGGTAGCGCGCGTGAATGCAGCAAAGGCACAAAAGAACATTCATAAGGCTATGTCCGGATTTGATTCTAACACTGCCTTATCGGGATTAAAGCGGATGGAGGAGAAGGCGCTTCAGCTTGAAGCGGAAGCGGAGGCGAGCGGGGAAGTGTATAAGAAAGAAAAGTCGCTGGATGAGGAATTTATGCATTTAGGACGGGACAAAGAAGTTGAAGACGAATTGGCACGTATTATGAAGCAGTATGAGAAGTAAGAAAAGAGCTGCCGGCACACAACCTAATGGTGTCGGCTCTTTTCTATCTGACGTATATTGAAGACAGGGGAGGGGTGAACTCGTGAGCGTATTTAAGCGTATTAAAAACATAATGAAAAACCCGGAGCCGCCTAAGACGGAAAAAAGCATTTTAACGCTTGGTCCTGGCGATATTGCCGAGGTTTCGTTAGTCACCTATGAAGTGATAGGACGTACAACATCTGTGAAGCAGAGTGAAACGTTTCTAACATTACAGGATGGAAATATTATCCGATACTTAAAGATTGAACAGCGTGAAAAGCTATATTATAAACTATATAGCCCCATTGACGGACGTTTAGATTCCATCCATGAAATACCGTCAACGATTGAAATGGATGATGTGATGTATCATTTGGAGGATCAATATGCTTGTTATGTTTCTGTTATAGGACATACACCTTTTTCTGCAGCTGGAGAACAGCACATATGGGAATTTCAATCGGATAACCGAAAACTGCTTCGCATTGAATGGCAGGACGGACGCATGATGATGTATGAAGGTGAAGCCATTTTACCGGCAGACGTGCAAGTTATACGGGCAACATAAGGGGGCACCACTATATGATTCAGCGGCTGTTTGCGCTCATTTTAGCCGTTGTATTTTCCGTATCTGCTCTGACAGGCTGCATTAGCCAGAGGAGTACAAGTGGTGGAACAAGTTCACTTGCAGGCTACCCATTAGAATCCGTTTCACAAAACGGAAATCAACGCTCCTACGTATATCGGGCTGCAAATGAAACCGTTCCACAGGTAGCAAGGAAATTTACGGAGCAGCACAAGCCAACTCAGAGCTCAAAAGAAGATAATCAGCAAATGTTTCTTGTGTATTCTGATGAATTGTATAGTATTCAGCAGGATAAGGATAAACCATCTGACACGTTAATTGAGGTCAGCAACAAGGAGTTTGTGCAGCAAAACTATAGCTTATCCTTTTTGCAGGGATATTTTTTGGCAAGCATATTGAATGATTTATTTGATTTTGGGAAGTCATATGGCGGAAATTATCGTGGTTATACGAGCCGTGACACGTATAAGCCGGTTATAGATTACCGTCCGCCGACCGCAGCTGAGCAAAAAAGCGTTCCTCCTTTAACGAAGGAAGGGGTCGGAACGATTACAAAGCGCAGCAGCTCTGCAGACACTTCAGCAAAAAATAAAAATGTTACACCTCCTGCAGACCCCAACAAAGGAACAATTACAAAGCCGCCGAACACATCAGGCGGTAGTAATGGCTCGACTGTGAGACCAAGATCTTCTACCATTTTGCCTCCAAAGAGTTATTCTCCGCCACGGACAAGTAGGGGCACGGGTCGTATTAGAAGAAGATAGTAAGGATATTCTCAAAATAACTAAACAAAAAAGCGGACAGGGCCTATTTTGCTTGCGGAGGATTTTTCTCGCAACAAGAGGATCATGTCCATTTTTTGCATATATACCTTTCAGAATTTTTATATTCATGATATGAAGCTTTGGAGAATACATTTACAAAGAGATGAAAAGAAAGGTGAAATTCCCTGTTGGTGAATAAGGAGGGGTTTATGATGAACCAACCAGATCAAACCTTTACTCGGATGAAATCCTATACTCCGTTTCATAGTGCATTTGACCCATGTCCGCCCATTGGACAAAAATATTATTCTACACCTCCCCATTTATATTTAGGATTTCAGCCCCCTAATTTAGAGCAATTTCCCCCGAAGGAAGCTTTGAAAAAGGGGACATTATGGCCTATTTTATATGACTATTATGAAAATCCATATAAAAAGTAGGGGGTAATGTGCATGCAGCAACCTTTACCGCAGGAATATTATGAGCTTCTTGAGGATTTGCAGGCAGCTGACTTTGTATTGGTTGAGCTTACCTTATACTTAGACACCCATCCTTGGGATCTGGCTGTTATTAATCAATTTAATCAGTATGCACAGTACAGGCAGCAAGCAAAGGTGACCTTCGAGTCAAAATTTGGTCCTTTGCAGCAATATGGAAACAGCTATGCGGATGAGAAATGGAGCTGGAACAACTCACCTTGGCCTTGGCAGGTATAGAAAGGAAGGGATTATATGTGGATTTACGAAAAAAAGCTGCAGTATCCTGTAAAGGTTAGTACGTGTAATCCAAGGCTTGCCAAATTTTTGGTGGAACAGTATGGGGGAGCGGACGGTGAGCTCGCGGCGGCATTGCGTTATTTGAATCAACGATATACGATTCCTGATAAAGTAATTGGATTATTAACAGATATTGGGACAGAGGAGTTCGCTCATTTAGAAATGATTGCGACGATGATTTATAAGCTTACTAAGGATGCAACGCCGCAGCAAATGCGTGATGCGGGCTTAGATGAGCATTATGCGAACCATGATAGTGCTCTCTTCTATCATAATGCGGCAGGCGTTCCGTTTACCGCGACCTTTATACAGGCGAAAGGAGATCCGATTGCTGATTTATATGAAGACATTGCCGCAGAAGAGAAGGCCCGTGCGACATATCAGTGGATTATTAATATGTCGGATGACCCTGATTTAAATGATTCCTTACGCTTTTTAAGGGAAAGAGAAATTGTACATTCTCAGCGATTCCGGGAAGCAGTGGAGATATTGAAGGAAGAGCAAAATCAAAAGAAGGCTTTTTGATTAGAAGACAATGAAGAAGAACCGCCATCCTTTCTTAGAAAGAAAATGGCGGTTCTTTTTCATTTTATGCTGAGTGTGTTATGTTACCTATACGCTTTGCTCAACAGGATGGCTGTATTTTCGAGATGAGATATGAAATGCCCCATAACAAACGGCAGAGACACTGCAAAATAGAAATAAAATAAAGTAGAGAAACGCCGTATTGAAATAGTCAATAATGAGTCCTTCTGTTGAGTTTCCGATAATACTGCCAATTCCAGAGGTAACCGAAGCGAACACAGTTTGGTATGTTGCATTTGTTTTTGCCGTTGAAAAGGAGTGGACAGTTTCCACAGCGGCGACAGTGAAAAGAGCGAAGCAAATTCCATTCTTTTTTTTTTATCCCATCCTTTGTTATAATGAAACGTATTGATTTTGTGAATAATGAGGGATTTTGCAGATGGCGTTTAAAGTAAGAACTATGAGTGAAAAGCTATCCTCGGTACAATTGATTGTGCTGTTTTATTTCTTAGCTGTAATGGTTTCTACCGTTCTTTTACTGCTTCCGGCGGCACGGAATCCAGGCGCTGAGCTTTCTATTGTAGATGCGTTATTTACGGCGGCAAGTGCTGTGAGTGTAACAGGTCTTACAGTTGTTTCTACCGCCGAAACATTTAGTACAACCGGTTATTTTATTTTAATTTTTATTGTCCAGTTTGGCGGCATTGGCATTATGACGCTCGGGACGTTCGTTTGGCTTATTATGGGGAAGAAAATTGGATTTAAGGAACGGCAGCTTATTATGATTGACCAAAATCGTTCCACCTTTTCCGGTTTAGTCCAGCTTATGCGAGAAATTTTAAGTATTATTATTACGATAGAGCTTATTGGGTCGGTTGTGTTAGGCACATATTTTTTGCAGTATTACCGAACGTGGCAAGAGGCTTATTTGCATGGATTGTTTGCTGCTGTAAATGCCGCGACCAATGCAGGATTTGATATTACCGGTCAATCAATGATTCCGTATGCTCATGATTATTTCGTACAAGCGGTTCATATGATCTTGGTGATTCTAGGTGCGATTGGTTTTCCTGTGCTGGTTGAGCTTAAAGAATATATTACATATAAGGGCAAGGGAAAGAGCCCGTATCGCTTTTCGTTATTTACGAAGCTGACGACAAGCACCTTCTTTTTGCTGCTTGTCATTGGCACATTTTTTATTTACTTTTTTGACCGTCATCATTTTTTTGCTGATAAGACATGGCATGAAGCATTATTTTATGCATTGTTTCAAGGAGTGTCCACGCGAAGTGGAGGTCTTGTTACGATGGATTTAAACGATTTTTCTACACCAACTCAGCTTGTACTGGCTGCACTTATGTTTATCGGAGCATCTCCCAGCAGTGTGGGAAGCGGTATTCGTACGACAACATTTGCGATTGTGGCGCTGAGTATTTTGGCTTACGCAAAAGGACGCTCTACAGTGAAGGTCTTTCGGAAGGAAATTCATCCTGTTGATGTGCATCGTTCGTTCATTGTTTTGACAGTAGCGGTGTTTTTGTGTGCTGTATCGTTTATCATCTTAGCTAGCACGGAGCCCTCACTGAGTTTGACGGCTATTGTGTTTGAAGTGTGCTCTGCCTTTGGGACAACCGGCCTGTCTCTTGGTATCACATCAGAGTTAAGTACGCTAGGGAAATTGCTTTTGATTGCGCTGATGTTTATCGGACGTATTGGTATTTTCTCGCTCCTGTTTTTAATTCGCGGAAAAGTGGTTAAGGAGAATATCCATTATCCGCAGGAGCGAGTGAGTATTGGATAATTAGATAGATATGAACGTGTAGTGTAACGCCTATTACCTTTGTCAGTGAGGTGATAGGCGTTTTATATAAAAGCTGCCGTATGACGATATTTTTTGGGGGAAACGATAGGACGCGCCAATTGCAAAATAATAGATAGAAAGATAGAATAGAACAATGAATTGAAAGCGGTTTAGTTAAAGGGGAAAACGGAATGGAATTGAAAAGAAACAGAGTTATTTTTTATGTGTCAACAGTAGCGTTTTGGTTTTCAATGTATACGTATGTTCCGGTTCTTGCACCGTATGTTGAGCATACAGGCGGTTCTTTATTTTTTGTCGGTCTTGTGCTGGGAAGCTACGGACTTACACAAATGCTTCTTCGTGTCCCGCTTGGAATTTGGTCGGATCGGATTGGAAAACGAAAGGTGTTTATTTTGCTTGGTATGGCATGCGCGGCATTCAGCAGCTTAGGCTTTACGTTTGATAGTACGGCATTGTCTGCCCTGATTTTTCGGGCATTAGCAGGAGTCGCGGCTTCGAGCTGGGTGTTATTTACCGTGTTGTTTTCTAGCTATTTTCCAAGAGAGGAAGCCGCAAAAGCGATGGGGTTAATTAGTTTTTTTAACAGCATCGGGCAAATGCTGGCAACAGCTTCTGGGGGGTATTTTGCAGAGCATTACGGATGGCATGCACCATTTTTTCTCGGTGCAGCTGTTGGCGGCATTGGTTTGTTTGCAGCCTTTTTCATTCAAGAGGAGAAGATGAGCGAGCAGCGTCATCCGGTTGCCGTTGGTGATTTGTTTCGAGTGGGAAAACAATGGTCCCTTCTGTCGATCTCATTAATCGCTGTACTTGCGCAGTCGATCGTATTTACAACGATGTTTGGATTTACACCGCTGCATGCGGCGAGCTTAGGGGCATCTAAAGGCGAACTAGGAATGTTAGCACTCCTAACAACCCTCCCTAATGCAATTGCCGGTTATATAAGCGGATCCATTGTCGTGAGAAAAATAGGCGAGAAGCAAACCGTAATGCTTGGGTTTGTATTATCGGCTGTTTGTACAATATCCATTCCATTCACAACTTCCTTTGGGATGCTTCTTTTCTCACAGGCATGCAACGGATTTGGACAAGGGCTTATTTTTCCTGTTCTGCTTGCTCTTGCGATTCGAAATGTTTCACCTGAGCAGCGTGCGACAGCGATGGGTTTTTTTCAGGCAATCTTTTCGCTCGGTATGTTTGGAGGTCCGTTACTAGCAGGAGGAATTGGAGATGTATTTGGGCTAACAGGGGGCTTTTTGTTTACCGGAGTGTTAAGCTTAGTAGGCACTGTTCTTGCTAGCAGATGGATTGCGTCGCCCGCTTTCTACCAAGAGCCAGCAAAAAAGCGGGCGACATAGAAGAAGGATAACAAAAGGAAGAGAAGCGACAGGAGGAAGGCAATCCCGAATCCTGTTACTTCTCTTCGCATTTTAAGGAAGCATACATTTCTAGCCCGAAGACCATTCGACGTAGTGAGAAATTTTAGGAATACAGTGTAAGTAAGGCTACGCCTCTGTCTTTGCCCGAGAGCAGGGCTCGTCAATCGGCGAGTTTTCTGTATTGAAATGTATCAGAAATTTCGTTCCCTGTTCACTTGTTTTAACCTTCATAACAGCATTGTGGCGAGCGACAACTCCGTGACAGACCGATAAACCAAGACCGGTTCCATTTACCTTTGTGCTGAAAAAAGGAGTCCCGATTTTCTCAAGCAGCTCTTCCTTAATACCGTAGCCTTCATCTTGTACCTCCAAAATAACTTCAGGCCCATTTGTATATGTTTTAATGGTTAAAACACCCTTGCTTGACATTGCTTCTAGTCCGTTTAAGGCTAGATTCAAAATCAGCTGGCGAATCTCCTTTTCATCCAAGGATAAAGGCGGACAGTCTCCAAGCTCCATGCAGGCGTATTTATCGGATACCATCGCCTTTGCCTGAATAAGAGGAAACAACGTTTGGACGATATCATTTAACTGCTTTGGTACACGCAATGTTGCAGCTGTTTTTGTTACGGAAAGAAACTCTGTAATAATATTGTGAGTTCGATCCAGTTCTTCAATCATAATGTCGATGTACTCGGTTGAAGGGTGGTTTTTTGACATTTGCAAGAAGCCGCGAACCGTTGTCATCGGGTTTCGGATTTCATGGATAATCCCGGCAGCCATTTCGCCCATTAGGTTTAATCTAGCAAATTTTGCGATTTCCTTTTCGACAGCAACTCTATCGGTAATATCGGTAATAATGCTCAGGATGCATGCTTCTCCTCGTATTTCCATAATCTCTGTTGAGAGCAGCCCTTCGCGCATATCTTGTGATTTTGTCCAATAGCTAATCCGTGCATTTCGGACAGGTGCTGTTAATTCGAAAATTCCGACAGAGGTTTCTCCAAGTCCATCTAAATCCATGATATATTGGATTTCCTCGTGTGTTTGCTTCATAATGTCCTCGTACGTATGCCCTGTGTAGCTGAGCCAGCTTTCATTCACGTTCATATAGCGTTTATCTTCAAGGGACCGAAGTTCAATTAAGCAAGGAGTAGCGTTAAAAATGCGGCGGAAACGTTCTTCATCCGACAGCTTCCGCTCGGTTACGTCCCGGATAGAGCAGACGAAAATTTGCTGCTTCTTGACAGCTGCCATCCCAATTTGAATGTCGCTTGGGAACTTTGTCTTATCCTTTCGCAGTGCGACAGTTTCGACAATTCGTTCGTTTTCTCCCGACGAACGAAAGTGAAGGGTAGGAACGAGTCGATTGATATGCAGGCCGATACACTCGGCAGATGTGTACCCAAACATATTTGTAACGGCCTCATTTACGGTTAAAATGTGGCCTAAATGGTCGAATGTGACAATGGTATCTGTTGTAGTTTCCCCAATGATGCGAAGCAGCTCATTTTGCAATTTAATTTGTTCCTGCTGCTGCTGCATTTCTACAAGTGCCTTCACCTTCATCCTTAATGTTTCAGGATGAAATGGTTTAAAAATATAATCAATGGCACCGACACTATACCCGTTTTTTACATGTTCTAAGGCTTGGCTAATGGCAGTGATGAAAACAATTGGGATTTGTTTCGATCTTTCTCTTGCCTTAATGAGTTTAGCTGTTTCAAAGCCGTTCATTCCAGGCATTTGTACATCAAGTAAAATAACGGAGAAATCCTCCTGTAGTACGTGCTTCAATGCCTCTTCGCCAGAAGTAGCGGTAACGAGATTATAGTTGGAATAGGCAAGCACGGATTGGAGTGCAAACAAATTCTCTGGGCGGTCATCAACCATTAAAATATTGACCTTTTGCTGGACTTCATTTAATTTTTTGATAGATTCTCCCACAGGTATCAATCTCCTCATAATAAATATGTTTATTAGTAGACATCAGCTGTTCTTTACTGCCAAGGCCTAAAAAACCGGACGGTGCTAAGCTTTCATAAAATAAGTCGTGAACGCGATTGGCCAATGTTCTATTAAAGTAAATCAGAACATTTCTGCAGATAATGACATGAAACTCATTAAAGGATTGATCGACAGTTAGATTATGCTGCGCAAAGGTAACATTTTTTGTGAAAAAGGAATGAAACGCAGCATAATCATCTTTAATGGTGTAATATTCGGAGAATGCTCTGCTCCCTCCGGCATGTAAGTAATTTCTCGTATATAACCGCATTTTTTGTAACGGAAACATAGCTTGCTCAGCTATGTTAATGAGCGATTCATTCATATCTGTTGCATATAATTTTGTCCTTTCATATAGCCCTTCCTCATACAGCAAAATAGCCATCGAATATACCTCTTCGCCAGTAGAGCAACCGGCATGCCAAATCCGGATATGAGGCAGCTTTCTTAATATGGGAACGACCTTTTGACGAAAGGCGAGGAAGAATTCTGGATCACGAAACATTTCCGTCACATGAATAGAGAAATCATCAAGCAGCTTCTTCATCATTTTCGGATTGTGGAGCACTTGCGCTTGTAACGCTGATACGTTGGGCAAATGCTCTATTTGCATCCGATACTTGATCCTTCTTTGCATAGAAGCGAATGTATAATCACGAAAGTCAAAGTCATAGTGCCGATATATTGCCTCAAGAAGCAGTTCAATTTCAAGTCTTTCTAGGTCATCTGTCCCACCTGTAGCACTTGGAATATAAGAGTTAAATAGTTTACTGTCTAGAATGGTCTGTCCCTCCTAATTAATAAAACCAAACTTTCATCACAGAAAAAAGCTGTTCTAATTGTATAGGCTTGCTGATGTAATCAGACGCACCGGCGGCAATACATCTTTCTCTGTCCTGCTTCATTGCCTTTGCGGTTAGTGCGACAATAGGGATATTTTGAAATTTAGGCATTTTTCGTATTGCCTGCATCGCTTCGTAGCCGTTCATTTCCGGGAGCATAATATCCATTAAAACAATATCGGTATCAGGATGCTTTTGCAGCAGCTCAATCCCATCTTTTCCGTTTTCAGCAAACAGCACCTGCATCTTTTGTTGCTCAAGAGCTGTCGTCAGTGCAAAAATGTTACGCATATCGTCATCAATAATCAGCACCTTTTTCTCCTGCAAGAGAGGATCTTCTGTGCCCGGATGTGATGTCTCAACTTCTACTGCACTAGCAGCTTCCAGTTCAGCATTCTTTGTGCCTGAGGCTTCGGAGATGGGCAAGTACAGCGTAAAGGTGCTTCCTATACCTTTCTCGCTTTGCAGCTCAATGGCTCCACCTAACAAGTGCGCGATATCCCGACTGATGGATAATCCAAGGCCTGTTCCGCCGTATTTTCTGTTCGTTGTCCCATCGGCTTGTTTAAATGCTTGGAAGATCAGCTCTTGCTCTTCTTTTTGAATGCCGATGCCTGTATCGCTGACGGAGAAGGCAAGTGCAGTCTGCTGGTCAGGCAGTATCGCTGTTTGTACTCGGTGGATATGAAGCGCTACTCCGCCCTTTTCCGTAAATTTAAAGGCGTTTGACAATAGGTTTTTTAGAACCTGCCTTAGTCTGTGTTCATCTGTATAGATTGTATCTGTAAGATCAGCTTCTAAGCGGACAGTGAAGGAAAGTCCCTTTTCTGCTGCAAGTGGAGCAAATTGCCTTTCGATAAAGGCGGATATACGCTGCAAGCTTACTTCGTCCCTTGTCATGTCCAGCTTTCCGGACTCTACCTTTGCCAAATCGAGAACATCGTTAATTAAGTGAAGTAGTTCATTTCCTGATGAGTAAATCGTCTGGATAAATTCCAACTGTGCTTCTGTTAGATTGCCGTCTGTATTCTCCGCAAGAAGGTGCGCCAGAATCAGCAAGCTATTAAGCGGTGTGCGCAGCTCATGAGACATATTAGCTAAAAATTCTGACTTATAGGTAGAGCTAAGCGCAAGCTGATGAGCCTTTTCCTCTAGCTCCAGCTGTGTATTCGTTAAAATTCTGGTCTTTTCTTCCGACTCCCGATATTGTTCGCTGAGCTCCTCGTTTATGCTTCTGAGTTCCTCCTGCTGCATTTGCAGCTCTTCAGATTGACTTTGCAGCTCCGCTGTTAAGGCCTGTGATTCCTTTAACAGCTCTTCCACCTTCATGCGTCCCATAACACTATGAATCGTGATGCCCGCATGATTTACCACCTGCTTCAAAAGCGCTTGTTGAATTGGGGTGAGCGGTTGGAAGGAAGCAAGTTCAATCACGGCTGTTACTTGTCCTTCAAATTCGACTGGGATAATCATAATATAAGAAGGTGCAGCTGCGCCGATAGCAGATTGGATTTGTATATAAGAGTCAGGCGGATTTGTAAGCGTGATGCTTCGGTTCTCAAGAGCTGCCTGCCCAACTAGGCCTTCCCCGAACGCAAAGCTCTCCCGGCCAATTTCGTTGCTGTCATAGGCATAGGCAGCAAATTTATAAAAACGCTGCTGCGAGCCTGTTCCTTGTTTAATATAAAAAGCGCCGTAGCTTGCATCAATCATCGGTACAATTTTTGTCAGGAACATGCCTGTTAATGTTCTTAGGTCATGAACACCTTGGTACATCGTAGCGATTTCCGCTGCGCTTGTTTCCAGCCAATTCTGCTCTTGCAAGGCTTGTTTAAACGCCATTTCCTGTTTGCGATTCTCCTCAAGCGCATGGGTTAATTCGTTAAATGCTTCAGCAATCTCACTTGTTTCGTCCTTGGAACGAACATGGATGCGAGGGAGATTCACATTAGACGCCGAGTAGGAGGCAAAGCTGGAGATTACTTTTGTAATTCTGCGAAGGTTTCCGGTAATATTTCTCGAAATAAATAATCCAATTCCAATCGTTAAGATAAAAATTAGCACATTTAGAAGTGTGTTCGTTAGAATGACTTGCTCTACCAGCTCTGTGTTTGCTTTCTTGCCTTCACTTAACAACTCCTGCTGCCGTTCAGTGATGGTGTTCGCCAATGGATCAAGCTGCTTGCCGATCGGAAATACTTCTTCCTTAAAGTACTGCAGCGCTTCCTCCTGATTATGATTGCTCTCGTACCGCTTCAATAATTCCTCATACATTCTTTCAAACTCTTTATTTAAGACGGTTAATTCTTGCAGCGCTTCCCTATTTGTTTGCTCTGTCAAAAGCCCTTTCGTACTGCTGATGAGCTCCTGCAGGCTTTCGTTTGCTGTTTGCAATTCAACCAGAAAATTTGTATCCTGCGTCAGCAAATATCCGCGGAGTGAGTTTGTTTGCTTAAGTGCTAACGTTTGTATTTGCTTCGTATTTGCTAAAATGGTCACTCTTCTATCAATTAAATCCGAATAAGAGTTATTTACCTGTTTGATATAATAATAGGAAATGCCACTCGTTCCCCCAAGTAACAAGGCTATAGAGAGATAACCTATCAAAATCTTTTTTCCAATTGTCAATTTCACTCGATTTAACACCTGCCTTTCGCTAATTTACCCGTTATGCTGCAGTTAGCATGTATGTATATGTACATTATATAAGATTATAAGATATTTTTTGGTCTTTTGTCATATTTTTTTACATTATATTGTTACTTAAAGTGACATTTGCTCTAGGCAATCAAAAATAAATGTAGAATTTTCGTCACAATTTTGTCACAAATTTCATCCTGAATTCGACAGTATGCTAAATTCGCTTTGGTGTATAGTTGTTTGTGTTAATAAATTCCTGTTATGAATGCTTACATGTATCTAGGGGGAAATATGAAGAAGTTGCGGAGGAAGATTCTTATGCCGATGTTAATGAAAAAACAAGATAAACCATTATTTTATAAGTATGGGACATCTTTATTTTATGATGAAATGTTTGACCGGCAGGGAGGTGTAAGGACTCCTTATCATATGTTGCATCAGAAGTTTCTGAAGATGGGAACAGACGAGATCAAAAAGCGCAACGCCCGTATGCATACTGAGATGGTGAAGCAGGGGATTACGTTCACGCTGTACAGCAGTAATGAGGAAGAAGCCTCCTTAGAAAGGACCATTCCTTTTGATATGATTCCAAGAATTCTTTCCGCCGAGGAATGGGAAGTGGTAGAGAGGGGAATGAAGCAGCGTGTTCGCGCTTTAAATATGTTTATCCATGATATCTATCATGAGCAAAATATATTAAAGGACGGAATTGTGCCAAGAAAGATGGTTGTAACAAATACATATTTTCGTCCGGAAATGGTTGGGATTGATGTACCGAACAATGTTTATATTCCGATATCTGGAATCGATTTGATTCGTGATGAAAATGGAGCATTTTACGTATTAGAAGATAATTTAAGAAGCCCTTCAGGATTGTCCTATGTATATAAAAATCGTTCTTTGATGATGCACTTGCTTCCAGAGCTGTTTTTTGAATATCAAGCGCGTGATCTTGATGAAGAATTGAATAATCTATTAACAAGTTTACGAAGCCTTGCCCCGGGTAACAAGTCAAATCCTTTAGTTGTGCTGCTAACACCGGGTGTACATAATTCTGCCTACTATGACCATACATTTCTTGCCCAGGAAATGGGGATTGAACTCGTTGAAGGCCGGGATTTAGTTGTTGTCGATCAGAAGGTGTACATGAAAAGCATTGAAGGACTTCGTCAAGTGGACGTCATTTATCGGAGAATTGATGATGAATTTCTGGATCCGCTCGCGTTTCGTCCAGATTCCGTACTCGGCGTAGCGGGACTCCTCAACGCGTACCGGGCAGGGAATGTTGCAATTGCGAATGCGCCAGGGACTGGGGTGGCGGATGATAAGGCCATTTATATGTATGTGCCTGATATGATTCGCTATTATTTGAGGGAAGAACCTATCTTAAAAAATGTCCCAACGTACGATTTGGCGAAAACGGAGGAAAGGGAGTATGTTCTCGCTCATTTATCCGAGATGGTGGTCAAGGAACGAGCACTTTCAGGAGGGTATGGAATGCTCATAGGACCTTCGGCTACGGAGCAGGAGCTGCAATTATTCGCTGAGAAGATTGTGCAAGCACCGCATCAGTATATTGCACAGCCGACTATTCAATTGTCGTGCGTGCCATCGATTGTTGGCGGACAAGCTGCCCAGCGGCATGTAGATTTACGCGCATTTGTATTTATGGGAAGTGAAACGCATGTCGTTCCCGGCGGGCTTACAAGGGTAGCGTTAAGGGAAGGCTCTCTAGTTGTGAATTCGTCACAAGGCGGAGGCACGAAGGATACATGGGTATTATCGTAAGTTTAAAAATAGGGAGAAAATGAGGTGGATGATAATGATGAACCGTACTGCGGAGTCTTTATTTTGGATCGGCCGCTATCTGGAGCGGATTGAAAATCATACGAGATTAATGGACGTGAATTATCATATGCGTCACGAGTTAAAGGGAAATGATCGAGACGAGCCGGAGTATATGTGGGAAAGATTAGTGGCGGCGATAGGGGATGTTTCGTTATTTAAGCAGCAGTACCATACGGTTAAAGAGACGTCTGTCCTTCATTTTTTAATGTTTGATAGATCGCATAATAATTCTATTTTTTCTTGTATCCGTCAAGCGCGCCAGAACATTCGCTCACTCCGTCAGTTGCTTCCCGGGGAACTATGGGAAATTGCTAATGCGTTTTACCTTTGGATGGGTGAGCAAGATATGGAGAAGGTTATGCTGCGCTCGCCGCATTCATTTTATCAGCGGGTAAGGGAATGGGTGGCTTTGTTTAATGGAGTCGCAGATTCTACAATGGCCCGGGAGCGTGAGTGGCATTTCATTCAGGCCGGAAAGCATTTAGAAAGAGCAGAAAATACACTGCGAGTGCTGCAGTCTGTATATACCACTCTAAATCGTGAAGGTTCTTCTCTTACATCCAGCGACATTTATAACCGCATGATTATTTTATTGAAATCTGTGAGCGGGTACGAGGCATTTCGAAAGTTTTATGCAGATGAAGTAGTGTGTTCCAAGGTTACACAGTTTATGATGCTGAACGCAGGATTTCCGCGCTCTGTTATGTTTGCCGTAACGTTTCTTGGAGCATCGCTAAGTGCCATTCAATCGCAGGATTGTCGTTTTGAATCATTGTTGAATGAATCAAAAGCTATGACAGAAGAGCTAAGAGAAACATTGGCTCGCTGCAATAACGGACTCTCTCAACGTGATATTTTAGAAGAGATTGGCAGTATGCTGCTGTTATGCGACCAGCTAGGGTATGCAATCTCAAAAACTTTTTTTCAGGAGGAGTTTGTTGAAGCGTGAGACTACAAGTGTCCCATTTTACTAAGTATGTGTATCAAGAACCAGTAATAGATAGTGTAAATGAGGTGCGCCTAACACCAAAAACGGAGGACTGTCAAACGTGCTGTGACCATTCTATTTCCATCCGGCCGTCGGTTTCATTGTTTCCATATACAGATTATTATGGAAATACAGTTCACTATTTTTCTGTTCCGTTTCCGCATGAAGAGCTTGTCATTGAATCACGCTCTATTGTGCAGACGAGTGAAGGGAGCCTAGAGCAAACGAACCGTGTGCCGTACAGTGCCGAATGTGAGATTTTAGAGAGTGAAGCCTTTCAAAATCAGTATGCCGAGTATTTGATGGAGACCGCGTATACGAAGACCACGAAGGAACTGGAGGACTTCGCAAGCGGCATTGTTCATGGTGAGAAGCTAGAGAGTGTATATGAGCTTTTAGAGCGCATTTCACATGCCATTTATACAACGTTTACTTATGAAACGAATGTAACGAACGTGCATACGACCGTCGAAGAGACATTACAGCTAAAAAGAGGTGTGTGCCAAGATTACGCTCATTTGATGATTGCGACATGCAGGTTGTTTAACGTTCCATGCAGGTATGTGAGCGGCTACCATTATCTAGGGGAAGTCGGAGGCGAAGAAACGAAGGTACAGCATTTTTCGCACGCCTGGGTAGAAGCCTATGTTCCATTGATTGGCTGGATTGGCTTGGACCCTACGAACAATGAGAAAACAAACTGGCGTTATATTAAAATTGGGCATGGTCGCAATTACAGCGATGTTGTACCCGTAAAGGGGATGTACCGCGGAACGCCTTGTCAGCAGCTGGAGGTAACAGTTGAATTAAAGCGGGTGCAGGAAGAGCATTCGCATGGCGTGGAGTAAAATAAGCTTATACGATAAAATATCCCATTGGTGCTCTAATGCAGAACATCAATGGGATGTTGTTTGTATGGGAAAAAAGAATAGGTTGACTTCCTGATTCAATCGCAGTCAATGTTGTTTCAGATCCTATACACCGTTTCTCGGTGTATAGGAACAAATGGGATGCGCTTTCAAAACAGTAAATAAAAATTTGTGAGGGGAAAAGATTAAGGATTGTGTTTAATATATATGTTACTGCGGAATGCAGCAGTGTTATGGGTTGGAAAATGTAATTGTAAAGGTCGTGCCTTCGCCTGGTACACTCTCGCAGGAAATGCTTCCTCCGTGGTTTTTAATGACGCGATATGTTACCATCAGTCCAAGGCCATTTCCTTTCTTTTTGGTTGTGTAAAATGGTTCCCCGAGGTGATCAATCTGCTCAGCAGGAATGCCTTGTCCTTGATCACGAACAGTGACAATGATGTTATTGTTTGACTCCGTGCAGGATACAAATACATAGCCGCCTCGCTTTTCCTCCATGGATTCTATGGCGTTCTTCAAGAGATTGAAGAAGGCTTTTTTCAGCTGGTGTTTGTCACCGCAGGAAAGTATCGAGTTACCTGTGTAATTCGTTTGGACGTTTACCCGCCTCTTGAAAGCTGCTGAATCGAGAAGCTGTATGATCTCATCAAATAAACCGTGAAGATCCACACTGGTAATCTGCTGCTGCTGCGGTTTGGCAAGCATCATCAGTTCGCCGGCTGTTTGGTTAATATGATCAATTTCCGATTCAATGAGCTTGATGAACTTTGGTGTAAGAAAGGATGTGTCCTGGAGCATCAGGGAAATGAATCCTTTGATTACGGTGAGAGGATTACGTATTTCATGACCAATTCCTGCTGCTAGTTCGCCGAGTAATGCCAATTTTTCGGTTTGCATCAAAGCCTCTTCCGCTTGCTTCTTCGCTTTAATGTCAATAGATGAACCAATTAACGCCACTGTTTCTCCATTTTCGACAATTGGGCTTAATGATGTGAGCCAAAATAGTTTGTTTAAATAATGTACCTCAAAGACAATTTTTTCTTGGGATTCCCAGCAGCGGTTGTACTGTTCATATAAGAATGCAGTATGGTCAGGAGTGAACAACTCCTTAATGTATGTTCCGGTCATGTCGTTAGGTGTGTAACCGAGTTCGTAGATAAGCTGTCCGTCACAAAGTGCGAAATAAAAATCTTGCCCATGTTTTTGGACTTTAAATACGAGCCCTTGCTGATTTCGCATAATATCGGTCAATTCCTTATGCATGAGCCGAAGTGCTTCCTCATGTTTTCTTCTTTGGCTAATATCTCGTGAGATGCCAACAATATAAAGGCATTTGCCTGTGTGCTCTTGAAAAATAGGGATGAGCGTTGTTTCGTATGTTCTTTTTCTTCTTCCGATGGTTAGTTGTTCTTCGTAGCTAAGTTTTTGTTTGTTCATAATGGCTTTTTGATAGTTTGCGTTCATCGCATGTGCGTCATCTGGGTGGAAGATATCTTCTGTTTGCTTATTCTTTATCTGCGCGAGTTGTATACCGGTATTTCTTACGTAAGCGGGGTTTATGTGAGTGAATCTGAAGGTAGGTAAATCGTCAACGCTGATAAGAAACATCATATCCTCTAACTGGTCGAAAATGATAAACAGCTGCTGAAAATCTAGGTTTTTATTTGCTTGTATAGCGGACAAGTCCAACGGTATTACACCTCCATTTACAGTGGGGAATAAGGATCACATATCGTTTAGCGGTATTTTCAGTCATATATCTCCTGCTTCTGGTACTGTTTTTCGCGTGCATTATCAGCTTACGTATCTAATATATCTTGTTTTAATTGAAAATTCCATAAAATACTAGTATTAGCTTAAAAAAAGCGAAAAACTTTGCTAGAAATAGCCGATTCCCATTTGAAAAAAGGCTTTCCCGTTGATGAAAAGGAAAGCCTTTTGGTATCAGAGTAAAAATGTTTCTTCACAAATAGGGGTAGGAATTATAGTTTTATAGGGTACTTAACGTCTTGCCTCGACAGGCTCAGCTATTGCATTGCGCCAGCTGCCGAGCGCTGTAATATTTTCTGCATCTGCCGCTGCATACGCTTCACAAATAAATCCCGGAACCTCTGAGCCGTCTTGCAGTTCGACCTTACCAATCCCGAGCGGTGCAGGGATAGATGCTGCGAACACGCCGAAGGAGGAAAGAGGCATTTCCCACAGCTCCAGTTCGATGGAAGCACCTCCATTTTCTGTCTTGATGAGCCCTGGCTTTGCAGGGGATGTCGACAGTTTTACAAACTTATATTTTGCTGCTGTAGCTGCTTCTCGAATAAAGGTCGCGCCGCATTCCTTCATCTGCTTTTCAAGAGGAAAGCCCCGCATGTGCAGACCGCACACCGCTACTAAGGTTGTTTCTTGTTTCAGTAGCTTGGCGTTGTTTGTAAACATGTTAGCAGCGCCGTAAATGAGTCCTTCTTGATCCCAAAGAGAGAAGAAGGTAATGCCGAATGGCAGCTGTGGTGCCGCATCATCGGCAGGTACTGCGATAGCGCATAAATCAAGAAGATTACAGTGGTTTGTAAATCTCCCCATGTCGCTGTTTGCGCTAATCGGGTTTGATCGTACCTCATCACGCGTCCATGTCCCACCAGCGGTAGGTGTAACAAGCACAGCGTTGCCGAGCTGCTTTCTTGCCGCAAGCTTAAAGGTCTGTAGCTTGTGCATTGCGTGAAACAAGGATGCGGCTGTGTGCTTATCCGCAGCGCCAGAGCGAAGCACCTGTTCTGTTACAGGGAATGTAACTCCTGGATGGGACTCTATAAATTCACTTAAGTCTGCCCAACGCTCTGCCACAAGTGGACCATCATATAAAATCGCAGCTGCTTCAGCAAAGAATTCGTAATCCAGATACTCGATGGGGATATTCAATTGCTTGAGCTGCTCGACAGTTCTTTCCCAAGCACGTTCGTACTCTGCAGCGAACGGTCCGAAAAAGGAAAGCGGCTGTTTTGGCAAATATATTTTTTCTGGAAGTGCCGTAGAAGGCATCGGAATATTTCGGGACCAAGGATTTTCATCATCTATGCCGCGTGCGATGCTGTCTACGATCATCGCATCAGTTGTACTATGAGCAAATACGGTTATGCAATCAAGACTTGCGCAAGCGGGAACAACCCCTTTTGTTGACCAAGCGCCAAGGCTTGGTTTGTATCCGACGAGTCGGTTTAAAGCGGCAGGCACACGTCCTGAGCCAGCTGTATCCGTACCGAGTGAGAAGGCTGCCTGGCCGCGCGCCACAGCAACGGCAGAACCGCCACTGGAGCCGCCGCTAATAAGTTCTGGCCATAGTGCGTTATGTGTTTCGCCATATGGACTTCTTGTTCCGACAAGACCGGTAGCGAATTGGTCTAAATTTGTTTTGCCGACAGGGATGGCACCGGCTGCGACAAAGCGTTCTACGACTGTTGCGTGCTGTAATGGTATATACGTATACTCTGGGCAAGCTGCTGTTGTAGGCATGCCTGCTACATCGATGTTGTCCTTGACAGCGAAAGGGATGCCCCATAGCGGCAGGTCTGTACTAAGTGATTCCAGTCGCTCTATATAGGGCTGAAGAACTTCTGCCGAAGGCGGTGTGATCCAAATATTCATTTCACTGTCTCTGTTGGCGCGTTTAATAATTTCGTCAATGACATCCTTTGGTGTAATTGCCTTTTTTGCATACATGTCGTGAAGCCATTCGATGGATAATGTCTCCGGGTATTGTACGATGCTCATTTTAGTAATACCTCCTCTTTTGTTTCCTCCACAATGCTTACTGTCAGTTGTCCTGCATGCACTTCATCCCCTGGTTTTACATAAATAGATGCCACATATCCGTCACAAGGAGCGTATTGGGGAAACTCCATTTTCATACTTTCTTCTATTATAAGTGTGTCACCCTTTTGCACGTGTTGACCAGGTGAAACAAGAACCTTCCAAACACTTCCGGGCAATGCGCACCGCACTGCAATTGCGCCTTCGGGAATTTCTTCCTCCTCGGCAGCGCCAGCAGATTCTTGCTCTGAGATATATTCTGCCAGACCGAGAGCTTTCCAGCTTTCTCGTTCTGCTTTAAATGCGTGCTGCTGCTGGGTACGGAATTCTTCTGCGCTATCCTTAATCTCATCTAAGAATCTTAGATATTCTCCGAGGTCAAAGGTTGTTTCTGTAATATCAGCTTCAAATCTGCCGCGCAAGAAATCTTCACGTAATTGAAGCAACTCATCAGCTTCAACTGGATAAAATTGAATTTGGTCAAAGAAGCGCAGCAGCCATGGTTTGCCGGTTTGGAAACTTTCCGTAGAGCGAAGACGATTCCACATTTGAATAGTGCGACCGACAAATTGATAGCCGCCCGGACCTTCCATTCCGTATACGCACATGTAAGCACCGCCGATTCCTACAGCATTTTCAGGAGTCCATGTTCGCGCAGGATTATACTTCGTTGTTACAAGGCGATGGCGCGGATCGATTGGCGTTGCAACAGGTGCCCCTAAATACACATCGCCAAGTCCAAGAACGAGATAATTAGCCTCAAATACGATGCGTCGTACATCTTCTATACTGCTAAGACCGTTGATGCGTTGGATAAACTCCAGGTTGCTGGGGCACCAAGGCGCATCAGGGCGAACGTTTTGCTGATAACGCTCAATCGCAAGCTTTGTTGCCGGATCATCCCAGGAAAGAGGGAGACGGACAATTCGAGATGGCACTCGGATATCCTCGAGCGGAGGAAGTGCGCTGTCAATTTGTAAAATATGCTGACATGCTTCTTGTACTGTCATTTTTGCAGGATTAATATGAACCTGCAAAGAGCGAATTCCAGGTGTTAAATCAAGTACAGGGAGAACATTGCTTGTTTGAATAGCCTCCATAAGCGCGTGAATTTGGAAGCGAAGTAATAGGTCCAGTTCCATCTCGCCGTATTCAACCAAGAGGTTTTGATCGCCGCAGCAGCGAATAGTAATCGCAAATCTTCTGTTTTCTGCATCACTGGCTAATATCGGATAGTGACTCGATAATGTTTCGTTCGGATATGGAAGCTGACATACAGCCAGCTCATCCCAAGCGGCGCTGCCGATTGCTTGTAAATTCTTCTCCTGCAAGCTGCGTAAATTCTCTGCCTCTTCTAATGTAAGCAGACGGAAACGAACGGTATCCCCTGGATGAAGCTGGCCGATTTTCCAAAATTCCGCTGATGCTGTTGTAACAGGACAAACAAATCCACCAAGACTCGGGCCATCTGGACCAAGAAGAATTGGCATGTCACCTGTCAAATCAAGCGTGCCGATCGCATAGGCGTTATCATGAATATTGGAAGGATGCAGCCCTGCTTCACCGCCATCCTCACGTGCCCAATGCGGTGCAGGTCCGATGAGGCGAACTCCTGTCCGCGAGCTGTTAAAATGAACCTCCCACTCTGTTTCGGTAAGCTGCGGCAGGTAGTCAGCATGAAGAAATTCCTCTGTGCAATGCGGACCTGGAATAACACCAATGGTCCATATCCGAGACATAGATGGTCTAAAGGTAGCAGGCAACGCTTTTGTTAGCTTTGGCTGGCTTCCTTTATTTACGGAAAGTACATCGCCAGTACGCAGAGCACGTCCGCCATGACCGCCAAATCCACCGAGTGTAAATGTGGAAGAGCTCCCGAGGATGCTTGGCATATCCAAGCCGCCGGCCACAAGTAAATATGTCCGCATTCCTTCTTTTGCCTCATGAAATGCCAGTATCTGCCCGCTCGCTGCGAACACTGGCTGATACATTGGGATTTCTTTATTATCGAGAGTTGCTCTCATGTCAGCTCCGGTTACACAAAACCACATCTCATTTCGGAAGCGATAGGAGCCTCCGCGCAGTGTGAGTTCTAAACCTGAAGCATTCTCGTTGTTTCCGAGCAGCTGATTGCCGATGCAGAAGGAAAGGGGGTCCATCGGTCCGCAAGGCGGAACACCAACATCCCAGTGTCCGGTTCTGCCAGGCCAATCTTGTACGGTCGTTTGCACACCGCCGTCCAATACCTCAATCGCGTGCTCATTAGGTGTGAAGCCATTTAATAATTGCGTATATACATTTCCTTCTCGGCAATCCTCTTGTTTAAGTAGAGCCTCTAAGTATTGTAGGTTTGTTGTAATGCCGTACAGGCGAGTTTCAGATAATACGCTAATAAGCTTATTAATGGCGTCTAGTCTATTTTCGCCGTGTACGATGATTTTAGCTAACATCGGGTCATATAACGATGTAATAGTAATGCCATCCCTTACCCATGTTTCAATTCTTGCATTTTCTGAAAAGATAGCTTGATCAAGCTGTCCTGCGCTTGGGCGGAAGTCATTTAGGCAATCCTCAGCATATATACGTGCTTGAATGCTGTGCCCGTTTGGTTTTTTCACGAGTGTATGTAGATCATGCAGCTCATCTGCTGCTTCGCGCACCATCCACTCCACAAGGTCAACTCCGAGCACTTCCTCTGTTACGCCGTGCTCTACCTGCAATCTTGTATTCACTTCAAGGAAATAGAAGGAATATTGCTCAGGATCATAGAGGAATTCAACTGTTCCAGCGCTGCGGTAGCCGGTTTCGGATGCTAGCCGCTTTGCAGAATCCAGCATGCTTTCCCGAACATGCTGCGGGAAATTTGGTGCTGGGCTTTCTTCAATTACTTTTTGATTGCGGCGTTGAATGGAGCAGTCGCGCTCTCCTAATGCCACAACTTCACCGAAACGGTTTCCGAAAATTTGCACCTCAACGTGACGCGCTTTTCGAATGTATTTTTCTAAAAAGACACCGCTGTTCTTAAAGTTTGCTTCAGCAAGGTGGCAAACGGCGTCATATGCGGAGCGGAGCGCTTCTTCATCCTCACACACGCGCATACCAATTCCGCCGCCACCGGCTGTACTTTTTAAAATAACCGGATAACCGATACGCGCCCCGTGTTCCAAGGCTTCTGTCAGCTCTGTAATAAGCGGAGTTCCGGGCAGCATAGGGACTCCCGTTTTTTCTGCAATTTCTCTCGCGGAGTGTTTTAGGCCAAAAAGCTCCATTTGCTCCGGGGTTGGACCGATGAATGCGATGCCGTGTTCCCGGCAAGCGCGGGCAAAGTCTGCATTTTCACTCAAAAAGCCGTAACCGGGATGAATCGCCTCTGCACCTGTTTTAAGCGCTGTTTGTAAAATAAGCTCTGCATTTAAATAGCTGTCCTTTGCCAGTCCCTCTCCGATGAGAACCGATTCGTCTGCTAAATCGACATGAAGGCTATCTTGATCTGCTTTTGTATAAACAGCTACGGATGCGATGTTCAGCTTATGCAGTGTCCGGATAATCCGAGTTGCGATCGCTCCGCGATTTGCGATGAGTACTTTTTTAAACATGATAACCTCTCCTTTTTGAATATTCTGAAATAATTGCGTGCAAATTTCTGTTATTTATCCCAAATGAGTACTTGAACCGGTGTTGGGTTATAAGCGTTACAAGGGTTGTTTAGCTGCGGGCAGTTGCTAATAAGCACCATTGTACGGCATTCGGATCGCAGTTCTACATAGCAGCCGGGAGCAGAAACACCATCTGCAAACTCCAACCCGCCCTCGGGAGTGACCGGCACGTTCATAAAAAAGTTAATATTTGGCGCTAAATCGCGTTTCGTATAGGATTCATCATATTTTGCAAGCTGCAGCATAAATGTATCCCGGCAGTTATGCATATGCAGCTTTTCGTGTGCGTAACGTACTGTGTTGCTTTGTGCGGAGCAGGAGCCTCCTAATGTATCATGACGTCCGCATGTATCAGCAACGATTGTCATCAGCTTGTTTCCTGATTCGGACCGCAATACAGAGCCAGTCGTTAAATAAATATTTTGCTGCGCTGCAACTGTGGCAACAGCGCTGTAGTGGTCTTCAGGGTGATCTGCATTATAAATTAATGTATCAGCAGCCTGATTGCCCTCAAGGTCAACAATTCGGAGCACTTGACCTGGAAGCAGCTCGTGCATCCAGCCATCCCCCGCTAAAATCGTCTCGTTATAGATTGCATTCTCTATGCTGCGCTCGCTCTCTACTCTATTAAAAACAGCCATGTAAATGTTCCTCCTTTGAATGGTTATCTTGTGTTATAGGCCTAGCAGTGTATGGTATTCCCATGTGTTTTCAAATGCGCGTTTATTTTCCGGACGATAGTTGACACAGTAGTCATCCGTATCAACAGGAGCTGATGGAAGAACTTCAACTTTAACCGGTACGGATGGGTACACTGTTCTCGGGTCGAGTGGGTTTGGTGTGTTCGAAAGGAGAAGAAGCACGTCCATTTCAGTACGCAATGTTACGCTCGCGCCTCGCTGGCAATGCTCTAAGTTAAAATGCATATCACCATTATGGTCGCAGGATACTTTTGAAAATAAATTTACGACAGGGACAAGATCTCGCATGCCTAAACCGTTTCTTGTGAGTTCTACTGCGAAGTTTTCTTGCCCACTGCGCAGCCAGTCATTTCGTAATTCTTGATAGGTGGTAGTTCCGTATTTGTTATCTGTTGTTTCTCGTGTTGTGTAGCCGCAGATCGTATCGTGCCAGCCGAGCTCATCATCAACGATGCTTGCCAGCACACGTCCATTATCGCTCATGAGAACATTTCCTGCTGTTAAGCGGGAGGTATGCTGCGCTTTTAAGGTATCGGGCATATTGTAGCGCTCTGATACATCCTTTGCGTTGTACATCAATAGAGAAAGGTTTGCTTCGTCACCAAGCGCTGTAAAACGAAGCAGCCTTCCGCGGCTAATTACTCCTGACCATTTTCCTCCAGAACCGATTGTTTTGCTCCAAATGAGATTCATTTTATTAACCTCCTAAATGATTTAGAAAAAACAAAAGGGAGATATCGCTAAGACGGATGTCTTAGTGATATCTCCCAGGCTTTTATCCTTCCGTGTACACAGCTATGGATGCTGTGCGTTTTCTCTTGGACCTGACCGGCTAAGCCGCGGAACCCTAGAAAACTGAATATTGGTTTGTGTTATAAAATGTAACATGAAAAGAAATGTAATGCAACATGGAATTGAAATAAAATTGAATTTTTAAAAAAAATGTTAGATTATCTAACGTTGGAGTTGAAAATTTCAATTTTCTGAATTTAAACTGTAGGAAAGTACGATATGAATTTCCAGCTGGAAGCCGATTCGACGTAGTGAGAAATTTTAGGAATACAGTATAAGTGCAACTACGCCTCTGTCTTCGTCCAAAAGCAGGGCTCACCAATCGGCAAGTTTTCTTTACAATGACGAATAACAGCCGCTGAACATGAGAAAGCACATACTCAAAAATATAGAAGTCGAAGAAAGAGGGATGGGAAATGGAAAAAGGAGCTGTACTCGCAAAGTCGCTCACATTGCGTCAAGTTGTATTTGTAGGTCTCGCCTGGATGACTCCAATGATTTTCTTTACGGTATACGGCGTAGCATTCGAGGCATCAGGGGGGCTGCTTGTTCCAGCCTATCTCGTGGCATTTTTGGCGATTTTCTTTACCGCCTATAGTTACGGAATGATGGCAAAGGCATATCCGATTGCTGGCTCTGCGTACACCTATACGAAAAAAGCTGTAAATCCGCAAATGGGCTTTCTTGTAGGTTGGGCTCTTTTGTTGGATTATATCTTTTCTCCTATTATCGCTTGTTTAACGTTTGGAATTTTTCTCAATGCACAGTTTCCAGCTATTCCAGTTCCGGTTTGGATTATTGGCATTAATATTATTCTTGCGATTGTGAATATCGTAGGGATTAAGTCGGTTGCACGTATTAGCGGGTTTTCTGTTTTATTGCAAATTGCCTTTATTGTACTGCTTTGCGCACTTGTCATTAAGGATATTGTAGGGGGAGGGGGTACGCTTGTATCCGCAAGTACGTTCCTTCATCCTGATATGTCCCTTTCTACAATCTTTGCCGGCGCTGCCATTATCTGTTTTTGCTTCCTTGGCTTTGATGCTATTACGACGACAGCGGAGGAGACCATCAATCCGACAAAGACAATTCCAAAGGCTATCTTCATTATTGTTTGCATTGCTGCAGCATTGTATTTATCAGTCTCTTATTTTACCAAAATAGCATATCCGAATTTCTCCTTCCATCATCCTGATACAGCATCAATGGAGTTGATTAAGCTAATTGGCGGAAATCTGTTAAATGCTATCTTTATTGCTGTGCTTGTGGTAGCTATTTTTACGCAAGGTGTTTCGTCCGTTACGAGTGTATCACGTTTCCTATATGCACTTGGTAAGGAGGCTATCTTACCAAGGAAGGTGTTTGCAAGTATTCACCCGCGCTTTCAGACACCAGTTTTAAACATTGTCATTGTCTCTGTAATTTCATTGATCTCACTGTTTATCAGTCTTGATACAGCTGTTACCTTTGTTAGTTTTGGTGCCCTGACAGCCTTTACGTTTGTAAATATTTCCGTCATTGCTCACTATTATGTAAGAAATCGTCAACGTTCCTTCGGGCAAACGTTCCGATATTTGATCTTTCCTTTGATAGGAGCTGGCTTTATTGGATGGCTGCTCACGCTTTTAAGTAAGCAAACGCTTATGTTGGGATTGGTTTGGCTCTCCATTGGTTTTGTATACCTCTTCCTTAGAAAGAAGCTATCTACCAACTCGTCTCGCGAACGAGGTTCAGAGGAGATTGCTTAAGTTTATTGTTATATAAAAGTAATAAACAGAAGGTTATCATTTTCCGATAGAAGACCTCCGCCTTAAGCACGTGATGGGAGTAGCCCCATGGTAAGGAAGCTGCTGAAAAAGTCCATTTTAAAGAAGAAAAGAAGCTAACTACCTATTATATTGTAGATAATTAGCTTCTTTTTGTTTTCTGTATCTTGATGAAAAATTCTATTACGCACTCAAAGCCGGAACTTGTTCAAAATTGTAGCAGCGTTTGCAACCTTATACAGCTTGCTGAATATAATGGTACAGGCAGTTGGAAAGGAGTGGCGCTGCATGAGATTTGCCGCAGCGGTCTTTGGGATGAGCGGGATGATGAGCATTCATGTATTCTGGTTGCTTGTATCAGAAATAAGTACATCCTCATTTGCTCCGTTTGTTTCGTGGTTGTATATCGCTCAACTTTTTGTATTTGGAATACTTGGTGCATACCGATTCCGTACAAAAGTATGGTATATGCACATGGGTATTTTGCTTATCTTATGTATTTGGGCACAGAGCCTGTTATACGCAGGTGTGCTCGCGGACAGTTTGTTACGCACGTGTTGCGTTTTATTTGGAAGCGTTGTATATAAAATGCTGTTTCGAGAGAAATGTGTTTGATAGGAAGGCAAGCCCATACGGTTTTATGGGCGAAATGCTTTTTGAAGCCAGGCGGGATGTCTGGCTTTTTTTGGATTGATAGGTGAGGAGGAGCGGGTTGCATAATAGAAGAAAGGGGGGAATATATTGCTGATTGGAATTACAGCTATTGTGATCGTGTGTACAGCTTGCTTACTAAGCTGTCTTTTATATAAGGTGTTTCCGAACTATGTTATCCCTTATATTCCTTGTATAATCTACACACTCGGTGGCGTGTATTTTTTGATGCTTGGGGGAGCAGTGCACGGTGAGATCCAATTACAGCTGAGGGCTTGGGCAATCGTTATGTTTGTTGCGGCATTGGCAAGCTTTGGTGTATGTGCATGGCTTCAGTCGAAATATTCTTCAACATAAAAGCGAACACACTGCGATGTGCTTAGCAGTAAAGCAGCCCGCGTATTATACGCGGGCTGCATTGCAAATACAGATGGGGTAAGGTACCCGACTGGTTACTAGTAAGGGATTTCTTACACTGTAGGAAAGTATAAGTTTCCAGCTGGAAGACAATTCGACGGAGTCGGAAATTTTAGGAATACAGTATAAGTAGGGCTACGTACGCCTCTGTCTTCGCCCAAAGGCAAGGCTCGCCAATCGATGGGTTTTCTTTAGATGAATAAGCATGGTTACATGTAGAAAGCCTTATTTATTTTTGTGCAAGCTTTTCAACTTTTTGCAATTGAAGCGAGCTTGAAATGCGAAATTCCTTTTTTTGTGCTTCGAATTGCTTTTTCGTATAGGGACCGAATCTTTTGTTGTATTTTAGGTCAATAATCCAATAGCGTGCATTCTGCTGATTGGGAGTTTGTGCGTCAGGGTTAAGGGGGTCAGGCTGTAATTCAAGCTGCTTTGCCAGTATGTAGCTGTCGTTCCATGCTACTTCCGTAACAACAGGAGGGATGAGCTGTGAAGCGTTGAAAGCATCCATTTTCGGAAGGATTTGGGTTCCGTTTGTAGAGGACTGCAGAACTTCGTAATCAACGCCGATATCATATTGCGTGTAAGGTGATGGAAAGGCACAACCTGACAAAAGTAAGCAAGCTACGAAAAGGAGAAATGTGTTTTTCGTCATCACATACTGACCTCCTTAAGATTAGGTTTACATCTATTGTAACCAAAAACAGGGATGGCAGTCACGTACCATACTTTGTCGGAAGTTGTCACAAAAAGTGGAGCATGGTAAGATGAGAGCGAAAGTATGGAAGGAAAGGGAGAATTCATCATGAAACTGCATGTTCATCAACCTGTCTTTGTTATGAATCGAGTCGGAGCGCTTCTGATAGATATGTTTATCATCTCTCTTGTATACGGTGCTGCGGCTGCGGTAATCAGTGGGGAGTATAAAGCTGTTTTTGATCGTTTTCAAGTCAGCCTTGGTGATGCCCGTTATGATATGCTGCTTGCCCTCGTGATTATGGCAGCTTACTTTGTTTTGCTTCCTTTAGTTTGGAATGGCCGTACAATTGGGAGCCGTCTTTTGCGTATACAGCTGTTAAAGGAGAGCGGGGAAGCGGTTGGAGCAGGAACGCTGCTTTGGCGCTTTTGTATCTTGGTGTTATCGAATGTAGTGCTGCTTGGTATTCCGGCTATTGTTAATATATATATTATGCTTCTTCGAAGGGATAACCGGGGCTATCATGACCTAGCTGCCCGCACGAAGGTCATTAGTAATCTATAATTGAGACATGGGGATAGTATCAAAGGTGTTTTTCACTGTAAGAAAGGATAAATTTCCAGCTGGAATCTAATTTGATTCATCTGGAAATTTTAGGGATTTGGTATAAGTGCAACTACGCCTCTGTTTTCGCCCAGGGGGCAGGGCTCGCCAATCGGCGAGTTTTTTTGCACTTTAAGAAAGTATAAATTTCTAGCTAGAAGACAATTCGACGTAGTGAGAAATTTTAGGAATAAAGTATAAGTGCAACTACGCCTCTGTCTTCGTCCAAAGGCAGGACTCGTCAATCGGCGAGTTTTCTTTATTCACAAATCTGTCACGATTATGGGATTTTTTAGGTGTTTTATTAGGGTGAATTTTATTTTTCGGAAAATTTTTTAAGTTCTAACTTTTTTTCTGCAAAAAACGACATTGTTTTTTGTTATAATCATTTTGTATAGGACTGGCATTTCCTATAGAAGTACCCTTCAGGAACAGGCACGCAAATATGCAGCGTGTCTCATTTTTTGCTGTCTGCTACATAACTTCTCTCAGCATTGTTATAGAAGCTCGGTATGTGTTAACAGTAAGCAGGGGATTGTCTTGGTATGGGAGCAGAAAACCGGTAAGCAGAAAGAGGTAGAAAATCAAGCTGCCGTAGAAAGAATGCGAACAACATACATGTGGGACATGTGATTGGCACAGGGAAGGCTGCATTGGTAACAGTGCTGTTAGAGTAGCAAGTGTGTCTGAAGCAACAAGGATAATACGATCCCATTTAGGGATGCAGTAGGGTGCTTTTAGGAATCGATTCCTCATTGTTGAGGCTGTTTGTTGTAGAAAGCAGAGGATACTGTAGAACGGGAAGTTTATTTAGAAGGGGTAGAGGATGATGAAGCTAGCAGGGAAGGTTATCATTGTGACAGGCGGAGGTATTGGCATCGGGCGTAAAACAGCGCTTTTATTGGCGCAGCAAGGTGCAAATGTCGTAATTACCGATATTGATGTAGAGAATGGTAAGGCGACGGTAGAAGAGATTTTGGCTCAAAACGGTCAAGCAATTTTCGTTTCCCATAATGTGAATAAAACGCAGGATTGGAAACGTGTAGTAGAAGAGGCAATGAAGGCATATGGAACGATTGATATGCTATTTAACAATGCAGGCTTATACCGAATCCGTTTTGTCACTGACGTTGCGAAGGACCAATGGGAAGATGCAATGGCGATTTATTTAAAAGGACTGTTCCTAGAAGTTAAACATCTTACATCTTCAACTGACAAGCGGGAGGAGAGCACGGTGAATGATTTGCCGCTTGCAGGCTTAATGAGAGAACAGCAGCAATTTTTCGAAACGGCTGAACCTGCTGTATCAATCTAACGCGAATTTTCTAATGAAGCTTGATAAAAAGTCGCCTAAGGCGGCTTTTTATCACTTTAAGAAAGTATAAATTTCTAGCTAGAAGCCAATTCGACGTAGTGAAAAGTTTTAGGAATACAGTATAAGTAGGGCTACGCCTCTGTCTTCGCCCAACAAGGCAGGGCTCGCCAATCGGCGAGTTTTCTTTCTGGCAGCATTACATAAGAAAATATACACTCTTGTTTCACAGCGCCTATTTTAGCAATAGTAAGCACCGAATTTTTCTTTGAATAATAGTATAGAAATATAATCACTTCTTACTAAGGGAGGTGACTTGTATGGATAACACATTAAAGTTTTTCTTCGCCGCATTTGTCGGCTGGCTATGGATGTCTGCAGCCGGAGTGATGGGTTCTTCTTTAACATCCTTCTTTCATTTCTTTTCCTTTACTGCAATTGATGGATTTATCAGCTTTTTAACATATGTGATGACATTTATCGGTTGGCTAGCAGTTGTCTTCTTTGGCTGGCTTACAATAAGAAATGCGTGGAAGTCAAAATAAGCCAGTACTCATAAATGTAAGCGATTACAAATGGAAGCTAAGGACAGTTACCATTCTCAGTAATTCAGCTTTGGAGAAGAAAAATACAAATCTAAGTTATCATACTAGTTCTTGTGTGTTTCATCTTTAAATTCGCATAAAAACGCTTGGAGTGATCCAAGCGTTTTTATGTTTAAATCTTTTCTTGCAAAAATTGTTCGATTCGGTCACAGCCATCCTTTAGGGTTTCTAGACTGTATGCGTAAGATAAACGAAGATAGCCTTCTCCGTACTCAGAGAATGCTGTACCCGGAACAACCGCAACTCCAGCTTCTTTGACAAGGCGCATGGCGAAATCAAAGGAGCTAGTCTCAAACTGCTTAATTGAAGGGAAAATATAAAAGGCGCCAGTTGGCTGTTCAACTGATAAACCCATGCTTGTTAAGCGATGGTATACATAGTCTCTTCTTCTTTTGTATTGATGACGCATCATGCGAGGCGCGTCCTTGGCCGCCGTCAGTGCTTCTATTGCCGCATACTGAGAGACAGAGGAAGCGCATGTTACATTATACTGATGCACCTTTAGGATTTCTTTGGAAATATAAGCGGGAGCGAACAAAAATCCAATACGCCAGCCCGTCATAGAATGTGATTTGGAAAGGCCGTTAATCACAATTGTTTTATCACGCATAGACGGGAATTGAGCAATCGAGCTATGAGCTCCTTCATAAACAAGCTCACTGTAAATTTCATCGGAGATTACGAAAATGTCTTTAGCCTCTAAAACATTAACAATTTCTTGAAGCTCCTCCTTGCTAAGTGTGACGCCTGTTGGATTAGATGGATAAGGCAAAACAACACAGCGTGTGTTGGCTGTGATAGCTTGCTCGAGTGCTTTGGCTGTTAAGCGAAAGCCGCTTTCCCGGACATCAACAAATACAGGCTTTGCGCCCATTAAACGAATAATCGGTTCGTAGCCAGGATAGATAGGGGCAGGCAAAATAACCTCGGCTCCCTCATCTAAAATTGTCCGAAACGCAATATCAATCGCTTCACTCGCACCTGTTGTCACAATCACTTCGTTTGCTGCATCATAATTGAGCGCGTATCGCTCTTTGACAAAAGCAGAGGCAGCTTGTCTCAGCTCAAGAATGCCGGCATTATGCGTATAGCTTGTAATATTCTCCGTAATAGCACGTTTGCCAGCCTCCTTTACTAAAGAAGGTGTCGGGAAATCAGGCTGGCCAATCGTAAGGGAAACTACATTGTCGTATTCTTGAATCATATTAAAAAATTGGCGAATGCCCGAGATTTGAATATTTTTTACACGAGGATTTAATAGATGTTCCATAAAGTCTTCCTTTCTTCCGCTGCAAAATTTTTATTTACACTGTAAGAAAGTATAAATTTCCAGCTGGAAGCTAATTTGACGTAGTTGGAAATTTTAGGAATACAGTGTAAGTGCAACTACGCTTCTGTCTTCACCTAAGGGCTCGCCAATCAGCGAGTTTTCTTGTTTATTTTATCATATCTGCCAGTTCCATTGCGAAGTTTTTATTGGGAGTAAACAAGCTGAAAAATAAAAACGCTTCAAGATAACCTTCAATTATGTAGTATGTGAAAAAAGATGTAAATTTCTCTAACGTTTCTGTAAAACAATGAATATAATACCAAACCTATCATAGTATGATGATAATCTCTAGTGAAAAGAATGTGGGATGGTGATCAGAGGTGCAGCAAACCTTTTGCCAAGAAACGGTATACGATCCGCTTTATAGACATGAAATTAAAGCCCTTCCTCACGAACTGGAGCTATTTCAATCCAAAACGCTCCGAAGGTTAAAATTCTTAAGCCATTATGGTACTGCTTCGCTTTACTCGCCGATCATGCATTCAAGGCTCGACCATACGATTGGTGTTTGGTCCGTTATTGCTCGTTTCTTTCCAAATGATAAAGAGCTTCGTCTGGCCGCCTTGCTTCATGATATCGGACATTTACCGTTTTCTCATGCTGTTGAAAAAACACTTGGTTTTAATCATCACGCGAATACGGAAAAGCTCATCCGTGAGGGCGAAGCAGCACGTATCCTGAAAAAGCATGGATATGACGGTGAGCATATTGTAGCTTTATTAAATGAAAATACACCATTGACAAGCAAAACAAGCCTGCTTGGGGCAGACCATTTTGACAGCTTTTTACGCGATGCATACCTCGTTGGGGGGATTGCTAAGGAGCCGTGGGAACTTATTCAAAATATTAGATTTCTGGGGGATTTTGTGGAGACCGATATAGAGACAGGGCTTCATATTATGGAAGCGATGGTTGTCGATCATAATGCCTTTCTCAGTCCGCTTGCAATTGCTATTGATGGCTTATTAGCAAAGGCGGTGGCGGCGTACGCGAAGCATCAGGAGGTCAAATTGTCATTCATCGAACCGCTTACGAATTATGAGCTGATTTACCATCTGCAAACGTGTGAAAGCCCGGAAGTAAAGGAATTGATGAATGTAGTGCTGTGGGAGCCTCATCGTATCTGTATACATGAAACGCCAGCAAAGGAAAGGATGCAGGTAGAGGTGAAAAAAGTATATGACAAGGAGGTTCTTGTAGGTGGAAGGCCGATTAGTACTTTAAGTGAGGAAGCGCAGGAGAAGCTAAGAAAAGTGAAGAGCTTACAAAAAACGTATTATGTTTCCTATCAATGAAGAAAAGCGGACATGGTCCGTTATGTATTCAAAGGGTTGTGATGTTTCACGGCCCTTTTCTTTTTTACACCAGAAAGTATAACTTTTCGAGGTGATGTCTAGCTCCCAAGGCTAAAAATGGCAGACTCCGGGCTGAACCTCCGCAAAAG
Organism: Ectobacillus funiculus; assembly: GCF_004138295.1. Taxonomy (GTDB): domain Bacteria; phylum Bacillota; class Bacilli; order Bacillales; family Bacillaceae_G; genus Ectobacillus; species Ectobacillus funiculus. Next base: position 286,686 of record NZ_SCFM01000006.1, on the reverse strand, counting down.
GCAAAAAAGAGCCTTTTACTCCGGCCCACCCCTACGCTGCCATAAAAGGCGGGCCTTGTCCGCTTTTCTTACACCCACATGTCGATTCATGTTGATTTGGGTACCTACATAAAATGGGTAAAAAATGTAAATTTTTACAAATTAAATAGCTATAAATGTTATAATTAGGGAAAAAGGGTGACTGGGGGACGGGGAGTTTGGAGCAGATTGGGGATCTTCTTATTCAACTTGCAATTGTGATTTTGCCTGTGTTTTTGTATGAAACACTTCGCTTGAGTCGTTATCATGTATCTGTTCCAAAGAGAAATTGGAAAACAACATCTCTTCTATCAGGAGGCATTGTTGCTTTGTCTATGATGTATCCAATTCATCTTGGAGGACATTATTACTTCGATTTTCATGCTATTCCTATTATGGGTACATATTTATATGGAGGAGCATATGGTCTGTTTCCAGCGATATGTTCTGTAATCGCTTATTTGCTTTTATACGGGGGAGATACTATTTGGATACAATTGCTCGATATCGCCTTCCTGACAGGTGTTTCATTTTGGCTGTCGCGTAAATGGAACACTTTCGCAAACCATAAGAAAACGATTATCTCCTTTTTGCTTGCATCGTTGTATGCACTTCTTTATCTAGTCGGAAGCATTGTCCTAGTTTCTCTATATGATTCTTTTACACAGGTTATTTCTCAAGCATATGTGTATTTTACGATCGCCGCAATCGCATTGGCTGTAGCGATGGCATTTCAAGTCTATTTAGCAGAGTATTTATATGATAATGCAATGCTGCGGGTCGAGATGCAAAAATCGGAAAAGCTAATGATTATAAGTGAGCTGGCAGCGAGTGTTGCTCATGAGGTAAGAAACCCACTTACAGTTGTTAGGGGCTTTATTCAATTATTTCAAAGAGCAGAGGATATAAAGAATAAGGAATATCTTGAGCTTGTGTTGACTGAGCTTGATCGGGCAGAGCATATTATTTCAGACTATTTAAATTTGGCACGTCCGCAAATGGAGAAAAAGGAGCAATTTTGTTTATCAAATTTGCTTGACGAAATGTCAACGATCATGTCCTCCTTTGCGGCTATGCAAGGCGTGTATTTACAAACAGAGATTCAGAAGGATATTTATATGGTTGGCAATCATGCAAAACTAAAGCAAGCGATTATGAATATTGTAAAAAATGGAGTTGAAGCAGTGGGCGATCAGAAAGGCTATTTGAAGGTAAGGGCCTATCAAAAGGGGGATGAAGCGGTTGTAACTGTTAAGGATAGTGGTGTTGGCATGGACAAGGAACAGCTGGCAAGGCTGGGGCAGCCATACTATTCTTTGAAGGAGAAGGGGACAGGTTTAGGGCTTATGGTAACATTTAGCATTATTCAGGCGCACCAAGGAAAAATTGCCTACAAAAGTGAAAAAGGGAAGGGAACAGAAGCAAATATCACCTTGCCGATTCTTCCGCTGGACATTTCCGAATGAAAAAGTTACCGAGGGTATCGGTAACTTTTTCATTTCTATTATTATGCACGCTCCGGCTTCGTGCGGAAGATGTTTTTAATCGTTTTTACCCATGTGTTTTCTTTGGATGCGGCAATCATTCGTTTTGTTTCCTGCATTTCTCGAATAAGGCTCATCAATTGTTCATCTCGGCTCGACTCCTGCCTATACACATGATTGATAAGCTTATTCATTTTTTCATCCTGCTTGGATTCCTTTTTGTACATTTGACTAAGCACGTTATCTATTTTTTCGTCCTGCTTGGATTCAGTTTGCTTGACATGATCGATTAGGTTGCATAGCATGTTTTCTTGTTTTGATTCTTTAACGTATACCTCCTGCATGAGCCCATCCAGCTTCTCATCCTTTTGGCGATTTTGTGAGATAAGTGTTGAGTTTTGATGAATAATTGCTTCATTTAACTGTGCAAGTGTATCAAGTTTATTCATAAATTCTTCGAACTTTTTGTTTTGCTCACGAATGGTCGTATTCACATCATCATATATAGCAATGTGTGTTTTGGCTGGCGACATAGCCTGTTCAGGCTCGACAGTCTGTAACGCTACGGGTATCGTATCTTCCGGCTTGCCTTGTAATACTGTGGTAACTGCTTCAGCAGCATTTTCATCCAGCTCAGACACTCGTTTATGAATATCCTTTAATAAGCGGATATCCGCCATTGTAAACGTGCGTGAATTACCAGTTTTCTCAATTATGTAACCATGCTGTTCAAGCAAATTGCTGTATTTTCGCACTATATTGCCGGGGATACCCGTTTTATTAGCGATATCTTTTGTCTTATAAGTTCCTGTCATAGCCAAATCTCCTTTCAAATGGTTCGTACTTACAAATTCCATACGCCCCATGGTTCCTCCTTTGAAAAAGAATGTCGGATGGTTGGAAGTTTTCTACAAGTTCCGTTGGAATTAGTAAAAAAGCTGCAGAAGATGATAGGAGTAAATGTTATATTTTGGAAGAAAAAGGGAGGGATAGGTGGTAGATCCGCTTTTCTTAATAAAAACAAGATAGCGGACAGAGGCGTAGTTGCCCTTATACTGTATTCCTAACATTCCTCGCTACGTCGAATTGCCTTCCAGTCAGAAATTTATACTTCAAGTGTAAAAAACGAATAATAGTGCTGATGATGTTCTTTAACAGATGGTTTCTTTAGTCAAAACATGTCTAAAATGTAAAAATAGAGCATGATTTTTAGCATTCCTTGTTGAATATGGTAGAGTCAATGATGAACTTGTACCTCGTTTCATTGTAGTTCGTTTTCCATATGGAGTAAAATGAGAGAGTAATCATATATATAATAATGAGGAAGAGGTTGAGGTGAAGGACATGTCAAAATGTCAGGATAGACTGGATATGTCAGTCTATACGGTATATGAACCAGAGGAAACGCAGATGCGAGTTACTTTATCAGCCGCATCTAGCCTAACGGACATTGAATGTGCCATGCATCTTCCAGAGGGAGTCATTTTGCGCTCTTCGTCGATTCCTCCTGCTAAGGTAGAGGAGGAGACTGTGACCTGGACGAACCCGAATGTTTCGCGATGGGAGGTAGCTGTAACACCTTCATCAGAAACAATCAGATTTACAGCAACAGGGAGGATTGGCAATGAGAGGGTTTTAGTGGAGCGTGTCGTGCAGGGTGGGGAGAAATTTGTCTTGGCGCAGCTTATTGTTTGCAATCAGTCTAGAAAAGTCTCCAGCTATCAACCAGGCGATGTGCTGGAGATAGAAATTCGTCTTCGAAATTGTGGGACGGTAGATGTAGTACAGTTGTTTGGAAGTCACATGATTCGTGATTATTTGTCGTATATACCTGATACGCTACAGACTGATAAAGGGGAGGGTGCTGTAGTCTTTCGACTTGTGCGCTGGCGGATTCCCTTGCTGCAGCCTGGAGAAGAGGCTGTATTAGCATTTCAAACAAGAGCGCAAGAAGGAAATCCGCATGATCATATTACCATTGGTGCAACATATACGTTCCAAGCCCGCAGTATGATGTATGGACCTTATGAGACAGAGAGGGTATTGCTTTCAAAGGAGTAAAAGGAACCGATTCGGTTCCTTTTAGTAGGAAAGCATAATGTTGCGGATGCCATCTTTCTTCCTTCCTCGCAAAAAATAAGACTTGTATACATAAAAACTTCCATTGCTGTATGTTTTTAATAGAAGACTCTTCAAAATAAGATAAAATGGGAATATAATAAATAATGGAAAAGCGAGTGTGTATTTGCGTAGCTATTGGCCAGTGTAAGAGGTAGAAGGTGCTCTGCACTTTAAACAACAAATGGGCCTAGTTTAGGAAGGGATTGATAGAATGGCAGATTTTCGAATACCGCGCTTACGAAGAAGGGTGAAGCGCGCTCTTGTAGTAACAGCTGGTGTAGGCATCGCTTTTACTGGTTTTTTCTTCGCTCGATCCTTTTCATCTTCAGCAAAGGCTGTATCCGAGCAAATTCGCACTGTTCAGCCTGTCAGTGAGCTGCCGATGCTGGCTGCGGCAAAACAAGTACCTGAAAAATATAACGGTCAAGTACGGAAAATTGCATATCTCACATTTGATGATGGGCCAAATGAATATACAGAATCCCTTTTGAATATTCTGAAGTCGAACGGAGTGCAGGCAACCTTTTTTATGATTGGAGCTCAAATCTCGAGTCATAAGGACAGCATAAATCGTCTGGTAGCGGAAGGGAATTATCCTGCTTTGCATAGCATGACTCACAATTATCAAAAGCTGTATAATGAAGGACAAATTGTCAATGAGATGAAGCAGGCGCAGGCTATTTTACAGGAGGCTACAGGAATACACTCAGACTTGACTCGTTGTCCATACGGAAGCATGCCAGGGCTTACAAGTGCACTGCGTGATCAAATGGCTGCAGCTGGCTTAAAGGAATGGGATTGGACAATTGATTCGTTGGATTGGAAGCTAGCAAATAACCCAAATGGTATTGTGCAAAATGTTCTTACACAATCAAGCAGAAATTTGGAGGTTATTCTTCTTCATGAAAAAAAGCAAACCGTGCAAGTATTGCCTGAGGTAATTGCCGGACTCCGAAGTGAAGGGTATGAATTTGAGGTATATGATCCAGCTGCACATTTTTCGGTGAATTTCTGGCATGACAACCGATTATAGAGGAGGATTCAGTTTGTATAAGAAGATAGCATTAAGCACAGCTTTATTGCTCTGCCTATTGTCCGGCTGCTTTGGACCAAAGCCGGAAGAGGAAGTGTATGCTGTGTTTGAAGATGCTGTAAAGCAGGAAAAAAACCTCTTTGAAGAGGCAAAAGCATTAACAGCGCTTGAACAGAAAAATGCACAGTTATATGACAGTATTTTGCAGGGGGGACAGGAAGATAGCGACCAGGTGAAGGGTACTGTGGAGCAAGCTTTGCAAGGTCTCAAGGAGCGGACGAATATTTTGGCAAAAGAGCAAACAGCCCTTGAGAAGGCACGTAGTAAAATGAAGGAAGCAGATCAGCATATACGCAAAATAGAGGATAAAAAGCTGAGAAAGCAGGCAGAAAAGGTTGTATCCTTATACGAGGAACGATTCACTGCTTTTGTACATATGCATGAAGCTTATGGAAAAGCACTTGCGTCGGAAGAAAAGCTATATGGAATGCTACAGACAAAGACAGAGAAATTAAAGACAATTACCGACCAGGTACAAGAGGTCAATGGACTGTATGCTGATATGCGAACGAATAATGAAGCCTTTAATCAACTAACGCAGCAATATAATCAAGAAAAGGTTCGATTCTATAAACAGGCAAATTTTCGTATCGAAGAGAAGATAAAATGAAACAAACCGTCCTGCAAAGGACGGTTTGTTTCATGCTCAAAGAGGTTTTTACTTTTGTGTATAAGCTCGTTTGTACCAAGGTTCAGGCCGGGAGAGTTTCGTTTCCTGTTCAAACGCCTCCGCACCAATGTATTGCTGCAGCAGTTTTTTTGCAGTTGATAAGGACATCACTGTTTTTGGGTTACGGTACGATTGATTGAGTTCGCCGAGATGAGGGAGCTTTTGGAAGTCATCTTTTGTAGGCGGGATATGGAAAAAGTAGTTGCCGACGTGAACGAGCACATCAGATTGCTGTTGGCTGAGCTTTGGATTTCGAGAAAAATGCAATCCTTCCTTCAACGCTTTTCCTTCTTGAATGAGCTTTTCAAGTGCACGTTTCTTTAGCCAGTATAAATATTTTGGATTCGTAGCGGCTTTGGCATGGCGATTTACGACAAAGACGGCTTGGGCTAATTGTTCAGCTGACGGAACGGGCTGTTCATCCGTTCCCGACTTAGAAGTTTTCATACTCTTCACTCCTTTTATGTTAACATTATCATGTATTACCATTCTCTTGCAATATTCAATCCTTTTGTTAGAAAAACATTTTGTGAACAATGTGGACAGGTCTAGACGCCTTGAGGAAACATACTGCATTTTTCTTTCTCAGAAATATTTAGTAAAATAAGGTTAGAGAAATAAGGTAATACGGATGACAGGGGAATACACAAACTTTGGACGAAAAGAGGCTGAAGATAGAATTGAAACAGCGATACGGGATTATTGACATCGGTTCTAACACGATAAGGCTTGTCATTTATGAGACAGGGACTAGCAAATTATATCATGAGCTTGAAAACACAAAAGTAACAGCAAGATTACGAAGCTATTTAGAAGACGGTATCCTTAACGAAGCAGGCATTCAGCTTTTGATTCTTACATTGCAGCAGTTTCAGGAAAGCACCCGATTCTATGGGCTTAAGCATGTTATATGCATGGCGACAGCTACTGTTCGACAAGCTAAAAATCAGTCCTATATCCAGCAGCTCGTAGAGGAACATACTGATTTTAAGCTTCGGATTTTATCCGAATACGAGGAAGCATATTATGGTTATTTGGCTATCATAAATTCTACTTCGTTCGAAGAAGGGATTACAATTGATATTGGGGGCGGCAGCACGGAACTTACATACTTCAAAAATAGACAGTTAGTAGAGTATTACAGCTTTCCCTTTGGCGCACTTTCGCTGAAGCAGCAATTTGTAGAAGAAGACGTACCGACTGCTGAAGAAAAGGAGAAGTTGTATTCTTATGTTAAGAGCTCGTTGGAAACATTGCCGTGGCTGCTCGGGAAAGAGGTGCCGATTATCGCAATTGGCGGCAGTGCCCGCAATATGGCAAAAATTCATCAGCAGCTTATTTCCTATTCTATTTCCAGCCTGCACTTATATGAAATGAACGCTGCGCATATTGGCAGTGTTAAACAGCATCTGTCCTCTCTTAGCTTTTCTGAACTGCAAAAACAAGATGGTTTGGCTCGGGATCGCGCTGATACGATTCTTCCGGCAATCGAGGTATTTGGAGCAATTATGCATTTGTCAAATGCTCCATCCTTTGTGTTAAGCAGAAAGGGTCTGCGTGAAGGTGTGTTTTATGAGGCGCTTACAAAGCCCTTTCATCTCTCATACTACCCGAATGTCGTAGAGGAAAGTCTGCATATGCTTGCTCAGGAATATGGGATGGACATGGATTATGTCATGCAGCTTATGATAAATGTGTCTGCCATTTGTAATGAACTCGAAAGGCTTGGGGTGGCTTCGTTTTCTGAGGAAGAATTACAATTGCTGCGCAAGGCAGCTAAGGTATTCAATATTGGAAAATATATTGACGAGGAATCGAGCAGCCAACATACATTTTATCTGCTTGCCAACAAAACAATTGACGGTATGATGCATAAAGAGCGGATTCAGCTGGCATTGTTGGCCTCTTATAAATCACGTTCCGCTTTTAAGCGGTACATGCAGCTGTTCGATGCTTGGTTTTCAAAGGAAGAACAGCGGCAACTATCATTGCTTGGTTCAATCCTACAGCTGGCAGCTGCTTTAAATATAACAAATCGTAATTTTGTAAAAAACATATTAATAGAGGAACGTAAAGAAGACCTGCAATTTTTCATTTCTTGCCGTTCCAGCGGCCTGGCTGAAAGAATGCAGGCTGAAAAGCAAAAAAAGCCATTAGAAAAGGCGTTAAAACGTAATATTGAGTTGAATTTTCTCATAAATTAGTAACATCTTCCTATCTGTTTACAGAGATTTTATATTGTTGTATATAGAAATATGTTATGGCAGTGGATAATTCGAGTACAGTGAGAATGTGTAAAGGGAAGGGTAGTACGTATGGACATGATGAAAACAGACTCTGTGAATTTACATGATACAGCCTACTATAACAATCGCGAGCTCAGTTGGCTTGCGTTCAATGAGCGTGTACTGCAAGAGGCTTTGGACGAAAGAAATCCACTGCTTGAACGTTTAAAGTATATTAGCATTTTTAGTTCAAATCTTGATGAGTTTTTTATGGTACGTGTAGCTGGTCTTCAGGATCAAGTAAAGGCGGGCTTTAATCAACCGGAAAACAAGGCTGGTCTTACACCGAAGCAACAGCTTAAGAAAATTTCAATGAGGGCCCATGAATTAGTAGATTTGCAATATGATACCTATTTACATGTGCTGCAGCCCGCTTTAGAAGAGGCTGGAGTTGCGTTCCTAGCTTTTTCAGATTTAACGCCGGAGCAGCGGACGTTTATTGAAGAATATTTTGATGAGCAAATTTTCCCAGTGCTAACGCCTGTCGCGATTGATGCATACCGTCCATTTCCAATGCTTCTTAATAAAAGCCTGAACTTGGCTGTTATGCTGTATGACAAGGAGCAAGAAGTGAAGGAAAAACGACTAAAGCTCGGTATTGTACAGGTTCCGTCCGTGTTGGAACGTTTTATTTTACTTCCATGCGATGATGGAAAAACCCGTTTTATTTTTCTCGAGGATGTTATAAGCAACTATATGTATAAGCTTTTTACAGGGCATCGCGTGTTATCTGTAACGCACTTTCGAATTACGCGTAATGCCGATATGACGATCCATGAAGAAGGTGCGCGCGATTTATTGAAGGTGATTGAAAAAGAATTAAAGCGCCGTAAATGGGGTGCCGCTGTCCGCCTTGAAATTGGAAGGAATGGGATGGATGAGCGTGTATTATCCTTTTTACATAGCGTACTAGAAATTCATGAAAATGATGTATATTTTACCGAGGGTCCATTGGACTTAACATGTTTGTTTGCATTTTACAAGCAGCTTGCACAAACACACGAGCATTTGATTTATCCAGCGTTTATTCCGCAGCCCCCGCAGGATTTATCCGATCAAGATGATATCTTTGAAAAGGCGCTTGAGAAGGATATTTTGCTTTACCACCCTTTTGAATCGTTTCAGCCGGTAATTGATTTTGTAGCAGATGCGGCGGAGGATCCGGATGTCCTGGCAATTAAGCAAACATTATACCGTGTGAGCGGCGACTCCCCTGTTATTCAAGCGCTCAAAACGGCTGCGGAAAACGGGAAGCAAGTAACAGTTCTCGTTGAGCTAAAGGCAAGGTTTGATGAGGAAAACAATGTCCACTGGGCGAAAGAACTTGAACAGGCTGGCTGTCATGTTATTTATGGAGTTAGCCATTTAAAAACGCATAGTAAGATTACGCTCGTCGTTCGTCGTAAAAATGGAAAAATCGAACGGTTTGTCCACTTAGGAACGGGTAATTACAATGATGCGACAGCGAAGCTATATACTGATTTTGGTCTTATTTCTGCACGCAAGGAATTTGGTATTGATGCCACAAATTTTTTCAACTATTTAAGCGGGTATACGACAAAGCCGCATTTTTATGAGCTGTCAGTAGCACCGTTCGACATTCGTGATCAATTCATTGCTTTAATTGAGGATGAGATCAATTACCAGAAACAATATGGAAATGGTTATATTATTGCGAAGATGAATTCTTTAACGGATAAACCATTGATCCAAAAGCTGTATGAGGCATCGCAGGCAGGGGTGAAGGTGGATTTAATTGTACGCGGTATTTGCTGTCTTCGTCCTGGAATTCCGGGTGTTAGTGAGCATATTCGCGTGATTAGTATCGTAGGGCGTTATTTGGAGCATAGCCGTGTATATTATTTCCATCACAACGGGGAGGAAAAGATTTACTTGTCATCGGCAGATTGGATGACGCGCAATATGGAAAAACGGATAGAGATTTCCTTTCCTATTTTAGATCAATCACTTAAAATACGGATCATTCATATTTTGAATTTAGCTTTGCTTGATAATACAAAGGCACGTGAGCAAAACGAATTTGGCGAATATGTATACGTGCAGCGAACGGAAGAGGAGATGGATAGCCAATCTGAGTTGTTTCGCATGGCATACGGTGAGTATAGAGATGAGGAGTGAGCTGCTTTCTGCTAAGCAGCTTTTTTACTGTAAGAAAGTATAAATTTCTAGCCGGGTGCCAATTCGACGTAGCGAGAAATTTTAAGAATACAGTATAAGTAGGGCTGTGCCTCTGTTTATGCCTAACGATCCTTAGAAGAATCTATCAGTTGCAGAAGAGTCTATATCGATGTTTTATGTAAAAAGCAGACGGTTTTGCTTATAAAAAGCAGTCTGCTTTATAGTTTGTTTTATTATACACTTACTAGATAAAGCCAGGAGCACCAAAGGCGCCGCCGCCAAAGCCGCCGCCAAAGCCAGGAGCACCAAAGCCGCCGCCAAAGCCAGGAGCGCCAAAGCCACCGCCAAAGCCAGGAGCACCAAAGCCGCCGCCAAAGCCAGGAGCGCCAAAGCCGCCGCCAAAGCCAGGAGCGCCAAAGCCGCCGCCAAAGCCATAGCCACCAAAGCCGCCACCACCGCCGCCAAAGCCAGGGCCGCCAAAACCATAACCGTAACCAAAGCCGCCGCCAAAGCCGGGGCCACCAAAGCCGCCAAACCAAGGTCGCCAAAGTGATATCGCGGCGCCGCCAAGCAGGCCGCCGGCGATACCTGCTAAAAACGGAAAGCCAAAAAACGGTAGAATGCGTGTGTCTCCCGGGTTGATAGGAGCAGAACGAAACGGAATAGGCTGCAAGTGAGGATACATCTTTAACCTGGTTTATAAAAATTACCAAAAGCTACAATTCAGAATTGAACTATTTACCTGCTTTTGAAAATTCTATGAAACCAGTTTTCACCTCCTTTATTAAACTTACGATATACTATGGAATTGAGAGAATAAAGGAGCCAGTACGCGTGGAGAAACTTGTAGAAAATAGGCAAAGCACGACTATTCGCCGTGCTGGAGGGTGAAAACTGTAATTTCTGGTTGGGCGAAAAAGCGGAACGGTACGCGTGTCATTCCGAGTCCCCTATTTACATATACAGTCAAATTAGAAACGGTATAAAAGCCTTCTATATACTTCTTTGCAAGAGGAGGCGTAATAACAGGACCAATGATAGGCAGTTGTACTTGTCCGCCGTGGCTGTGACCGGAGAGCTGCAGGTTTACTGGGTACTGTGCAATGACTGGAGCGGCATCAGGCTCATGCACGAGAACAATTGTATATAATTCCTGACGTGCGAGCCGCAGTGTCTGTTCTAGCTTTGGATTCCCTAACATCATATCATCGATACCTAAAATAGCAATTTCACTCCCATCAACAAGATGGATACGCTGTTCGCTGTTTTGCAGCAGAATAAAGCCTGATTCATTCATAATCACTTTGTACAATTCGGTACCATACCCACCGTGATCATGGTTGCCATAAATGCAATACTTGCCAAAAGGAGCATGAATACGTTGCAGAATGGGTGCAATCCGAGAGGTGAACGGACAGGATCGTTGATCGTCAATTAAATCTCCAGTGAAAAAGACAATATCTGCTTTTTCTTGATTAATTCGATTCACAACTTTAGCAAGCCGAGGCAACGAATAATAGTAGCCCAGATGCAAATCGCTGAACTGTACGATTTTCATGCCGTGAAAGCTTTTGGGTATGAGTGGAGACCGGATGGAATGACGGGTAACTACAAGTAAGGAAGGTTCAATGTGTCTGGCGTAATAATACCCTATCCCTGATGTTAGTAGTGTATATAGCGAGAAACAAAAACTTTTTTTCAAAAAGGCCCTTCTAGTAATCTTTGTCATAGTCTCTCACCTATCTATAGAAATCTGTTTTATTATATCGCTTTCTATTCGTATGTATGACAGTAAGCAAAGAAAAGATATTCTTTCAAGCTGTAATAATTTTCCGTATCGAAGGCTATTTTGAAGAATGAAGCATAATTCATAGAATAGCAATGATAAAATGAATAAGTATCCATTTTAGGGGATGGTGGGACGTATGAAGGGAAAAGTTGTTGTTGTAACAGGCGGATCGAGCGGGATGGGGAAAGCGATGGCTTTTCGCTTTGCTTGCGAGGGTGCGTATGTTGTAATCACAGGTCGTACGTTAGAAGCATTAGAGCAAGCGAAGCGAGAGATTGAGCAATTTGAGAACCAGGTACTCGTTGTGCAAATGGATGTGCGTGAACCAAAGCAAGCACAGCAAATGGTGCAATCGGTGGATGCTGCTTTTGGGCGTATTGATTATCTAGTGAATAACGCTGCAGGAAATTTTGTTTGTCCAGCGGAGGAGCTGTCTGTAAACGGTTGGAATGCTGTTATCAACATTGTGTTGAACGGAACCTTTTATTGCAGCAGCGCAGTTGGAAAGTATTGGATTGAAAGGGGGATTGCTGGACGGATTGTGAATATGATTGCTACGTATGCTTGGGATGCTGGTCCTGGTGTTATTCATTCTGCATCGGCAAAAGCGGGCGTATTGGCTATGACTCGTACGCTTGCGGTGGAATGGGGGAGGAAATATGGGATCCGCGTAAACGCCATTGCGCCGGGGCCGATTGAACGTACAGGAGGAGCAGAACGTCTTTGGGTGTCAGAAGAGGCTGCGAAGCGTACGCTAGAAAGCGTACCTCTTGGTCGTCTTGGAACACCAGAGGAAATCGCTGGTCTTGCCTGTTATTTACTTTCAGATGAGGCCTCTTATATAAACGGTGCGGTAATGACGATGGATGGTGGTCAGCATCTGCATCAGCATCCATTTTAATTTACACTTTAAGAAAGTATAAATTTCTAGCTAGAAGACAATTCGACGTAGTGAGAAATTTTAGAGATAAAGTATAAGTGCAACTACGCCTCTGTCTTCGCCTAAGGGCAGGGCTCGCCAATCGGCGAGTTTTCTTTAAGAAAGCATAAATTTCTAGCCGGAAGCTACCTCGACGTAGTCGGAAATTTTGTGGTCTCCTATCTTCTATTAGTCCTATAATAGAAGGTGGGAGACGGGTATGAGTATGTACATCTGTGCATCTGTGCATGCTGGCGATCGAGGGCTTAGGACCTTGGGCTCTACGTGTTTACATATGGTGAGTAAGGTGAGCTACCACGAACCTAGAGGTAGCGTGGTTTTACGCCCACAAATATGAAGAATTTGCTGCAGTACATATTCCAAATAAATTATGAATTTTTGATGGATTGGCCTTATGGTCTATAAAGCAAATGAATGTTACACTATTACTATCTATGTTTGAGGATATTTTGTCTGAAAGCAGTCCGTTAGTGCCGAAAGGAAAGACCCTGCGGATCATGCAGCAGTAAAAGAAGATTACGGCAAGGGGTGTCGTACGAGCGATGGAGAGAAGGAAGAAGGGAGGAGTATTACTAGTGGACGCATTAGATGTTATGTCTAATTTAGATCAAGTCCTTCCTTATTATCAAGCAATTTTCAGTGCGGATGAGCACACGGTAATTGGATATGAAGCGGTCGGGCGCATTCAGACAGAGCAAGGCATCCAAGGTCTTGCGTCGTTTTTTCGTGATGAATCTGTTCCGGAAGAGTATCGGATCGAGGTCGACAATTTGATTTTAACAAAAGCGCTGCAAATGCATCTGGAAACGGATCCGTCAGCACTGTTATTCATTAATCGCAATGCCAATTTGCTCATGCAGGATGAGGAAGATAGCTTTTTGAATCAGCTGCTTGCTTATGAAAAGCAAGGGCTGGACTTGAAAAATATTGTGTTGGAAATTCGAGAGCAGGATTTTACAGGTGATCTTAATCAATTGTTACATTTGCTCACCTATTATCGGACGTACGGTGTACAGCTGGCCATTAACAAGGTTGGAGCAGGTATGAGCAATCTTGAGCGTATCAGTCTGTTGTCACCAGACATTTTAAAGGTGGACTTGAGCAGCCTACGGCAAACTGCAATGCTGCAGTCTTATCAGGATGTGCTGTATTCGATCTCTCTGTTAGCAAGGAGAATTGGAGCAACTCTTCTTTATGAAGATATTGATGCGTTTTATCAGCTTCAATATGCCTGGCGTAATGGGGGACGGTATTATCAAGGGGACTATTTACAGCGATTTATGCCATCCTTTTTGCATGCTGATATTTTAAAGGATCGGCTGAGACAAGAATGTCATGAATTTATCGTTCATGAAAAACGAAAGCTGGAAAACATATATGCGCTAACGGAAAGGCTGCGCAGTCGTATTAGCACGGCGATGGCCAAGCAAAAGAAAATTGAGAGCTTTAATAAATGGCTCATGACGCTTAGTGAGGAAGTTACTGATTGCAGCTTTAGGCTGTACGTCTGTGATGAGGACGGCTTTCAGAAGTCTGGCAACCTAGTAAAGGAAAATGGCCAATGGGAGCTTGTGCCGGAATATGAGCAAAAGAACTGGAGCTGGCGTCCGTATTTTTTGGCAAATATCATGCAAATGCGTTTTGAAAAGAAAGGGCGTTTATCCGACTTGTATACGGATATTGACACAGGTGAGATGGTTCGTACATTTTCGTTCCCGATTGATGATGATCAGCATTACTTGTTTATTGACTTGTCGCATGAGTTTTTATATGAGCAGGATGCGTTATTTTGAGAAGAATACAGGCCGTGAGCGCGTTCTATTTATTTCGCGCTCACGGTTTTTCTTTACACTTTAAGAAAGTATAAATTTCTAGCTAGATGCCAATTCGACGTAGTGAGAAATTTTAGAACTACAGTATAAGTAGGGCTACGCCTCTGTCTTCGCCCAACGGCTCGCCAATCGGCGAGTTTTCTTTACAAGAAAGGATAACCTTTCGGGGTGATGTCTAGCTCCCGAGGCCCAAAATGGCAGACTCCAGGCTGAACCTCTGCAAAGGGCAAAAAGTGCCTTTTACTCTGGCCCATCCCTACGCTGCCATAAAAGGCGGGTCTTGTCCGCTTTTCTTTATTTTTTCGTGTATTTTTTGTTTTGTTCTTTCCCTTTATGGAAATCCTGCTACATATCAGCAAAAAACGCTGTCTATTGCTGTAGCGATTTTGCGAACGAAAGATTGTCTATGCCGTGTTGTGACTTGCTACAATGGAGACAGGATAAAATGGAGGGGGAAACATGTTGAAACGATACGGAGCGTGGATTGCATTTTTGCTGCTGCTTGCGATTATTGTCGGGCAAAGCGTGGCGATTGCCACCGACAAGGGAAATGTGAAAATACATAGAACTGCTGTGTTTGACACAATTCGAAAAGGATACGAAGCACAATTTGCGATTCGGGGCAAGAAGCTGTCATCGGAGACGATGTATCAGAAACTGTCTCCGTATTTTACAGATAATTTCCTGCAGGTCTTCATTGACGAAAACAGCGATGATGCAAAAGGACCTGGCACATATTTACTTACTAACACAGCACCGTTTTCCTTTACATCTGAAACGAAAACGATTTATGATCAGGAGCACGGTCTCTTGTATGTGTACGAGCATCTTAAGGATAAAGCAATCTATGAAGTTGTATCGCTTCAACAAATGGAGGGAACGTGGAAGCTGGCAGGCTATCATAGTAACAAGATATTGTTAGCAGAAATTCAGGCACTTGAGAAGGAACAGAAAGAGAATGGCTGAGTATAACTAGATTTTATTCATAAAAGCGGACACTGCTGTGTCCGCTTTTATGACGTAGTGGGGAACTTTAGGAATACAGTATCAGTGCAACTACGCCTCTGTCTTCGCTAATCGGCGAGTTTTCTTTACGCTTCAATCCCAAGAAGATTTTGCAGTCTTTCAATATTGAATCCCGTCACTGCTTCTCCGTCTACGACAACAGTCGGTGTAGAATATGAGTTATAATCATGCAGAAGACGCTTGCGGGCGGCACCGTCCTGCTTAATATTGTACTCTACGTAGGAAATTTCATAATGCTTGAAAAATTCTTTGATAATTTGACATGGCGGGCAGTCTGGCTGTGTGTATAGCTCTACTTTTTTCATTTCGTTACCTCGTTTCTTATGTCGTTGTTACATATTGTAGCATATTCCGAGAGAAGACTTCCTCCTTAAGCGTATTAGGGCGTAGCAAAGCGGCAAGAAGGGGGAAAAGAGTCAAAAAAGGTAGGGACAGGCATCCCGTTACAAACTATAATGAAAGATGGGTGCGGACAATGGATGAAGGGTGTTTCGCATTTTTATAGTTTGGGGTTGGTAAAATGAAGCAATATACAAATATATTTTGGACGGCGCTTCGTCTAGGCTGCACATCATTTGGCGGTCCTGCTGCGCATATTGGTTACTTTCGCAGAGAGTACGTTGAGAGACAGAAATGGTTAGATGAAAAAAGCTATGCTGATATCGTTGCGCTGGCAAACTTTTTGCCGGGGCCTGCAAGCAGCCAAGTTGGGATTGCTATTGGTATGGTGCGAGGCGGTTTTTTAGGCGGTTTGCTGGCATGGCTTGGGTTTACACTACCATCGGTTTTGATATTGACAAGCTTTGCGCTTTTTGTGCACGAGCAAACGGCGCAAGCCGGCTGGATTCATAGCTTGAAGCTCCTTGCCGTAGCTGTTGTGGCACAAGCGGTATTTGAGATGGGGAAAAAGCTTGCTCCTGACGCTGTGCGGCAAACGATAGTTCTTGCGGCCGCTGCGAGTCTTTTTTTATTCCCATCATCGTATATGCAGCTGATAGTAATTGGTGTAAGCGGTATTGTTGGGTATCTCGTATATAGAGAAGAAGAAGCGGGTATAACGAACATAACAGCATTTTTTGTTTCAAGAAAAACGGGTATATTCTCCCTTATCCTGTTTTTCACCTTGCTTTTTGGGTTGCCTTTTTTGTGTACATTTGTATCCTCGCCGCTGCTTGTGCTGTTTGATACGATGTATCGCTCAGGGGCATTTGTATTTGGCGGCGGTCATGTTGTGCTCCCGCTTTTAGAAACAGAAATTGTGGATAGCGGTATGATGAAGAAGGAGTTGTTTTTAGCTGGATATGGTGTAACGCAAGCTGTTCCCGGACCGTTATTTACCTTTTCAAGTTATATTGGTGCAAGTTTGTACGGAGTAATGGGAGCGATTGTTGCGACAATCGGCATATTTCTGCCCGCCTTTTTGCTTATCCTAGGAGGGTTGCCGTTTTGGAATGCACTGCGGGGGCATTCAAGCATGCGATCAGCGCTTCTCGGTATTAATGCTGGTGTAGTCGGGATTTTGCTTGCTGCTTTATATGATCCTATTTTCAAATCATCAGTTATGACAATGATCGATGCGGTGCTTGTGCTTCTATATTTTGCATTGCTTAGCGTTTGGAGGCTTCCATCGTGGCTTGTTGTTGGTGTTGCGTTCGGGTGCGGCTTGCTTGTATAAGGTCTAGTTCCTGCTGGCAGTTTCTTTCCGCAAACTAGCTTTTTACACGCTGACAATAAGTGGAACTGCACCATGCCTTTTATACGAGTGCTGTTTTACTTTGGGAGAGAAATGAACCATGTTCGCTTTTCTGTATAACTTTTTTCGACAAATTTATTGAGTTTCTGGCTCTCAACCGTTATCCTATTGAATGAGACAAATTTTCTGTTGTTGCGGATAGAAAAAGTGCGGTTGCAAACACTATGCGCAGGAAAATTAGAGAAAGGGGAGATTTTATGTCTCTGCTCCAAGGAATTATTACTCGTCTTGTTAGCTTGAAAGAGCAAGCTGCAAACGGAGAAGTGGCACAGCGCTATTTTGAAGTAAATGGCGAGCGTAAATGCAGTGTGAAATACTTTGATAAAAGTGATACGTACGAGTTGGAAGTGTATCAGCCGGGAGAAAAACCGCAAACATATCAATTTGACAATATCGATATGGTAGCAATCGAGATTTACGATATGATTTCCTAATTCATACATAAAAAAACAGCATCTCATCATGAGTTGCTGTTTTTTTGTATGATTCCTTCTGCCCTTGTTCAAACTGAGAAGGAAAGGGGTGTTTCCTAGTGTATATGCCTAATGTGATTTGTCCCGCGTGCAAACGGGCTGCGCGAATGGAGGATGTGTTAACCGCACAATCTAACCAAGATGTAATTTACACATGCCCATCTTGCGGTTATATCATACGCAATATCAAAACAAGTAAAGGCTAACGAAGTGCTCTCTCTGACAAAAAAGGCAGCATATTTACCTCCTATGCATCATATAGTGAGAATGCCGGAGTTGTCATGAGAGGGGACAATGTTATATGAGAGACTATTTCTTTTACAACTTGTCGGAGCGCCATATGAGGTTTGATGATGTATTTGCGCGCATCTGCAATTTTATGAAAGCAGACCCGCGAAACGTCTATCGCCTTTCAATAGGTACGGATTCTCAGGCGCACGGAGACGATACGCGTTTTATTACAGCTGTCCATTTGCACCGAGTGGGGAAGGGAGCATGGGGCTGCTTGCGCAATGAGGTTATACATAGAAGGTTAGACAGCCTGCGTGAAAAGATATCTTTAGAAACACACTTAAGTCAAGAGATTGCTTGTTTGTTTACACCAGGGCATATGAGTGATTTGCTCGAACTCATATATCCGTACCGGAATGAAGGCGCTCATTTGATAATGGAGATTCATCTTGATATCGGAAACCATGGGCTGACGAAGGAATTTATTTTAGACATGACAGAGCGTATAAGGGCTATGGGGCTGACAGCAAAAATTAAGCCGGATGCATACGCTGCGTCTAGTTACGCAAATCGTTATACAAAATAAGTGCTATTCCTACAATTTCTGTGCTTGCAAATCGGGGGAATCAGGAAATACTGAAATATCCCCTTCCTTATCTTCCCTTATATGTTAGGAACGGTCGAAAGATGGCGAACATTTAGGGTTTTCCTCCTCTATTAAACAAAGTGAAATTTTTATATAATAACAGAAGATGAACTTTGTTTAAGGGGGAGTCGGGAGATGGAAAAGGAAAAGATGCGGTTAACGGAGGAAGATCAAAGCCTTTTGCTTAAGATACTATTTAAACAAAGATACGCAAGCGAGCTTCTTTCCTGTGAATTAGCAGATATAGAGAGTGACTTGAAGGATTCGGATCATGTACACTACTTGCAGGTGGCAAGATTATTTGACCGCTTACGGAATGCTGATATGTGACTACCAGAATTGGTAGTCATTTTTTTCGCGTGTATGGTAAAATAGAGAATGTCAATATGAACCAGCTAAAAGGAGCTGAGTACGCTAATAAAGTGGAAACGCTATCAATGGTAAAAAAAGACATAGTGCTATACAAGAAAGGGGGAAGTGCAATGATTAGTCTTCCAACAGAGGACTTTAAGCAAATTTTCGTGAAGGATTTATTAATCTCGTCAGAAAAAGTGGCACATGTGCAAGCTGCCAACAGTTTGGAACATGCCATGCTTGTTTTGGTGAAGTCCGGGTATTCCGCCATTCCTGTTCTCGATACGTCTTACAAGCTGCAAGGATTGATTAGTACCGCTATGATTTTAGATCGTACTTTAGGGATGGAGCGCATTGAGTTTGAACGTCTTGAGAAAATGAAGGTGGCAGATGTAATGAATGTGAATATCCCAAGATTGGGCTTACATGATACATTTGCGCAAGGGCTTGATATGGTCATTAATCATCCGTTTGTGTGCGTAGAAAATGAAGACGGCTGTTTCGAGGGTATTTTAACGCGCCGTGCCATCTTGAAGCTATTAGGTAAAAAGGTGCGCCGCTACAATAAATAGCAGTGAAAGTGCAACTTTCTGCCAAAGGTTGCACTTTTTTACACTGTAAGAAAGTATAAATTTTTAGCAGGAAGACCATTCGACGTAGTAAGAAATTTTAGGAATACAGTATAAGTAGGGCTACGCCTCTGTCTTCGCCCAAGGGCAGGGCTCGCCAATCGGCGAGTTTTCTTTATATTAGGAAAGGAGCTTACCATATGCAGCTAGATGATTTCCGCATGATGGTCGTATTGGCGCAGGAGTTAAATATGAGAAAAGCGGCGGAACGATTGTTTGTGTCGCAGCCTGCGCTGAGTCAACGGCTTCAGTCGATGGAAAAGCAATGGGGGATGAAATTTTTTCTTCGCTCACAAAAGGGCCTGACGATTACGCCTGAGGGAGAAAAAGTGACGTTATACGCAATTGAGATGCTGCGGCAGGAGGAAAATGTGAAAAATGAGCTTGCTGCTCTGCAGGCGAAAACGCATGGTACACTGAAGATTGCAGTTGCTTCCATTATTGGTCAATATTGGCTGCCGGGCATTTTAAAAACCTTTGTAGAGCAGTATCCACTCGTACAAATCTCGCTGTTTACCGGTTGGAGCAGCGAAGTACAAAAGCATTTTTACGAAGGAGATGTACATCTGGCGATTGTGCGCGGCTCACAGGATTATCCAGGGAAGAAATATCATTTACTGACAGATGAACTGTACCTAGTGGATACAGAAATCTCCGACATGGCGATGCTTCGGGATACGAATAAACCGTTTATCCAGTTTAAGAGCGATTCGACCTACTATTCGCAAATTCAAAGCTGGTGGTATGCGATGTTTTCGCATCCACCGAAGCGCACCATTGTTGTAGACCAAATCGAAACATGCAAGCAAATGGTTATGCACGGTATTGGCTACGCGGTTTTGCCGTCAAGTGTACTACACACTGCAGAAGGGGTTTATAAGTTGCCAATGGCAGTAGACGGCAAGGGCCTAACGCGCGAAACATGGCTTTTAATGAATGAAGCTGCTCTTGAATTAAAGCAGGTGGGAGCGTTTGCTGATCTCGTAAAGAATTTTATTGTAAAAAAATAACCTTTCATCCTTGCTACCGGACGTTCTCTTTGGTACAGTAACAAGTAGCATATCGAATTAGGAGGAACCTCATATTATGAACATGATGGATGCAAATGAAATTATTGCTTTTATTCAAAAAAGCGAAAAGAAAACACCAGTAAAGGTATACATAAAGGGAGATCTTAAGGAAATCGATTTTCCAGAAACAGTACAAGCATTTGTAAATAAAAAAACAGGTGTATTATTTGGTGAGTGGACGCAAGTAAAAGCTGTACTTGATGAAAACAGCGCTCGTATTGCAGACTATGTAGTGGAAAACGATCGCCGTAACTCTGCGATCCCGCTTCTTGACCTAAAAGGAATTAAAGCTCGTATTGAGCCAGGCGCAATCATTCGTGATCAAGTAGAAATCGGCGATAACGCTGTTATTATGATGGGCGCGCTGATTAATATCGGCGCTTCTATCGGCGAAGGCACAATGATTGACATGGGCGCTGTATTAGGCGGACGTGCAACAGTAGGAAAAAATTGTCATATTGGTGCGGGCGCTGTATTAGCAGGCGTAATCGAACCGCCTTCTGCTCTTCCTGTTATCGTAGAAGATGATGTATTAGTAGGAGCTAACGCTGTAGTATTAGAAGGTGTACGTATTGGAAAAGGCGCGGTAGTTGCTGCTGGCGCAATCGTTACAGAAGATGTTCCTCCTTACACAGTTGTAGCAGGTGTACCAGCTCGTGTGATTAAAGAGATTGACGAAAAAACAAAGTCTAAAATTGAGATTAAACAAGAACTTCGTCAGTTGAATCCAGAAGAATAATCCGAATACAGCAAACGAAAGCGTAAGGGCCTAGAGTTCTTACGCTTTTTATCAAAGAATAGGGTGAGATTATGAATCGATTCGTGCAAATTCGTCGGGACCTGCATCAAATCCCCGAGCTCGGTTTTCAAGAATTTAAAACGCAAGCATATATTTTAAGCTATTTAGAAACGCTGCCTCCAGAGCGGTTGGAGATTCGTACATGGAGAACAGGTGTCCTTGTAAAGGTGAAAGGAAGGAATCCAAGACAAACAATCGGGTATCGTGCTGATATTGACGGATTGCCTATTTCAGAACAAACGGGCTATGAATTTTCTTCTACGCATGAAGGATTGATGCACGCATGCGGTCATGATATGCATACAAGCATTGCCCTTGGAGTGGTAACAGTGCTTGTAGAGCAGCCGATTGACGATGATGCGGTCTTTTTCTTCCAGCCTGCTGAAGAAGGACCAGGCGGTGCACAACCGATGATGGAAAGCGAGGAATTCCAAGCATGGAAGCCTGATATCATCGTTGCGCTTCATATTGCGCCAGAATATCCAGTCGGTACGATTGCCACAAGGGAAGGGCTTTTGTTTGCCAATACATCAGAGCTGTTTATTGATTTAAAGGGCAAGGGCGGTCACGCAGCTTATCCGCATCATGCAAACGATATGGTTGTAGCAGCGAGCCATCTTGTTACGCAGCTGCAGTCTGTTATTAGCCGTAACGTGGACCCGCTTGATTCTGCCGTCATTACCATCGGAAAAATTACAGGCGGCACTGTTCAGAACATCATTGCAGAAACAGCACGTCTAGAGGGGACGATTCGTACGTTATCTGTTGAGTCTATGAACAAGGTAAAAGAGCGGATTGAAGCAATTGTTGCAGGAATCGAAGCTTCCTTTCAATGTGAAGCAGTGATTGACTACGGAGCAATGTATCATCAGGTGTATAACCATGAAGAAGTGACACGAGAGTTTATGAACTTTGCAAGAGAGAGCGGTCATATGGAAGTGATCGAGTGCCGCGAAGCAATGACCGGCGAAGACTTTGGTTATATGCTTGCGGAGATTCCCGGCCTCATGTTTTGGTTGGGGGTTCAGTCGGAATTCGGCCTGCATCATGCAAAGCTGCGACCAAGTGAAGATGCCATTGAACGTGCAATATCATTTCTTACAAGCTATATGAAATGGAAGGGAAGCAGATAGGCGAAACGCCTATCTGCTTTTTGTATATTTTTTGTAATTTCTACACAATACTTTATAATGTAGTTAAAAGGAAATTTTTTGAAGGAAATGTTAATTACTGATAATTTTTCTTGTGTAACATTGGTCCTAATTGACTTCCTCTTACATAATTACACGTGTAAATAAAAAAATGGAGGCTAATACATATGGCAGAGCGTTTAGTAGGTAAACAAGCTCCCAGATTTGAAATGGAAGCTGTTTTAGCAAACAAAGAATTTGGAAAAATAAGCTTAGAAGACAACATGAACGCCGGAAAATGGACAGTACTTTATTTCTATCCAATGGACTTCACATTTGTATGCCCGACAGAAATCATTGCGCTTTCTGATCGTTACGATGAGTTTGAAGATTTAGATGCAGAAGTAATCGGTGTTTCTACTGATACAATCCACACTCACTTAGCTTGGATTAACACAGAGCGTACGAAAAACGGCTTAGGCGAGCTTCGCTATCCGTTGGCAGCTGACACAAACCATGTTGTGTCTCGCGACTACGGTGTCTTAATCGAAGAAGAAGGAATCGCGCTTCGCGGTTTGTTCATCATCAGCCCTGAAGGCGAATTAATGTACCAAGTAGTACATCACAACAATATTGGACGCGAAGTGAACGAAGTATTGCGCGTTCTTCAAGCGTTGCAAACTGGCGGACTTTGCCCTGCGAACTGGAGGCCAGGTCAAGCAACATTACATATATAATATGTTTCAGAGAAAGATCTAACAGAGATGTTAGGTCTTTTTTCGTAGTATAATTAAGATTAGCGAACATTTTTAACTTAACTAGTAGGTTGAAAAAAGAGAAGCAGCTATCACTCCTTGTAAGGGACAAAGTCAACGCGGTGACGTTTGTCCCTTACAAGGAAGTGTGAGCTCTCCCTATTTGCTTTATGAGCAGCCTGTTGAATGGCTCTGTATTTCGCTTCCTGGGAAGAGGATACGGAATCTCCCACCTTCGACCAACGGAAGTTCCCTTGTGAGCAAGGAGCGTTAGCGAGTAGGTGGGGGTAGTTCGATATAAGAACTTTAGGATGGAATTCATTATTGGGGGAATGTATGTGAGCGGAAGCAAAAAGGAATTTGCAGTGATCGGGCTTGGCCGATTCGGGGGCAGTATTTGCCGTGAATTGTCCCAGCTTGGCATGGAGGTAATGGCGATTGATGTGGATGAAGATCGTGTAAATGAGTTTTCTAATATCGCCTCCCATGCGGTAATTGCAGATTCAACAGATGAAATGGTATTAAAAAGCTTAGGTATTCGTAACTTTGATCATGTTGTTGTAGCCATTGGCGATAACATTCAAGCGAGTATTTTAACAACGTTAATGCTAAAAGAATTAGGTGTAGAGAATATTACAGTAAAAGCTACGAATGATTATCATGAAAAGGTACTGCGTAAAATCGGTGCAGATCAGGTTGTTCATCCAGAGCGTGATATGGGCAAGCGAATTGCAAATACGATTGCATCAACAAGCGTGCTTGATTATTTGGAGCTGTCAGATGAGCATAGTGTTGTCGAGCTCATGGCGAATAAGCGCATTCATGGACAAACGCTGCAGGATTTAAATATTCGAGCGCGGTTCGGCTTAAATATTGTAGCTATTAAGCGAGGAAAGGAGATATTTGTTTCGCCGCGTGCGACGGAGGCAATTTATGAGGGTGATATTTTAATTATGATTGGTGCTGACGATGAGATTGATCGTTTTGAAGCATATTTAGAAAAATAATATTCATTTGTTAGGTAGGGTATCGATTGGTGAGTGAAAGCGTGCAATAGAAAAAGGACAACGTGATCGTTGTCCTTCTTGCTTATACTTCCATAATAATTGGAAGTATCATCGGTTTTCGTTTTGTTTTTTCATATAGGAACGGCGCTAGTGTGTCGGTAATTTCATTTTTGATTTCAGACCATTGTGTTGTTTTACGTTCCATTACTTTACTCAGATGAGTAGCAATTAAGGCTTGCGCATCGCTGATTAGATCACTGCTTTCACGCATATAGACAAAGCCGCGGGAGATGATATCTGGTCCAGCTGCAATTTTGAATTCCTTCATGTCAATGCTAACGACTACGATAACCAGACCTTCCTCCGATAAAATACGGCGGTCGCGCAAGACAATGTTCCCGATATCACCAATGCCATTTCCGTCAATATAGACTGACCCGGATGGCACTTTTCCCCCTACTGTTCCTTCATCCTCTGTTAAGGCTAATACATCACCATTGTCGAGGATAAAGCAGTTTTCCTCCGCAACGCCGCAATCAATCGCAAGCTTCGCGTGCATGCGCTGCATCCGATATTCGCCGTGAATCGGCATGAAGAACTTTGGTTTCATAAGACGAAGCATAAGCTTCTGCTCCTGCTGTCCACCATGCCCGCTCGTATGAATATCAGTTAAAGGTCCGTATATAACCTCTGCCCCAGCGCGGTACAGCATGTTAATTGTACGGCTTACACTCACTGTGTTGCCTGGAATTGGTGAAGAGGAGAAAATAACTGTATCGCCAGGGATAATTTGAATTTGACGGTGCGTCCCATTCGCAATGCGTGATAATGCGGCCATAGGCTCGCCTTGGCTTCCTGTACAAAGAATAACAGTACGGTCAGCAGGCATCCGATTGACTTGAGAAGGCTCAATAAATGTATCCTTTGGACAATGGATATAGCCGAGGTCTTGTCCAATTTCAATTGCTGCTTCCATGCTCCGGCCAAATACCGCCACTTTTCTGCCGTTCGCGACTGCTGCTTCTACAACCTGCTGCAAACGGTGAATGTTAGATGCAAAGGTTGCAAAAATAATGCGCCCTTCTACTTTGCGGAAAATTTCATGGATGCTGTCGCCAACTCTGCGCTCAGACAATGTGAAGTTAGGCACCTCTGCATTTGTGCTGTCAGACAATAAGCAAAGCACGCCTTCTTTTCCGATTTCTGCCATCTTTGTTAGGTTCGCAGGCTCGCCAACCGGCGTAAAGTCAAATTTAAAATCGCCTGTATGAACAATTTGTCCTTGCGGTGTTTTAACAACAATTCCGTAAGCGTCTGGAATGCTGTGCGTTGTGCGGTAAAAGGAAACCGATGTATTTTTGAATTGAATCACGTCGTCTTCCTTGATTTCATACAAACGCGCTTTTCGAAGCAATCCGTGCTCTTCCAATTTATTTTTAATTAAACCGAGCGCTAGCTTTCCACCGTAAATAGGGATATTTACTTGGCGTAATAAATATGGGATACCACCGATGTGATCTTCGTGACCGTGCGTAATAAATAAACCTTTGATTTTTTCTTCGTTTCGTACTAAATACGTGTAATCCGGAATTACGTAGTCGATGCCGAGCAACTCGTCTTCCGGGAATTTAATGCCTGCGTCAATAACGATAATCTCGTCTTGATATTGCACCGCATATGTATTTTTTCCGATTTCTCCAAGTCCTCCGAGAGCGAAGACTGCGGTTTGGTCATGTTTTAAAAATTTCATTATACGTTCTCCGCAAGCTTGAAGTTTTCGCTTTGTTGTTCATACGCGAGATGCGCGCCGGCAAGCTGTTGAACAAATTCAATATTATAATGGAACGGCGCTAGCTTTTTGCGTACGTCCCGTTGTGAGTCCGCTTCTACGTATAGAACCTGCGTTTTCTCTCGCACAGGTACCTCCGTAATTTTCTCTTGATAAAACACTTTAAAAATCATAATAAAACCTCTCCTTGTTTCGATTGTGAGTCTGCCTTCTAACTATTATAAAGGAAACACATTTGTTTTTCATGTTTTTTTCAGCAGGGGTGGGAAAAAAGCTCATCCTACGCGATTTTCTTTTTATGAAGCAGGTCATTTAAGTAAACTTTTAATTTTTCTTTTAATTTTTTAAACATTATCTTAGCCTTCCTTTCCGTATTTCAAACATGCGCCCGTTTTTTAGTAGTATGAGATGAAACAGCGAAATTCATGTATGAGAAAGGGATTTATGTATTTTTGCACCAGCATATATCTGGTACAGAGGAGTTTTTTTCGCACTTTTTAAGAAAGCATAAATTTCTAGCTGGATGCCAATTCGATGCCACGAGAAAGAATGTCTGTTACGCCTGCGTTTACTCTTTACTTTTTTGGGATGTATTTGCATATGCAAAGCAGTAAGCTCCATTTGTACTGAAAATTTTTAAAATTGACAAACTTAGTTCTTTTAACTCTATTAATTACGACATATAATATAAACTGATAATAATAATCATTTTTAGAGGGAAATGAGGAAGATCGATGATACTAACACAGTTAGAGCGGGGAAAGCAAGCAAGAATTAGCGATCTATCTCATGTTAGTTTTGCTATTCAACGCCGACTTCTTGATTTAGGGGTAGATGAAGGGACAGTTGTTTCTTTAAAGGGATTGCTCCCATTTCGTGGTCCTTGCATAATTGAGGTGTCTGGACAGCACATCAGCCTTCGGCGCAAGGAAGCTGATTGTATTCAGGTTTCCTTGGAGGAAGTGTCATGAAACACATCGGCTTGTTTGGGAATCCGAATACAGGAAAAACATCGCTTTTTAACGCCTTAACCGGTTCGTATGAATACGTTGGAAACTGGAGCGGTGTAACGGTTGAAAAAAAAGTAGGAACATTGCGTCATAATAAAGGGTTGTTAATAGATTTGCCGGGAATTTATTCCCTTCATCCTATTTCTAAAGATGAGCGCGTTGCGACAAACTTTTTATTACAAGAGTCCTTTTCTGGGATTTTAAATATTCTTGATGCGTCACAGCTTGAGCGCAATCTTCATTTGACTGTGCAGCTGCTCGAATTTGGGAAACCAGTTATCATTGGATTGAATATGGTTGACGTTGCTTTGATGCGAGGGATGAATATCAATCATTCACTGCTTAGCAGCGCGCTTGGTATTCCGGTATACCCAATTGTCGCTCGGAAGGGTACAGGCTGTGATGCTTTGCTCGAGAAAGTAACACATATTCATAAGCAAGAGCCTCTCCTTCTAGAATACGGAGAAGCGATAGAGAAAGCTGTTCACCAGCTTACTGTACAATTACCAGATTCCTTGCCGGGAGCCAAACGTTGGTATGCCTTGCAGTGTCTAGAGGGAAATGAAGTTGTCTTGGAAGAGGTAGAGAGACTTCTTGGAGGACAAGTGCTCGCTCGTGTTATTCACGAAGCAGAGGCAGCAATTCAGAGTGATAGACAGGCGAAGACATTGAAGCAGTATATACACCAAACAAGGCTTGGATATATTCGCGGTATTCTCTCGCAGTGTGTCACGCAAGAGCATTCGCATCGTTCGTCATTGACAGTACGGATTGATAGCATCGTTACGCATCGCATATTTGGGATTCCGATCTTTTTGCTTACAATGTTTTTGTTGTTTAAGGTAACCTTCGATTGGATTGGCACCCCTGTTTCGGATCAGCTTGACGGCTTTATGGCCGGGCCGCTTTCCGATATGGCCGGGGCACTGCTTGGGCGAGTGGGGGCAAGTGATTTTATACGAGCTGTTGTACTTGATGGAATTATTGCAGGTGTCGGAGGCGTTCTTGTATTTGTCCCGCAAATTTTTATTTTATTCTTTTTTATTTCGTTGCTTGAAGACTCAGGTTATATGGCGCGTGTCGCGACAGTAATGGATCGCTTATTGGAGAAGGTGGGACTAAACGGAAAAGCGTTTATCCCCATGATTATTGGATTGGGCTGTAACGTTCCGGGGATTATGGCGGCACGGACCATTGAGCAGCCGAAGGAGCGTTTGTTAACGATTTTGCTTACGCCACTAATGTCCTGCTCAGCACGCCTTAGCGTATACAGCTTATTTGTAGCAGCCTTTTTTCCAAAGCACCAAGCTTTGATTGTGTTATCATTATATATACTTGGCATTGTCTCTGCATTGTTGCTGGCAAAATTGTTTTCTTCTACGCTTTTCCGTAATGAAGTGTCGTATTTTCTTATTGAGCTGCCGCCGTATCGTTTTCCGCAGTGGAAGACACTGATGCGCAGTACGTGGGATAAAGGAAAAGGGTTTATTCGAAAGGCTGGTACCTTTATTTTCGGAGGCTCTGTTGTGATTTGGTTTTTGGCATATGCAGGACCAAGCGGCTTAAATGTAGATATGGACAACAGCTTTCTTGCTCTAATAGGAGGGCTGATCGCTCCGTTGTTTGCGCCCATTGGTTTTGCAACGTGGCAGGCGGGAGCGGCTTTAATTACAGGGTTTTTGGCAAAAGAGGTTGTTGTCTCGACAATGACGATTATTTACAAAACACCGAATATTGATGCACTGCAAGCTTCGATGGGGCAATTCTTTACGCCGCTTGGAGCCTATAGCTTCTTAGTGTTTGTGTTATTATACATTCCATGCTTAGCGACAGTAGCTGTGATTCAAAAGGAAACAGCTTCTCACAAGTGGACGTTATTTTCGATTGGTTACGCTCTTGTGTTGGCGTATGGACTAAGTTTCCTTGTATATACAGGCGGAAAACTGCTTGGATTTCAATAAGGAAGAAGGGCTTAAACTATGGTTAATGTCGTCCTTGGTGCACTTATTTTTGGCTATGCGGCATACAGTATTACAAAATTTGTGAAAAAAAGTAAACAAGGTAAATGTGCTGCTTGTGCGATCAATAAATCGTGTGCGAGCAGTTGTAGTGTGATAGAGGAAAAACAGCAGGTGTAATGCTTGCTGTTTTTTATTTCACCGGAAATTATATCAGAAAAATTGGTCGGATGGTCATGAAGTAGTATGGCTTGTAATGGCAGAAACTATAACCAGTTAAGATTGAGAAATAGCATCCAAGGAGCAAATTCAGACGTTTCAAAGTATTTTTCCAGATAACCATCGCCTTGTTCAGCCTGTAAATAGCCGTGAGGTTATTGAGAACGACACAAGAAATCCCCCCAACCTTTCAGTTGAGGGGATTTCTCACACTGTAAGAAAATATAAATTTCTAGCTGGAAGCCAATTCGACGTAGCGAGAAATTTTAAGAATACAGTAGTAAGTAGGGCTACGCCTCAGTCTTCGCCCGGGGAGCAGGGCTCGCCAATCAGCGAGTTTTCTTTATGAGAGGCAACAGCATTATTCCATTGCCCTGTTATCTTTCTAGCGGCAGTGCATTTTCTGGCGGGGCAAATGGATTGCTTTCACTAATACGATCATAAAACATAACACCATTTAAATGGTCGATTTCGTGTTGGAACACGATAGCTGGAAGTCCTTTGAGGCGAAGCTTCAGCTCTTGGCCATCCACGCTCCATGCTTTGACTGTAATACGCGAATAACGAGGCACATAGCCTGGTACGTCCCGGTCGACTGATAAGCAGCCCTCACCAGTTGTTAGATAGGTGCGCTCAACTGAATGGCTTATAATTTTTGGATTGAATAACGCGTAGCTATGTAGCGTTCCGTCTCGATCTGTAACATGAACAGCAATCATTCGCTTTGAGACGCCAATTTGTGGAGCCGCAAGCCCGATTCCTGGTCGAAGATTATATTGCGCTGCTATTTCTGGATTTTGGCTATTAATTACAAATTGCAACATGGCGTGCAATGTTTGAATATCTTCCTCATTTGGCGGCAATGCAACCTCCTGTGCAACTTGCCGTAGGACGGGATGCCCTTCCCGGACGATGTGTTCCATTGTAAGCATAAACGTCTCTCCTTTTTTCTTTTCAGTCTATCAAAGTCTGCCCGAAATGTCATGATAAAGAAAAGCGGACAAGGCCCGCCTTTTATGGCAGCGTAGGGGTGGGCCGGAGTAAAAGGCGCTTTTTGCCTTTTGTGGAGGTTCAGTCCGGAGTCTGCCATTTTGGGACTTGGGAGCTAGACATCACCCCGAAAAGTTATCCTTTCTTATCTTGTAAAGAAAACTCGCCCCGCTCTTGGGCGAAGACAGAGGCGTAGTTGCCCTTATACTGTATTCTTAAAATTTCCGACTACGTCGAATGGTCTTCCAGCTAGAAATTTATCCGTTCTTGCAGTGTAAAGAAAAGCAGACATGATCCAGTTTGTTGCTGAGGTGAAATGTTCTAGACACAAAGAAAAAGGAAGGCGCACCTTCCTTTTTCATAGTTATTCTGTTTACATTAGTGGATGCAAGCAGCCCCTACAATAATTAAAAGAATAAATAATACTACAATTAACGCGAAGCCGCGTCCATATCCTCCGCCGCAGCCATATCCGCCGCCATATCCGCCGTAGCCATAGCCATAGCCGTAAGCTGGTGCCGTATAGGTTGGGTAGTAGCAATTTGTATATCCGTACATT
This sequence comes from Ectobacillus funiculus, assembly GCF_004138295.1. GTDB lineage: Bacteria > Bacillota > Bacilli > Bacillales > Bacillaceae_G > Ectobacillus > Ectobacillus funiculus. The sequence goes on along the minus strand of NZ_SCFM01000006.1, from coordinate 255,917 downwards.
AGAGTTGCCCTCCTTGTATTGTTTCCGCAAGTAGTGCGGTTACTATACTGTATGAATTTTGAGAAAAAGTGTGTGGTTATCTGCCTATAGAGATGGAAAGAGCTGTATATTTTCCGCAGCACAAGAGAAAAGCTAACATAGGGGATATGTTTGCCTACAGCTTGCTTTGGTCGGTGGATGAGGGAGGTGCGTTGCTTGTCAATACAAAAAGGGCTTACGTTAGTAGTCGCTTGTTTATTGCTTGCCTGCTGCTCGCAAAGGGAAGCTGTTACGAGTATATACGAGGGATTAGAGCGGGTTGCGTCTGCTGAGCGGGCATTTGAGACAGAGCAAGAGCCGCTTGTTTTGCTGGAAAAGAAAGAAAAAGCATTGTATGAAACCATCTTATCCCTCGGTCTGCACGATACAGCTAAGCGTCAGGAGCTCGCTATAAAGGCTGAGGAGTCGCTTGAGGAACGTGAGCAGCATTTAATGCGTGAGCGCAGCGGCTTGTATGAGGCAAAGAAGACGTTTGCGAAGGTGCTTCCTTTGTTTGAGGAGATAGAGGAGGATAGCTTAAAAGGTTGCGTTGTCCCATTAACAAGGACGATGCAAGCCAGGTATGGGGTATATGAACAGTTATACGCACAATATGAACGCGCACTGCAAAAAGACCGGGAGCTATACGATTTGCTGCAAAGTGATGCGATTTCGTTTCGGCAGATTCAAAAGCAAATCGAGGAGATTAATCGAGAATATGAACAGGTTTTACAGTTGAATCGATTATTCAACAACTATACAGAGCAATATAACGTGAAAAAAGAGAAGTTTTACAAAAGCGCCGGACTGCATATCAAGCGTGAACGGCTCTAGACCATACTCTCTGTTATATTATCAGGAGATGATTCAGCAGGAGAAGAGGAGGTGAATGGCTTCGATAAAGAAACGGAAATATGACAGTGCTTACATATTATTCTAAGAGAGAGAATAGAGAAAAAAGGAGATAATATAACAGGAGTGCTACAATTAATGATACAGCAGAGGGAAACAAAGCAATTATCCTAGTACAGCTCCATTATTTTTTGAAAAAAATTTGAAATGAAAGTGATTGACATAAAGATTAGAATAGTTGTAAACTAAAAAATGTGGTTAACGTTGTATTAATGATTTGTAAAAAAAAATTAGTACAGATTGTACAAAACCCACAAAAACTGAAAAAACCGATTGTTTGATCGGTTCTTATACTTACAAACAGCAAGCATATTTGTTGTGCTGCTGAAAGCGTTTCGAAAGAAAGTTCATAAAAGAAGAAGAGGTGAACGGAATGGGTACGCAAGCAAAAGCAAAAAAAGCCCTGTTTGATGCTGAAGCACAATTTCAAGCAATTGAAGAGCAATTTCAAACATTCCAAATTTTAAATGAAGAAGGTCAAGTTGTTAACGAAGATGCAATGCCAGACCTAACTGATGAGCAACTAAAAGAGTTAATGCGCCGCATGGTGTATACACGCGTTTTAGATCAACGCTCAATTTCTTTAAACCGTCAAGGACGCTTGGGCTTCTACGCGCCAACTGCTGGACAAGAAGCATCTCAATTAGCGAGCCATTTTGCACTTGAGAAAGAAGATTTCTTACTTCCAGGTTACCGTGATGTTCCACAAATGATTTGGCATGGCTTACCGCTTTACCAAGCATTTTTATTCTCTCGCGGCCATTTCCACGGCAACCAATCGCCTGAAGATGTGAACACACTTTCACCGCAAATCATCATCGGTGCACAAATCATTCAAGCTGCTGGTGTTGCACTTGGTATGAAATTGCGCGGTAAACAATCCGTTGCAGTAACGTACACAGGTGACGGCGGTGCATCTCAAGGTGACTTCTATGAAGGCTTAAACTTTGCAGGAGCTTTCAAAGCACCAGCGATTTTCTTCGTACAAAATAACCGTTTCGCAATTTCTACTCCAGTAGAAAAGCAATCTGCTGCACGTACGATTGCACAAAAAGCTGCTGCTGCTGGTATTTTAGGTATTCAAGTAGACGGTATGGATCCGTTAGCGGTATACGCGGCTACTCGTTTTGCTCGTGAGCGCGCAGTAAACGGCGAAGGCCCTACATTAATCGAAACTTTAACATTCCGTTATGGCCCGCATACAATGGCTGGCGATGACCCAACTCGTTACCGTACAAAAGACGTTGAAAACGAATGGGAAAAGAAAGATCCGATCGTTCGCTTCCGTACGTTCTTAGAAGCAAAAGGCCTATGGTCTCAAGAAATCGAAGAACAAGTAATCGAGCAAGCAAAAGAAGATATTAAAGAAGCAATTGCAAAAGCTGACCAAGCTCCGAAGCAAAAAGTAACAGACTTAATTGTGAACATGTTCGAAGAGCTTCCTTACAACTTGAAGGAGCAGCTGAAAATTTACAAAGAGAAGGAGTCGAAGTAAGCCATGGCGCAAATGACACTGATTCAAGCTATCACTGATGCGTTACGCGTCGAAATGAAAAACGACCCGAACGTTCTCGTATTTGGGGAAGACGTAGGTGTAAACGGCGGTGTATTCCGTGCAACTGAAGGTCTTCAAGCAGAATTTGGCGAACAACGCGTATTCGACACACCTCTTGCTGAGTCCGGTATCGGCGGTCTTGCGGTTGGTCTTTCTCTTGAAGGCTTCCGCCCTGTTCCAGAAATCCAATTCTTCGGCTTCGTGTTTGAAGTTATGGACTCTATCTGTGCGCAACTAGCTCGTATGCGTTACCGCTCTGGCGGCCGCTTCAGCGCGCCTGTGACAATTCGTTCTCCGTTCGGCGGCGGTGTACATACACCTGAGCTTCATGCTGACAGCTTAGAAGGTATGGTTGCACAGCATCCAGGATTACGTGTAGTAATTCCATCTACTCCATACGATGCGAAAGGATTGTTAATTTCTGCAATCCGCAACAACGACCCAGTTGTATACTTAGAGCATATGAAATTATACCGCTCTTTCCGTCAAGAAGTACCAGAAGGTGACTACACAATTCCATTAGATAAAGCAGACGTAAAACGCGAAGGCAAGGACGTAACAGTCATCGCATACGGCGCTATGGTACATGCTGCACTAAAAGCAGCTGAAGAGTTGGAAAAAGAAAACGTATCTGTAGAAGTAATCGACCTTATTTCTGTAAGCCCGCTTGATATTGAAGCAATCATCGCATCTGTTGAGAAAACAGGCCGTGTTGTTGTGGTACAAGAGGCACAAAAAATGGCCGGTGTAGCAGCAACTGTTGTAGCAGAGATTAACGATCGTGCATTGTTAAGCTTAGAAGCTCCAATTGTTCGTGTTACAGCAGCTGACACAATCTTCCCGTTCTCTCAAGCTGAGGGCGTATGGCTTCCAAACCATAAGGACGTTGTAGAAGCAATCCAACAAGTAATCAATTTCTAAACATAAAAATAAATAAGGAAGAAAACAGTCCGCTCTGTTTTCTTCTATCCATATAAACTTACACATAAACATAAGGGGTTGAGCTCTGTGTCATTTGAATTCAGATTACCGGATATCGGTGAAGGTATTCACGAAGGCGAAATCGTAAAATGGTTCGTAAAGCCTGGCGATGAAGTAAAAGAAGATGATGTGCTTCTTGAAGTACAAAACGATAAAGCTGTTGTAGAAATCCCATCTCCAGTAAAAGGAAAGGTAGTAGAAATCCTTGTAGGAGAAGGAACAGTAGCTGTTGTTGGCGATGTTCTTGTTAAATTTGATGCGCCTGGCTACGAGCATTTGAAATTTAAAGGTCATGACGACGAAGCGGCTCCAGCTCCTGCAGAAGAAGCAGCACCAGCGGCAGAGGCAGCAGTTACTCCAGCTGCACCGTTAGCAGAAGAGAACGCGCGCGTTATCGCAATGCCATCTGTACGCAAATATGCACGTGAAAAAGGCGTAAATATTCGTCTTGTTCAAGGCACAGGCAAAAATGGCCGTGTGTTAAAATCTGATATCGAAGCATTCTTAGCTGGCGGTGCAGTTCCAGCAGCGGCAGCTACTGCAGCACCAGCGGCTCCAGCAGCGGCACCAGCAGCAGAGGAAAAAGCAGCAGCGCCTGCGCCACAGCCAATTCCAGCTGGTGAATACCCAGAAACACGCGAAAAAATGAGCGGTATCCGTAAAGCAATCGCAAAAGCGATGGTAAACTCCAAGCATACAGCTCCACATGTAACATTAATGGATGAAGTGGATGTAACAGAACTTGTTGCAAACCGCAAAAAATTCAAAGATGTTGCAGCAGCAAAAGGAATCAAGCTAACATTCTTGCCTTACGTTGTAAAAGCATTAACATCTGCTTTACGTGAGTACCCGATGTTAAACACATCTTTAGATGATGCATCTCAAGAAGTGGTTCATAAGCATTACTACAATATCGGTATCGCAGCTGACACAGACAAAGGTCTTCTTGTACCGGTTATTAAAGATACAGACCGCAAATCTATCTTTGCACTTTCAAGAGATATTAGCGATCTTGCAGGAAAAGCACGCGACGGCAAATTGTCTCCAAACGAAATGAAGGGCGCTTCTTGCACAATTACAAATATCGGATCTGCGGGCGGACAATGGTTCACACCGGTTATTAACCACCCAGAGGTAGCAATCCTTGGAATCGGCCGCATTGCGGAAAAACCAGTTGTAAAAAATGGCGAAATCGTAGCTGCACCAGTATTGGCGCTATCTTTAAGCTTCGACCACCGTTTGATTGACGGCGCTACAGCTCAAAACGCATTGAACCATATTAAACGTTTGTTGAACGATCCACAATTACTTGTAATGGAGGCGTAATCGAAATGGTAGTAGGGGATTTTGCAATTGAATTAGATACGGTCGTAGTTGGTGCAGGTCCAGGAGGCTATGTTGCGGCAATTCGTGCTGCTCAGCTTGGACAAAAGGTAGCAATTATTGAGAAAGCAACTCTTGGCGGTGTATGCTTAAACGTTGGATGTATTCCTTCAAAAGCATTGATTTCTGCTGGTCATCGTTATGAGCATGCGAAGCATTCTGATGATATGGGAATCATTGCTGAAAACGTAACAGTTGATTTTTCTAAGGTACAAGCTTGGAAAGCAGGCGTTGTAAAGAAATTGACTGGCGGCGTAGAAGGCTTATTAAAAGGAAACAAAGTTGAAATCATTCGTGGTGAAGCGTATTTCGTAGATGCTAACACATTACGTGTTATGACAGAAGATTCAGCACAAACATATACATTTAAAAACGCAATTCTTGCAACAGGATCTACACCAATCGAAGTTCCTGGCTTCAAATTCTCAAAGCGCGTAATCAACTCAACAGGTGCGTTGGCATTAACTGAAATCCCGAAAAAGCTTGTTGTAATCGGCGGCGGCTACATTGGAATGGAGCTTGGTACGGCGTATGCGAACTTCGGTACAGAAGTTACAATTTTAGAAGCAGGCGAAGAAATTCTAGCTGGCTTTGAAAAGTCTATGAGCGCGGTTGTAAAACGCGGCTTGAAGAAAAAAGGCAATGTAGAAATTCATACAAAAGCGTTCGGTAAATCTGTAGAAGAACGTGAAGACGGTGTAACAGTAAACTTTGAAGTGAACGGTGAAATGAAATCCGTTGACGCTGACTATGTTCTTGTAACAGTAGGACGTCGTCCGAACACACAAGAAATCGGCTTAGAGCAAATTGGTGTGCAGCTGACAGAGCGCGGTTTGGTTGAAATCAATAGACAATGCCGCACAACTGTAGATAACATCTATGCAATCGGTGATATCGTAGCAGGACCGCCGCTTGCGCATAAAGCATCTTACGAAGGTAAGGTTGCGGCTGAAGCGATTAGCGGACATGCAGCTGAAATTGATTATATTGCAATCCCAGCTGTATGCTTCACAGATCCAGAATTAGCTTCTGTTGGCTACACGAAAAAGCAAGCAGAAGACGAAGGATTAAAAGTAACAGTTTCCAAATTCCCATTCGCCGCAAACGGTCGTGCGTTGTCTCTGAACAGTACAGAAGGCTTCGTACAGCTTGTAACGCTTGATAGCGAAGATGGTTTGTTAATTGGAGCTCAAGTTGTTGGTGCAGGTGCATCTGACATCATTTCCGAGCTTGGTTTAGCGATCGAAGCAGGTATGACTGCAGAGGACATCGCTCAAACAATCCATGCTCACCCAACATTAGGTGAAATCACAATGGAAGCGGCAGAAGTAGCTCTTGGCATGCCAATTCACATTGTAAAATAATAAAAAAAGAACAGGCGCTGCCTGTTCTTTTTTTATGGAAAAAACCAGCATTTTAAAAAGTTTTCACATGGTTTCAGTTTATATGATCGAATTCTCAATAACTATGATTCCATGTACTAGGAAATCTGAATCAGCTAATGAAATTTATGCAGAAAATCACTTCGCGGTCGATAAATGATTTTTTCGAAAATGTGAGTCTGCTATGCAAACTCTTATTTTTCAGCATTCTTTCTATTTTTGGGATTGCAGTGAGAACAGCAGTTTCCGTACAATACTGTCACCTTTTCATCCTCGAATTTTTCGATTGTTCCCTCACAAACTTGGCATATGATTGTACCCATTTCTATTCCCCTCCCAGTTTTATAAATCATCTTTATCAAGTAATCGCTTTCTTGATATAGCTACATTTTAATGTGTTATACTATATTAGTCAATTGGAAAAATAGTATAATATATTTGTTTTTTTCTTAATATATTGTGCTTTATTTCCTCTTCTGCTGTAAAAAACCAGACTATCTGGACTAAATTATATTGAATTCACTAAAGCTTTTTGATGATTTTTGTTAATGAGTTAGTTTTTCAAAATCAAAACCACCCATTCGCACTCATGGGTGGTTTTGATTTTGGAAGTAAGAAAGTAGAACCTTTGGGGAGGCTTGTTTACCTTTACGGTGCACTCTTTCCGCAAAATAGCCGCTCTCATTATTTTGCAAAAGGTGCCTCCTATGCAGGGGAAACATTGTGAATAGACTTCTGCCAGGACTGTGCATTTTGTTAGCGGGTTGTTTGCCGATCAGAGATCAGCAGGGCATTGGAGCTTACACGCACTCCAAATCTGTCTGTTCCTTTTTTCCTTCTAAAATGAGTACAGTCTCATATACATAAAAAGAACCAGTCATGTAAAGGGGTTAAAACAATGAAAGGTGTACTCGTTACCGCTTTCCATACCGTCATTTGGATGAGCTTTGTTATTGTACTCTCTCTGTCACAGCGGGACAGGCTCTATGCAAAGATTGCATTATTTTTGATGTTTCTTTATTTTTGCTATGTGGTGGCTCATTATATATTGCAAAGAAGAAAGATGGCAATCATTTTCACACTTCGAAACAGCGCACTGTTTCTTCTCGTTCAGCAGGTGATTTCTTTGTTTTATCGTTTATAAAAATACATGGTTCGTCCATTAAATAACTGCAGCTCAGCTTCGAGCTTTTTTGCGACGTAACGGCAGAATTCATTGGCTTTCCCCTTATCGCCAAATGTAGCGCTTTCAGGAAGCGTAATTTGTACGAAAGGATGTTCATTTTCTTCACCGATACCAACATAGATAGAACGGTATCGATCATGAATCGATTTCAGATGCAGTGTTGTCTCAGATGTTTGGATGATTTCATAAGGGAATGCTGACTCCTCATAGTTCCAGTTCAGCTGCTTTCCTGTTTGAGCTGTAATGTTTTTATAATATATAAATAATTGTTGCACATCTTCTAATGTGATTGCTTGTTTTGCTGATTTTGGTACAAGCTTAATAAATGCATGCTGCATGGCATTTCCCCCTGTTTTTAAAAATATGAAAATATAAGAGATTTTTCTCTACACTGTAGGAAAGTATAAATTTCCAGCTGAAAGTTCACTCGACGTAGTCGGAAATTTTTAGGAATACAGTATAAGTAGGGCTACGCCTCTGTCTTCGCCTAACGGCTCGCCAGTCGGCGAGTTTTCTTTATTGTACCATTGCTTGAAATTTTTTGACAATTCTGGGTTCATATTTTCTTATCTTTGTTCATATATACAGGAAGAACGCTCGAATTTAGGAAGGAGAGGATTACAATGTTCGACAGGCTATATGAAGAATCAGAGCAAGGAAGGGTAAGATTCCTCGGTTTTACAACGAATGATATCCGCTATGACTTCGGCATTGTATATACAAGTATGTTCTTCGGTAAGCCGCTTGTCATTTGTATGCAAACGGGTCGATCCAGTCTGCTTGGACCGTATGATTTAGAGAATGTGCAGCATCTAAGAGAGGTGTTCCGTCTGCCTTCAGAGGAAGAAGCGAAGGACGTAGCGGATATTTTACACTTTTACCTGCCAAATCCATCTTTGGAAACTGAGTATGAATAAATTTACCTTGTTTACTCATTGATGATTCATTTTCCCTCCGATCCCAATGAGGTATACAAAGGCAAAGCAGCTGCTTCGTCATGTCCGCTCATCACAAGTAATAAATCCCCTTTTCAAAAGAACCAAATAGGGATGTAGATAGATTGAGATATAATGCAAGAAAGAATTAATGTTCATCATAATTTCGATTAAAAAAATAATTATGTTATACTAAATAGTCATTGACGGGGGTAATGTTGCATAATATACTATAGATATAAAATAAAGCGATTACAAAAAATTGAAACTGAATGGTACAGGAGGAATATAGGATGGGAACAATTGTATGTCAAGTTTGCGATAAAACAATTGCACATTTTGAGGATGAAAAGGTAACGGTGTTGTACGGAAATTGTTGTTCTTGCGGTCATTGCCGTGGAAGAGAAGAGCGGAAAGAAGCCTAAAAGCCTGCGAGCGCAGGCTTTTTTTCATGCTGCGCAGAAAATTTTTCCGCAGTATGTTTTTGTTCCTTCTTGAACGAATGCAATCGTTCGTAAAAAAAGAAAAAGGCTACTGGAGGATTTTAGATTGTTCACTCTTTCCTAACCATTCGAAAAAACAAACAGAGAATTAGGTTATACTAATGAAAAAAATTCCATTCATCTTTAAAGCAAGAAGCTATGTATCCTCTTTTTCAAGATCCAGTTCCTTGAATTCAATATTGCTTATAGAATCTAAGGTCCTGGCGATCATCCCAATTTCACGAAGACTTTCTTGTATTTACAACACTCCTTAACAAAGTTATTTTGTTGCATTTACAATAAAAATGATAGGGCTTATACTATCAAAAGACTGTACAGGAATTATGACTGGTCTCATTAAATAAATCTAGAAAAGAGCTGAAGAGTGTTGTATGCAAAAAGAATAACGTTGAATGACGATTTAAAAAAAGCTTGTCAAATCCGACAAGCAGTATTTGTTGAAGAACAAGGCGTACCATTAGAGGATGAGTTTGATGGATTTGATATACTGAATGAACATTCTGAACATATTTTGGTGTATTATAACGAACGGCCTGTTGGAACTGGGCGGGTCAGATGGGTTGATGGTTTCGGGAAGTTAGAGAGAATTTGTATCTTAGAGCCTTACCGTAAATTTGGTCTTGGAAAAGTAATTATTAACACGTTAGAAGAAATTGCAGAAGAAAAAGGAACAGCTAAAGTTAAATTACACGGGCAAACACAGGCAGAAGGTTTCTATAAAAAACTTGGTTATGAAACTTCCTCAAGTATATTTATGGAAGATGGAATTCCGCATATTTTGATGATAAAGCAATTATCTACCAAGTCATCATAAAAAGATTAAAAAATTCCTAATGTGAGTAAAAGGTAATCAAAAATATTGTTAGGATACGGAAAAATAAAAAGAAGCTAACCACTTAGCTTCTTTTTATTTTTGAATAGTTTTGTTAGTGATTTTCAAAGAAGTTCTGACCTTTCGTACTGAAGAGCACAGAAAATCCAACTGTAAGTAAATCATGCCCAAATCGCGTCTCATGGGCTGTGGTTGTAGCTTAGCTAGCCTTTTAATACACTGCGGTAGTGTGTCCGATTGTAGCAATTACCGCATCGTCGCGGATTGGGGTAAGCGCAATGTTCGTCTGAAGCTTCTCTGGCGAAGCATATTGGCTCATAACCCGATGGTCGAGTCTTGTCACTAAATCCGTTAAATAGGCGGAGAGAAAAGCGTTTGGAATGCGGTGTGCATTTAGGTGGTCTATCACTTGTTTTTTTGTACGAATTCCTACGCCGTGACCGTAATACAATGTATCGCCTAAGTAAATCGTATTCTCTCCTTGCCAATGCATTTCAGCTGGATTTACTTGAGGGTTTTTAAAGTAAACTAAGTCTCCTGGAAGAACGTTGCCACTTGTTTTCGTAATAAGACGCAAATCGCGGTCATAGTCCCATGTGTATAATAGAAGATTTGCAAACAGCGTATTAAATGTTTCTTCGTTGTATACGCTCAAGAGAGCTTTATAGATAAGGATGATCATGGCGGTTGCACATTCTGTTCCATATTTCTTGCCGTTTGTAAAGATATCACGAATAGCGAGGGACGGAAGTGCTCCCGATCGAAGCTGAAAGCCTCCCAGTCTGGTACGCTGCCAAAATGCCTCGTTGCAGTAGGATTCTTCAAAGATGCGAAATTGTATACCGCTGTTAAATAGCTCGATGCACGAAAGAATGAGGTTAACGCGGAAGTTCAAGTCAAATGAAAGCTCTTGTAACGATTGATACGTATACACTTCTTGATTGCTCGTCAGCAATGTTAATACTTCCTGCTTAGTTTTAAAAAAAGGCTCCGTATCGTCTGCTATATAAGGGTGTACAATAGAACGACCAATTACAATCATGACATAATCCCACCCCATATTGTTAAATTTCTTAATAGAATATGACAAAGGAGAAAGAACGGTGAGGAATATGTTCGAGTACGCGCAATAGCTTGCCAGCCAAGATCTAGATATTGTAAAGAAAACTCGCCGATTGGCGAGCCCCGCCTTTGGGAGAAGACAGAGATGTAGTCCTACTTATACTGTATTCCTAAAATTTCTGATTCCGTCGAATCTGCTTCCAGCTGGAAATTTATACTTTCCTACAATACAAAATAGAAAGCCCTCTGCTTTGACAGAGGGCTTTTCCCGCTTTAACGGGAATGTATAGTAAAAGTTTGCAAACGGCCGATATGGAGGTTTCTAGCGCTCTCAAATATCATTTCGGCGAATTTTCTTTATACAATCGGTTTATATTCCTTAATTACTCGGAGCGTTTTTAATTCCATATCTTCCGGTCCTTGTACAGGAAGACCGGCTTTGAGGTTCTTTTGAATATATTCCAGGTTTTCGGCTGTAATAATTTCTCCAGGTGTAAGAATTGGAATACCAGGCGGATAGACCATAACGAATTCAGCAATAATACGTCCTGCTGCCTCCTCAAATGGAACAGTTTCCGCTTCTGAATAAAATGCATCGCGAGGAGAAAGTGCTAAGACGGGAATGTCAGGTATTTCTACATTGATTTCGGTTCCTTCTTCTGCTTGATGCTTACATGTATCTGATAAATCTTGGAGTGCGTGTATAAGAAGATTTGCCTCTTCGTCTGTGTCTCCTATGGTAATCAAACAGAGGATGTTATATAAGTCTGACATTTCCACTTCAATATTATATTTCTCACGCAGCCAAAGCTCTGCGTCATGTCCGGTAATCCCTAAGTCCTTGACTGAAACGATGAGCTTTGTCGGATCCATATCGAAAGCTGCGTCTGTCCCAAGGCGCTCTTCGCCCGGACAATATAAATAAGGGATCTCGTTCACTTGTTTTCGCACGCGTTGCGCCAGATGAATTGTTTCAGCAAGGAGTCTTTTTCCCTCTGTTGCAAGCTGTTTTCTCGCCGCATCTAAAGAAGCAAGTAAAATATATGATGTGGATGTTGTCGTAAGCATACTAATGATAGCTTGTACATGCTTCACGTTTACGAGTCCTTCTTTTACATTCAGGATCGAGCTTTGTGTTAATGAGCCCCCAAGCTTATGAACGCTTGTCGCTGCCATGTCAGCCCCTGCTTGCATCGCTGACATCGGCAAATCCTCGTGAAAGTGAATATGAACACCGTGCGCTTCATCGACGAGAACAGGAACACCGTGAGAATGAGCAATTTCAACAAGATGCTTTAAATCCGCTGCGAATCCAAAATATGTGGGATTGATAACAAGTAATCCTTTTGCGTCCGGGTGCTCTTCTAATGCTCTTTTTACAGACGCAATCGTCATGCCGTGAGAAATGCCTAAAGTAGGATCAATCTCAGGATGAATGAAAATAGGCCGTGCTCCAGAAAAAATAATGGCCGCCATAACGGATTTATGCACGTTGCGAGGTACGAGGATTTTATCCCCCGGTCCGCAAACACTCATAACCATCGTCATAATGGCGCCGCTTGTTCCTTGTACTGAGAAAAATGTATGGTCTGCGCCAAATGCTTCGGCAGCAAGCTGCTGCGCTTTCTTAATCATTCCTTTCGGATGATGAAGATCGTCAAGTGGCGCGATATTGATCAAGTCGATCGATAATGCGTTTTGCCCAATAAATTCCCGGAATTCCGGATCCATTCCTTGCCCTTTTTTATGCCCTGGAATGTGAAATTGAACAGGATTTTTTTTGCTATGTTCAACTAGAGAAGTGAACAACGGTGTTTCATATTGGGACAACTTATACACCCCTTTTTCATAGTTTTATTCCCGATCTGTTTCATGTCCATTAGAGAACGGGAGTCGGTTTATACAACTTTTTATCTGAACAAATACTTGTCATTCGATACAAAACAAATGAATTATATCACCTATATCAGTGGATGTATATACAAATTGCTGTAACCGATTTGTTTTTTTATATTAGGAAGAAAACGGTGAAACAAATTTTAAAAAATCTTCCCGGAAGCTGTACGTTTTTCGCACTTTAGGAAGGCATAAATTTTCGGGGTGATGTCTAGTTCCCAAGGCCCGTTTTTCTTACACTTTAAGAAAGTATAAATTTCTAGTTAGAAGCCAATTCGACGTAGTGGGAAGTTTTAGGGATAAAGTATTAGGAGGGCTACGCCTCTGTCTTCGCTCAAAGGCAGATCTCGCCAATCAGCGAGTTTTCTTTAAAGCAATAGGCGCTATGTAGAAGGCTGTATGTCGCAGCTGTTTGTTTGACTCTATATGCATAATGCAAGTAAGATAGAGGGTACAAGCAGATTATCCGAGGCGTTTGTAGAGGCGGTTCAAATGAGGAATTTGTGTAGGCATTCATATGATGGGAATAATAATGGAAGCTAAAGTTGCACAAAATGAATGCAGAGAAAATTTAGGCGCCACAAACAGCAGGAAGATGGAACAACAAATGAGGTGATAAGATGGAGTATCAATACCCCCTCGCCTACGATTGGTCGACTGATGAAATCGTTGATGCAATCCGCTTTTATGAAGCGGTAGAACAGGCGTATGAAAAAGGAATTAAGCGTGCAGCATTAATGGATGCATATCGTCGTTTCAAGGAGATTGTACCAAGTAAGGCTGAGGAGAAAAAACTGTGCGGAGAGTTTGAAGAGATCAGTACATATTCCTGTTATCGTGTGATGCAACGGGCGAAGGATATAGAAGATGCCGCTGTAGTGAAAATGTAACAATAGATACGTAAATTGTTAGAATTTAAAAAATATTTTGAAATATAATAAAGTAAGTGCTATAATGATACAACATCGAAGAAACGGACAATGCACTCATTGTCCGTTTTATGCTATCTTCGGCTTACTTTGTAAAGGGGGAGGAGTGTTGCAAACGTATCTTGTATACGCTGTAAAAAGGATTCATTATCTAACTGCAAAGCTTCTTCTTTTGAAAGATGAACGCCAACAAGCAATTCGGCCTTTTTCACCTTGGCAAGGCGTTCTAACATAATTTGCAAAGCTTCCTTTGTTAAAGCACTGTGCAAAGACACGTCAGGCTTTGTATGATCGATAGACCAGACAAATTGTCCCGGTACAGATGTGTAAATATCTTCTAGGTGTTCTAAATAGGCTGCGGCATAATCAGCCTTTTCTGGACATTCATAGATTAAACCAAAATAAATAAAAACATGTGTTCCCCAAAGGCCTACTTGAAAATGAGGCATCATCTTATAGCCGCGTTTGTTTGCAGCAAATGCGACCCAAGTATCCTTCGGAGGATTGACAGTACGGCGCGCATGTTTTGCGACATGATAGAAGAACGTCTCGCCTGTTTCTTTTGTAAGGAACGGGACAAAATGCTCGCCAATTGCCTCAAGCTTCGGACGTATATGTGTGATGATTTCTGTCATACGCTCCTCGAGTCCATCCACCGAGAACGCGGCAAAATCTTGTAGTTGCAAGTTTGTTTGTTTCATATGTTTTCCCCCACAAAATAAAAGTTGCTTTTTTATTCTAGCATAGCTTGTACCATTCATAAAAAGGAACGCTCAAAAAAAATATAGGTAAAAATACAAATTTGTTGCATAGAGGATTTATCCCACATAATATGATATAAAACAAAATATCAGAAAATTGAGCAGATTCTAGGTCATGGGCAAACTAAAAACTGGGAGGAGGCAAATAGAAATGAGACAGGTGATTAATGCACTAAAACGAACTGATGCAGAAAAAAGAATTCCAGTATTGCGTTTGGAGCTGGATTACGAGCTAGCAACGTTATACGATGCAATGATGGAAAATGACGAAACAAAAAAGGAAGAATGCAAAAAAAAGTTAGAAGTATTACGACTTGAAATGATCCGCCTAGAAGCATAATAATATCGTATGTATAAACCAGCATTTGGTGCGAACCTCTTAACAAGGTTCGTTTTTTCTGTGAACAGTATAGACTGGAGTGTGGACTCATGCAAGAGATATGGAAAAAGATAGACGCTCATGCGAAGCAATGGACGAAGGAAGCAGGAGGCCTGCTCGTTTCTTCCTTAAAAGACTCCCTTTTGATTGAAACAAAATCGAATGCCTCTGACCTTGTGACAAATATGGATCGGCAAATTGAACAGTTTTTTATTGAGAAAATCCAAAGCACGTATCCGAACCATCGTGTGTTGGGAGAGGAAGGCTATGGAGATGATATCACCTCTTCAGATGGAACGGTATGGCTCATTGATCCAATTGATGGGACGATGAATTTTGTGCACCAGAAGCGGAATTTCGCCATTTCAATCGGTGTATACCATGACGGTGTTGGGAAAATCGGTCTTGTGTATGATCCCGTTCATGATGAGCTGTATCATGCATTAGAAGGAGAAGGTGCATATTGCAATGGAATAGAAATTCCAAAGCTTGAGCCAGGCTCGGTATCAGAAGGTGTTGTTGCTGTGAACGCGACGTGGCTTACCGAAAATCGAAGGCTGGATCATAGGAAAATGGCAGAGCTTGTGCGCCGTGCAAGAGGCACGCGCTCCTATGGCTGCGCAGCGCTTGAGATTGTGTATGTGGCAACAGGCAGACTAGACGCTTATATAACCCCTCGTTTGTCGCCTTGGGATTTTGGCGGCGGTGCGGTCATTGTACAAGAGGCAGGTGGAATCATTACCACGTTTGCTGGAGAGCCACTAGGCCTAGTGGGTCAAAGCAGCGTATTAGTGGCGAAGCCAGGAGTTTACGAGCAAGTAATTGAATACGTAAAAGGATAAAGAAAACTCGCTGATTGGCGAGCCCTGCTCTTGGGCGAAGCCAGAGGCGTAGGCGTAGTTGCACTTATACTGTATTCCTAAAATTTCCGCCTACGTCGAATCGACTTTCAGCTGGAAATTTATACTTTCCTACAGTGTAAAGAAAACTCGCCGATTGGCGAGCCCTGCTCTTGGGCGAAGCCAGAGGCGTAGTTGCACTTATACTGTATTCCTAAAATTTCCGCCTACGTCGAATCGACTTTCAGCTGGAAATTTATACTTTCCTACAGTGTAAAGAAAACTCGCCGATTGGCGAGCCCTGCTCTTGGGCGAAGCCAGAGGCGTAGTTGCACTTATACTGTATTCCTAAAATTTCCGCCTACGTCGAATCGACTTTCAGCTGGAAATTTATACTTTCCTACAGTGTAAAGAAAACTCGCCGATTGGCGAGCCCTGCTCTTGGGCGAAGCCAGAGGCGTAGTTGCACTTATACTGTATTCCTAAAATTTCCGCCTACGTCGAATCGACTTTCAGCTGGAAATTTATACTTTCCTACAGTGTAAAGAAAACTCGCCGATTGGCGAGCCCCGCTCTTGGGCGAAGCCAGAGGCGTAGTTGTCCTGATATTTTCTTAAAAGTGTGAGATAGGAAAGGGAGCATGCGAATGTATCGTATGCTCCCTTTTCCTGTTTAGGTAGGTGTTGGAAGGAAATTCTTATTCATACAAGCTAAACAGTATGAGAACCTTATTGAAAAGGTACACATTCTATTTATACAATCCCATTGAAACGGAAACAATTCACATAAGGGATAATTTCTGTGAGTTCACAGAAATTATCCCTTGCGAAGCTTTCGTTTTGTTGCAAAGCCATATCCCATTGTTACGAGTAGGCCGATTACACAAGCAATTGTACCAATGGTGCTTTGTTCGGCAATCATAATGCCGATGCCAGTCATAAAGATAACAGCAATCACAGCCAGAATTAAAAAGCGATATTGAAGTTGTTCCATATTTTCACCCTCCTTGTATATTGTACTTTACACAATTATGAGAAAACAATGGATTTTAGGCTGCAAATATAAAATTTCCTTGTATATTTTGGCTAAAGATGCCATGAGAGGGACCGGCTGCAAGTGAGTAACGATCTTTTTTGTTTGAAAAAAGCTAGGGATTCATGTTCGATCTGTTTTCTTTATATGATCTTGGTTGCAAGTTAGTCGGGTTCGCTCTTATAATAGAAAGGGTTAAAAAGATGAATAGTAGGAGCTGGACAGATTGAAAAAACGAGAAGATTTACGAAATATCGCGATCATCGCCCACGTTGACCACGGAAAAACGACGCTTGTCGATCAATTGCTACGCCAAGCGGGGACGTTTCGTTCAAACGAACATGTGGATGAGCGCGCAATGGACTCCAATGATTTAGAGAGAGAACGCGGGATTACAATCTTAGCAAAAAATACCGCGATTAATTATAATGGTACACGCATTAATATTTTGGATACACCAGGACATGCGGACTTCGGCGGCGAGGTAGAGCGTATTATGCGCATGGTTGACGGCGTATTGCTAGTTGTGGACGCGTATGAAGGCTGCATGCCGCAAACGCGCTTTGTTCTAAAAAAGGCGCTTGAGCAAAATTTAACACCAATCGTTGTTGTAAACAAAATTGACCGTGACTTTGCACGACCAGAAGAAGTGGTTGATGAAGTGTTAGACTTATTTATCGAGCTTGGCGCGAATGAGGAGCAATTGGAGTTCCCGGTTGTCTTTGCTTCTGGTATTAACGGTACAGCGAGCCTAAGTTCAGACCCGGCTGACCAAGAAGAAAACATGAAGTCGTTATTTGATACAATTGTTGAGAATATCCCAGCACCTGTCGACAATAGCGAAGAACCGTTGCAATTCCAAGTTGCGCTTCTTGACTACAATGACTATGTTGGTCGTATTGGAATTGGCCGCGTATTCCGCGGTACAATGCAGGTTGGACAGCAGGTAGCGTTAATGAAGCTTGACGGCAGCGTGAAGCAATTCCGCGTAACGAAAATCTTCGGTTTCTTCGGCTTAAAGCGTGAAGAGGTACAGGAAGCAAAAGCTGGAGATTTAATAGCAGTTTCTGGTATGGAGGATATTAACGTTGGAGAAACAGTATGTCCATTCGAACACCAAGAAGCTCTTCCAGTACTGCGCATTGATGAGCCAACATTGCAAATGACATTCCTTGTCAACAACAGTCCGTTTGCAGGTAAGGAAGGAAAGTTTGTAACAGCGCGAAAAATTGAAGAGCGTCTTCGTGCTCAGCTGCAAACAGATGTGAGCTTGCGCGTAGAAAATACGGATTCTCCAGATGCTTGGGTTGTTTCTGGGCGTGGAGAGCTGCATTTATCCATCCTTATTGAAAATATGCGCCGTGAAGGATACGAGCTACAGGTGTCTAAACCTGAAGTTATTATCCGTGAGATTGATGGCGTACGCTGTGAGCCGATAGAGCGTGTACAAATCGATGTGCCAGAAGAAAATGTTGGATCTATTATTGAGTCTATGGGAGAGCGTAAAGGTGAGATGCTCGATATGATCAATAATGGCAGCGGCCAAGTGCGTCTAGTCTTCATGGTGCCTGCACGCGGTTTAATTGGTTATTCTACAGACTTTATGACACTAACGCGTGGCTATGGTATTTTAAATCATACGTTCGACAGCTATCAGCCAATGCAGCCAGGTCAAGTGGGCGGCCGCCGTCAAGGGGTGCTTGTGTCAATGGAAGCTGGAAAAGCATCCTCTTATGGCATTATGGGAGTAGAAGACCGCGGTACTATTTTTGTGGAGCCGGGTACGGAAGTGTATGAAGGTATGATTGTTGGTGAACATACTCGTGAGAATGATTTAACAGTAAACGTTGTAAAAGTAAAACAAGCGACAAACATTCGTTCAGCGAACAAAGATCAAACAACAACAATGAAAAAGCCTCGCATCATGACGCTGGAAGAATCGCTTGAATATTTGAATGATGATGAATATTGCGAAATTACACCGCAATCCATCCGTCTGCGCAAAAAACTTCTTGATAAAAATGAACGTGAAAGAGCAGCGAAGAAGAAGAAATACGCAGAACAAGCTTAATCTGAAAAGCGGACGGGGCTCAGCGGAGCGTATTCGTTGAAGCCCCTGCTCCTCCCTATGGGCATTTCTAAAGGGAGATTTTGCAGGAAACTGCAGAAAAAACATAAACAAAGCCTCCAGATTTTTCTGGAGGCTTTGTTTATGTTATATTATAATCCTTTATGAAAAAGGTCTGCCAAAGCATGCCCAATTTGAATCAGTTGATATCCCATTAACGATACAGCAGTCAGTGAAAAAAATCCAGTTAGCATAAAGCGAAAAATCATCTTTGCTTCTCCTCCTTTATGACCAACACGTTTGGATGTATATGCAGTGTAGGTTTCAACTATAGATACAGTGTATTCCTTTTTTCTTATCTAACAAGAAAAGATTTATGGTGAGTTTTCCAATCCTTTTTTTTCCATGGTCAGGCTGGAAGAGAATGCGTTTTCGCTAGACAGGGACGGTTCCTCCATGTACTCTAAGAATAGAATGAATACATAAGGGGAGGAAGCGAAGCATGCTGGAGAGAATGACTTTTTTCGCAAGGCTGTATGACGTGGGGGATAACCCAGAGACAGGCATGTGGCTTTTATATGCCACTGTAATTGTGTTAAGTATTATCGTATTTAATCTCGGTTTTGCCCGTAAGCTGCCGTTGCTTAAAAATGTTGTTGTTTACATATCACTCGTTCTCGGTTGCTCTGTATTAACCTTTTTTGCAGTTTTTTTACCGATTGCAGAAGGGTTGGTCATTGCTGCGATCATTCTCGGTATTTATAAAATCCGCTTACATCAGGCGAAAAAAGAGCAGGCGAAGGGAGCGTAGGGAATGAAATCATTACAAGATGCATTATATAACTGGCTTACGATTAAAATGATTGCAGAGGCAAGACCAAACGACGGGGCTGCACAGGAAACCTATGAACTGTTTGATGGTGTGCTCAAGAAGGACCATGGTGTGGAACAGGTTACAATTGAGAAGGACGAGGAGATGTACCTTGTTACGTATACGAAGGAAGGGCAGACCAAGTCAACGCGCTTTCCAACAGAACTGATTGATTGTTTTTTAGAGCAAATGGAGCGGGAACCGGAGAAGTTTCAAAATTACTAACATATATTTGAGGAACTTCGAGTGCTGTAGAAGTTCCTTTGTTTTGGTTCGTGGGGAATGGTTCCGCTCCAAAGTCCGGTCCACATCCCCACCTTTACTCTACCAATCCTCTTCCATTTTCTTGCCGCTATATAAACGGAAAGCTCCTGTCTCTATACGTTGGGCTGTACGCTCAGAAATTCGGTCATGGCAGCCTTTGCACATATATGTATGAATTGGACGATTGCGCAGCCGTTTTGCCTGCGGGTCTTCGTCACGAAGCGCTTCAATTGTATCGCATAAAATACACTTTACTCTCATTATTGTCACCTCGAAAACCAAATGATGTTGTATTCAGTATATCACGAAAGCGATAGCGGTTTATACCGAGATGTATAAAATAAATATTTTCAATATTCACAAAGCAGGGTATGATAAATATACAGCAAGCGTTAACTTCTCAATAACGGCATAGATAATCTCATTTCAGCCGATTCATTCCTTCTCAGGCAGGAGGGAATGAACGGGGGAAAGCGAACTTAATAAACATGGGGGGTGGAAACATGGCAAACATAGTAGAACCTGTACTAACAGCAGAGTTAATTCAAGCTCTTCAGGAAGAACGCATTGTAACGATTGCGACCATTGATTTTGAAAAAGGGACTCCGAACGTGAGCGCGATTTCTTGGGTGTATGCGATGAATGAAGCTTCTGTTCGTTTTGCGGTTGATCAACGTTCCCGTATCGTCGAAAACGTGCGCAGCAATGGTGCTGTTACGTTAAATGTGATTGCGAATGAATCCGTCTATTCTATCAGCGGCAAAGCAAGCATTCAAGCGGATCGCATGGAAGGTGTACCGCTAAAGCTGGCGTTAGTTGAGATTGCGATTGAGGAAGTAAGGGACGTAATGTTTTATGGTTCCAAAATTTCTGTAGAACCGAAGTATGAAAAAACATATGATGCGCGTGCGGCGGCGAAACTCGACAGCCAAGTGTTATCAGCCATACAAGCACTGTAGTGTATATAAGGGCGGACAGCAGATGTGTTCGTCCTTTTTTGTCACTGAAATGAGGAAAGTTTCCGTTTTTGTCATTCTATCTTGTAGGTACGGTTCATATATTAATAACAACGGTTCGTCCATAGCCTGTATGGATGAAACCCTTGTTCTACAAACTATGGTGGAGTCAGGGGGTAACAGATTGAGTAAAATCTATGTTCTCGATACGAATGTGCTTTTGCAAGATCCGTTGTCACTATTTTCGTTCGATAATAACGAGGTTGTTATACCGGCAGTCGTACTAGAAGAAGTAGATTCTAAGAAACGTTACATGGATGAGGTCGGTCGAAATGCACGCTACGTCTCAAAGTTGATTGACAAATTCCGAGAGATCGGTAAGCTGCATGACAGTATCCCACTCGAAAATGGAGGAACATTCCGCATCGAGTTGAACCACCGCTCGTTCGTTCAGTTGCAAGATATTTTTGTGGAAAAAACGAACGACAACCGTATTTTAGCAGTGGCAAAGAATTTATCGCTTGAAGAGCAAGCGAAGGAAAACGGAAGACCGGTCATTCTTGTGAGCAAGGACGTGCTCGTACGCGTAAAAGCTGATGCCCTCGGATTACAGGCGGAAGATTATTTAAGCGACCGCGTGATTGAAGTCGATAATATATACACGGGCTTCTTAGAATTTTACATACAAAAAGAGCTGCTCAATCGTTTTTATGAAAAAGGGGAGCTTCCTGTTTCTGAAATTGCAAATCATCCATTTTATTCAAATCAATTTGTGCTTATGAAGGATTCGCTTGGCGGATCAGGATCTGCGATTGGAATTGTTGATCATACGGGCAAAAAGGTAAAAAAGCTAGTGTTTCCTAATGAACAAATTTGGGGGATTCGCCCGCGCAACGTCCAACAAATTATGGGGATGGAACTTCTCCTGCGAGAGGATATCCCGCTTGTTACGCTGATTGGAAAAGCGGGAACTGGAAAAACATTGCTTGCATTGGCGGCAGGCTTGATGCAAACGGAGGATTTAGGCCTATATAAAAAGCTTCTTGTAGCCCGCCCGATTGTACCGGTAGGAAAAGACATTGGCTATTTGCCAGGAGAGAAGGAAGAAAAACTGCGTCCGTGGATGCAGCCCATTTACGATAATCTCGAATATTTGTTTAACACGAAAAAGCCAGGAGAGCTGGATGCTATCCTAGCAGGCATGGGGTCCATTGAAGTAGAGGCGTTAACGTATATTCGCGGTCGCAGCATACCTGAGCAATTTATCATTATTGATGAGGCGCAAAATTTAACGAAGCATGAAGTGAAAACGATTTTAACACGCGTTGGAGAAAGAAGTAAAATTGTGCTGATGGGCGACCCGCAGCAAATTGACCATCCGTATCTTGATGAATACAATAACGGTCTTACCTACGTGGTAGAGAAGTTTAAGGAGCAAAAAATAAGCGGACATGTGAAGTTCGTCAAAGGTGAACGCTCTAGCCTTGCGCAGTTAGCCGCTGATTTACTGTAAGAAGCCGCACTTTTTGGGTGTTATCAAGCCCCAGCCCTTCGCAGTCCAATCACCTTCCCCACAAAAAGCGACTTTTGTGGGGAAGAACACAAGGAAAGCTTCTTTGAATCGTCTTCGCCCGGGGGGCAGGGCTCGCCAATCGGCGAGTTTTCTTTATTTAAGATAAGAAAGTCTAACTTTTCGGGATGATGTCCAGCTCCCAAGGTCCAAAATGGCAGAATCCAAGCTGAACCTCCGCAAAAGGCAAAAAGCGCCTTTTACTCCGGCTCACCCCTACGCTGCCATAAAAGGCGGTCCGGTCCTTGTCCGCTTTTCTTTACAACACAGTAAATCGGCGGACTTGAACGATGGGGTTATTCACGTTAGAGCCGTCTCCGAAATATAGGTGAACTGGACCATCTTCGCGGAGCGGTTTACCGTCCTTCGAAAAGCCGAGAATAGCTTGCATTGCATCTTGTAAGGTGAGGGTATAAACCTTTGTTTCTGTATGAATCTCGACTGCGTGTGCTCCCTCGTTGATCTCTGCGTTTTGTAAAAATGGATGCAGCGGCATTGCAAATGTCCCGGTAATCATTTTTTCCTTTTCAAACTTTGTGACGCTGCGTTGAATCGGAGGGAACGCAGCTCCTTCACGAATTTCACGATCCCAATGTTCTGCAGCGCTTTTTGTATATTGCTCAAGTTGGTTTTGCTCCAATCTTGGCTCGTTAAAGTATGTGCACAAATCTACTTTCCGATCATCAAAAATCCAAACACTAGGGTCCAATGTAATCGAAAACTTAACGTTTCCGTTTATTAATAAAATTTCATTCGTCATAATAACGCCCCCATTTGTTTTTTACTCCCATGTTTCAGTATAATAGGGATAGAAACAGTTGTCATCTGCTAAGGTCGCAGGAAAGATTTCTATTGCAATTTGCCAAAACTATCTATAATATTAAGAGATAGGAGAGTTGGACGGAAACGGAGGGAACCAATTTGGCGTCTGAGACGGTAACGAATCATCAGGATAAGGCTCTTGCCCTTCTAAAAGCTGATGCAGAAAAAATTTTAAAGCTCATTCATGTGCAAATGGATCATCTGACAATGCCTCAATGTCCATTGTACGAGGAGGTGCTGGATACGCAAATGTTCGGGTTGTCCCGCGAAGTCGACTTTGCCGTTAGACTTGGCTTAATTGAAGAAGCACAAGGTAAGGAGATTTTAGGGGAGCTTGAGCGTGAGTTATCTGCCCTGCATGAGGCATTTACGAAAAATCAACCATAATGTATATGAGGAGCTCGGCCGAACAAGGCTCGAGCTCTTTTGTGTCACTGTAGGAAGGAATACATTTCCAGCTAGGAGCCAACTCGACGTAGTCGGAGATTGTAGGAATACAGTGTAAGTAGGGCTACGTCTCTGTCTTCGCCCGGGGGCAGGGCTCGCCAATCGACGAGTTTAAAAAAAAAAAAAATTATACATAGCTGAAGAATGGATGTCCTCTGGAGGGGGAAGGAATACACGATTTTTTTATGGAATACAACATGTAAAATGACTGGAGAAAGGGGGAATTCGATGAAACGAGCATGGAAGTCATTCGATTATACTTTATTGCTTCCGCTGCTGATAGTTTGCACGCTTGGGATTATTATGGTATATAGTGCCAGTTCAATTGTCGCTATTGCGAAGTATGGCTATGCGAGCGACCAGTTTTTCCTCTCGCAGTTGAGATCGCTAATTATGGGGTTTCTTTTGTTTGTCGTGCTTGCGTCTGTTCCGTATCATGTTTGGAAAAAGAAAATTGTGGCTGTTGCAATATATGCAGGAGGGACATTTGTCCTGCTTCTTGTGTTGGTGTTTGGTAGAGTTGTGAACAATGCGAAGTCATGGCTATGGGGCACACAGCCGTCTGAGTTGATTAAGCTGTGCATCATTATTGTGTTGGCCCGTTTTTTTGCAAAATGGCATGAACAAGGTAGAATAGCAGGACGAAGCAAGATTGGAACATGGGGGTTTTTGTTTACTGTGCTTGTTCTTATTAAAATGCAGCCTGATTTAGGAACAGACATGCTTATTACTGCAATCGTGGGAATGATGATTTTTTGTTCGGGTATTCGCGTGGATGTATGGATAAAGAGGCTGCTTCTTACATCTATTGTTTGGGTGCCTCTTATCTGTCTCATTGTCATGTTTGGTTTGACTAAGGAGCAATATAGCCGGATTCAAACCTTCTTCAATCCATTCCAAGATCCACAAGGAGAAGGCTTTCATATAATCAACTCTTTTATTGCAATTGCATCAGGAGGCATCAAAGGTTTGGGACTGGGTAACAGCGTACAAAAATACGGTTATTTGCCAGAGCCGCATACAGATTTTATTATGGCTATTGTATCGGAAGAGCTGGGATTTTTAGGTGTAACCGTTATCCTTGCGTCTTTGGCGCTCATCGTACTTAAAGCTTTCAAGATTGCCCAGCGATGTAAAGATCCATTTGGCAGTATGCTTGCGATTGGTGTAGGGAGTATGATCGGCATTCAAACGATTGTTAACGTCGGCGGCGTGACAGGGCTGCTGCCACTCACGGGTGTGCCTGTTCCATTTGTCAGCAGCGGCGGCAGTTCCTTGGTAGCAAATTTAATGGCGATGGGAATTTTAGCGAATGTTGCTAGTCAGGTGAAGGCACAGGAAAAGCGTACGAAACAACCGGTACCGCAAAAACCGCATCTGGTGGTAGTGAAGTAAGGCATATTTGATAGCTCAAGGCTTTGTACAAAGATACAAAGCCTTTTTTACTGTGCATTCCCAGCTAGAAGCCAATTCGACGGAGCCGGCAATTGTAGAAATACAGTGTAAATGCAATTACGCCTCTGTCTTCGCCAATTGGCGAGCTTGGTCGGATATCGATTTACTTCTGTTACCAGCTCTTTGCAGTTAAATCGCCTTCTTTGATCAAAATATATGAAAACCTTACTTCATCTGTGTCATTGTGCTTGTTCCATCTTTGGTTATAAAAAATGCTATAACAGATAATAGCGCAAACAAGAAAAAAATGTAAAAAATTATTGTTATTTTTATGAATGCCTTTGTCTAAAAAACATAACCCTATGTAAAGAAACGATGCATTATCATGATAAATATACTGTGAAACTTGTTATTAATTGTCTTTTTATGTTGTTTTTAGAAGAATGGTATGTCATAATTTTCTGAAAATTATATGTTTTTTTGTGGTTACCTTTTGATATGTGTGTTATACTTCATGTGTGAAATGAATGATACAGAAAACTTATCAAATTCTGAAAAATGGTGTATGATAATTGAAATGTGTTCCAACAAACAGCAAGAAAAGGGGAGAATGTATGAGAAAGCTGCAGAACATTCAAAAAGTATTAGTTGCAAACCGCGGTGAAATCGCGATTCGTGTGTTCCGCGCGTGTACAGAACTCGGATTGCGGACTGTTGCGATCTACTCGAAAGAAGATGCCGGTTCCTATCACCGTTACAAAGCGGATGAGGCGTATTTAGTAGGGGAAGGCAAAAAACCGATTGATGCATATCTTGATATCGAAGGAATTATTGCAATTGCCAAACGTAACAGTGTGGATGCAATTCATCCAGGTTACGGCTTTTTATCTGAAAATATTCAATTTGCAAGACGCTGTGAGGAAGAGGGAATTGTTTTTATCGGACCAAAGAGCGAACATCTAGATATGTTCGGGGATAAGGTGAAAGCAAGGGGACAAGCACTAGCTGCCGGTATACCTGTTATTCCGGGAAGTGATGGTCCTATAGAAAGCTTAGAAGAAGTAGAAAGCTTTGCCAAAACATATGATTATCCGATTATCATTAAGGCAGCTCTTGGCGGCGGTGGCCGCGGAATGCGTATTGTTCGCGAGGCTTCTGAATTACAGGAAGCATATGATCGTGCAAAATCCGAAGCAAAGGCTGCTTTTGGAAGCGATGAAGTATATGTAGAGAAGTTTGTAGAAAATCCAAAGCATATTGAGGTACAAATTCTTGCTGATAAGAGCGGCAATGTTGTGCATCTGTTTGAGAGGGATTGCTCCGTACAGCGTCGTCATCAGAAGGTTGTTGAAGTAGCACCGAGCGTTTCTCTTTCAGAAGGCTTGCGCAATGAAATCTGTGAAGCGGCTGTCAAATTATCAGCAAATGTGAGTTATATCAATGCAGGAACAGTAGAGTTTCTTGTAAAAGATGATAAATTTTATTTCATCGAAGTAAATCCGCGTATTCAAGTAGAGCATACAATTACAGAGATGATTACGGGAGTCGACATTGTTCAGACGCAAATTTTAATTGCAGATGGCTATGCATTACATAGTGACAGAATTGCTATTCCGCATCAGGATAAAATTCAAACGCACGGCTACGCAATTCAATCACG
Organism: Ectobacillus funiculus; assembly: GCF_004138295.1. GTDB lineage: Bacteria > Bacillota > Bacilli > Bacillales > Bacillaceae_G > Ectobacillus > Ectobacillus funiculus. The sequence goes on along the minus strand of NZ_SCFM01000006.1, from coordinate 229,279 downwards.
CGTAACTACCGAGGATCCGCTTAATAATTTTATGCCAGATACAGGAAGAATTATGGCATATCGTTCTGGCGGCGGCTTTGGGGTACGTTTAGATACAGGAAACAGCTTTCAAGGTGCGCTCATTACGCCGTACTATGATTCTTTACTTGTAAAGGTAACAACATGGGCACTTACATTTGAGCAAGCGGCTGCAAAAATGGGACGAAACCTGAAGGAATTCCGTATTCGTGGTATTAAAACGAATATTCCGTTCCTGGAAAATGTAGTCAAGCATCCAAATTTCTTATCTGGAGAATATAATACCTCTTTTATTGATACAACACCGGAATTGTTCGTATTCCCGAAAAGAAAAGACCGCGGGACGAAAATGCTAACATATATCGGATCGATTACCGTTAACGGCTTCCCGGGTATCGGTAAAAACGAAAAGCCAATTTTCGTTGAGCCGCGCGTGCCGAAATTTGATTATGCAGAATCATTGACAGGAACGAAAAACATCCTGGATGAGCGCGGTGCTGACGGTTTAGTAAAATGGGTGCAGGAGCAAGAGAAAGTATTGCTTACTGATACAACATTCCGTGATGCGCATCAATCGTTATTGGCGACGAGAGTTCGTACGCAGGATTTGAAAAACATTGCCGAGCCTACTGCTCATTTGCTGCCGAATTTGTTCTCAATGGAAATGTGGGGCGGCGCAACGTTTGATGTGGCGTACCGTTTCTTAAAAGAAGATCCATGGGAAAGATTATTGCAGCTTCGCAAGCGCGTTCCGAACGTTTTGTTCCAAATGCTGCTGCGTGCATCTAATGCAGTTGGGTATACGAACTACCCAGACAATGTAATCCAAAAGTTTGTTGAAAGTTCTGCGCAAGCGGGGATTGATGTATTCCGCGTATTTGACAGCTTAAACTGGGTTGAGGGAATGCGCGTTGCGATTGATGCGGTTCGTCAAAGCGGTAAGCTGGCTGAAGCAGCCATTTGCTACACAGGAGATATTCATGACCCATCCCGCAGCAAATATGATCTGAAATACTATACAAATATGGCCAAGGAGCTTGAGGCAGCAGGTGCTCATATTTTAGGAATCAAAGACATGGCTGGTCTGTTAAAGCCGCAGGCTGCTTATGATTTGGTATCTGCATTAAAGGATACTGTATCGCTTCCAATCCATCTTCATACGCATGATACGAGCGGAAATGGTATTTACACGTACGCAAAAGCAATTGAAGCGGGTGTTGATATTGTAGACGTAGCAGTAAGCTCTATGGCTGGCTTAACATCTCAGCCGAGTGTGAACGGACTATACTATGCGTTAGAAGGACATAAGCGTCAGCCGGATGTAAGCATCGGGGCGCTGGAACAACTTTCTCGTTATTGGGAGGATACACGCAAATACTATGGCCGTTTTGAAAGCGGGATGAACGCGCCGCATACGGATGTATATATGCATGAAATGCCAGGCGGACAATATAGCAACTTGCAGCAGCAAGCAAAAGCTGTTGGTCTTGGTGAGCATTTTGATGAGGTAACAGTAATGTACCGCCGTGTAAACGATTTGTTTGGCGATATCGTCAAGGTGACGCCGTCCTCGAAGGTAGTAGGAGACATGGCATTGTTTATGGTGCAAAACAATCTGACAGAGGAGGATATTTTCGAGCGCGGTGCGACGCTTGACTTCCCGGATTCTGTTGTAGAAATGTTTGAAGGTTATCTTGGACAGCCGCACGGAGGATTCCCATTAGAGCTGCAGCGCATTATTCTAAAGGGGAAACAGCCTCTTGCCGTTCGTCCTGGTGAGCTGCTTAAGCCCGTAGACTTTAGCAAGCTGAAGGAAGAGCTGTTCCATAAGCTGAATCGTCAAGTAACGATATTTGATGCGCTTTCGTATGCTTTATATCCGAAGGTGTTTATGGATTATCAAAACATTCATGAGAGATACGGAACGCTTTCTGTTTTAGATACCCCAACATTCTTCTATGGCATGCGCTTAGGAGAAGAGATAGAAGTAGAAATTGAGCGCGGAAAAACGCTGATTGTAAAACTTGTGTCAATTGGTGAACCACAGCTGGATGGAACACGTGTTGTATACTTTGAATTAAATGGACAACCACGTGAAGTAATCGTGAAGGATGAAAGTATCCAATCTACAGTAGCGCAGCGTGTAAAAGGAAATCGTGATAATCTAAGCCATATTAGTGCAACGATGCCGGGAACGGTAATCAAGGTGCTTGTAAAGGCGGGCGATCATGTTAAAAAAGGCGATACGATCGCCATTACAGAAGCGATGAAAATGGAAACAACAGTACAAGCTCCGTTTTCAGCATCTGTTAAGGAAGTGTACGTGAAGGATGGCGATGCCATTCAAACGGGCGACCTGCTCATCGAGTTGGATAAATGATAAAAAAGGACGTCTCCTACATATGTCAGGAGCGTCCTTTTTTGCGAGATAAGAAAATATAACTTTTCGGGGTGATGTCTAACTCCCAAGGCCAAAATGGCAGATTCCGGGCTGAACCTCCGCAAAAGGCGGGCTTTGTCCGCTTTTCTTATACTGTAAGAAGGGAAACAGACTTTCCATGAATCAAATTTGCTAAAGCCTCGTATTTTGTGCGCTGATTATTAGCTTGTCGGAGCTAGTTATGGTTTAGTCAGCTGTGCCTACAGAAAAACCTCTACCTTATTTAGATAGAGGTTCTGTACCGAAGGATTGCTCATTGTTTGGTACAGCGCTTTTCGCTTGTTTGTTTGTCTTGCTTCGCGTCGCGAGCAAAACAAGGTAGCAAAGCACAGCGAACAAGCAAGAAATACAAAGCGCATGCAGTAGGGCAACGTATAGGTTTAACTCTGTATATACAATGAGTGCGCCCGATATAGCTTGCAGGCAGACAAGAATGAATGCAGTCCGCCAGCCGTAATAGATGACGCGCTGTCCCCGATATTCCCTTGCAGCGAACAGAAATGCATAGCCGATCCAAATGAAAATCAAGACTGCGGCAAAGCGATGTCCCATCTGTACCCACTCATGAAATTGTGTAGGGAATGGACTATTTTTACTGCAAAAAGGGAAAGTGGGACAAGCTAAGCTTGCATGCTCATGGCGAACGAGCGCCCCCGTGTACACGACAATATAGCTGTAAATGGTTATGCCATAAATATGAAATTTCATTTTGCTATCAAGTGCAACTGACTGTGCATCAAATTTTTTGTCTACTTCAAAAATAAGAAGTGTCTGCAAAATAACAGCTGCAAATGAAATAAGAGAAATTCCAAAATGGATCGCCAGTACAGCGCCCGATTGTCCCCACACAACTGCAGCTGCGCCGATTAGCGCCTGAGCGAGTAAGAATGAAAAGGAGACAATTGCAAGCGGCTTTGTTTCGCGTATATGACCTAAATACAGCCACGATAGAATGCATAATAAAGTCACTAAAATCCCTGCTGCGCCAGATACGAGACGATGGCTTAGTTCAATTACAGTTTCAAGCGTGAGCGGGTGTGGGATAATTTGTCCGTGACAAAGTGGCCATTGTCTTCCGCAGCCAAGCCCGGAACCTGTTTTTGTCACTAAAGCTCCTCCGAGCAAAACAAATAAAAGATTTAAGCTGGTTACAACTCCTAGTAGTTTCAGGAAACGTCGCAACCCGTTCACCTACTTTCTGAAATGAAATTATGCTACAATATCTTGATGAAATGATTCTTCCATTATAAATAACAACTTTGTCCCAGTCCTATGATATATAAAACCCTAGAAAATAGCAAAGAGATGTAAAGGGTTGGAAATGATGTTTCGCGGTGTATATGCATAGAGGTATAAAAGTGCCCTGTTTTGTAAAAAAATAACAATGATATCCAGTTATAAACAATTCAGTGCAATTTTGGACAAAAATATTTATCATGGAAACAAATTCATGTTATGATTATAACAGATAAAAAAAGCCTGTTTGAAAAAGACACATAATGTTCATGTTTTCTTCACAAATTTCCCACGAAATATGTTTTAATATAATCGAGCAAGTTTTGTGCATTTTAAGATAGACTGATAAAAACAATATCTCTACTGTAATAATATTGCCGTATAGATAGAAAAACAGTTTGTAAATGGACGGAAAGGGGTTGAAGAAAGTGAGTCAAGCAACACAGGTACACGAGCAGTCAACTGTGAATGATATACCGCAAACAACGTGGAAGCAGGACATGGTTGCGCTTTTGAAAATGGGGATTGTCAATTCAAACGCCTTGACAACATTCACGGGCTTTTGGCTCGCTCTCCATTATAATGGACTCAGCTTTTTGCATGAGCTCGACAAAATGGTGTTTACATTACTTGGCTCGTCGCTTATTATTGCAGGTTCCTGCAGTTTAAATAATTATATTGATCGCGATATCGATCATTTAATGGAGCGCACGAAGCATCGACCGACAGTTACTGGGAAGTTTAAAGGGAATTTTGTTTTAACTCTCGGTATTATATTATTGTTACTTGGCTTTGCCTGTTTATTGCTGACAACTCCAATGGCTGCATTTATTGGATTCATCGGCACGTTTACTTATGTGGTGCTCTATTCATTATGGACAAAACGAACATACACGCTTAATACAGTAATTGGAAGTGTTTCAGGAGCGGTGCCACCGCTTATTGGATGGGCTGCGCTTGATCCGAATTTAGACTTCATCGCTTGGATGATGTTCTTAATTATGTTTATTTGGCAAATTCCGCATTTCCTCGCATTGGCGATGAAACGTGTAGAGGAATACCGAAAAGCCGGCATTCCAATGCTGCCTGTTGTACATGGTTTTGAGATGACAAAACGCCAAATCATTATTTGGGTCGCGTGCTTGCTGCCGCTGCCATTTTATATGCACTCGCTCGGTATTACATTTATGGTAGTTGCGACGCTTTTAAATGTTGGTTGGTTTGCACTTGGACTGTATGGCTTCCGCACAAAAGACGACATCAAATGGTCCGTTCAAATGTTTGTATATTCATTGAATTACTTATTGATTTTATTTGGTTTAATGATTGTAGTTGTGATGTTCTAAATTAGGTTTTTCAGATAAGGCAATCGGTTATTCCGGTTGCCTTATAAAAAACATAGATTTTTCCGAAAATTGCGTTTTTTTAGCGAAGTGACAAGGGGATTTTTTACGTTGAGATTTACTTTAATTTCCTATAAAGTAAAATCTAATCAATAAAGAAAGCGGGGTTTGTGTGCATGAAGAAACAGTGGCGATTGGTTTCGCTTGTTTCCTTGCTGTCTTTACTGTTAGGGGGATGCGGTAAAGAATTTCAATCTACTTTGATTCCGCAAGGCGAAGCAGCCAAGATGCAGTATGATTTATTGATATTATCCAGCGTGATTATGGTTTTCGTAGTGGCGGTTGTCTCGGTTATTTTTTTCTACGTAATTGTGAAATTTCGTCAGAAAAAGGGGCAAGAGCACGTTATTCCGAAGCAAGTGGAGGGGAGTCATAAGCTGGAGATTATTTGGACTGTTATTCCAATTCTCTTGCTGTTAATTTTAGCTGTTCCTACTGTTACATACACATTTAAGCTTGCGGATGTAAGCGCGGCAGAAAAGAAAAAGCTTGATAAGGATACGGTTGTAGTTGATGTTACAGCGCGTCTTTATTGGTGGGAATTTGCTTATAAGACGGATAAGGTAGTCACGTCTCAGGAATTGGTCATCCCTACGGGGAAAAAGGTATACTTAAACTTAAAGGGAGCGGATATTAAGCACGCTTTCTGGGTTCCATCATTGGCAGGGAAAATGGATACAAATCCGGAAAACACAAATAAGATGTGGATTCAAGCTGATAAGGCAGGAACGTACAACGGATTTTGTACAGAGTTTTGCGGCCCTTCACATGCACTGATGCAATTTAAAGTGAAAGCGCTTGAAGAAGACGAGTACAAAGCTTGGATAGCTGCTATGAAAAAGCAGGATGGCAAAGAGACTGCAGCTACGGCGCAGGCACAGCAAGGAGAGGAAATTTTCCAAAAGAGTTGTGTGGGCTGTCATGCTGTAGCAGGCAATGACTCTCGTCCGGCTGCTGCGCGTATTGCACCGAACCTGGCTAACTTTGGTGACCGTGATATGGTAGCAGGTATCGCAGATCACACTGATGAAAATATCAAAAACTGGTTAAAGGATCCAGAAAGCATGAAGCCGGGCAACAAAATGACCGGAAAATACGGCAACTTGACAGATCAAGAAGTTGATGCCTTGACAGTGTATTTACAGAGCCTCAAGGTTACGCAGTAAATAAGGGGAAAAATCACGAAGGGGAGGTAAAAACGTGAGTTCTGTAGCGAAGAAAAAAAGCGTTCTTTGGGATTACTTAACGACGGTGGACCATAAGAAAATCGCCATTTTGTATTTAGTTGCGGGTGGATTATTCTTTGTTGCCGGCGGAATCGAAGCTTTGTTTATCCGCTTTCAGCTCGCTGTGCCGAACAATGACTTTCTAGTGGGAGATGCATATAACCAAGTATTAACGATGCATGGTACAACGATGATTTTCTTGGCAGCCATGCCGCTCATCTTTGCTTTCTTAAATGCGGCAGTACCGCTGCAAATCGGGGCACGTGACGTAGCATTTCCATATGTTAACGCCTTGGGCTTTTGGTTGTTTTTCTTCGGGGGGGTATTCTTAAACTGCAGCTGGTTTTTAGGTGGCGCCCCAGATGCTGGGTGGACATCTTATGCATCTTTAACGCTTGCTGCACAAACGCATGGCGTCGATTTCTACATTCTCGGTTTGCAGATAGCTGGTATAGGTACGTTAATTGGGGGAATTAACTTTCTTGTTACCATCATCAATATGCGTGCACCGGGTATGACGTATATGCGTATGCCAATGTTTACATGGACAGCGTTTGTTGTTTCTGCACTTATTTTGTTTGCATTCCCGCCGTTAACGGTCGGCCTGGCGTTATTACTGCTCGATCGTTTATTTGGTACAGCATTCTTTGATCCGGCTCTTGGCGGGAATACAATTATTTGGGAACACTTATTTTGGATTTTTGGGCATCCTGAAGTGTATATTCTTATTCTTCCAGCATTCGGTATTTTTTCTGAAGTGTTTGCAACCTTCTCGAAGAAGCGCTTATTCGGATATTCTTCTATGGTCTTTGCGACAGTGTTAATTGGTTTTTTAGGCTTCATGGTATGGGCACATCACATGTTCACAGTTGGTCTGGGGCCTATTGCTAATGCGATTTTCGCTGTAGCGACAATGGCGATTGCTGTTCCAACAGGGATTAAAATTTTCAACTGGCTATTTACAATGTGGGGAGGAAGCATCCGTTTCACGACACCTATGATGTATGCAGTTGCTTTTATCCCATCCTTCGTAATGGGCGGGGTAACAGGGATTCAGCTTGCTTCGGCGCCGGCGGACTATCAGTTCCATGACAGCTACTTCGTTGTGGCGCATTTCCATTACGTAATTGTCGGCGGGGTTGTCTTCGGTTTATTTGCAGGGGTGCATTACTACTGGCCGCTTATGTTTAACCGGATGTTAAATGAGACGCTAGGAAAGATCACATTCTGGCTGTTCTTTATCGGTTTCCATTTAACATTTTTTATCCAGCATTTCCTCGGTCTGATGGGGATGCCGCGTCGTTATTTCACGTATTTACCAGGGCAGGGGCTGGAAACAGGCAATTTAATCAGCTCTGTTGGTGCAGCTTTTATGGCTGTAGCGACGATTGTTCTATTGGTGAATGTTGTGAAAACAGCTGTATCTGGAAAAGCTGCTGGACGCGATCCATGGGATGCACGTACGCTTGAGTGGTCGGTAGAGGCACCGACTCCGGAGTACAACTTCAAACAATTGCCGTTCGTTCGCGGCTTAGATGCATTGTGGATTGAAAAAATGGAAGGGCGCAAGGGGCTAACACCTGCAGAGCCAGTTGGCGATATTCATATGCCTAACTCTTCTTTCCTGCCATTTACAACCTCTTTAGGATTGTTCATTGCTGCTTTTGGAGCGATGTACATGGAGGGTGGAAAAGAAACCCAGTGGCTGATTGTCGCGTTCATTGGCTTAGCCATTACATTCGGATCGATGCTCCTGCGTTCTGTTATCGATGACCACGGCTATCACATTCATAAGGAAGATTTAGATGGTGATGATAAGGGGGTTACGGCATAATGCGAGCAGATGAAAGATTAACCCTTGAGACGCTTCCTGCTGATCCGGAGAAAGCAACTCTAGAAGGAAAAAATAAATTCTTAGGCTTTTGGTTGTTCCTTGGAGGAGAGACGGTGTTGTTTGCCTCTCTCTTCGGAACGTATCTTGCTTTGAGAAACTCAACAAACGGCGGACCGACAACACAAGAACTGTTCGAGCTCCCGATTGTTTTTATGGCGACCATGCTTTTGTTAACAAGCAGCTTAACAAGTGTATACGCCATTTATCATATGAAAAACCTAAATTTCAAACAAATGCAGCTGTGGCTTATCGTTACAGTTTTGTTAGGTGCAGGCTTCTTAGGTCTTGAAATTTATGAGTTTCACCATTATGTTACACATTTTAAGCATACGATAAGAAGCAGCGCGTTTGGCTCCGCTTTTTACACACTTGTTGGTACACATGGTGCGCACGTTACCTTTGGCTTACTGTGGATTTTGACTCTTATCCTCCGCAATGCCAGACGCGGTTTAAATTTGTATAACGCACCGAAGTATTATGTAGCGTCTCTATACTGGCACTTTATTGATGTCGTTTGGGTGTTTATTTTCACTGTAGTTTATTTAATGGGAATGGTGGGATAAACAATGGCGTTAAAACAACCTGAAATTGCAAATTCAAAAGTGAATATTGAATACAGAAGAAAGAAAAATGCGGAGGAAATGAAGCATCATGTCGTTTCATTTGCATTGATGATTTTCTTGACCCTCATTGCATTTTTAGCAGTCATGTATCCGAAAACGTTTGATCCGATTTTCACTGTACCATTCATTATTTTACTTGCTGTTGTGCAAGTGATTTTTCAGCTGTACTACTTTATGCATATGAGCCACAAAGGACATGAGGCGCCTTCTTTGTTCCTGTACGGTGGTATTACTGTCGGCTTATTGACAATTTTAACATTTACAGTGCTTATTTGGTGGTAACTATAAAAGGAGATTGATTATGATCAATCTCCTTTTATGCAAGCTGAGGAGAGTATCCGTTTTCTTTATTATGAAGGGGGTGTATCCAATGAACAACTTATGGATTTTCGGTTTTGAAGCGTTATGGAGCCCTATCTTTTTATCGATGATGATTCTAGTGTTAGTGGCATATTTTCTAATCATTGGAAAATATCGTTCGTATATTCCTCATGCTGAGAAAGTAAGCAAAAAGCAGCAGTTTTATTTTGTTACTGGTATTGTCCTATTATATCTTGTCAAGGGCGGTCCGATTGACTTGCTTGGCCATATTATCTTTAGTGCGCATATGACAGAGATGGCGATTTTATATACGGTAGTACCGCCGCTTTTGTTGCTTGGTTTGCCAAACTGGCTGCTAGAGAGAGTGATTCAAGTGAGAGTGGTTCGTCTGCTGCTCAGTACAGTGGGAAAACCGCTTGTTGCTTTGCTTTTGTTTAACGCTCTGTTTTCCATTTACCATTTGCCTGTTGTATTTGATGCAGTCAAGCAAAGTTATATTGGGCATCCAATCTTTTTAGCGATTTTATTCGTTTCTGCGCTGCTGATGTGGTGGCCTGTCTTAAATCCATTGCCGGATCACCAAACACTTAGTGAGATAAAAAAAATTGGTTATATGTTTGCCAACGGTATGCTGCTTACGCCGGCTTGTGCTCTTATTATTTTTGCCAGCACCCCGCTATTTGCAACCTATACAGATCCGCAGGCTTGGATGAAGGCAATGGAGCTTTGTGTACCAACTGATACACTCTCTTCCCTGCAGTTGACAGGACCAGATTTTTTAGGGTGGATACCGGTTGTGGAAGATCAGCAAACGGGCGGCGTGATTATGAAGATTATCCAAGAGATTGTATATGGAACGGTTATCGGCTATGTCTTTTTCCGATGGGCGCGCCGCGAACGGGAGAAGGAGAAGAATGAGGCGCCTGCATTGCCGCCATACTTGCAAACTAAGCCATGAAAAAAATGAAATTTGGTTCATGCTCGGGAGCTTTCCGGGCTTTTTTTACTGTAAGAACATATAAATTTCCAGCTGGAAGCGAATTCGACGCAGTCGGAAATTGTAGGAATACAGTACAATTGCAACTGCGCTTCTGCCTTCGCCTAACGGCTTGCCAATCATTTAGTGTCCAAAATGGGGAGCGGGGCATAAGATAGGGAAAAAGGAAGGGCGAGGATAACGATGGATTCGCAGCAAATCCTGCCGCTCGGGATGCTGTGCATTGCTGAGAGAACGGTAACGGAATTAGTGGATATGGCTATCGATGAAGTGCCCGGTGTGAGTAAGGTTGTTTCAAAGATTCTGGAGCCTTTTAGAAGGAAGAGAAGAAAGGGGATTTGGATTGAGGAGAAGGAAAAAGGGCTTGTGATTCATGTGAATGTCATAATTTGTAATACAACGGCTATTTTACCCACATGTATTACCGTACAAGAGAGAATTAAAGAATGTGTCGAATCAGTGATAGGTTTACCAGTTCAATCCGTTTGCATCCGGGTCGAACAATTGATAAAGGCGTATCCATCTTGATACGCCTTTATGGTTTTAGTCTATATCCGGAAGATTTGATAACGCTTTCTTCACGTTCTTTAAAAGCTGTTCGCTTCTGTTTATTATGTTTTTCGGAAAGTTTTCACCTTCACCATACTCCACGCCATGTGGATAGTAGTGCTTGCCAAGAAGCGGGGTTAACAATTTAATTTTTGCGGAGCTATGACCAACTTCTCCTTCTACTGCATATCCCTGAAGGCGTAGGTAGTACACATCTTGCAGCATTTCGAATTTATAGTCATATGTAACACGTTCGTAATCCCATTGTCCTGCTAAAATAAATCCGTTTTCCTTCATGACTTCTGTCAGCAGTGTGAAATCTACGACCTGTTCATCAAGTCCTGTATTTTCAAATTTCATCGTATAAGCCCCCTTAATATACATGAAAATTTTCCATAAATTTATAATAGTACGAATAATGTGAAAGTGCAATGAATAACAAACAAAAACAAGATATGAAAAGGACGGCAGAATGTCTGCTTGACGAGAAAAAATATGATATATTGAATATACTAGCATATATACAATGTTATTTGTGATTGTTTTCTTGCACTGTAGGAAAGTATAAATTTCTAGCTAGAAGCCATTCGACGAGTTTTCTTGATCAGAATTGAGAATATGAATTCTTGTTATGCATTCCGTGCATACCTCGGGATACAAGGCCACAGGGGGTATATTGTAGTGAAGAAGGTATTGGTTATTCTTCTTTTAACCGTTATTGTATTATTTGTAGATTTGTACGGTAAGCTCATCTTTTCACAGTATATAAAGCCGTCTGATTCGCTCCCTAAAAAGGTTATTACATCAAACTCGAAGAAGCAAGGAGAGGGAATGCCTGCCGAAGCCGTCTCAAAAATGTTAGGAAGAGATTCGGAGAGTGTGTTAGCGTTGTTTGGAGAACCATCGCGAATGGAACCGTCTGCCTATGATTATGAGTGGTGGGTGTACAATACTGATTTGTCACACTATGTGCAGTTTGGTATTTGGCAAAATAAAGTCGTCACTATCTACGCTGGGGGTCAGAAAATAGATGTATCCCCATACCACATGGGACAAAAGTATGGGGATATTTATGAATTAACACCATTTTCGTATGAAATTGCTTTAGATTACAATAACAGCAGTTATGAATTTGAGCTATCTGAGTCAGATGTGAATGAACAGCCGTTAATTGCAATCCAAAATGGCTGGGCGCAGTTGTATTTTGACAAGTTCACGCAGAAGTTAACAGGAGTTCGGTATATGGATAATGAAACGCTTCTCAAACAACGACCCTATCAGATTATGTATTCAGGTGCGTTGCTGAGTCCACAGGCCTTGACGGCAGAGCAGGAGAACGAAATAGAAACAGCAAATGCAAAGCAAATTTTAGATTTAACAAATATCATTCGGATTCGAGAGCATCTCAAGCCGCTTGCGTGGGATGATGAGGTGGCAGAGGTTGCTTATTTGCATAGCAAGGACATGAAGGATAGCAGCTATTTCGCGCACGAATCACCGAAATTTGGGTCACTCGGGGATCGGCTTACGCGTGGGAAGGTGACGTTTCGGACCGCTGGAGAAAATATCGCTTCGAACTATACAGACGGTATTGCTGCGGTGCAGGGCTGGCTAAATAGTGAAGGACATCGCGAAAACGTGCTAAACTCAAAATTCAACAGCTTAGGCGTTGGAGTATATGATACGTACTATACACAAAATTTTACGCAAAAATAACGGGGCAGTGCCTAAAAATAGGCGAACCATGCGCCGTTTTTTTCTTACAATGTAGTATATGATTTCAATACATGAGGTGAGGAACATGACGACAGCACGAGGACAACTGCATCCTTCTGTGCAAAAGTTCAAACAGTTTGTACGCCATCACCCGAAAATGACTCAAGTTGTACGGAATGGAGAAAAGACGTGGCAGCAGTTCTATGAAGAGTGGTATTTGCTTGGCGAACAGGATGCAGTGTGGAACACGTATAAGGAAAATCCAATAGAAACAAAGCAGGCAGCAGCACAAACAAATGTGATAGGTGAAGAGGAATCGAAAAAGGACTGGATGGGACAAATGCTGACATTTATTAAAAATATGAATGTTGATCAAATGCAGCAGCATTTAGCTAATGTAACAAGTGTGATCGGAAGCGTACAGCAGGTTGTTCAATCTTTCAAGGGCGGTACTAACGTCCCGCAGCAGGAGCAGCCACAGCAGCCAGTACAAAATAATCCGTTTTTCTTTCAAAAAGATTAGGGGGCGCGTGTATGAGACAGGAGCTCATTGAACTTTTGCAATCTCGGGAGGATTTAAAAACCTATATCAGACAGCAGCCGCATTGGTATAGACGACTTTCACGTAATCCGGGAGAGAGGGAAGCTTTTGAGACAGCGGCGCTTCAATTCTACAAAAGAACGATTCCTGATCAGGTTGCTAAGTTTCAAAATCAGCTTGCAATGGCTTCGATTATGCTTGAAATGTTTCAATATATGAAGCAGCAAAATCCGGGTGCTGAGTAAAGGGGTATCCGTCATGCATAAGTTCTGTTACAATAGAAAGCAATCATATAAAAAGGAGCTTACGGCATGACGGAAATTTGTTTAGTGCGACATGGACAAACAGACTGGAACTTCCAGGAGATTATCCAAGGGAGAGAAGATATCCCGCTCAACGAAACCGGCAGACAACAGGCAAAGCAAAGCGCGGCTGCCCTGCTCGGAGAGAACTGGGATGTAGTTATTAGCAGTCCGTTAGTACGAGCCTACGAAACGGCAAAGGAAATTGCTGATGCTGTTGGACTTGATGCGATTCATCTAGATGAACGTTTTATAGAGCGGCATTTCGGGGAAGCATCTGGCAAGCCTGTGCGCGATGTTCGCCATCATATTGCTAGTGGCGATGTGAAAGGGATGGAGAGCGAGCAGGAGCTTGTAGAGCGTTGCTTTTCTGCGTTGCAGGATGTTGCAGCTCAGCATGCTGGTAAGCGAATCATTATTGTTGCGCACGCACATGCGATTAAGGCTATGCTTCATGCTATTAACCCTAGTGAGGTTACGTTTCAAACATTTCTGAATAATGCTTGTATTAACTATATTGCTTTGCAAGAAGAGACGTGGAGTATCATAAGATATAATGTGGCAGAGCATATTCTTGCCTAAGCGCAGCTGCCCTTGCTGTACGCCATTGTACCAAAAGCAGGATTAGGACTTACACTGAAAATATGGTATGATAGGTAATCGGGAGGTGTCCTTTATATGATAATTGCAACGCTTGAGAGCGTGATGATTTTGGACGAAGCAGAGCAGCTTGCTCGCATGATTGTGCAATCAGAATTAGCTGAGCATTATCGACAATGCTACGATACATTAAAGCAAGACCATGTTGCACAGGAGCTTATTCGACAGTTCACTGCTATCAAGGAACGCTATGAAGAGGTGCAGCGGTTTGGGAAATACCATCCCGATTTTTCATCTGTTACAAAGCAAATGCGCGAGCTAAAGCGTCAAGTAGATTTACATGAAACGATCGCTTCCTTTAAGAAAGCGGAGAACGATATGCAAAAACTGCTTGATGAAGTGAGCGTTTTAATAGGGCAGGAAGTTTCTCCAGCCATTAAAGTGCCAACGGGCAATCCGTTTTTTGATGCTGGCGGCTGCAGCGGAGGCTGCGGTTCTGGGGGAAGCTGTGGTTGTAAAACGGGATGAATTCCCGTTTTTCTCTTTCTGGACGAAAGCGGATACAGCGGCATATACTTGTTCTGTTATATGCCCTATTTCGCAGCTGCGCTGTTTTTACTTATGCGGCATGGAACGTAAACATTCCAAATGAAACATATTAGGACAGCTATCCGAGCTAGAGAGAAACTGTGAAGTCAGCAACAGTGCTTCGTAAGCTTGAAAATAGAAAAGAAAGGCGGTGAGCTCTGCTCTAAATACATACAACAGCCTATGTTTTTAGGAGCAGCCCCATATGTTTGGACAACGACAAGGAATCATTGTGTATTTGCATTCGCTTAAGCATGCGAAGCTTCTTCGTAAATACGGCAATATTCATTATATTTCAAAGCGTTTCAAGTATGTTGTGCTGTACTGCGATCTGGATCAGACGGATGCGATGATGGAGAAGTTAAATAATTTTCCGTTCGTCAAAGGAGTCGAGCCATCGTATCGTCCGTTTTTGAAAACGGAATTTGAATCCAAGCCAGATCGGGCAAAGGAGTACGACTATAAAATTGAGTAAAAGCCCTCGATACTGAGGGCTTTTTATTTTTGTAGCAAGAAAACCACTGGCTAGGTGGTTCTGACTTACACTTCCACATAAAGATAAAAGCATCTTTTCGCGGGAAGAACTGTCTTTTTCACGGGCACCTTAGGTCGATTCGGCGTTGTTATTGCATTGGCGGGATAAAGCGGTTCATGCGCAGTATGCCGATGAGGTGGCTATAGTATAGCTCTGTTTCAGGAAATGTCGTTGATGGCTTTACTGTGAAGGCGACGACTTCCTTCTCAAGCGAAGCAGCTGTTTCTTCAAACAGCTCATATCGTTTGCTTTTTTTGTCCTCTAAGAGGGGAATGCCCTCTCGGCAGATGTAAATCGGCTGGAATTTTCCTTCTGTTGTTGGGTGCAGCACAACAGCCAGTGAGCAAACAGCCTTATTATTTTTAGTAGTGTGGAATGCAAGCATATGGGCAAGGCGGTGGCGATTTGCTTTAGCAATCTCGAGCAGCTCATACAAATCTGAATATCCTTCTCCTAGTTCGATAAAACGTTGAATCATAGTTTCTCCTCCTTTTGTCTTTCCTTACTGTACCATTTGCTAAAACTAATGAAAAGATGGACAAATAAAAAAACCCTGCATTTGCAGGGTCCTTCTTATACCGGCGTCACCGTCGGCAAGAAGGCAAAGGGAGAGGAGAAACCGGAGGAAGAACTTATGGGGAAACGTAAGTCTTCTCCGCGGTTGGCAACAACACCTGAAGTGATGTTGTTACCTTTATTCTTGTCACTTTTAGGGAAAGTTATACAAGAGGAATGAAAAAAATCTAACAGTAAGTATAAGTGTATAAGAGGGTTAGGAAGAAACGGGCATGAATGGTTTTTCTTTCCGGTGTTTTATGGTAGGATTATGAAGGATGAATGTAAGAAAAGGTAGGAATCAACATGAGAGTAGTTTCAGGAACATGCAAAGGACATCCGTTAAAGACAGTACCCGGTCAGACAACACGTCCTACAACCGATAAAATAAAGGAAGCGATTTTTAATATGATCGGTCCGTATTTTGACGGAGGCGTAGCGCTGGATTTGTTTGGAGGCAGCGGGGGTTTAGGAATAGAAGCATTAAGCCGCGGAATGGAAAAAGCAATTTTTGTTGACCGTGACGCAAAAGCTGTTCAGGTGATTCGGCAAAATATAGAGAGCTGCCGATTGACAAGCCAAGCGGAGGTATATCGAAATGATGCTGATCGCGCTTTAAAAGCGCTTATTAAGAGGGGAATGGCATTTGATCTTGTTTTGCTTGATCCGCCATATAAACAACAACAGCTTGTTTCCTTAATGAGCGTTTTGGATCAGTATGAATTGCTGAAAGAGAATGGAATCATTATGGCAGAGCATGCGGTAGATGTAGTTTTGCCGGAGACAGTAGGACGTCTCATGCGCAGAAAGCACGAAGAGTACGGCAGCACAGCTGTATCCATTTATGACTACGAATGAGAAGGCGGGGAGCAGGAATGGCAAGCATAGCGATTTGTCCAGGGAGTTTTGATCCAATTACGCTCGGACACTTGGATATTATTAAGCGAGGCGCAAATGTATTTAATGAAGTTTATGTAGTAGTGATGAATAATTCTTCAAAGAAGCCGCTTTTTACTGTAGAAGAGCGAATTGCACTCATCCAGGAGGTAACAAAAGATATACCAAATGTAAAGGTAGATGTACATAGCGGTCTGCTTGTTGAGTATGCACGCAAGAGAGATGCAAGCGCTATTTTGCGAGGATTGCGGGCTGTATCAGATTTTGAGTATGAAATGCAGATTACTTCAATGAACCGAAAGCTTGAGGAAAATATTGAAACGTTCTTTATGATGACAAACAATCAATATTCTTTCTTGAGCTCGAGCATTGTAAAAGAAGTTGCCAAATATGGAGCGAATGTTGCGGACCTTGTTCCCCCTGCTGTAGAAAAAGCATTAAAAGAGAAATTTAAAACCCCGTAGATACGGGGTTTTCTTTATTTTGCACGCCGGCGCCGAAAGAGCAAAAATACATAAATGTATAAAAAAGCTAGTGTAATGATTGGCCCGTATGAGGTCATGGCAGTCCATGCTCCGAGTGTGTCAGTCTGTGGTCCTAGCACCGGAATATCGTGGTCGTGGGGACGCAGGGAATGTGCATTCTCGTATAATGGCTGCCAGAGAAAATATGTACAAATAGGAGCGACAATGCTTTGGATGATACGGCCGATAAAATAGGGCTGAAAACGAATGTCTGTGTCGGCGATAATGCTGGCTACTTGCGCATGAATAGAGAGACCGCTAAAGGCTAAGATGAAGCTTGTGATCATTGCTTGCTGTAGCAGCGTTGCATGCCCAGTCTGACTTGTCATTTGGCTGCCGAGCGTCATTTCAAAGAGACCGGACAATAGCGGTGCTGCAAAGGATCCTGGAAGTTGAAAGGCAGCTAGTATATATTGGATAATAGAGCTAGCGGCATCTGTGAAATGAATGACAGCGAGCATTTTATTTACTACTGAGAATAAAATAATAAAACCGCCGACCATCAGCAGCGTTTGGATAGAGGAGACAATCGCATCCCCGATAAGCTTTCCGATTGGACGTTTTTCCTCAAGGCGCTTTTCATGCAGCATGTCAAAGGCATAACGAAGTGAGAACGGGCGATGCGGGGCTGGTGGAGCAACTTCGTTTGCGCCATAAAACCGCATAAACAATCCGACTGCAAAATTGCTTATGTAGTGAGAAGCTGCGAGAATCATACCAAGGTTTGGATTGTGAAAAAATCCCACAGCTACCGCGCCGAAAATAAATAGCGGATTTGAGGAATTAGTAAAGGATACAAGACGCTCTGCTTCAATTCGGCTGATTTGTTTTGTTTGACGCAAGCGAGCGCTTAGCTTTGCGCCTGATGGGAAGCCTGAAGCCATCCCCATTGTCCATACGAACGCGCCAACGCCAGGTACGCGGAATAAAGGACGCATAAGCGGTTCTAGTACCACACCGATAAAGCTCACAACCCCTAGCCCAATTAAAAGCTCTGATACGATGAAAAAAGGCAGAAGAGAAGGAAATACAACCTCCCACCACATGTCAAGACCGCGAATGGAACCTTCCAGAGAGGCTTGTGGATTTGCGATGAGAGAAGCTGTTAAAAAGGTAATGCTACTGGCTAGTAACGCTGTTTTCAGTTTTGCTTGCATATACTCCCCCCTTTTTGTCCAAGCGTTCAGTTCAGTATACGAAGATAGGGGGAGCATTTAGACCATAAGATGAAAAGAGAGAGAAATTTTCTAAAGGGTGAGGATATGAGTATACCAAAAATTGGTCTTGCCCTCGGTTCAGGGGGGGCAAAGGGTTTTGCACATGTTGGCGTGATTAAGGTACTCAAGGAAGCGGGAATTCCCATTGATATGATTGCCGGCAGCAGTATGGGAGCACTCGTTGCGGTGTTTTATGCCGCTGGAAGCGATGTGGAGCGGCTGTATCAAATCGCGAAGTTGTTTAAACGTAAATATTATTTGGATTTTACGGTGCCGAAAATGGGATTCATTTCCGGAAAACGAGTAAAAGATATGATTAGAGCCCTTACATACAATAGAAGCTTGGAAGAGCTTGATATTCCAACAGCTGTTGTGGCAACCGATATTTTAACAGGGGAAAAAGTTGTTATGACAGAAGGGCCAATTGCCGAAGCAGTAAGGGGAAGTATTTCGATTCCTGGTATTTTTGTGCCGGAAAAAATGGGAGATCGTCTGCTTGTTGACGGTGGTGTAATTGATCGCATTCCTGTATCGGTTGTGAAAAGTTTAGGAGCCGATCTGGTCATTGCAGTTGATGTGTCTCCTATTAAGGTACAAGGAGAGGTAACAACGATTTATGATGTAATTATGCAGAGCATTGAAATTATGCAGCATGAACTTGTTCACCACCGACAAACCGCATCGGATTTAATGATGCATCCTGCTGTTGAACGCTTTAACTCTCGGGCCTTTACAGATCTTGAGGAGATTATTGCTGTTGGCGAGGATGAGGCCAGGAAGCATGTCGATGCGATTCGTGCATTGATTGAGAATTGGAAGGAGCAGAAAAATGGTATTTAAGCGTTTACGGTACTTATTTGTGTTTTTGTTGGCTGCTTTATTTGCGGCTGGCATTACGTATGTACCGCTGCCGTATTATATTACGAAGCCGGGGTTAGCTGATGAACTTGACCAGTATGTAAAAATTAAGAATGGCTATCACGAAAAAGGGGATTTTATGCTTGTGACCGTTTCAATGTCGCGGGCGAATGTAATTAGCTATCTTGTTGCAAAAATGAACAAATATCATGAGATTTTCAAAAAGGAAGAGATTATGCCTACTGGGGAAAGTGACGCGGATTATCAATTTAAGCAGCTGCATCTTATGCAGGAATCACAGGATGCTGCTATCTACAATGCCTATAAGCGTGCAGAGAAACAGGTCTCATATGAAAACAAGGGTGTCATTGTGCTTGCAGTTTCAGATAAGATGCCGGCTAAAAAGAAGCTGGAAGCAGGGGATCAACTCATTGCTGTGGATGGGCAACCGCTGCAAACAGCAGAAGAGTTTATCGACTATATGAAAACAAAAAAACAGGGGGATACCGTAAAAATTCGGTATGTACGAGAAAAGGAAGAAAAAACGATCACTCTTCCGTTAGAGCCAATCCAAGGAGCGGACGGACGTGTTGGAATTGGGGTGCAGATTGTAACAAATACAAAGCTTAAGGTTGAGCCAGAGATAAAGATCGATTCGCACCGTATTGGCGGACCATCAGCCGGCCTTATGTTCACGCTGGAGATCTATAACCAGCTTACAAAGGAAGATATAACAAAGGGTTGGGAAATTGCAGGAACAGGTACGATGGATGCGAAGGGACAAGTCGGACCAATTGGGGGGATTTCACAAAAGGTTATCGCTGCAAACGACGCGGGTGCAGAAATTTTCTTTGCGCCAAATGAACAAGGTGCAGCAGACTCCAATTATAACGAGGCGGTCAAGACAGCAAAGGATATCGGTGCAAAGATGAAGATTGTTCCGGTAGATACACTGGATAATGCACTTGCATTTTTGCAAAAGCTAGAAGAAAAAAAGTAAGGAACGGGAGATCGCTTGCGTTTTCTTTTTAAACAGCATAAGCAAGTAACTCGCTTTTGGGAGTGAGCTAGCTTGCCGTGAAGAAAGGCCTCGACCAATGAAGAAACAGCTCCTCGTTGGTCGGGGCTTTTTACACTGTAGGAAAGAATAAATTTCCAGCTAGAAGCGACTTCGCTGGCTATATTTGAAATCGTTTTGCAACTTCGTCATAGCGAATCGGATGCTGCGTAAAATCCCGCTTCAGCATCATGGACTGCAGCGGCTCTGGAAGGACGGAGTAATATACGCTTCCCGCTTTTATATCAAGCTGAAGAAGCGGATGTGAAGCTGATTTAATATTAGCAACAAGGGGAAGGGAAGCTGCTTTCTTATAGGCGGATAAATAACTTTGCCCCTTTTTTGACATGCCGAGCAGCCTGATGTAGGCTGGTGTGTTTACGCGCATCTCTTCTTTTGTTGTATGTGTTAGCACATGAACAAGTAAGCGCTGCAGGCGTGTCCATGTGTAACGCTTTGTTTTTAATGCTTCCATGAATGAGATAAACGAAGAGGCTTCTTTGACAGCGGATAAGATGCGATGCTCCAATCCCTCCTGTACTTCATAGATATTGCTTAGTTGTGCGGGCGACATTGTTAATAGCTTATATTTCAGAAATGGGAAATATCGTTCCCAATTGTGAAATATGCCATATGTTTCATAATAGTTCTCAAGCTCTATCAGTGTGGAGGGAGGAATCACTCCTGCGGCACTGCTTAGGCTGTTGGCTGTAAGATGCTTTCGTATGCTTGTTGCACTTGCGATGGAAGCCGATGCGAATGTTTCGTCATGGTACTGTGCGCTAAGGCGCGGGACTGTTCTTGGAATGATGCTGCTGCCTTGTTCTACAATTGCTTGTACGTAGTGAAAGCCAAGAATGTTGTTAGGTTTTGACATGTCTAGTATCGCATGTTCTCCCTGAATGGCAGCGAAAGCCTCCGATAGCGCTTTTGGATAGCTCATTCCTTGCTGCATGAAGGAGCGGACTGCCGCATCAAATGCGTCCTGATGTGTTTGGCGCAATTTCACAAGGGAGAGAAACTGCTCGATTTGTCCACTTTCGCTGCCAAAGCAAAGCTCTTGAACGCCAAGTGCCTCAAGGATGGATATCGCACCATTTGCGAAGATGGAAGCCTGTTGAACAGCGAATGCATAAGGAAGCTCTACAACAAGATCCACGCCGCCTAAAAGGGCCATCTTCGTCCGCGCCCACTTTGAAACGAGTGCCGGCTCACCGCGCTGTAAAAAAGACCCGCTCATTACGGCAATCGTAACATCTGCAGCTGTTAAGTTTTTTGTTTCTTGCAAATGATAAGCATGTCCGTTATGAAACGGATTATATTCTACAATTACACCTGCTGTCTTCAAAGGTCTTACCTCCTTAAAAATATTGCGTTCCGTAGCTTTTCTTATGGAGTTATGTATAAGAACGTGATAATGTGTATATATTGCGTCATATTGACTTCATTATAGTGTAAAGAAAAAACATTGACAAATATAGAAACGCTCTATATAATTTTCTTTGTTGCCTTGAGGTGATTTTAAATGAAATGGTCAATCCATCAATTAAACAAATACCGAAGCAAAGGGCTAACGTTCGACGAAACAGTCGATGTAAGCGAATTGAAGGGAAGTGCTGATATTCGAGACATTTCTCCTGTTCGCGTAGCGGGACGAGCGGATCTTAGTGCGAATAAGTTCACGTTTCATTTTCGCATTACAGGCACGATGGTGTTACCTTGCTCCCGAACGTTAGCAGATGTAGCATTTCCGTTTGATATTGAAACAACAGAGGTGTTCCTCGCTTCGAAGGAAGAGCACGAAGATGAGGCAGAAGTTCATTATTTACAAGGAGAAGTACTTGACTTGCTCCCTGTAATTAAGGAAAATATAATTCTGGAAATTCCAATGCAAATTTTCAGTGATGAGGCTTCAGCCGAGGCACCGATGAAAGGTCAAGACTGGCAGGTTATTACAGAGAAGGAACAGACTGAGAAGGTTGATCCTCGTCTGGCGGGACTTGCGAAGTTTTTTGACAAACAAAATATAGAAGACCAGCATTAGGACTTCATATGAAACAATGCACTCTTTTAAGGAGGTGGGAATAATGGCAGTACCTTTCAGAAGAACATCCAAAACTGTAAAAAGAAAACGCCGCACGCACTTCAAGCTAGCAGTACCTGGTATGACAGCATGCCCAAACTGTGGTGAATTGAAGCTTGCTCACCGCGTATGCAAATCATGCGGGACTTACAAAGGCAAAGAAGTTATCGGTCAATAATGACTGTCAGCGCAGAAGAAATTCTTCTGCGCTTGTTTTAGTTTTATGGTGAGAATACTCTCCGCGCCCCTTCATAGATCTTGAGATAAACGATCATACCACGGCAATGAATGCCGTTTTCAAAAACTTCCTCCTCATCGTGCTGAATGAAAAAATGTTTATCGGCCCCGATGATTCGAAACCCGCCTATTTGATACAGAGCTTGCATTTCCAGTACTAACTTCGCTTGTCTTATTGCCTTGTGAAGTAGCGTAATGTACTGCATGGTTAACTAGTTGCTTCCCCATTCCTTTTCCCTGATGCTTCCCCGCTCCAGCGATATTGACCAACTCTACTGTTTCTGGTCTTGCTGGAAGAAGGACATTTACTCCAAACTAATTCTAACAACTGATAGGAACTCTCTGCCTTTCTCTTTTCTGATTGCGGGATGTAAATAGGTTTGTTCACCCGTTTAGAAGGAATTTAGCAGCCTCTCCCGAAACATAGTACATGTAAAAAGATACTCAAGTAGAAAGAACGGCTGCATGATGAATAGAAAGGAGGAGTACAGAGAGGTGCTGATTCAACACGGTATCCTCCTGTACGATAGCTGATGCAGAAGATAATCGTGGAACGACAGCAGGGCATTGTATGGGCAACGTTCAACCGGCCGGAGCGCCGTAATGCAATTGATTTTGATGTGATGGATGAACTTGCGGCACTGCTTGCAGAAGTGAGGCAAACTAGGGAGGACAAGGCGCTTGTACTGACAGGAGCAGGAGATGTGTTTTGTTCGGGTGGTGATTTACAGCTTTTTCATGGACTGTATACGAAAGAAGAAGCATATCCAATGCTAAAGAAAATGGGAGACATTTTATATGAACTTATGACGCTCCCTAAACCAACGATTGCTTTATTGAACGGGGCTGCAGTCGGCGGTGGTTGTGAAATTGCGATTGCATGCGACTATCGTTTCGCGGCTAGTACGGCAATGATAGGCTTTGTACAAGGGCACCTGGCTATTACAACAGGATGGGGCGGGGCAGCGATGCTGTTTGAAAAGCTTCGTCATGATCAGGCAATGACGTTCCTATGCTCTGCGCAACGCTTTGGCACGAAAGAGGCGGAGCAGCTTGGCTTTGTACATGAAATATTTGAGGGAGATGTGAAACTATCATGCCAAAAGTGGATAGAAAGCATGCTTTCACCTCGAGTTGAGGTACTATCCGCTTATAAGATGGCAGCTGTTCGCGGATGGAATGCAGCATATTTGAAAGAACGTATGGATCAGGAGATAAAAGAATGTGCAGCTCTTTGGGAGTCTCCTGCACATCATGCGGCTGTAGCCTCCTTTTTACACTGTAAGAAAGTATAAATTTCCAACTAGAAGCCAACTCGACGTAGTAGGAAATTTTAGGAATACAGTATAAGTGCAACTACGCCTCTGTCTTCGCCCAAGGGCAGGGCTCGCCAATCGGCGAGTTTTCTTTAAAGCGTTAAGGGTATGTGATAGGTTGTTCAATTTGGAAAAGTTCATATAGTCAAGCAAAAATTACATATTTTTAGCATTTTGCTATTCTATCGTTTCTACCAACAGCATATGTTTAATAAAAAATGCTCAAGGAGGACTTTAGATGGCAACAACACGCCAAGATGCTTGGACAGATGAAGAGGATTTGCTACTGGCCGAAGTGGTGTTGCGTCATATTCGTGAAGGAGGAACGCAGTTATCCGCCTTCAAGGAAGTGGGGCGTCAGCTATCACGCACGCCAGCAGCTTGTGGCTTCCGGTGGAACTCGTATGTGAGAAAGCTATATAAGGAGCAGATTGAAGAAGCAAAGCAAATTCGAAAAGCAACACCTGCTTCCGTCGAAATTGAACAAAAACAGGAGCAGCATGGAGTAGTAACATTTGCAACACTGGATGATGTAATCTTCTTTTTACAGGATTATAAAAATGCAAAGGGCGCTAGTGAAGCAATAAGCTGGCAGGAGAAGCTAGAACAATTGCAGCAGGAAGTAGAGCAGCTGCGTCAGGAAAACAATCGCTTACAGCAAAAGCTCTCTCGCTATGAAGAGGAGTATCGTACATTGTTTGATTATATTGACAGAAAACGCAGTGTTGTAGAATCTGGGGAAGAACGGGGGATACAACTGCTGCGGGAACACAATGTTTTGGAAAAAATTGAAAAATAAAACAGCTGCCTCTTATGAGGCAGCTGTTTTATTTATGCGGTTTATGCAGACTCACTTTCCTCAGCTACATGTGATTTTTCACAAGGATACCAGATGTAAAAACTGCCTTCGCTGCCCTGTACTTTTTGGAACCCAATCCGCTCCCAGAATCCTTCTGAGTGGACGCGTGCAGTTGTTTTAATTGGAAGCTTTAAGCTTTTGGCATAGTCCACAAGGGCTTTGCCGAAGCCTTGCCGTTGAAACGGCGGCAGCACTTCCAGCTTAAATAGCTCCACAAACGGCCCTTGCAAAACAGCAGTGTCCTCTGTCTGTTTATTCATGTACAGACTCATTCTTGCAACAAGAGATTCTCCGTAACGAATCCCATAAAAAGGAGATTCGCTATCGTTTTCAATCATGTTTGCTTGCAGATCCTCGAGCATAGATAGCTCCTGGGCACCGCAGCCTTTAAATTTTTTAAATTCTTCTAATGTTTTATAATTTACGAGTAGTCGTTCAATCTTTGGAAAAGACAAGTAACGTCACATCCTTTTTTAGAGTAAAAATTGTAAATAGCTTTTATCTATGGGAGCTGTTTCTTAGGAGGAAGACGGGAGAAGTCTTGAATGCTGCACATTAGATCTGTGCAGGTTCGAGTCTACGAATGAAGCAGCTAAGACCGATATTTCTACAATAAAGAAAAGTAAAAATATTCCTACTTCTATTATAATGCTATTGAAATGGTTTATGAAGGGGCGGAGGAATTTTCGGTATTTTACTGAAAAATTTGTTACACTAACGAGTGAGAATACAGAGACGGGAGAGTGTGCTATGAAAATAGGAGTGATCGGCCCGGGGGCAATTGGTATGCTGTTCGCCTTTTATTTGCAAAAGGCTGGTGCCTCGGTCACGATCTATACACGAAGCATGGAACAAGCAGAGCATATAAGCCGTTTTGGAATTTCATGCAACCTGGATGGACAAGTAGAAACACAATTTCCGGATGCCGTTCCCCTAGGGGCTATAGCAATAGAGGATGACTATGTGTTTGTGGCGGTAAAGCAATACGATATCGGTCTGGTTTTGCCGCACTTGCAGCGGACGCAAGCACGCTTTGTCTTTCTGCAAAACGGGATGGGACATCTTTCTCTACTACAGAATATGCAGCAGAAATGCATTGCTGTGGGCATTGTGGAGCACGGTGCTAGAAAAGAAACTGCCGGGTCCTTTGTCCATACTGGTATGGGTGTGACGAAACTGGGTATTTTAGCAGGAGAAGAAGAATTTCAGGCGCTGCTGCCGCTTTTTCAGGCTCCCTATTTTCCGATGCTAGTTGAGAAGAATTGGGAAGAGGTCTTACGAAGTAAGTTAATTGTGAACGCATGCATCAATCCGCTTACCGCATTGTATCGGGTTCAAAATGGCGTGTTATTGGCTAATCCGGCGTTTCACAACGCTATGAAGCAAGTGTTTTCGGAGGTTATATTTGTTTTGGATGAAAAAGAAGAACGCTGGGAGCATGTCTGTAATGTCTGCCGGAAAACAGCGGAGAATCAATCTTCTATGCTGACGGATGTGAAGCTTGGAAGAGAAACAGAAATTGATGCGATTATCGGGTATTTGCTTATGCAAGCCGAGAAGCAAAACAAACAGGTGCCGCTTTTAGCGTTTTTACAACAGTCTATAAAAGGACTGGCCCCTTGAGTAAAATTCTTTGCTTTTGTATACGACATTGACTACAATTTTGTCATACACAACGT
The DNA here is from genome assembly GCF_004138295.1 of Ectobacillus funiculus. Lineage (GTDB taxonomy): Bacteria > Bacillota > Bacilli > Bacillales > Bacillaceae_G > Ectobacillus > Ectobacillus funiculus. The sequence continues at coordinate 203,008 of NZ_SCFM01000006.1, read as the reverse complement.
CTGGAGATGAAAGGAAGAGCTTTTTATGAAGTTGAAGGAAATCTCAGCTTCACTACCAAGTGGAGCCGTGGGAGATTACATACAGCAGGAGCAGCAGATTTCAGCCTGTTTTGACTATTTGCTAGAAGAAGAGGCGTTTCAAAAACGGGTTAAAGATTTACAAAGTCGGTCGTATCCTCGCCAGGAACTGTCTGCTCATTTATTTGCTTATAATGAGCGACTTGGAGCAGGAGCAAAAACGCTCCAAAACATTCAGCTGCTATCAGAACCGAATACATATGTTGTGATCGGCGGACAGCAGGCAGGCCTTTTGACGGGACCGCTCTATACGATCCATAAAATCGTCTCGATTTTACAACTGGCGAAGGAGCAGGAGAAAAAGCTTGGTGCGCCTGTCATACCAGTATTTTGGATTGCTGGAGAGGATCACGATATAGAGGAAATTAATCATGTATTCGTGGCGAAAAATGGGAGCTTAAAAAAATCGGTTTTATACCAGACTGGTACCGGAAGAACGAGTGCGTCCTTCCTCCCACTTGATCTTGAAGCTTGCTGGTCATGGGTGCAGAGTGTGTTTCAGACATATCGAGAAACGGAGCATACAAATGATTTGCTAAACTTTGTTAAAGATTGCCTACAAAGTTCAAGTACGTATGTTGACTTTTTCGGTCGGCTTATTATGGAGCTGTTTAAAGAAGAAGGTCTGGTGCTTGTTGATTCTGGGGATAGCGAGCTGCGCCGTTTGGAAGCAACATTTTTTCAAACAATCCTTCAGCAGCATGAAGAGATTGGGGCTGGTTTGCAGCAGCAGCAGGAAATGCTGCGCGAGCGTGGATATACACCTTTGATTGCAGCTAAGGAAAATAGTTTGCACTTATTTATTCATGAAGAAGGAGAGCGCTGGCTGCTAGAAAAAGCGGGGGACCGTTTTGTGTATAAAAATGGAAGCTATTCCTTTGCAGAGCTGGAGAGCCTTATGATGGAGAGGCCTGAGGCATTTAGTAATAATGTAGTTACACGCCCGCTGATGCAGGAGTATTTGTTTCCGACGCTTGCTTTTATCGGTGGTCCGGGAGAGGTTGCTTACTGGGCAGAGCTGCAGCAGGTCTTTCATCGTCTTGGTTTCTTGATGCCCCCTGTTGTGCCTCGTCTTATGATGAGCTATCTAGAGAGAGGGATTGAGACGGACCTGCAGGAGCTGCATATAGGCGTGGAGGATGTATTCCGGAAACCAATTGAGCAAATGAAGGAACAATGGCTTGCGCAGCAAGTTGTTGAGCCGGTTGAAGATACCTTTGCTCAGGCGCGCCAACAGTTCGAGGAAACGCATAGAACGCTGCGTGAACTGGTTCGAAATATCCAACCGGGATTAAACCGTTTTGCTGAGAAAAATAAACAGAAAATTGAGGAACAAATCAACGTGCTAGAGCGTACCTTAGAGCGGGAAATCAAGCTTATGCATCATGTGCAGCTAAATAAATTCCGCCGCATTCAAATGTCTTTGCAGCCGTTTGGGCATTTGCAGGAGCGCACATGGAATATCTGGTATTATTTGAACGAATACGGCTTTGATTTTATTCCTGATTTGCTGAAACAGCCATTTTCTTGGAACGGTTCCCATTCGTGTATCCGCCTGTGAATGACAGTTTGCAGCCCAAACTGCTCTTATGGAGATATGTTGCACATTTGAGGGGGAAGTTGTCTATTCACCTTTTCACAAAAAAATCCTGCAAGCGAGCAGGATTTTTTTTCTTTATATGGAATTGATTGTAAAATAACAGTCTGTCCGCTGGATTAGAATATAAGAACATTCGTTTGTTTTGATTTTACAAAATAGGATAGAATATAACAGGAGGCGCTAAAATTCAATCGAATTTTAGCAAACATTTTCGCAAAACATGATAAAATTTAGTATATAATAAAGTAGGTAAAAAAGTTATGATTTCACAAAAGTAGGTGCAACAATGTTTAAACATATTACAGTGCTTTTAAAAGAAACGGTGGACGGACTGGATATTCAGCCAGACGGTACATATGTGGATTGTACATTAGGAGGGGGCGGGCATAGCTCGTATCTGCTGTCGCAGCTTTCCGAAAACGGCAAACTGATTGCTTTTGACCAGGATGAAACGGCAATTCGAAATGCGCAGGAAAAGTTCGCTTCCTACGGAGACCGCTTTATCGCAGTGAGGAGCAATTTTCGTTATTTAAAAGAGGTATTGACAGACCTTGGAATCGAGCAGGTGGATGGCGTGCTCTTTGACCTTGGCGTATCTTCTCCGCAGCTGGACACGCCAGAGCGAGGCTTTAGCTACCATCATGATGCGCCGCTTGATATGCGAATGGATCAGGATGCGCCGTTAACAGCGTATGAGATTGTTAATGAGTGGCCGTACGAAAAGCTGGTGAAAATTTTCTTCCAATATGGAGAGGAAAAATTTTCTAAGCAAATTGTCCGCAAAATTGAGGCAGCACGAGCAGTAAAACCGATTGAAACGACAGGAGAGCTTGTGGAACTCATTAAGGAAGGGATTCCGGCTCCTGCAAGAAGAACGGGCGGTCATCCTGCCAAGCGTGTCTTTCAAGCTATCCGCATTGCTGTGAATGATGAGCTGCAGGCATTTGAGGAAGCGGTAGAGGCGGCGATTGAAGTAATTAAGCCGGGCGGACGCGTGAGCGTAATTACGTTCCACTCTTTAGAAGATCGAATTTGCAAAACAGTATTTAAAACACATAGCGCATTGCCGCAGCTGCCGCCAGGGCTTCCAATTATCCCGGATGAGTATAAGCCGAAGCTGAAGCTGATTACAAGAAAACCACTATTGCCGGCAGAAGAAGAGCTAGAGGAAAATAACCGAGCTCGTTCAGCTAAATTGCGGATTGCGGAAAAGTTATGATAGTCAAATGATTTGGTAACATGAAAGTAGGGGGGAACTAAGGGATGAGTAACCTTGCTATGGAACGCAAAAAGCAGACAGAGCAAACCTCGTCTGTGCCAAAGCAAGCCCCAAGAGCACAAACAACGAAGGTGACGAGATTTGAAAAGCTGCTGTATGGGATGTTTATTGCTTTTTTATTGTATGCGTGTATTACTTTAATCGGTAACAAAGCGGACTTGTATAAAGTGAATGCGGACTTCTCCAAGCTGCAGCGAAGCATTGAAGAGCAAAAGAAAATAAATGATGATCTAAAAGCGGAAGTCGAGCAGCTAAGCCGATATGATCGCATTGCCAAGAAGGCGAAGGAAATGGGTCTTGAAGTGAATGAAGACAATGTAAAAGGGCTAAATCAGTAAGCGGGTGTGAGAAACGGATGGATGCAAAAAAACTCCATATGAATAGAGGAGCAGGATTGTTAATGCTTATATTTCTCCTGCTCTTTTTCCTGTTAGTGTTGCGATTTCTTTATATTCAGTGGACGGGAACTGTACACGGACAATCATTGACGGAGCTGGCGGAGGCAAAGCATAATAAAAAAGGTGTGCTTGAAGGCAAGCGAGGTACAATTTATGATCAAACTGGCTCTGTGCTTGCCCAAGATATTACAGCGTACAAGCTTATTGCGATGCTCAAGGGCGACAATCATGTAGAGGACAAAGAACAAACAGCAGAGAAGCTTGCAACAGTTTTAGATATGGATGCTGACAAGATTTTGGCGAAACTCAATAACGAAAAGGCGTATCAGGTTGAGTTTGGTGTTGCCGGAAACAATTTGACGAAGAAACAGAAAGAGAAAATTACAGCTATGAAGCTAAAAGGAATTACCTTTATTGACGGGAAAATGCGCAGTTATCCAAACGGTAATTTCGCTTCATATGTTGTCGGTTATGCAAAACCGAATGATGAAGGGGTACTAGAAGGAAAGTTCGGCCTTGAACAAACGCTAGATTCATATTTACATGATGAAAACGGTTCTATCTCTTACGAGGGGGACTCGCATGGCCTGCTGCTTGGGAATAGCGAAGAGAAGGTAAAGCCTGCGAAGAACGGCGATGATGTGTATCTTACGATTGATCAGCGCGTGCAAAGCTTTCTGGAGGATGCCATGACAAAAGCAGCGGAGCATTATGATCCATCGATGCTGCTTGGCATTGTTGCCGATCCGAAAACAGGAAAAATTCTAGCGATGTCAAGCCGCCCAAGCTACGATCCGAATATACGCGACATTACATACTTTTTAAACAATCCGATTGCATACGCGTATGAGCCCGGATCAACGATGAAGGTGTTTACGCTTGCGGCGGCTGTGAATGAAGGGGTATATCAAGGTTCTGCTTATTATCAATCCGGGGCATATGCGGTAGGTGGAACACAAATCCGCGACCATAACAACGGAGTGGGCTGGGGCTCAATTACTTTTAATGAGGGTGTGCAGCGTTCCTCAAACGTCGCATTTGCCATTATAGCAGAAAAGCAGCTTGGCTTTGACCGGCTTCGTCAATATATTCACAGATTTGGTCTCGACGAAAAAACTGGTATAGATTTGCCTGGTGAAAGCGGAAATACCATTTTATTTGATAAGCAAATCCAAAAGGTTACAACAGCATTCGGGCAAGGCTCTACAGTAACGCCAATTCAACAAATCCAAGCGGCGACTGCAATCGCGAATAATGGGAAAATGATGAAGCCGTATGTGATCGACCGTATTGTTGACAGCGAAACTGGTAAAGTTGCGGAGCAGCATAGACCTCAGGAGGTTGGGGAGCCGATTACGGAGGATACAGCAAAAAAGGTGCGGCAATTACTTGAAACGGTCGTTACAGCTCCGACAGGAACAGGTGGTGCTTATAAAATTGATGGGTACTCCGTTGCGGGGAAAACGGGAACGGCGCAAATTCCAGGTCCTGACGGCAGATATATGTCGGGCCGAGAAAATTATATTTTCTCTTTTCTAGGGATGGCGCCAGCGGACGATCCGCAGCTGCTTGTATATGTGGCTGTGAAGCAGCCGCATCTAAAGGATGCGGAAACAGGAGCTACGCCGCTTGCTGATATATTTAAGTCCGTAACTAAAAACAGCTTGCAATATTTAAAGGTAAAGCCTTCTGTTGTAAAAGATACAAGTAAGTTGGCTGCAAAAGAAAGCATCGCTGTTCCGGCTTTGACTGGAGAGGCGCTTTCAGATGCAAAAGAGAAGATTGAAAGCAAGGGGCTGCGTCCGATTGTGTTAGGAGAAGGCTCTATTGTGAAGCAATCGCCGCAAGCGGGAGATAAGGTGTTAAAAGGCGAGCGTATATTGCTTGCTGGCACGAACAATAAAATGCCGAACCTAATTGGCTGGTCGCTTCGTGATGTGATGAATCTCGCCAATGTACTTGGCCTTGAGCTAAAAACATCTGGAAAAGGATATGTAACAGAGCAAAGCATTGGAGAAGGAATTGCTGTGAAAAAAGGCGACCTGCTAGAGGTGAAGTTGGTGCCTCCAGATGAGGGAGCACAGTAGAGAAAGGAGCAGCTCTTGACGGTTGTAAGGTGCTGTGTTCTAATCAAAAAGGTACAAGCATATATTGAAACGAGCCAAAGTGCAGGGAGGTTCTTTCAATATGCGCGTATCAAATGTAACAGTACGGAAACGACTTATATTTGTATTAGTATGTGGGCTGCTCATTTTTTTGGTGGTTGATGTACGTCTTGGCTATGTACAGTTTGCTCTTGGAAATATGCTAACGGAGCGTGCCAAGGATTCTTGGAGCCGGAATATTAAATTTGAACCGGAGCGCGGCCGGATTTTGGACAGGAATGGTGTAGAGCTTGCGACGAATAAAAGTGCTCCCTCGATTTTTGTTGTGCCAAGGCAAATTGAAAATCCAGCGGCAACGGCTGAAAAGCTGGCAGCTGTATTGGATGCATCAAGGGAAGACATTTATAAGCATTTGACAAAAAAGGTAAGCATTGAACAGCTAAGACCGGAAGGACAAAAGATTTCTCATGAGAAGGCAAAGGAAGTGCGTGCCCTTGGCTTAAAAGGGGTGTATATTGCTGAGGACTCCATCCGGTATTATCCGTTTGGCAGCTACTTATCACATGTACTTGGATTTGCTGGCATTGACAATCAAGGTTTATTAGGTTTAGAGCTTACGTATGATGCGGAATTGAGCGGTGAGAAAGGGTATGTTCGTTTTTATGCAGATGCAAAGGGGCAAAAGCTTGAAAACATCGGAGATGATTATAAGCAGCCGGAAAGCGGACTAGACTTAAAGCTGACGATTGATACCCGCGTTCAAACGATTGTAGAGCGTGAGTTGGATATCGCGCAAGCCACATACAGTGCCGATGGTATTGTTGCAATTGCGATGAATCCGAAAAATGGCGAGATTTTGGCGATGGCAAGCCGCCCGAATTTTGATCCATCCAATTATAAAGAGGTCGCTCCTGAGGTATATAACCGGAATTTGCCTGTTTGGAGTACGTACGAGCCCGGTTCCACCTTTAAAATTATTACGCTAGCCGCAGCTTTAAACGAAAAAAAGGTTGATTTAGATAAGGACCACTTTTTTGATGACGGGGCAGCCGAGGTTGACGGGGCGAATCTCCGCTGCTGGAAACGCGGGGGTCATGGTGATCAGACGTTTCTGGAGGTTGTCCAAAATTCATGTAACCCTGGGTTTGTCGAACTGGGGGAACGGCTTGGCAAGGAAAAACTGTTTCAATACATCTATGACTTTGGTTTTGGCCAAAAAACAGGTATTGATTTGCAGGGAGAAGGAAAAGGGATTCTCTTTAATCCTGCAAAAATTGGCCCTGTGGAGCAAGCGACAACAGCATTCGGGCAAGGAGTTTCTGTAACACCGATTCAGCAGGTTACAGCTGTCGCCGCGGCTGTAAACGGCGGCACGTTGTATCAGCCATACATTGCCAAGGAATTTATTGATCCAGAAACGGGGCAGGTTGTTAGCCGGAAAACACCAGTTGCAAAAAGACAAGTCATTTCGAAGGAAACATCAGCAGAGGTACGGCGTGCGCTTGAGAATGTAGTTGCAAAGGGCTCTGGTAAGGGGGCGTACGTTGAGGGTTACCGTGTGGGCGGTAAAACAGGAACGGCGCAAAAGGTTAAAGATGGACGTTATATGGAAAATAACTATATTGTTTCCTTCATCGGCTTTGCGCCTGCTGATGATCCGCAGGTTGTCATTTACGTGGCTGTCGACAATCCAAAAGGAACCGTGCAATTTGGCGGTGTAGTTGCGGCGCCAATTGTTGGCAACATGATGCGTGATATATTGCCTGCTATAGGCGTACAGCCGCGTACGGGAGGCATAGATAAAGAGCTAACATGGCTCGAGACACCTTCTGTTGAAGTGCCGAATCTAATCGGCATGACGAAGAAGGACTTGCAAACGCAGCAGGTGGATCTTGAAATTGAGGTGCAGGGTGAAGGAGAAAAGGTAGTTGAACAGCAGCCGCGTGCTGGTGTAAAGGTAAAAGCGGGAACGAAAATCCGCCTGTATTTAGGAAGCTAGTTTACGTATGAGCGCGTTTCGTTTCAGATACAATAAATAGAAAGCAGAGAGGTACAGCAGAATGAAGTTGCATACACTCATGTCATGCTTGCATGATTTTTCTGTCATGCCGGCGGAAAATCCAGAAATTGAATCCATTGAAATGGACTCACGGCAAGTTAGTGCCGGCAGTTTATTTGTTTGCATCAGTGGATTTACGGTTGATGGGCACGATTTTGCAAAACAGGCTGCCGCAGCAGGTGCGGCAGCTATTATAGCGGAGCGTCCACTGGAGGTAGACGTTCCGGTTGTCCTTGTGAAGGACAGCGCGCGCGCCTTAGCGGCGCTCGCAGATTTCTTTTATGGGCAGCCAACGCAGCATTTGCATTTAATCGGTATTACAGGTACAAATGGAAAAACAACAACATCTCATATTGTAAATGAGATATTGCGCGAGCATGGTCATACGACCGGCTTAATTGGCACGATTAATATCAAAATTGGAGATGAAACGTTTGATGTGAAAAACACAACGCCTGATGCCCTAACATTGCAAAAAACGTTTCGCCGCATGCTAGACAGTAACGTAACAGCTGCTGTTATGGAGGTATCTTCCCATGCGCTCCATCTTGGCCGCGTGCACGGCTGTGAGTATGATGTTGCTGTATTCACCAATTTAACGCAGGATCATCTCGATTATCATAAAACAATGGACGAATATAAGCGGGCAAAGGGTCTTTTGTTTGCGCAGCTCGGCAATAGCTATCAGCATAATCGCGTTAAATATGCTATTCTAAATAGCGATGATGAAGCTTCTAAGGATTACATAATGAGCACGCAGGCCACGGTCATTACATATGGAATTGATACGAAAAGTGATATTTCCGCAACTGACATTGAAATGACTGGAGCAGGAACATCATTTACGCTTGTCACTCCGTTTGATAGCGTTAGAGTGACAATGAAGCTTGCAGGAAAATTCAATGTCTACAATGTGTTAGCGGCAGCAGCAGCTTGTCTTGTTTCAAATGTACCGTTAGAAACAATAGTGCGTGTCATTGAGCGTATGCAAGGTGTATCTGGGCGATTTGAGCTTGTAGATGGGGACCAGGATTTTGCTGTTATTGTGGATTACTCGCATACGCCGGACAGCCTAGAAAATGCATTGCAAACCATTCGCCAGTTCGCAACGGGCAAGGTGTATTGTGTTGTTGGCTGCGGGGGGGATAGAGATAGAACAAAGCGTCCGGAAATGGCGCGTATTGCGGCGCAGTATGCGGATTGCCCAATCTTTACTTCTGATAATCCGCGCAGTGAGGACCCGCTTGCGATTTTGGATGAGATGGCTGCAGGGGTCACTGGTGAGCAATACGAAATTCTACCAGATAGAAAAGAGGCGATTACGCGCGCTGTTTCGGCTGCAAAGCGCGGGGACGTAGTCTTAATTGCCGGAAAAGGTCATGAAACATACCAAATTATTGGTACGACAGTCATTGACTTTGATGACCGTCTTGTTGCGAAGGAAGCAATGAAACACCGTTCAAGCACACAACAAGATAGTTGACAGCAAGAGAGAAGGGGGGCTATTTATGCTTGAACTTGGAATTTTAATTACAATTGCGGTTGCATTTTTAATCGCAGTCGCGCTTTCTCCTATTTTTATCCCGTTTTTACGTCGGTTAAAATTTGGACAAAGCATTCGTGAGGAAGGACCACAATCACATCAGAAGAAATCAGGAACGCCGACGATGGGAGGAATTGTCATTTTCCTTTCCGTCATCATTACGACGGCTCTAATGGCTGCAAAATTTGGGGAATTAAATACAGAAGCTTATTTGCTTCTATTTGTTACATTTGGCTACGGTTTAATCGGATTTTTAGACGATTATATTAAAGTGGTCATGAAACGAAATTTAGGATTAACATCAAAACAGAAGCTTGTTGGTCAGCTCATCATTGCTATTGTATTTTTTCTGTTTTACCAAAAATATTCGTTCGGAACGGATCTTCGCATACCAGGAACGGATCTTAGCTTTGATTTGGGTTGGGGCTATTTGCTTCTAATCGTTTTTTTGCTTGTCGGTACATCCAATGCGGTCAATCTTACGGATGGCTTAGATGGGCTGTTAGCGGGAACATCTGCGGTTGCGTTTGGGGCGTATGCAATTTTAGCTTATAACCAGCATCAGTATGAAACAGCAATTTTTTGTGTGGCTGTTGTCGGAGCTGTTCTTGGCTTTTTGGTGTTTAATGCTCATCCAGCAAAGGTATTTATGGGGGATACCGGCTCGCTTGCGCTTGGCGGCGCATTAGCAGCGGTTGCGATTTTAACAAAGCTGGAGCTGCTGCTAGCAATTATCGGCGGTATCTTCATGATTGAAACACTTTCTGTTATTATTCAGGTTATTTCATTTAAAACAACGGGAAAACGCGTATTTAAGATGAGCCCGCTTCATCATCATTACGAGCTTAGCGGCTGGTCGGAGTGGCGCGTCGTTGTGACGTTTTGGTCAGTCGGCTTGCTGTTTGCAATGCTAGGAATTTATATTGAGGTGTGGATGTAATTGAAAACTGTAGCGGATTATCAAGGAAAAAATATGCTCGTCCTAGGGATGGCAAAGAGCGGATATGCTGCTGCCATCTTGCTCCATCAGCTTGGAGCGAATGTAATCGTAAATGACAAAACACCATTTGAGGAAAATGAGATGGCGCAGCGTCTAAGCGGGCAAGGCATTGAGGTTGTCTGTGGGTCTCATCCTCTTGAACTGCTTGAGAGAAATATTGCAATAGTCGTCAAAAATCCTGGGATTCCATATACGAATCCATTGGTGGCTGCCGCGCAGCAAAAGGGGATTCCTGTTATTACAGAGGTAGAATTAGCCTACCGGATTTCGGAGGCGCCGTTTATCGGCATTACCGGTTCAAACGGGAAAACGACTACAACTACGCTGACGTTTGAAATGCTTCAAGAAGGCAATAAGCGTCCGTTGATTGCAGGAAACATCGGCACAGTTGCTTGTGAAGTAGCACAAACAGCAAAGGCGGACGAAGTGATTGTAACAGAATTATCATCTTTTCAGCTGATGGGGATTGAAACCTTCCATCCGAAAATCGCTGTGCTTTTAAATTTATTTGACGCTCACCTTGATTATCATGGTACAAAGCGTGAGTACGGCTTGGCAAAGGCAAACCTTTTCAAAAACCAAACATCATCTGATTATAGCGTTGTGAATGCTGACAATGAGGATGTAATGGAGTTAGCCAAAGAAAGCAATGGGCAAAAGGTGTATTTCTCGACCACACAGGCGCTTCCAGATGGAGCTTGCTTGCAAAACGATGCACTTTATTTCCGAGGTGAAAAGGTAATTGAGACTGCTGATATTGTGCTTCCGGGAAAGCATAACCTTGAAAATATCCTTGCAGCGATGAGCGTTGCGAAGCTGATGGGTGTATCCAATGAGGCGATTGAAGCTGTCTTAAAGAGATTTACCGGTGTGGCGCATCGCTTGCAGTATATCACAGAAGTAAATGGGCGGAAGTTTTATAATGATTCGAAGGCGACAAATATTTTGGCAACGCAAAAAGCATTGTCTGCGTTTACGCAGCCTGTTATTCTGCTTGCTGGAGGATTAGATCGCGGTAATGAATTTGATGAATTGATTCCATATTTTTCTCATGTTAAAGCGCTCGTCACATTTGGACAAACTGCACCGAAGCTAATCAAGGCAGCGGAGAAAGCGGGAATGAAAGATATCAAACATGTCGATAATGTCGAACAAGCAGTGCAGCAGGCTTATGAACTGTCTGAGGAAGGAAACGTGATCTTGCTTTCGCCAGCGTGCGCAAGCTGGGATCAGTTTAAGACTTTTGAAGATCGAGGAGACATGTTTATACAAGCTGTGCATAAGTTAGTATAAAGCAGTTTAAAACGCCGGGAGGACCCCGGCGTTTTAAATAAGACTTAAGCTTGTTTCCAAGAGGTGATGTTCGAATGCCAGCGAAAAAAACACCCGATTTCATCATTGTTGCGGTTACGCTCATCTTATTGACCGTCGGCATGATTATGGTGTACAGCGCGAGCGCAGCCTGGGCGTCGTATAAGTTTCAAGACTCGTTCTTTTTTGCGAAGCGGCAGCTTTTATTTGCCGGGCTTGGTGTTGTAGCGATGTTTATCATTATGAGGATTGATTATTGGATTTGGCGTGATTATTCGAAAATCATTTTGCTTGTTTGTTTTTTGTTCCTGATTCTCGTGCTGATTCCTGGAATCGGACTGGTACGTGGAGGAGCCCGAAGTTGGATTGGAGTTGGTGCTTTTTCGATTCAGCCGTCTGAATTTATGAAATTTGCGATGATTGTATTTTTATCCAAATTTTTATCAGAGCGGCAAAAAACGATTACCTCCTTTAAAAAAGGACTTGCTCCGTCGCTTGGTATTGTGTTTTTAGCGTTTGGAATGATTATGCTGCAGCCGGATCTCGGTACGGGTACGGTGATGGTTGGAACATGTGTGGTCATGATTTTCGCTGCGGGGGCAAGAGTAGCGCATTTTATGATGCTTGGTGGAGTCGGAATAGCAGGTTTTATTGCGTTAATCGCATCAGCGCCTTATCGGATCAAACGTATTACATCTTATTTAGATCCTTGGTCTGACCCGCTTGGAAGCGGTTTTCAAATTATTCAATCATTGTATGCCATTGGTCCGGGAGGGTTATTCGGTCTTGGACTCGGACAAAGCAGGCAAAAGTTTTTTTACTTACCGGAGCCGCAAACAGATTTTATCTTTGCGATTCTTTCTGAAGAATTAGGTTTTATCGGTGGCTCGTTTGTGTTATTATTGTTTAGTCTTTTATTGTGGCGGGGTATCCGTGTTGCACTTGGGGCACCGGATTTGTACGGGACATTTTTAGCGGTTGGCATTGTAGCGATGATTGCAATTCAAGTGATGATCAATATCGGTGTAGTTACTGGGCTGATTCCAGTTACCGGTATTACGCTTCCGTTTTTAAGCTACGGGGGTTCAAGCTTGACGCTGATGCTTGCAGCGGTTGGAGTATTATTAAACATAAGTCGTCACTCCCGATACTAAGCCCTGTTCATGAACAGGGCTTTTCTTAATGTCCCAATATCGTGATGTTATGTGATAATTTATCAAAATAACTCGATATTTCCCGAAAAATAAATATAGGCTATAACAAGAAAATAACGTTAGGTGAATGTCCTGCATATTACTATAAGTAGCGGAGAATTGGATTGGGGGAGAGCAGCATGGAACAATTGGCGAGGAAATTAAGGGAAGCAAATGTTGGAAAGGTGCTGGAGCAGGAGCTGCTGGCACGTCATACAACAATGAAAATTGGAGGACCGGCTGATATTATGGTGATTCCAAGCAGCATAGAAGGCGTGCATAAGACGCTGGAGATTGTGAAGGAACAAAAGGTGAAGTGGACGGCAATCGGTCGCGGTTCTAATCTACTCGTGTCTGACAAAGGAATTGAAGGTGTTGTCATTAAGCTTGGTGAAGGACTGGATCATTTGAATGTCGAGGAAACGAAGGTACGCGTTGGGGCTGGTTATTCACTCGTTAAGCTTGCGACTCTTTTGAGCCGTCAAGGCCTATCGGGGCTTGAATTTGCTGGTGGAATTCCAGGAAGCGTTGGGGGTGCGGTCTATATGAACGCAGGCGCCCATAAGTCTGATATGTCCGAAATTATCACAAGAGCGCTTGTTATGTTGGAGGATGGCACAGTAGAATGGCTTACCAATGAAGAGCTTGCGTTTTCCTATCGCACCTCTGTTTTGCAAAAGCAGCGTCCAGGAATTGTACTTGAGGCGGAATTAGAACTGCAAAAGGGCGACCGTGATGAAGTATTTGCAGTCATACAAAAAAATAAAGACTATCGCCGTGATACACAGCCATGGAATCATCCTTGTGCAGGAAGCATCTTCCGTAATCCTCTGCCAAGCTTTGCCGGCAATCTCGTAGAAAAAGCGGGACTTAAAGGCTATCAAATTGGCGGTGCCAAAATTTCAGAAATGCATGGGAATTTTATTGTAAACACAGGCACGGCTACTGCAGAGGATGTCCTTTGTTTGGTTCGACACATTAAACAGGTGATACAGGAGCAGTATGGCATTGAAATGCATACAGAAGTGGAGATTATTGGTAGATAATAGTTGTCTACTTTGTATGGAAACATTTATGATATAATGAAAGATAAAGAACGGCATGCGCTTTCATGCCGTTCTTTATGCTACATAGGGACAAAGGGGGGATCGAAATGAAAAAAGGAAAGATTATTCAACTTGAGGAGCGCGTACCAAAGCTGAAGAAGCAACGGCAAAAGCGGACAAAGGCAAATCGCAGGTTGATTTTATATGTAGCAGTTCTATTTCTGTTAGTGTCGTTTGTGATGTACTTTCGATCTCCACTTAGCAATATCGCTCATATCAATGTGCAAGGAAGCCATTATATGAATGATGAAGAGGTAATGAAGCTATCGGGGATTACATATAAGACAAGTTATTTTCGCGTAAAGCCAAAGGAAGCGGAAGTGAGATTGTCTGAAAGAAAAGAAATTCGAGCAGCGCAGATTGAAAAAGTGCTGCCCAATAAGATTATGATTACAATCAAGGAGTACAAGACAACTGGCTATGTGTATAAAAGTGGCAAGCTGTATCCGCTTTTAGAGAACGGGAAGATGCTGTCAGCACTTCCAGACCAAACACTTCCAGTAGCAGCCCCCATTTTATTTGGGTTTAAAGAGGAAACAACCTATCAAGAGATGTCCTCTGAGCTTGCTAAGCTGCCAACAAGCATATTTCGTTCTATATCGGAAATACATTTGAGCCCGAAGGCAGCTGACCCGCTTCATCTTACGCTTTATATGAATGAAGGCTATGAAGTGAGCACGACTGTTCATGGTTTTTCTAAGAAAATGACGCCATATCCACTCATTATCAAAACGCTGAAGTCAGGTGAAAAGGTACGAATTAATCTCGAGCTGGGAGCATACACAGAACGTTTGAATACAGAGGAGCAATCGCAATGAAAAAGAAAAATCGTTATGTATGGCTTTCACTTGTTTGTCTAGTTCTTGGCTTTATGATTGCCTATTCTTATTCGGTAACGGCAAAGAAGGAGCAGTACGAGAGAGCGGACAGGGAGTGGGACCGGGAATATAAGCTGCGTGAAAGATTGATTGATCAAGAGAAAACAAATGCCAGCCTGCAGCGTCAGGTAGCTGAGTTGCAGAGAAACGTGCGCAAAGAGGAAGAGAAGCTCGGGGAGCAGAAAAACAATCTGTCGAATGCAGTAAGCGAGGTAGAGCAGTTGCGCGCATACATAGGAGAGGTAAAGGTGAAGGGACAAGGCCTAGAAGTGACGCTTGCAGATAGTTCAAAAGCACTAACTGATAAGAATGTCAATAATTACCTTGTCCACGACGGTCATATACAGGCTGTACTTCACGAATTATATGCTGCAGGCGCAGAGGCAATTGCCATTAATGGACAAAGGCTGACAACCAATTCGTATGTGACGTGCGTCGGACCGGTCATAAATGTAGATGGTACGGAGCATCCTGCTCCTTTTGTCATTACAGCCATCGGCAATCCAGACGTGCTGCAAAAGGCGCTCGATATTCGCGGCGGTGTTGTAGATCGTCTTCTTAGCGACAATGTTTCTGTGAAGCTTCAAACAAAACAGGATCTTGTACTAGAGCCATATTATAAAAAGTAATGGTAAGAAGGAGAAGAATAGTGAGCCGAAAAAGATGGAGCTTTACTCTCATCATGTTAATTATTGGAGTTATGGCTGCTGTACAGTATAAATCGCTGCAAAATCCGACGGTTACAGACACTCGGGATGAATGGCAGCTAAAGGAAAGTTTACAAGCAGAGCAACAGGTTCAAATCGAGCTATTAAAGGAAATTAGGAAGTATGAGGGGCAGCTTGAGGGCTATGAGGCGAAGCGAGCTGGAAGCAAGGAAGATGCGCTGCAAAACACACTAGAGGAGCTGCGGGAAAAGGCGGGCTTAGCAGATGTGACAGGAAGCGGTGTTACCTTCCAGCTTGCTCCCTTATTTGACAATATTGGTGAGGGTGAGGAAGTACCGACCCTATCACCTCAGCTGCTGCAGCGTCTCGTAAATGAGTTAAATACATACGGTGCAACGGCAGTGCAAATTGATGACCAGCGTATAGTAGCTACAACGCCTATTAGGGATGTGAACGGAAAGGTGACCGTTAACCAGGTTGCGCTGCCGCCTCTTCCACTGGAAGTGAAGGTCATTGCCAAAGATGCAGGGGAGCTGTATGACCGAATGAAGGTATCGAATGCGTTTGATTATTTTGCAATTGATAATATTGAATTGACCATGTCAAAGCCTGAGGATGGGATTACGATTGGGCGTTATAAAGGAGAGATTGACACGGAGCACATGGAGGCTATCAAAGCAGAAGAGGAGGGGAAGTAGCATGTGGCTCCCTGTTTTAGGTTTATTGATTGGCGTTGCGCTTGGATTAAGTTCAGACCTTACTATTCCAGAGCAATATTCTAACTATTTATCGATTGCAGTGCTTGCTGCACTTGATACTTTATTTGGAGGAATACGGGCGAATTTACAAGGGGTGTATGATGAAACTGTCTTTCTTACCGGTTTCTTTTTCAATATCATCTTAGCAGCAAGTTTAGCTTTTCTCGGGGTACATCTTGGTGTAGACTTATACTTGGCGGCTATCTTTGCCTTTGGGGTGAGACTGTTTCAAAATATCGCCGTTATTCGAAGGCTGATCCTTACTAAAAGAACGGATAGTAAACAAAAATAAGAAAAATGTCCTTGTAAAAAAAGGGAAACGTACGTATGCGTTGAATATTTTTCTTATAAATATAAGTGCTCCGTCTGTTGTTCGATAGATGCATGTTTATGGTATAAATATAAAAAAGGAGGTGCCAGGGTATGAACAGCAACGAAATATACGTAAGTCTTGACATCGGTACATCCAATGTTAAAGTCATTATCGGGGAAATGTCCCATGATGCTTTAAACATTATTGGTGTTGGAAATGGAAAATCGAACGGTTTAAAGAAAGGCTCCATTGTGGACATAGATGAAACTGTACAGTCGATTAAAAAAGCGGTTGAACAAGCAGAACGAATGGTAGGGATGCATATTGACCGTGTTGTTGTCGGAATTAGTGCAAATCAAGTACAGCTTCTTCCTTGTCACGGAGTGGTGGCTGTTTCAAATGAAAACCGTGAAATTGGAAGCGAAGATGTATTGCGTGTACTAGATGCCGCACAAGTCGTTGCAATTGCACCCGAGAGAGAAATTCTGGATATTGTGCCGCAGCAATTCACTGTGGACGGGCTAGATGAGATCAAAGATCCTAGAGGGATGATTGGTGTGCGCCTGGAAATGGATGGACTATTAATTACTGGTTCGAAGACGTTGCTACATAACTTGCTTCGTTGTGTAGAAAGAGCGGGGCTGGAAGTTGTGGATATTGGTTTACAGCCGCTCGCAGCAGCGAGTCTTGCTCTTTCTAAGGACGAAAGAAATATGGGGGTAGCATTGGTTGACATTGGTGGCGGTTCTACGACTTTGGCTGTATTTCAAGATGGTGAGCTAAAGGCGACTAGCGTTTTGCCAATCGGTGGGGATCATATTACCAAAGATATTGCAATTGGCTTAAAAACATCTACGGAGCATGCAGAAAGAATAAAGCATAAGCATGGTCATGCCTATTATCATACAGCATCGGAAGACGACATGTTTGCAGTATCCGTGATGGGAAGCGATCAGACAGAGCAGTTCGCTCAGGCTGATTTAGCGGATGTTATTGAAGCGAGACTAGAGGAAATTCTTTTATTTGTTCAGCAGGAGCTGCGTAAGCTTGGCTTTAAGTCACTTCCTAGCGGATATGTGCTAACGGGCGGTGTTGTTTCGATGTCAGGCGTGTTAGAGCTTGCCCAGGATATCTTGCAGCATAACGTTCGAATTGCCACACCTGATTATATTGGAGTTCGTGAACCTCAATATACAACCGGGGTAGGGTTAATCAAGTACGCCTACCAAAAATCGAAGCTAAAAGGAAAAATGCCACAGCAGGAGCAGACGGAATATGATCGTCGTCCTCCTGCACCCGTGCAGCAGCAAGCTCTAAAGCAACAGCCACGGGAAGAAGAACGTGTTATGTCTAAGGTGAAAAAAGTATTCCGCTATTTATGGGATTAGACATGGAAAGAAAAATGAGGTTCTAGGGGGATTTTACATGTTAGAGTTTGATACTACGCAAGAATCAATGGCCAATATAAAAGTAATCGGTGTTGGAGGCGGCGGAAATAACGCTGTAAACCGTATGATTGAGCACGGTGTACAAGGCGTTGATTTTATCGCTGTTAATACAGATGCCCAGGCCCTTAATTTATCAAAAGCAGAAATTAGAATGCAAATTGGCGGAAAGCTTACAAGAGGACTAGGTGCTGGAGCGAATCCAGAGGTAGGAAAGAAAGCTGCTGAGGAAAGCAAAGAACAAATTCAAGAGGCGCTGCGCGGAGCGGACATGGTATTCGTAACAGCAGGAATGGGCGGCGGAACTGGTACAGGTGCTGCTCCCGTCATTGCGCAAGTGGCAAAGGAGCTTGGTGCGCTAACAGTAGGTGTTGTGACGCGCCCATTTACCTTTGAGGGTCGCAAGCGTGCAACACAAGCTGCTGCTGGAATCGCGGCTTTAAAGGAAAATGTTGATACACTTATCGTGATTCCGAATGACCGTTTGCTTGAAATCGTTGATAAGAACACGCCGATGCTTGAAGCGTTCCGCGAAGCGGATAACGTACTTCGTCAAGGGGTACAAGGTATCTCTGACTTAATTGCAGTACCTGGACTTATTAACCTGGATTTTGCAGACGTGAAAACAATTATGTCCAACAAAGGCTCCGCTCTCATGGGGATTGGTGTTGGGACAGGAGAAAGCCGTGCAGCAGAGGCAGCAAAGCGTGCGATTTCAAGTCCGCTCCTTGAGACGTCTATTGACGGCGCACAAGGTGTGTTAATGAACATTACAGGCGGAACGAACTTAAGCTTATACGAAGTGCAGGAGGCAGCCGATATCGTTGCATCTGCGTCTGATTTAGAAGTAAATATGATTTTTGGTTCTGTTATTAACGAGAACTTAAAGGATGAAATTGTTGTTACTGTTATTGCGACCGGCTTTGATGACTCCATTTCACTACAAATACCGCCAGCGAAACCATCGGCTCGTCCAGCTGTTAGCGGAGTGGCTCAGCAGCAGCCAGCAGCTCCACAGCCGCCACAGCAACCAGTCAAACCGATGCGGGAAGTGAAGCGTGAGGAACCTGTTTATAACGACATTCCTCGTAATCCACAGGTAGAGGATTTAGATATTCCAGCGTTTTTACGAAATCGTCGCAGACGATAAAGAAAAGTGAATATGGATGATAGAAGCAGCAAAAAGGCAAAGGGAACAAATCCCTTTGCCTTTTTGCCTTTACGCTTTAAGTGAGCAATGTTAGGAAGAACATATATGGACTTCACGAAAGCTATGCGTTTGATGTGAAACGTATTTGGCCGCAGAGGACTAGAGCTTTTTTAATACTTTAAGAAAGTATAAATTTCTAGCTGGAAGACAATTCGACGTAGTGAGAAATTTTAGGGAAAAAGTATAAGTAGGGCTCGCCAGTCGGCGAGTTTTTTTATGACTGACAGATTACGGGCAGAACTTGCAAAATAACAAAAAAAATCACACGATGAATTGACAGACTTTTCCATTCTATTTGTTTTATACTAGTCTCAACCGACCAAAAAGAGGTGAGTACTTGGTTGTCTATGCAGATGCAATATGGCTTTTAAATTTTTGCATTGATTGTCTTCTGCTCATGTTAACCGCAGTTGTGTTGAAGAAACGTGTGAAAAAGCGGCGTTTGCTGCTTGGAGCATGTATTGCTTCTACGATTGTTATCTTTGCTTTTACTCCTTATGCAGCTACGATGACGCAGCCGCTGATGAAGTTGTTGTATTCTGTACTTATTGTATATGCAACTTTTGGATTCACGAAGATTCGCACCTTTGTACAAACGCTGCTCATGTTTTATTTTGTTACATTTATGGTCGGCGGTGGGCTTATCGGAGTGCATTTTTTTATGCAAAGCAATCAGCTAATGGGAGGAGTTATATCTGCAAGAAGTCTTTCGTTTGGTGATCCTATTAGTTGGACACTAGTTGTATTTGGGTTTCCTCTTATGTATTACTTCTCCAAAAAGAGAATCAGCGAGATTGAAGTAACAGAAATTCGCTATGACCAAATTGTCAAAGTAGAGATTGCCATAAATGGAGCAGCTCTACAGCTTAGCGGGCTGATTGACAGCGGTAACCAGCTATACGATCCTCTCACAAAAACACCAGTTATGATTCTAGAAGCTGCTTGTGCCACAGAGCTGTTTCCAGATTGGCTCCTTCAGCAGGCTCAGCTTAAACAGGCGCTGCCTGAGTGGAATGAGAAAGAACCAGAGTGGGCAACGCGTCTTCGCATTGTACCGTACCGTGTTGTCGGGCAAAATCATGGCTTTTTGCTCGCTGTGAAGCCGGATGAAGTTCGCATTTATAAGGGGAACGAACTTCTTCGCGTTACGCGTATTCTCATCGGTTTATCTGATACGAAGCTTTCATCCGACCACGAATATTCATGTATTTTGCATCCGAAAATGTTTGTATCTGCTGACATTGTGTCTGCGTAATACGATGATTAGGAGGGGGAAATATGGCGAGTATTAGGCTGAAACTGACATATCTCTTGTATAAAGTATTAAGGAAACTTGGAATTAAGACCGATGAAATTTACTATATCGGCGGAAGTGAAGCGCTGCCACCTCCTTTAACAAAAGAAGAGGAAGAAATGCTTCTTGAGAAGCTGCCAAAAGGTGATGAAACTGCCCGTGCGCTGCTGATTGAAAGAAATTTGCGTCTCGTTGTGTACATAGCGAGAAAGTTTGAAAATACAGGTATTAACATTGAGGATTTAATTAGTATCGGCACGATTGGGCTGATCAAAGCGGTCAATACCTTTAATCCCGAGAAAAAGATTAAGCTCGCCACGTATGCTTCACGCTGTATTGAAAATGAAATTTTAATGCATTTAAGACGAAATAACAAAAATCGTTCCGAGGTGTCGTTTGATGAGCCGTTAAATATTGATTGGGACGGTAATGAGCTGCTGTTATCCGATGTACTTGGTACAGAGGATGATATTATTACAAAGGACTTAGAAGCCAATGTGAATCGGCATTTGCTTCTAAAGGCATTGCATCAGCTCAATGACAGAGAAAAGCAAATTATGGAGCTTCGCTTTGGCCTAGATGGCAGTGAAGAAAAAACACAAAAGGATGTTGCCGACATGCTTGGCATCTCACAATCGTATATTTCTCGCTTGGAAAAGCGCATTATTAAACGCCTTCGCAAGGAATTCAATAAAATGGTCTAGTATAGCTTGTGCATAAAATTCCCTCCTAAGGAGATACTTTACACTGTACAGCAACTCCCAGTAGGAGGGAAAGACAGTGACACGAAACAAAGTAGAAATTTGCGGTGTAGACACATCTAAACTTCCAGTACTGAAAAACGATGAAATGCGAAGGCTGTTTCAAGAAATGCAAGGCGGAGATAACAGCGCGAGAGAAAAATTGGTCAACGGCAACTTGCGGCTTGTCCTCAGTGTCATTCAGCGATTTAACAACAGAGGAGAGTTTGTTGACGATCTGTTCCAAGTCGGATGCATTGGACTCATGAAGTCGATTGATAACTTTGACTTGAGTCAAAACGTTAAATTTTCAACGTATGCTGTACCGATGATTATCGGAGAAATCCGAAGATATTTACGCGATAACAACCCGATTCGCGTGTCGCGTTCGCTGAGAGACATCGCCTATAAGGCGCTGCAGGTAAGAGAAAAGCTCATGGCAGAAAACTCCAAAGAGCCGACTGCGATGGATATTGCTGAGGTGCTTGGTGTAACGCATGAAGAAATTGTGTTTGCTCTAGATGCTATTCAAGATCCTGTTTCATTATTTGAGCCTATCTACAATGATGGTGGCGATCCTATTTTTGTGATGGACCAGCTTAGCGATGACAGGCAGCGTGATGAGCAATGGGTAGAGGAGCTTGCTTTAAAAGAGGGAATGAAGAGGCTGAACGATCGAGAGAAAATGATTATTCGCAAGCGATTTTTCCAAGGGAAAACACAAATGGAGGTCGCTGAGGAAATTGGAATATCGCAGGCGCAAGTCTCTCGTTTGGAGAAAAGTGCTATTAAACAAATGAATAAGACGATTCAAGGATAAGAGCCCGCCAATTTGGCGGGCTCTTCTTACTTTTTGACAAAGAACACATTCTCTATCTTTCTTCACCTTCTACCTGCTTCTTTCTCATCATATATTAAATATAAAAGGAGAGGATGTTCATGATTCGTATATCGGAGTTTCAGCTAAAAGATGTTGTGAATGTATCAGATGGAAGGAAGCTGGGGAATATTGGGGATATTGACATCGACCTTCATACAGGGAAGATTCAAGCGGTAATTATTGCAAAGCCAGGAAGAGGTCTTGGCTTGTTTGGAAAAGGTGAAGAAATTGTTGTACCGTGGAAGCATATTGTGAAAATTGGGGAGGATGTTATTTTGGTGCGCGCTTCTAACAGCGAGCCATCGCCAAGCCCAATACAAACAACGACACTTTCATGAAATTTATTACAAATTGTTCTTTTTTTTTATGTTATCCTTATGGAAAAATAAAAGTATGGTAAAATAGACAACAAGTACCATAAATTTTATGCCAGTAAGATGTGTTAGCTTTACGCTACTTAGATAAGACGATTATGATAAGAAAAGGAGGAAGTGCAGGAGAAGTGTTGGCGAAGGCCAACGAATATTCCTCCCCCGCTTGCTTATTGGGCTACGCCCTTCACAGATTTTGAGGTAAGGGTCTCCTGTGCGAATATTGATGAACCAAGAGCCGTTTCAATACAGAGAAGAAATGCTGTATCTAGCTGGATGGGAAGATGTAATAGCCGGGTTTACAACGCGTGAGGGCGGTGTAAGCAATGGATACTTCTCCTCCCTGAATCTAGGGCTGCATGTGGGAGATGAGGAAGCTGCGGTGCAAGAGAATCGGCGCATCCTTGCTTCCCGCCTGCATTTCCCATTACATACGTGGATTTGCTCCGAGCAAGTGCATGACAACAAGGTGGAAAGAGTTGGCGATGCTGAGCGCGGAAAAGGCGTCTATTCCTACGCGGATGGTGTGCCGGGTACAGATGGCATATATACAAAGGAATCCGGCGTTTTTCTTACATCCTGTTACGCGGATTGCGTCCCTCTCTACTTTTATGCACCAAAGCATCAGTTGATAGGTCTGGCGCATGCGGGATGGAAGGGAACTGCAAAGGGAATTGCACGTGAAATGCTTCGGAAATGGCAGCAGGATGAAGGGGTTTCCCCTTCTGATGTGCTTGTGGCTATCGGTCCGTCGATTGGCGGATGCTGCTATGTTGTTGATGACCGTGTGCTTGAAGAAATGAAGCTGCAGCTGCAAGGAGCTGTTCCGCATCGGATGATTTCAAAGGGGCAATATGCGCTGGATTTAAAAGAAATCAACCGTCTGATTTTCTTGCAGGAAGGACTCAAGGAGAAGAATATTGCTGTTTCTTCGTTTTGTACGAGCTGCGAGGAGGCGCTCTTTTTCTCGCATCGCCGCGATCAGGGGAAAACAGGCCGTATGCTTAGTTTTATTGGGTTTAAGGAGGTTTAGGCAGTTGACAGTACAAGAGAATTACATGCGTGTCAAACAGAATATTGAAGAGGCCTGCAAACGGTCAGGTCGCTCTATAGAGGATGTAACCGTTGTGGCGGTAACAAAAACAGTAGGAATTGAGAAAACAAGGGAGGTGCTTGCAAGCGGGATTGAGCATCTTGGCGAAAATCGAAATGAAGGATTTTTGCCGAAATATGAAGTGATTGGAGCGGATGCCGTTTGGCACTTCATCGGATCTCTTCAAACGCGAAAGGTAAAGGATATAATCAATCAAATTCATTATTTGCATTCGCTTGATCGTATCTCGCTTGCACAGGAGATCCAAAAGCGGGCTGAGCACCGCATCTCTTGCTTCGTACAGGTGAAAACATCGAATGAAGAAACAAAGCAGGGGCTTGAGCCAAATGAGCTGCTGCCATTTATTCAGGAACTTGCCTCTTTTGATCGCATACATGTTGTAGGGCTGATGACAATGGCTCCTCATACTAGTGATGAAGAAGAAATCCGAACATGCTTCCAACTGCTCAAGAAGCTGCAGCAAGATGTACAAGCGTTAGATATACCGCATGCCCCTTGCAGAGAACTATCAATGGGTATGTCTAATGATTATGCCATCGCAGTAGAAGAGGGAGCGACATATATTCGCTTAGGAACAATTTTAGTAGGATAAAGGGGGAAAAGCTATGAGTTGGACAAAGGTCAAAGATTTCTTCTTTGACACGCCGGAGGAACAAGAAGCACGGATTTTGTATGAGGGAGAGAGAGAACGATCTATGGACGAAGATATCCAGCTGCCAAAAGCGCCGCAAAAACAAAATGTAGTAAGTATTGAGAAGGCGAAGCAGGGTGCTAAGGTAGTACTGCTTGAGCCGCGCACTTATGCTGAGGCACAGGCTATCGCCGACCATTTAAAAGGACGCCGTGCCGTTGTGATGAATCTGCAGCGTATGCCGACGGATCAGGCGCTTCGGATGGTGGACTTTATGAGCGGTACAGTGTACGCAATCGGCGGTGATATTCAAAAATTGGGTGTGAGAACCTTTTTATGTACACCGGACAATGTAGATATTCTTGGATCGATTTCCGAATTGCTCGGTGAGTCAGAAGAATCCAACAATAAAAGGTGGTAAGCATCATGAGCGTTGTGTTGAATGCTTTATTTTTACTATTTGATATCTATTACTACGCTTTAATCGTATATATTTTACTTTCTTGGCTGCCGGGTGCACGAGACTCAAGTTTTGGACACTTTTTGGCTCGCATTTGCGATCCGTATTTAGAGCCGTTTCGCCGCTTCATTCCGCCGCTTGGCATGATTGATATTTCACCAATTGTAGCCATTCTTGTTTTACGCTTTGCGAAAATTGGTTTGGCTCGTTTAGTAGAGATGATTTTGTAATTGGGAGAATACTATGAGCATTTATGATCATTTTCGCGCTGAAGAGGCCGTCCTTGTTGATCAAGCATTGGAGTGGAAAGAGGCGGCTGAGCAGTATCATAAAATGAAATTGACGGATTTTCTTGATCCGCGTGAGCAGCAAATTCTGTCTGTTATCATTGGCAGTCAATCAGATGCCTCTGTGCAATTCTTTGGTGCGTTTGAACAAGCCGAACGAAAGAGAGCGCTTATTTATCCGTCCTATATCCAGCCTGAACCCCAGGAATTTCAAGTGGAAACGCTTGAAATTTCATATGCATCTAAATTCCATACGATTGAGCATCGACAAGTACTCGGGGCACTTATGTCCCTTGGTATGAAGCGGGGGAAGTACGGCGATATTGTTTTGCAGCAGGAACGGATTCAACTGGCCGTGGCACAAGAGGTGACAGAGTATATTCGCCTGAATTTACAAGCTGTCGGGAAGGCGAATATTTCGTTATCACCCGTTTCGTCAGAGAATATTTTACATCAGCAGGAGGAATGGCTGGAGAAATCGGGTACTGTATCTTCCATGCGTCTAGATGTTTTAATTGCTGAAATATTTAATCTGTCCAGACAGAAAGTTTCTCCGCTCATTAAAAACGGCCTTGTCAAGGTGAATTGGAAGGTTGTAGAGCAGCCCGCATATGAGTGCTATGCAGGAGATGCCTTTTCTGTCCGGGGATACGGACGGGGGAAGCTGCTGTCGGTAGACGGAAAATCAAAACGCGATAAATGGAGAATCTTATACGGACTGCGAAAATAAGCGGGCTGCGGGAAGGAAACACTTTTGTTTTGTCGAACACATATATCAAACTGTATTTTTAGATGACTACTTGGAGGTGGCATAGGTGCCTTTAACACCGTTAGATATTCATAACAAAGAATTTGGCCGCGGCTTTCGCGGTTATGATGAGGATGAAGTAAACGAATTTTTAGACCAGGTTATTAAGGACTACGAGCTGGTTCTCCGCGAGAAAAAAATATTAGAGGAAAAGGCGGCAGATTTGGAACAACGTATTCATCATTTCTCCTCCATTGAAGACACGCTAAATAAATCCATTTTAATTGCGCAGGAAGCGGCGGAAGAGGTCAAGCGGAATGCACAAAAAGAGGCAAAGCTTATCATTCGCGAGGCGGAAAAAAATGCGGATCGCATTATTAATGAAGCGCTTGTCAAGTCAAGAAAGGTTTCTTTTGATATTGAGGAATTGAAAAAGCAATCGAAGGTGTTTCGCACACGTTTTCGCATGCTGTTAGAAGCGCAGCTCGATATGCTTAGCAATGATGATTGGGATCAGCTGATGGAGCTTGAGGAATCTCAATTGTTAAAGCGTGAAGAAGCATCCTTGTAAGCTTGACGTTTTCACGAGAATTACATATAATTCAATAACAAATAGTATCGATAAATACGGAGATAGGGACAAGTACTTTTTTACATCCTTACATAGCGAACTGGGGAAGGTGAGAGCCCGGTTAAGGAGAAAAAAGGAATATCACCCTGGAGTTCCGCGCTGAACCAATCAGTAAGCGCAGGCGTGCATTCGCGTTACGAATATGAAGTGGATACAGGCATACGTCTGTATTTATAAGGGTGGTACCGCGGGAGACCTTCTCGTCCCTTTTTGGGGATGAGGAGGTCTTTTTTTTGTGCCTATTTCTAAAATATTAGGAGGATTACTATGGAGTATAAAGACACATTATTAATGCCGCAAACAGATTTTCCGATGCGCGGCAATTTGCCGAAGCGCGAGCCGGATGTCCAGGCGAAATGGGCTGATATGAACATTTACGAAAAGGTGCAAGAGCGTACGAAGGATCGTCCGCTATTTGTACTGCATGATGGACCGCCGTATGCAAATGGTGACATCCATATGGGTCACGCATTAAACAAGGTGTTAAAGGATTTTATCGTTCGCTATAAATCAATGAGCGGCTATAACGCACCGTATGTTCCAGGCTGGGATACGCATGGACTTCCGATTGAGCAGGCGTTAACGAATAAAGGCGTAAAGCGCAAGGAAATGACAATTGCCGAGTTCCGTAAGCTCTGTGAAGAATATGCGTATGAGCAAGTCGATCGTCAGCGCCAGCAGTTCCTTCGCCTAGGTGTTCGCGGTGACTGGTGGAATCCGTACATCACATTAAAGCCGGAATATGAAGCGCAGCAGATTAAAGTATTCGGTGATATGGCGAAAAAGGGCTATATTTATAAGGGCTTAAAGCCAGTATACTGGTCTCCGACAAGCGAATCAGCACTAGCTGAAGCTGAAATTGAGTATAAGGATAAAAAATCTCCTTCCATTTACGTAGCATTTGATGTGAAGGATGGAAAAGGCGTGCTAGAGGGCGATGAGAAGTTTGTCATTTGGACGACAACGCCATGGACCATTCCGGCGAACCTTGGTATTTCCATCCATCCGGAGTTAGACTATAGCGTAGTGAAAGCTGGCGGTGCGAAATATATTATTGCTTCGGCGCTACTAGAGTCTGTGGCAAATACAATCGGTTGGGAAAACCCTGAGGTTGTTAGAACATTAAAGGGAAGCGAAATGGAGTATATTGTAGCGAAGCATCCGCTGTATGGCCGTGATTCCCTCATTATGCTTGGGGAGCATGTTACAACAGATGCGGGTACGGGCTGCGTACACACGGCGCCGGGCCACGGGGAAGATGACTTTATTGTTGGTCAAAAATACGGTCTGGATGTGCTATGTCCGGTTGATGACAAAGGCTGCATGACTAAGGATGCGCCAGGCTTTGAAGGGCTGTTTTATGAAGAGGCAAATAAACCAATCGGCCAAAAGCTGGAAGAGGTGGGAGCGCTACTGAAGCTAAGCTTTATTACACACTCCTATCCGCATGATTGGAGAACGAAAAAGCCAATCATTTTCCGGGCGACGGCACAGTGGTTTGCGTCTATTGCTGCGTTCCGCGGTGAATTGCTGCAGGCTGTAGAGGAAACAAAATGGGTACCGGCATGGGGAGAAACACGCCTGTATAATATGGTGCGCGATCGCGGTGATTGGTGTATTTCCCGTCAACGTGCATGGGGTGTTCCAATTCCGGTATTTTATGCAGAAAATGACGAAGCTATCATTACAGATGAGACAATTCAACATGTAGCTGCTCTTTTCCGTGAGCATGGTTCAAACGTATGGTTCCAGCGCGAAGCAAAAGATTTGCTTCCAGAAGGCTTTACACATCCAGGCAGTCCGAACGGCCGCTTCCGTAAAGAAACGGATATTATGGATGTTTGGTTTGACTCCGGTTCTTCTCATCAGGCTGTACTAGAAGAGCGTGATGATCTGCAGCGTCCAGCAGACTTGTATTTAGAGGGCTCTGACCAATATCGCGGCTGGTTTAACTCCTCCTTGTCAACTGCAGTGGCAGTAACAGGAAAAGCACCGTATAAAGGTGTATTGAGTCATGGTTTTGTCTTAGACGGAGAAGGCCGCAAAATGAGTAAATCCATTGGAAACGTCGTAGTTCCGCAAAAGATTATGGATCAATTGGGCGGGGATATTCTTCGTTTATGGGTTGCGTCCGTTGATTATCAATCCGACGTACGTATTTCTAATGATATCTTAAAGCAGGTTGCAGAAGTATACCGCAAAATCCGTAATACGTTCCGTTTCTTGCTTGGAAATCTATTTGATTTCAAGCCAAGTCAGCACGCAGTAAGCGTTGAGCAGCTTCGTGAAGTGGATCGCTATATGCTTGTGAAGCTCAACAACCTAATCAATAAAGTAAAAGGTGCGTACGAAACATACGATTTCGCAGGAATGTATCACGCGCTTCATAATTTCTGTACGATTGATTTAAGTGCGTTTTATCTAGATTTTGCTAAAGATATTTTATATATCGAGGGCACTGATAATAGCGATCGTCGTGCGATCCAAACGGTATTATACGAGGTGCTTGTGGCATTAACGAAGCTCGTTTCCCCTGTTTTACCGCATACTGCTGATGAAGTATGGGAGTATGTGCCTGAGGTAAGCGAGGAAAGCGTCCAGCTCACGGATATGCCGGAAGCGGTGGAAGTGGCAAATGCTGAAGGACTGCAAAGCAAGTGGGATGCGTTTTTAAGTTTACGCGATGATGTGTTAAAGGCGCTTGAGGAGGCGCGTAACGCAAAAATTATTGGTAAATCACTAAACGCAAGCATCACCTTGTATCCAACAAAGGAAATGCATGCGTTGCTCGCATCGATTCAAGAGGATGTGAAGCAGTTGTTTATCGTATCTGGATTCCAGGTTGCGGGAACAATTGAGGAAGCACCAGCTGAAGCACATAAATACGAGCACACTGCTGTTATTGTAAAGCAGGCAGAAGGCGAAACGTGTGAACGCTGCTGGACTGTTTCTACGGAAGTAGGCCAAGACAACGAGCATCCGACTCTATGTCTGCGCTGTGCGACTGTTGTCAAAGAAAACTATGTGAAGTAAAAAAAGGGGATTAACTCATCTGCGTATGGGTTAATCCCTTTTTGTACCTTATAGGAAAAACTTGTACCTTGTAAGAGCGGACTTTTCGGACAAACTAAAGCTACGTTAAACGGTGATGGAGGGATGACAGCGTGAATATTGCAACATACTTTGAAATTAAGTATGAGCTTGAGTTGATGAAACGCGAGTTAAAGGCACGGCTAAAACAGGAACAAAACCGTTTATACAGGATGGAAACAAGCGAGGAATATGGCCTAGTAATGTCTGAAGAGGAAGCGAAACGAAAAACACTGCTGCACCATATTCAAGAGGATTTAAAGGACGTAGAGCGGGCTTTATTGAAAATGGAAATAGGAATGTATGGTGTTTGTGAGGAAACAGGAAAGCTTCTGCCGCTAGAGCAGCTCCGGATTATGCCCACAGCACGAACAGCTAATGAACTTTTATATGAACGCTTAAAAACAGTATAGGGAAAAATGACATTGTTATTATATACGTCGTGTTACATTTTATTCCCCGGATGAAGCCATTCATTGTGAAATGCTTAGACGTATGCTACACTTTTGAAGTATACTGTCATGGCGGGGGAAAGAAGAATGATATATTATTTAATGGCGCTAGTTGTACTAGCAATCGATCAGTTCACAAAATGGCTCATCGTAAAAAATATGGAGCTGGGTGAGAGCATTCCGATCATTGATAATGTGCTGTACATAACGTCTCACCGAAATCGTGGAGCTGCATGGGGAATGTTACAAAATCAAATGTGGTTCTTCTATATCATCACAGTCGTTTTTGTAATTGGGGTTATCTATTATATACAAAAGTACGGGAAGCGGGACAAGTTTTTAGGATTGGCGCTGGCGCTCATTTTAGGCGGAGCAATCGGAAATTTCATCGATCGTGTATGGCGGAAAGAGGTAGTGGATTTTATCCACACGTATATTTTTTCTTACAACTTTCCGGTGTTTAATGTCGCTGATTCCGCGCTTTGCATTGGGGTGGCGCTCATCCTGATTCAAACGCTGCTTGAAGGCAAGAAAGCGAAGGAGTAGAAAAAAGTATGCAAGAGGTTGTAGAGCAAAAGGTAACAGACGAGCAGAATAAAGAGAGAATTGATAAGATTGTTGCGGGCATGAACGCGGAATGGTCACGTTCGCAAGTGCAGCAATGGATTAAAGACGGAGTTGTCACTGTTAATGGGCAAGCCGTGAAAGGAAATTATAAAGCGAAAACAGGAGATGACATTACTGTTACAGTGCCGGAGCCAGAGGTGCTTGACGTATTACCAGAACCAATGGATCTGGAGATTTATTATGAGGATCGTGATGTGCTTGTTGTGAACAAGCCGCGCGGTATGGTCGTGCATCCGGCGCCAGGTCATGTAACGGGCACGCTTGTAAATGGCTTAATGTATCATTGTCAAGACTTGTCGGGCATTAATGGGGTGATGCGCCCAGGAATTGTGCATCGCATTGATAAGGATACATCTGGCTTATTAATGGTTGCAAAAAACGATATGGCGCACGAGTCACTTGTGAACCAGCTTGTAGCAAAGACGGTCACAAGACGATACAAAGCGATTGTGCACGGGGTAATCGCGCATGATACGGGAACAATTGACGCGCCGATTGGTCGTGATAAAGTAGACCGTCAAAGCATGACAATTGATGAAAATGGCAAGCACGCTGTTACACATTTTCGCGTTCTCGAGCGCTTTAAGGATTTTACGTATGTAGAATGTCAACTTGAAACGGGACGAACACATCAAATTCGCGTTCATATGAAATATATCGGTTATCCGCTTGCGGGAGACCCGAAATATGGTCCAAAGAAAACACTTGATATTGATGGTCAAGCGCTTCATGCTGGTATTTTAGGCTTTACTCATCCTCGAACAGAGGAGTACATAGAGTTTGAAGCACCTCTTCCACAAGATTTCGCACATCTGCTTGAATATTTGCATCGATTATCTTGACAGGTTAAAGAAATATTGAGATAATGTTAGCAACTTAATAAGTCCTTTAACGCAGCCCCGTGAGGTTGAGAAGGAGACGGTTTGAAAGAAATAGGGTGATGTATGCCCTTTTTCGAAGGTCCTCTTGCGCACGCGGCGAGAGGACCTTTTTTTTGTAGAAAAACGATAGTTTCCTGACGATAACAGCCTAGGGGTGAAACAAAAGTGACGGAAAAAGCGGTTGTATTGGATGAACAAATGGTTCGTCGCGCTTTAATACGCATTAGCCATGAAATTGTAGAGCGCAATAAAGGAATAGAGGAGCTTGTTCTCGTTGGCATTAAAACGAGAGGAATTTTTCTAGCAAAACGTTTGGCACAGCGGATTGAGCAATTTGAGGGAAAAGCAGTTGCGATTGGGGAACTAGATATCACGTTGTATCGTGATGATTTGACGCTTCAACAAGATAACGATCCACTCGTGAAGGGTTCAGACATTCCCATCGATATTACCAATAAAAAAGTCGTGCTCGTAGATGATGTACTATATACGGGCAGAACAGTACGCGCTGCAATGGACGCACTTATGGATATAGGAAGACCTTCACAAATTCAATTGGCAGTGCTTGTCGATCGCGGTCACCGCGAATTGCCGATTCGCGCCGATTATGTCGGCAAAAACATTCCAACATCCAGCGAGGAGCGGATAGTTGTAGCTCTGAGCGAAGTGGATATAGAAGATAAAGTGAGTATATACTACTAGTAATGCCCTTTTAAAAGCAGTCCTGTGAGACTGTCAAAGGGTCTTTGCTTCCGTATGCCTTGTACGCGCATATGGATGTACGGGACTCTTTGTGTAACGGACGCAAAGAGTTTTTTTATGAGGAGGATTTCTGTTTTTATGCAAAAACCAGCACTTGACATCCATGAAATACCGAGTCCAGGAAAGTGGTTCTTACTAAGCATTCAGCACTTATTTGCCATGTTTGGCTCAACAGTTCTCGTCCCTTTCCTAACAGGACTAGATCCAGCAATTGCCCTGATTACAAGCGGGATTGGAACGCTTACCTTCATCTTAATTACAAAAGGACAAATGCCTTCGTATCTAGGTTCATCCTTTGCGTTTATCGCGCCGATTATTGCAGCAAAAGCATCCGGAGGGCCAGGAGCCGCGATGATGGGAGCCTTTCTAGCGGGACTTGTCTACTCCATTGTTGCTATTATCATTAAAAGGTTGGGCTCCGGCTGGATAATGAAGCTATTGCCGTCCGTTGTTGTAGGCCCCGTCATTATGGTAATCGGGCTTGGGCTTGCAGCTACAGCAGTTAATATGGCGATGAATGACGCAGACGGAAAATACAGCTTAACGAACTTTTCAGTTGCTCTCGTAACACTTGCCATTACAATTGTTTTCTCAATTTTCGGAAGAGGCTTTTTTAGCATCATCCCTGTTCTGCTAGGCATTATCGGCGGATACGCATTCGCCTATACACAAGGTCTCGTAGATTTTCAAAAAGTAATTGATGCAAAATGGTTTGCGGTACCAGATTTTACAATTCCATTTTTAACATATACACCGGGAATTTCCTGGACTATTATTCTTCTGATGGTTCCAGTAGCGGTTGTAACAATATCGGAGCATATCGGACACCAAATTGTCCTTGGCAATGTAATAAACCGTGATTTGTTTCAAAAGCCAGGCCTGCACCGTTCCTTACTAGGTGATGGAGTAGCGACAATGCTGGCCTCTCTTCTTGGAGGACCGCCGAGCGTTACATACGGCGAAAACATTGGTGTACTCGCGATCACACGTGCATACAGCGTATATTTATTCGTGGGTTCGGCAGTAATGGCAATCGTATTCGGGTTTGTGGGGAAAATTTCCGCGCTTATTAGCACGATTCCGACACCGGTTATGGGCGGTGTATCGATCCTCTTATTCGGAATTATCGCATCAAGCGGCTTGCGGACAATGATTGACGATAAAATAGATTTTGGCGAAAAACGCAACCTAGTGATTGCTTCTGTCATTCTTGTTCTTGGAATTGGTGGAGCAGTGATTCATATCGGCCAATCGTTCCAAGTAGAGGGCATGGCACTTTCCGCGATTATCGGTGTGCTTTTAAACCTTGTTCTCCCCGAGGCAAAAAAGGGAGAGTAATCCAATACAAAAAAATAGCATAATCACCTTTTAAGGAAGTCCCGTGAGACTTGAAAGGGTGTAAAAAATGGTTGAACTTTTTACACCCTAGTCTCAAAAAGGCTAGGGTATTTTTATTCACATATTGTTATAAATATGCTGATGTAGTATGATAAAAAACAGGAATGAGGGATTAGGATGACAGTGAATCATTTGCTAACGATGAGCGAGTTATCAGTGCAGGAGATACAAGAGATTTTAAAGGACGCTGAGGAATTTGCCTGCGGCAGTGTTGTACAGCCAAAAGGAAAAACATTTGTTGCAAATTTGTTCTTTGAAGCAAGCACAAGAACACGCTTTAGCTTTGAAGTGGCAGAAAAGCGCCTCGGACTTGAGGTTCTCAACTTCTCTGCAGAATCATCGAGCGTTCAAAAAGGAGAAACGCTGTATGATACTGTAAAAACCTTGCAATCCATCGGAGCAAAGGCTGTGGTCATCCGCCACCAAGAAGATCGTTATTTTGATGAGCTTAGGGGAAAAATAAACATTCCGATTTTAAACGCAGGCGACGGATGCGGTAATCATCCAACGCAATCCTTACTTGATCTGCTTACGATCAAGCAGGAATTTGGCAGCTTTGAAGGGCTGAAGGTTGCGATTGTCGGAGATATCCGTCATAGCCGCGTAGCACGTTCCAATGCTGAGGCATTAACAAGGCTAGGAGCCAGCGTGTTCTTCGCAAGTCCAAAAGCGTGGGAGGATGGACAAAATTCTTTCGGAACATACGCAGCCCTTGACGAACTGATCCCGCAGATAGATGTTCTCATGTTATTGCGCGTTCAGCATGAACGTCATGACAAGTTTGCAGAGAATATTATGAGGGATTATCATGAGCAGCATGGTCTAACAATCGAGAGAGAGAAGCGTATGAAGTCTGGAAGCATCATTTTGCATCCTGCGCCAGTTAACCGAGGCGTCGAAATTGCAGACGAACTCGTAGAATGCGGACGTTCCCGAATCTTCAAACAAATGGAGAACGGTGTATATGTAAGAATGGCAGTGTTAAAGCGCGCGTTGTCAGCAGAATTAGGAGGGGTGAACCATGAATTACTTGTTTAAAAACGGTTTGTATGTAAATGAAGAAGGCAGTACCATTAAGACTGATATACTCATTCAGGATGGCGTAGTTGCAGAGATAGGAGAAAGCCTAGAGAGCAAAGACGCACAAGTGATTAACATACAAGGGCATTTGATTGCTCCAGGATTCATTGATGTTCACGTGCATTTACGGGAGCCAGGCGGAGAGCATAAAGAAACAATTGCAACTGGTACGCTTGCTGCGGCAAAAGGCGGATTTACAACGATTTGCCCAATGCCAAATACGCGTCCGGTTCCAGACAGCGTAGAACATATGGAAGATTTGCAAAAACGCATTTCTGAAAGCGCACATGTAAATGTCCTTCCATATGCTGCAATTACAGTGCGTCAGCTTGGAGAAGAATTGACTGATTTTGAGGCTTTAAAGAAATTGGGAGCCTTCGCTTTTACAGATGATGGTGTCGGTGTGCAAGATGCAAGCAAGATGCTAGAAGCAATGAAGCGAGCGGCGGCGATACATATGCCGATCGTGGCGCATTGTGAAGAAAATACATTGATTAACAAGGGCTGTGTTCATGAAGGCAAGTTTTCTAAGGAAAATGGCCTAAACGGAATTCCTTCTGTTTGTGAATCTGTTCATATCGCACGCGATGTGTTGCTCGCAGAAGCAGCTGATTGTCATTACCATGTTTGTCATATTAGTACGGAGGGATCTGTTCGTGTTGTGCGTGATGCAAAGCGTGCCGGCATTCGTGTAACGGCTGAGGTTTCACCGCATCACTTGCTGCTGTGTGATGAGGACATCGTTGGACTTGATCCGAACTTTAAAATGAATCCACCGCTTCGCGGGGTAGAGGACCGCAAGGCGCTTATCGAAGGACTACTCGATGGAACAATTGATATGATCGCAACAGACCACGCTCCGCATACAGCAGAGGAAAAAGCGCTTGGCATCGAACGTGCTCCGTTTGGGATTACAGGACTGGAAACGGCATTCCCGCTGATGTACACAAACTTCGTTGAAACAAATATTTTAACGTTGGCGCAGCTTGTGGAATTCATGACAGTGAAACCAGCTGAAGTATTCGGCTTAGATAGCGGCCGCCTTCAGGTTGGTAAAAAAGCAGACATTACAATCGTAAACTTAGAAGAGGAACAAGAGATTGATCCGGCAACATTCGTATCAAAAGGGAAAAACACGCCGTTTGCTGGCTGGAAATGTAAAGGATGGCCAGTTATGACACTTGTCGGCGGTAAAATTGCATGGCAAAAGGAGAGTGTATTCGCATGAAGAAGCGACAGCTGATTTTAGAAGATGGAACGGTATTTATCGGGAAAGCATTTGGCGGTGAGACAGAGAAAGCTGGAGAAGTTGTATTTAACACAGGAATGACAGGCTATCAAGAGATTTTATCTGATCCTTCCTACTGTTCACAAATTGTTACACTTACGTATCCGTTAATTGGAAACTACGGCATTAACCGTGACGATTTTGAAACGATCAACCCATCTATTCATGGATTAATCGTAAAGGAAGTATGTGATCATCCATCAAACTTCCGCAGTGATTTGTCGCTTGATGCATACCTAAAAGAACGTGATATTCCTGGTCTTTCTGGTATTGATACACGTAAATTGACAAGAATCCTTCGTCAGCACGGTACACTTCGCGGTCGTTTATGCGGCATGGACGCAGATGTGAACGAAGTGGTAAATCAGCTGAAGGACACGGCATATACAGGTCAGGTAAAACAAGTATCGACAGGACATGCTTATCCAAGCCCAGGACGCGGCTACCGCGTTGTGCTAATCGATTACGGTATGAAGCATGGCATTTTAAGAGAGCTAAATCTCCGCAACTGTGATGTCGTGGTTGTGCCTTATAACACAAGTGCTGCTGAAATCCTGCGCTTAAATCCAGATGGCATTATGTTAAGCAACGGCCCTGGAGATCCAAAGGACGTACCTGAAGCAATTGAAACAGTTCGTGAATTAATCGGCAAGGTACCATTGTTCGGCATTTGCCTTGGTCATCAGCTGTTTGCACTGGCAAGCGGAGCAGATACAGAGAAGCTTAAGTTCGGTCACCGCGGCTCTAACCATCCAGTTAAAAATCTGGTAACAGGAAGAGTAGACATTACAGCGCAAAACCATGGTTATACAGTAGAACCATCATCTATTGCAAATACAAAGCTTGAAGTTACGCATGTCGCGCTAAATGACGGCACAATCGAAGGACTGCGCCATAAAGAAGCACCGGCATTTACAGTACAATATCACCCAGAAGCATCTCCAGGACCAGAGGATGCAAACCACTTATTTGACCAATTTTTAAGCATGATTGAAAACTGCAAGAAGGAAGGGGAAGCGTTATGCCAAAACGTTTAGACATTAATACAATCTTAGTAATCGGATCCGGCCCAATCGTCATCGGGCAAGCAGCGGAGTTTGACTACTCCGGTACACAAGCGTGTCAAGCGCTGAAAGAAGAAGGATACAAGGTTATTCTTGTTAACTCCAATCCTGCGACAATCATGACTGATACGGCAACTGCCGATAAAGTATATATTGAGCCATTAACAGTAGAGTTTGTGAGCCGAATCATTCGCAAAGAGCGTCCAGATGCGCTGCTTCCTACATTAGGCGGCCAAACAGGCTTAAACATGGCGGTAGAATTAGCGAAATCCGGCATATTAGATGAGTGCGGCGTAGAAATTTTAGGAACGAAGCTTTCTGCAATTGAACGTGCGGAGGACCGTGACTTGTTCCGTACTTTAATGCAAGAGCTTAACGAGCCAATCCCGCAAAGTACAATTATTCATACGTTGGAAGAAGCTTATACGTTTGTACAAGAAATCGGCTACCCGGTAATCGTACGTCCCGCGTTTACGCTAGGCGGAACAGGCGGCGGTATTTGCTCAAATGAAGCAGAGCTGATTGAAATCGTGACAAGTGGTTTAAAGCACAGCCCAGTTACACAATGCTTGCTTGAGAAGAGTATCGCTGGCTGCAAGGAAATCGAGTACGAAGTAATGCGTGATGCAAACGACAACGCGATTGTTGTATGTAACATGGAAAATATCGACCCAGTAGGGGTTCATACAGGGGACTCCATCGTTGTGGCGCCTAGCCAAACGCTAAGTGACCGTGAATACCAAATGCTGCGTAATACATCTTTAAAAATTATTCGCGCGTTAGGTATTGAAGGCGGATGTAACGTACAGCTTGCATTAGATCCAGACAGCTTTCAATACTATGTAATCGAAGTAAACCCGCGTGTAAGCCGTTCTTCTGCGCTTGCATCAAAAGCAACTGGTTACCCAATTGCAAAATTAGCAGCAAAAATCGCAATCGGCTTAACGCTTGATGAAATCATCAACCCGGTTACAAAAACATCATTTGCATGCTTTGAGCCTGCACTTGACTATGTTGTGTCTAAAATCCCGCGCTGGCCGTTCGATAAGTTCGAGGATGCAAACCGTCTTCTCGGCACACAAATGAAGGCAACAGGCGAAGTTATGGCGATGGGCCGTACGCTAGAGGAATCTCTTTTAAAAGCAGTTCGTTCTCTAGAGCTTGGCGTGTACCATTTAGAAATGGATCACTTAAAAGAGCTTGATAAGGAAACAATGAAAAAGCGTATTGCCAAAGCGGATGATGAGCGTTTATTCATCGTAGCGGAAGCACTTCGTCAAGGCGTGACAAAAGAAGAAATTCATGACTGGAGCGCAATGGACTTCTTCTTCCTGCAAAAAATCGAAAACATCGTAAACATGGAGAAGCAACTGAAGGAAAATGAAGGAAACCTTGAAGTGCTTCAAGAAGCGAAGGAAATGGGCTTTAGTGACCGTTACATCGCATCCGTATGGAGTACAGATGAAAGAACGATTTATGACACAAGAAAGCAAAATGGTATTATCCCTGTCTATAAAATGGTAGATACATGTGCAGCTGAGTTCGAATCTGCTACACCGTATTTCTACAGCACATACGAAGAGGAGAACGAATCAATCGTATCAGAGCGCAAGAGCGTTGTTGTACTAGGTTCCGGTCCAATCCGCATCGGTCAAGGGGTCGAGTTCGACTATGCGACTGTACACTCTGTATGGGCGATCAAAGAAGCGGGTTATGAAGCGATTATCATCAATAACAACCCGGAAACAGTATCTACTGACTTCAGTATTTCTGACAAATTATACTTCGAGCCATTAACAATCGAAGATGTAATGCATATTATCGATTTAGAGAAGCCAGAAGGCGTTATCGTTCAGTTCGGCGGTCAAACAGCAATCAATCTTGCTGCTAAGCTTGAGGCACACGGCGTGAAAATTTTAGGAACATCCCTTGAAGACTTAGACCGTGCGGAAGACCGTGATAAGTTTGAAGCAACTTTAACAGCGCTTGGCGTTCCACAGCCGAAAGGTAAAACAGCAACAGCAGTAGAAGAAGCAGTCGCAATCGCAGAAGAAATCGGCTATCCGGTGCTTGTAAGACCATCTTATGTTCTTGGCGGACGCGCGATGGAAATCGTATACCGCAGGGAAGAGCTTCTGCACTATATGAAAAATGCGGTAAAAATACACGCAGAGCATCCGGTACTGATTGACCGTTATATGATTGGAAAAGAAATCGAGGTTGACGGAATCTCTGACGGCACAGATGTATACATCCCAGGCATCATGGAGCATATCGAGCGTGCGGGCGTTCACTCTGGTGACTCGATTGCAGTATATCCATCCCAAAGCTTAACGCAAGAAATTAAAGATAAGATTGTACAGCATACAATTTCCCTTGCAAAAGGCTTAAACATTATTGGCTTGCTTAACATCCAGTTCGTTGTATACAAAGATGAGGTATATGTGATAGAGGTAAACCCTCGTTCAAGCCGTACTGTACCATTCTTAAGCAAAATTACTGGCGTGCCGATGGCAAACATTGCAACAAAGGTTATTCTTGGCAGCACACTTAAGGAACTTGGCTACGGCACTGGCTACCACCCAGAAGCGGAAGAAGTGTACGTAAAAGCACCAGTATTCTCATTCGCGAAGCTGCGTTCTGTTGATACAACACTCGGCCCTGAAATGAAATCAACAGGCGAAGTTATGGGTAAAGATACAACGCTTGAGAAAGCATTATATAAAGGCTTAATCGCAGCGGGTATTAACATCCCAACACATGGCTCTGTCATTGTGACGGTTGCCGATAAAGATAAAGCAGAGGCGCTTGAAATCGCAAAACGTTTCCACGATATCGGCTTCAACATTATGGCGACAGCTGGAACAGCGAAATACTTGCAAGAGGGCGGCATCCCAGTTCAATTTGTGAACAAAATTGATTCTGAGGATTATAACCTGCTTGACGTTATCCGCCAAGGAAAAGCACAGTTTGTGATTAACACATTAACGAAAGGCAAGCAGCCTGCGCGCGATGGATTCCGTATTCGCCGTGAATCTGTTGAAAACGGTGTTGCCTGCTTAACATCTCTTGATACAACGAGAGCGATTTTACAAGTTATTGAATCGATGACATTCTCAGCAGTTCAAATGAAGGAAATTACAGTTCCAACTCGTCAACAGGCGGTGTTTTCATGATGAAAAAGCAGCTCATGACCGTCGTCCGTCAGCAAGCAATCGCAAAAAATATTTATGAGTTGACGTTAGCAGGCAGTCTTGTGCAGCAAATGAACGAACCCGGGCAGTTTGTGCATATTAAGGTGGCAGAGGGGCATTCCCCTCTGCTTCGCCGCCCGATCAGCATTTGCAACGTAGACAAGGATAAAAATGAATTTACGATGCTATATCGTGCGGAAGGAAAGGGTACATCCCTTTTAGCGAATAAGCGTACAGGTGATGAAGTA
The DNA here is from genome assembly GCF_004138295.1 of Ectobacillus funiculus. Classification (GTDB taxonomy): domain Bacteria; phylum Bacillota; class Bacilli; order Bacillales; family Bacillaceae_G; genus Ectobacillus; species Ectobacillus funiculus. The sequence goes on along the minus strand of NZ_SCFM01000006.1, from coordinate 162,824 downwards.
GACGTGCTCGGTCCGTTAGGTAACGGGTTTCCGGTGGAAGAAGCAGAGCCAGGACAAACGGCTTGCTTAGTCGGAGGCGGAATCGGTGTTCCCCCCCTCTATGAATTATCACAGCAGCTTACAGCACGAGGTGTTCGTGTGATCCACATTCTTGGATTTCAATCGAAGGAGAATGTGTTTTACGAAGAGAAATTTGCAGAGCTTGGCGACACATACGTAGCAACAGTGGACGGCACCCATGGAACAAAAGGCTTTGTTACAGATGTGATTGACCAAAACGGCATTACCTTTGATATTTTGTATTCATGCGGCCCGACACCGATGCTAAAAGCATTGGACGGACGGTACCAGGATCGAAAAGCATATATCTCGCTGGAAGAGCGCATGGGCTGCGGCATTGGCGCTTGCTTCGCCTGCGTATGCCATTTGCAAAGCGATCCAGAAGGTTATTCGTATAAAAAGGTTTGCAGCGATGGACCAGTATTTAAAGCAGGGGAGGTTGTATTATGAGTCGATTACAAGTAGAATTACCGGGTCTTTCTCTAAAGAACCCAATTATGCCGGCATCCGGCTGCTTCGGATTCGGACGTGAATACGCCAACCTGTATGATTTAAGCGTCCTTGGCTCGATTATGATTAAAGCAACAACTGAGCACCCGCGCTTTGGAAATCCAACGCCGCGTGTGGCAGAAACACCGGCTGGTATGCTAAATGCGATCGGCCTCCAAAACCCAGGTCTGCAGAAGGTAGTAAACGAAGAATTACCATGGCTGGAGCAGTTTGATCTACCGATTATCGCCAATGTGGCGGGATCACAGACTGAAGATTATGTGACAGTAGCGAAAGAAATTTCCAAAGCGCCGAACGTACATGCCCTGGAACTCAATATTTCTTGTCCGAACGTAAAAACAGGCGGAATTGCTTTTGGAACGATACCTGAAGTTGCGGCAGACTTAACAAAGAAGGTAAAAGAGGTATCAGAAGTACCTGTTTATGTAAAACTATCTCCAAATGTAGCAAACATTGTAGATATCGCAAAAGCAATTGAACAAGCTGGTGCTGACGGGTTAACAATGATTAACACGCTTCTTGGCATGCGCCTTGATTTAAGAACAGCAAAGCCAATTCTCTCGAACCGGACAGGCGGTTTATCTGGTCCTGCGATCAAACCGGTTGCGCTTCGCATGATTTATGAAGTAAGCCAAGCGGTAAATATTCCGATTATCGGCATGGGCGGCGTAGAAACAGCGGAGGATGTTATTGAGTTTTTCTATGCAGGCGCAAGTGCTGTAGCGGTCGGAACAGCAAATTTCGTGGATCCATACGTATGTCCGCAAATTATTGAAGAATTGCCACAGCTTCTTGAAGAGCTTGGATACGATCACATTTCAGACTGTCACGGAAGGAGCTGGAAGAATGCGAACACCTATAGTCGCGCTTGATTTCCCGAGTCAAAAGGAAGTTGAGCAATTTCTTGCGCATTTCGGTGAGGAAACCTTATTCGTAAAGGTCGGTATGGAGCTATTTTACCGGGAAGGGACAAGCATCATCAATTATTTGAAGGAACAAGGCCACCGTATTTTCTTGGATTTAAAGCTGCATGACATTCCAAATACCGTAAAAAGCGCGATGCGAAATCTTGCTATCCTTGGTGTGGATATGGTCAATGTTCACGCTGCTGGCGGAACGAACATGATGAAGGCGGCGCTCGAAGGGTTGCAGGAAGGAACGCCGGAAGGAAAAGAACGGCCGATCTGTATCGCCGTAACGCAGCTTACGAGCACATCTGAAGAAGTGATGCAAAGGGAGCTGTGGATTGAAAAATCCTTGGAAGAAACGGTATTGCATTATGCGAAACTCGCACAAGACAGCGGGTTGGATGGTGTTGTTTGTTCAACCCTTGAAGTGCCGAAAATCCGTGAAGCGTGCGGCGAAGACTTTGTAACAGTTACGCCTGGAATTCGGATGGCAGACGACAATGTGGACGATCAAGTTCGCATTGCTACACCAGCGCGCGCACGTGAATTAGGCTCCACATATATCGTAGTCGGACGAAGCATTACAAAAGCGGAGCAGCCGCTTGAGGCATATAAGAAGGTAACACAACAATGGGAGGGAACTACTGTATGAAAAAACAAATCGCAGCTCATTTATTAGATATCGGAGCAGTATTTTTACGACCAAATGATCCATTTACATGGTCATCAGGTATTAAATCTCCTATTTATTGCGACAATCGTTTAACTCTTTCCTTTCCAAACGTAAGAAAAGATATTGCAACAGGCTTACAAAAACTAATTGAAGAGCATTTCCCAGGGGTAGATGTAATTGCAGGAACAGCAACTGCTGGCATTCCGCATGCTGCATGGGTAAGCGATTTGATGAACCTGCCAATGTGTTATGTGCGCAGCAAAGCGAAAAGCCACGGCAAAGGCAATCAAATCGAAGGAAAAGCAACAGCAGGCCAAAAGGTTGTTGTTGTTGAGGATTTAATCTCAACAGGCGGCAGCGCAATTACATGCGTAGAAGCATTGCGTGAAGCAGGCTGTGAAGTGCTGGGCATCGTATCGATCTTTACATACGAGCTGCAGACAGGACAAGATAAGCTAGATGCAGCGAACGTAGCGTCTTATTCTTTAAGCAACTACTCTGCACTAATCGAGGTTGCATTAGAAAAAGGCATCATCGCTGAAGGTGATTTAGCGAAGTTGCAGGAATGGCGTCAAAATCCGGCAGAGTGGCTGACGGAAAAAGCTTAATAAGTAAGAAGAAAAGAGCAAAGGGGCGGCCCTTTGCTCTTTTTCCTTTAGAAGGATCATGGAGCAAATGTTTTAGGCTAACCATGATTTCCTTAATGAGTCCCCTCAATATAAGTACGCTCTCTTCATATAGCGCATAGGATAATTTGATAAATTTATGGAGGGGTTAAGAAATGTACTATGCTCCTTATATGTATCCATACCACTATGTAAATCCTTATTACATTAATGTGCCAATGTATCATTATGTAAGACACCCTGATGATTGGGCTATGTTTAATGACGCCAATCGATTCGATTTTTTACCATCATCAGAGGGAGGACGTGCAATTGAGCTAAAAGATTATGGACCAGAACCATTTGTAGTGAATATCAATGAGGCTGCCAAGCAAAACAATACCTTTCGAACCGCTTTATGGACAGGAAATCACCTGCAAGTTACCTTGATGAGCATTAAGGTTGGTGAAGATATCGGTTTGGAAATTCACCCTAACCTTGATCAATTTTTACGTGTTGAACAAGGTCAAGGGATTGTTCGCATGGGTAAGAGAAAAGAGAATTTAAACTTTGTACGAAATGTTTATGATGATTCTGCTATTATGATCCCGGCTGGAACATGGCATAATGTAACCAATACAGGCAATACCCCGTTAAAACTCTACTCAATCTATGCTCCTCCGCAACATCCATTTGGTACGGTTCATGTAACGAAAGCAGATGCATTGGCTGCGGAACATTAAGGTAACGGGTTAGGTTTAGTTGAACGAGAGATTTAAAGAAAGCTCGCCAAATCGGCGAGTTTTCTTTCACTGTAGGAAAGTATACATTTCCAGCGAGAAGCGAATTCGACGTAGTCGGAAATTTTAAGAATACAGTGCAACTACGCCTCTGTTTTCGCCCAAGAGCAGGGCTCGCCAGTCGGTGAGTTTTCTTTACACTTTAAGAAAGTATAAATTTCTAGCAGGAAGCCAATTCGACGTAGCGAGAAATTTTAGGAATAAAGTATAAGGGCAACTACACCTCTGTCTTCGCCCAAGAGCAGGGCTCGCCAGTCGGTGAGTTTTCTTTAGCAGGTTGGTTAGTCGTCGCAGAAGATTTTTTATTCAGCACTAATGAGAAAAGCATTGCTATGATGCAGATTGTACCAACCCACTGAAAAGATCCAAAAGGTTCATGTAGCCAAAGGATCGTTGTTAAAACAGCAGCCAGTGGTTCTATACTGCCTAGAAGGCTTGATTCTTTAGGTGACAGACTTTGTAAACTTTCGATATAAAAGCAAAATGCAATCATTGTACCAAATATGATAACGAAGATTAAGTATAAATAGCCTTCTAGCGTAAGGCTTTTAAAGTCCATTTGCCAAGGTGGATGGATAAAGCTTAATGCAGCGCCACCGATGATCATAGCCCAGCCAACAATGACAAGAGAATCGTATTGCTTCAGTAAAGGAACAGCATATAAAGTATAAAATGCTAATGATATTCCAGATAAAACACCCCAAACTATTGCCAATGCCGGTACAGATAGCTGAGAGATGGAACCGTTTGTTAATAAGAAGAAGCAACCTACTAAAGCAAGGGAAACCGTTAACAAATCTTGTCGCGATAGAACAGATTGTTTGCGAAAAATGGAGTACATGATAATCATGACAGGTGCTAAATACTGTAATAGCGTTGCAACGGCAGCATTTCCATGTTTAATGGATGCCATATAGGTGTATTGAACCGCAAGCATGCCGAGTAATCCGAAGATAGTCAGTTGAAAAGCTGCTCTTCTATTTTTCCAAACTCCTAGTACTTGAGAATGTCCTTTTCTAAAAAATTGAATGATTAAGAGTAAAAAACCTGCTATAAGCAATCGAGTTGTGACGAGCCAATTTACATCGATTGCGTATTCTTGAAAAAGTTTTTGGGCAACAGTGCCGCCAACACCCCAAAAGATTGCTCCTGTGATAACAAGAAATAATCCCATTCTTTGGGTAGATGTATTCATACTCCATTCCTCCACCTAAAATATAATAATAGTGTTATAATAAATGGAAAATTCCTTGAATAATACTTGAATTGAACAAAAAAATATAAGTATATTGAGGTGGTCCTTTGCAAATAAAAAATTTTAAGGTTGATCAAAGCCTACAAGAGTTAACCGAGCATCGTACAGTTGTGTTACCGATTGCATGTTACGAAACAACGATTAACCAAAATATTCATGGCCATATACCACTTCATTGGCACGATGAGATTCAATTTATTTTCATCTTAAAAGGAGAAGCAATCTTTCAAATAAATGAAGAAACGTTAACTGTTCAAGAAGGAGATGGATTATTTATCAATAGCGGCTGCCTGCACATGGCAAAAGAAAAGAAGCAATCGGGCTGTGTTTATATTTGTTTAAATGTTTCTCCGCATTTTCTTTTATCCCAAGAGCTCTATACAAGCTATGTATATCCCTATATCCAAGCGACTAATTTACCTTACTTATATTTAGATGCAAATGAGCAATGGGGGAAAACGATTTTAGATGCCGTTATAAAAATCAATCAATGGCTTCAACAAAAAACACCATATTATGAAATCGACATCACCTTACAGCTAACGTTAATTTGGAAAAATTTAATTATTAATGGCTTTCAATTAGAATATGATCAGACGGAAATGTTGAAAAATCAGCGAATGAAGCAAATGTTAAATTGGATACATCTGCATTATGCTGAGAAAATTAGGTTAGACGATATTGCAAAAGCGGGTCAATTGAGCCGCTCGGAATGTTGCCGCTATTTCCAACGAATGTTAAAGAAAACACCGTTAAGTTATGTTACAGATTATCGAATTCAAAAAAGCTTAATCTTACTGCAGCAAGCTGAATCCAATGTTACAGAAGTTGCCTACCAAGTGGGATTCAATAGTACAAGCTATTTCATTGATAAGTTCCGAAGGTCGATGCACATGACACCACTAGCATACAAAAAATCTAAAATGGCTTAGGAATAACTAAATGATGTTTGTAAATGAATCGCTTTTTTGTTCGACTAACGGCTGCTAATGTTAAATTAGTCAGAGCTATTTATGTTCGCTTCCGTTGCATTATTGCAATATTTTCGGATGTGATATAGATGATTCTTTATAACTGGACAGCTTAATAAATAGCGGGGATAATTAAAGCAGGAAAATTCGTGAATGAATTCTCCTGCTTTTTTGTTTCCTAATTTTGCAGTTCAAAGGAATGGCCCCTGCTAAAATTGCTCCAAGCAAATATCCTGCGTAATTGCTTGAGGCTAGGTAACCAGCAACAGCATTTGAAAAAGAGAGATCTTTTTGCATAAGCGGAAGAAGGGGAGTATAAGCAAATCTGCCAATCCCCATAGCAATGATTAAAGAGAATATTCCCCCCATTAAAAAAAGAAAGGATTGCTTCTTCAAAGCTTCACCTCCCATTAAAATGTATTCTATATTTAAGCATAGCTTTTTTTGGTTATCTGGTATAATACATAAAATTGATATCAGCTATCAGTAAATTAGATAGCAAAAGGAATATAGATATACCGAGGAGGAGAGATTTGGAGAGATTTGCATACGCTAAAAATTTTCCAGACTGTTGCAAAGTTGGGCAGTATTTCACAGGCAGCAAGAGAGCTTCAATATGCACAGTCTAATATCATTATGAAAATGCAGCAGCTGGAGGCCGATTTTCAAGCAATCTTGTTTTGTAGACATAATCGCGGCATTACCTTAACAGCCAAAGGAAGCATGTTATTTTACGATACCGAAGAGAAAAGGGAGCCCACAGGCTCCCTTTGAAATATCAATGCATCGAATTCATCGTCGCACGGTTAACTATAACACGGCGGATGAAGAACGCCATGGCCAGACCGATTAGCGTCACAACTAACGTAAACAAGAACACATGTTGTGAACCGAACATCATGGCGTTAGCCACCTCAGTGTTTTCAGTCGGCGCGGGGGAGTTGTGCAAATACTTCTCCATACCGCTCGTAAGGATGATAATCGCAACCGCTGTGCCAATTGCACCTGCGACTTGCTGAAGCGTATTTATGACTGCCGTACCGTGCGGGTATAGCTCCGGTGGCAGTTGGTTCAGGCCATTCGTCTGCGCTGGCATCCAAACCATTGAGATGCCGATCATGAGCCCGATATGCAAGGAAACGATAAAAGCAATCGAAGACGCTGTCGATATGCTGGAGAAGAACCATAACGTTATAGCAACGATGACGAGGCCCGGAATCACCAGCCACTTCGGCCCATATCTGTCGAACAAACGTCCCATGCGCGGTGACAGGATGCCGTTTAGCGCACTGCCCGGCAGCAGCATAAGTCCGGTGGTGAACGCGGACAGCTTCATTCCGTTCTGAAGAAACATTGGCAAAATAATCATGCTAGACAAGATGATCATCATACACGATAGTACCAAAAGCAGCCCCACGTTGTACATTGGGTATTTAAAGACACGCAGGTCCATCATTGGTTCACGCATAGCCTTCTGCCGTAGCGTGAACAGTACGAGCGCGATTAGCCCGACGACGATGGAAGTGACTACGACCGGGTTGTTCCAGCCATCCGTACCTTCGCCAGCCTTGCTGAAACCGAAGACGACACCGCCAAAGCCAATCGTTGATAATACGACGGACAGTAGATCGATGCGGGGCTTCGTGACCTCGGTGACGTTCTCCAAATACTTCAGCCCTACCAACAGCCCAATGATCAAAAACGGCAGTGATAGCCAAAAGATATAATGCCATGTTAAATATTCAATTAAGATACCAGCTACGGTCGGACCAGTCGCCGGTGCGAACATGATGACAAGTCCAACGAAGCCCATCGCCGCTCCACGCTTCTCAGGTGGATACACGACTAGGATTGTATTGAACATGAGCGGAATCAGCAGACCCATGCCGATCGCTTGTAGAATGCGAGCGACTATCAGAATTTCAAAATTGAACGCGAGTGCCGCAATTAAAGTGCCGACAATCGAGCTTACAAGAGAACCGATAAATAATTGCCTTGTTGTAAACCATTGTAGCAGCAACCCGGTCATCGGCATCAGAATGCCGAGAGTAAGCAGGAAACCTGTCGTTAACCATTGTGCGGTTGCAGCTGAAATTTGGAACACATCCATTAAATTACTAATTGCAATGTTGAGAGCCGTCTCACTGAACATACCAACGAAACCGCAGATAAGCAGAGAAGCCATAATGGCACGCGTATTGTATTGCTTCATTTTCTTCAATTCCACCTTCTACTTTTATTTATATTTACGTTCTTTGTCTAAGAGGGCAGAATTATACGTTTGACGGCAGTATTGCAGCCAACGGCCTAACATTTCCTTTTGTTCTTCTGTTGAGAATATCTCATATTTTTGATTCAACAACACTGTCGTCACCACCCTTCCATATCTAACTATTATAGAACGTATGTTTCTGTAATGCAACACTTTAGACTGCGACTAACCGAAATTTGTCCCCACCTTCTCCTTGGGCTTCACCCTTCACAGGCTTGAAGAAGGGGAATCCTTAGATAGATGTTCGTTAATGCATCAATGTTGCTATGTATAAGCAACTGAACATGGAGAAGTCGGTTCATATGCATCCGAATTATTCAATGTTAACAGGAAAGGATTGTGTTGGCGTTGGCTGCTTTGTTGATTCCTGCGGAGAATGTGAATACTCCCTCAGTGGTGAGGAGCAATATTGTACGAAAGGTGTTATCTCAACTTATAATTGATTAGACCACGATGGTACGCCAACATACGGTGAGTATAGTCGAAAAATGGTTTTAATGGAGGATTCTGTTATTCGTGTTCCGGATGGTCTGAATCTAGATGTGGCAAGCCCGCTATTGTGTGCAGGCATCAGCTGAAGGATGAGTTAATCAATTCAATTGGTTAACCCATTTTTATTTCACTGTAGGAAATTTTAGGAATACAGTATAAGTAGGGCTTGCCAATCGACGAGTTTTCTTTACCTGAACTAGAGGAGTGGATAGGAAAATATAAGAAACAAATCTAGTAGATCTTGAACGAGCTGTATTTTATTAAGTGGTTGTAAGTTTAGCATAGATAATAAAAAATAGCGTTAATTCTCCCATTATGACAATGTATGGAACTGTCATGATCAAATTAATAATAAAAAATGCTGCTAAAGTCCCTAAAAACAGCCCTAAATGATAAATTTTCAAACGATGCTGTTCATACCTGTATTGATGAAAAACAATGGAAGTCGCAATGAAATAGAGCAATACAGAACCGAAGACAAAATATAAGATAAATGTATAATGAACCTCATGTAAAAACATTAGTTTGATAGATGCTGCAATCATGCTCAAAGACATTAGAATAAATAAATGCCCGTAAATAATCGTTTGCCCTGTTCCTTGAATGGACTTGTTTACCTTCTTTTCTACATTATCAAAATACTGCCACCACATTGAAATAATAAGAACAAATGAAATAATTGAAAATAAGATTGAATGCCAATCCCCTTTTTGTGGTTGCAGCACAGCAAGGATGCTGACGACCGATTCTCCAAACAGGATTAATGTCAATAAAGCAAAACGTTCTAACAAATGAGCGGTATTAGTTGTGACTCTTACTAAATACTTATGTCCTAAAATAGGTAAAACCATATCAACAATAATTCCTGCATATAACACGGCATATCGAACCCATGAATCAAAAAAGATAGAAAGAAATGAGAGAAAGGCCCCAATCCCAAAACGTGTTCCTAAAAACCTAGCAACCTTTTTTCTATCCCCTTTTTCAAGATTCTGCACAACAAGATATTGGATTGATGTTAATGCTCTTAGTCCAATATAGCCAATCAGAAAAGAGAAATAATATTGATCAAAATCTACCGATAGGCTTGATATCATAATAAGTACAAACAACATTTGCAGAATCATAAAGATACGTTGATGCAAAAAATCTTGGCCAAACCGATTAATAAACATGGTTTGGCCAGTCCAAGCCCACCATATTGGAATAAATATTAGGGCAAACTTTAATAAGTACGCTGGATAAATATATCCTTTTTCAACATGAAGTAAGACATGAGTAGCAGTAGCAACTGCTGCCACAAATAGCAAGTCATAAAACAGCTCTAACCATGTCACTTTTTTATCTTCCATTTTTAGAAATCCTTTCCATAATCTCTAGAGTATAGTATCATGAAAGGTGATTTCAAACAAGGAGGGAATCTGTATGCCTAAAACTATTGGCCTGATTTGTGGAAGTTTACGAAAAAATTCGTATAACCGAATTATTGCTCAATCATTGACAGATATGAGTGATGCCGCTCAATTTCGCTGGATCGAAATCAACGAGCTTCCTTTGTTTAACGAAGACTTAGAAATTGGCGGTGATCCAGAAACAGTAGCAGCATTTAAATCCGCTATTCAGGACGTTGACGGTATCCTTATTGTAAGTCCAGAGTACAATTCTGGAATTCCAGGCGCGCTAAAAAATGCATTGGACTGGGCATCAAGACCTTCAAGGTCCTCCGTTCTTAGTAGAAAACCGGTTGGCTTAATCGGCGCAACTCCCGGGGGATTAGGGACTGCCTTTGCTCAAATGCAAATTAGACAAATACTAGAAGCCATGCAAACTCATATTCTTCCATTTCAAAAAGTGCTGATTTCACAAGTGCATGAAAAGATTGACTCCGATCAGAAAGTGCTTACTGACGAAAAAACAAAACGATATCTTGAGCGTTATTTACAACAATTTATTCACTGGATTGATCACACTCCTGTTCTAGATTAACCAAAGAATCTCGAACATCATCAAGTAATTTTTTGTGCTGATTTTTCATTTTCTTTAATGCTGTTAACACTTTATAAGTTTATAGACAAGCCAATGAAAACAATCAATACCCATAAACTGATTGTAACAACCGAAGGAGTTTAAGGTGAATTTGCCAATATATGAACTTTCTTCGATTACATTAATTAAAGGGGGACTATAAAATGTCTGATCTCTATTCTCGTCTTTCCAAAAATGATGCCGCCGTTCTGCTAGTGGATCATCAAAACGGCCTTATTTCCGGCCTAGTGCGTGACTATGGTGTTGATGAGTTCAAGAACAATGTTTTGGCCCTTGCTAATACCGCTAAGTTTTTTGATTTACCGGTTATTTTAACAACAAGCTTTGAAAACGGACCTAATGGCCCACTCATGCAAGAATTGGTTGAGCTTTTTCCTGATGCACCAAAAATAGCTCGTCCTGGACAAATTAATGCATGGGACAATGAAGAATTTGTTAGAGCCATTGAAGCAACGGGTAAAAAACAACTAATTATCGCGGGCGTAGTTACTGATGTTTGCGTTGCTTTCCCAGCACTTTCTGCTATAAACGCGGGGTATGAGGTGTTCGTTGTAACCGATGCTTCTGGAACGTTTAGCAAACAAGTAGCAGACGCGGCATTAATGCGCATGGCCCATGGTGGAGTGCAGCTTATGAACTGGTTTAGCGTAGCGTGCGAATTACAACGCGATTGGCGCAACGATGTTGAAGGTTTTGGCGCTTTACTCTCTAGACAACTTCCTGGTTATCAAAATTTAATTGGAAGCTATATGGGAGCTCAAAGAGATTTTAGCAAGTAACATAACTCAATTCATAATAGTTACTTAATACATAGTTAACTATCCTCATCAACAAAACGCGGATTTTATACGAAATTCGCGTTTTTAGATTGTTTATAGAGCCAAATTTATAGTATAAGATGCAATACTAATTAGCAGATTAGTTGAACAGATTATAAATTGAATAGTTTAAAGTTATAGAGCACTTTCCTGTAATGGGGGAGTGCTTTTTATCTTGTCTGCAATGAAAAGGATAATTCTGCAACAATAACAATATAATAAAAATCAATATTTTTTTATTGTAAAACGATAAAATGCATGTTAAAGTCAAATTGACAATAAATAAGTTGAGGTGCTTTGGATGGAAAGTAAACAAGGTTCTCTATTTAGCTACGATACGAAGCAGGACTTATATATACTCAGAAAAAACCTTTGGAGGCACAAATCATGAGAGCACTAAAACAGCTCGTTCGTTTTGGTTGGGAGCAGGCCCTATCATGTTTGTTTCCTGTCGTTATTTTTGCCTCTTTGGCTTTTACACAGATCATGCCACCTCCCTTCCTGCCACGTTATGACTGGCTGCTCATCATCTGCCTGCTGATGCAGTGGTGGATGGTGCGTTTTGGACTTGAAACACGGGATGAACTAAAGGTTATCACGTTGTTCCACCTTATTGGACTTGCTCTTGAGCTCTTTAAGGTACATATGGGATCCTGGTCTTATCCAGAGGAAGGATATTTCAAAATTTTTGGAGTGCCTTTGTATAGCGGATTCATGTACGCAAGTGTAGCGAGTTATCTTTGCCAGGCTTGGAGGAGGTTTAAGGTAGAACTGGTTAAATGGCCGCCATTTTTGGTAGTTGTACCTCTTGCGGCTGCGATTTATTTGAATTTTTTCATCCACCATTATTGGATTGACGTTCGTTGGTGGTTATCTGGACTTGTAGTTATCGTCTTTTGGCAATCATGGGTCACATATGAGGTTGCTGGAACCCGTTACCGGATGCCGCTCGCACTTTCCTTTGTGCTCATCGGATTTTTTATATGGGTAGCCGAAAATATTGCCACGTTCTTTGGAGCTTGGGAATATCCAAACCAAACCGATGCATGGAGTCTCGTTCATCTCGGAAAGGTGAGTTCATGGCTCCTATTAGTGATTGTTAGTTTTCTTATAGTAGCGACGTTAAAGCAGGTTAAAGGAAAAAATTCCACTAGGATAGATACTAGTGAATCTTTATAACCGATAAGAACCTTTTTAGGTTCTCCTAGCGTAGAAAATTGGTGTTTTTTGCTTTGAACTCTTATATACCTAGAAGGTATCCGCTCCCCTTGTAAAGAATTGGATTAGGTAAGATCAAAATTTTTTCAATTGGGAGTGGTTTACTATGTTAGCTTTAGCTTTACAAGGCATTGGGGGAATGAACTCATTTGCGGCTGGGGTACTGCAAACGCTGCGAAAAGAGGGGGTTAAGCCAGACTTGATTTCAGCTACGAGCGGTGCTATATTGTCAGCATATTATTTTTTGCAAGAAGACCCTAATGCTATTGAAAAGCATTACGATGAGTATTTTAAATCTGAAGAAAATGGAATCCCAACGTTTTTCAAATTCATGCAATACGCATATTTGGGTGTTCCGCAAAAATTTTCTCCTAATTACCTCAACACTTTTGAAAGATTGTCTGATAACTGGCCTTTTTTGAAATTGGAGGAATGGATTAACTTCTGCTTCCCTAACAAAATTTATAAATCTGAATTTCCTCAACAATTTTTTGATGATATTGCCCATTGTTTTTCGACCAATGAGGAAGTGGGTATTATTATGAATGCCTATAATGTTAATAACGATCAGGCAGTTTTGTATGTGAACGAACGTGCTCTGAATACAATGGAATTAACTAATAGGGAAAATTTTGAGGTCAAACCAATAACTCCGGATGGTGTGAGAGCGTGTTTGCAGCTGCTTCAATATGGAGACTTTAAAGGGGAGTATGATGGAGCTTATCAATATAATCCAGTTTTGTCTCCGTTGGTAGTAGCCGACGAGATTATTTTGGTGACAGTAGCACCACTGGGAAAATCTCTGGACCCAATCGATAACTTCTTTGATAGCGAAGACCTTAAATTGAAGATGTTATTTAAAAATGCCCTCTATGCAGAGCTTAATGATATTTCTCGAATCAATAAACTTATTGAATACGGAAATAAGCTGGTTCGTCCAGAATCAGAAAATAAACCGTATAAGGAGTATAAACCGATTAAAGTGCAAACAATTCAGCCTACAATTCATCGTGGATTATTTGAATATTTTGTGGAAACCCGTGAATTTTACGAGGATGGTGTGTCTCAAGCGAAACAGTTCATTGATGATAGTCTAATTGTGAAATAGTGTACTTAGGCTAAAGCAGCTAATAAAGGCAAAAATTGTGGAGAAATTTAATTAAAAAGACAATCGCTTGACCAGAAAAACAGGCTATTTTTTTCAAATCTGCAATAGCTACAGGACAAGAAGGATTCTGATCGATTGTAACAATATAAGATTTAGAGACATGGAAAGATTGCAAAGCATTTTTGAAGAATTGCTTTGCAATCTTTTTGTCTCCAGTTTTGTGGAATTGGAGAGTGTAGTTGTGAAACGGTTTATTTTATTAGTAATGATTGTGTTTATCGGCTATGGTTCAAAGCCGTTATGGGAAGAATCAGTTCAACAATTTATTCCTTCCTCTGTAGTGGATTCTATTCGTTCTACAGTCGATTTGGTAAAAGAAAATCCAGATATCAATTTTGCGCTGGATGCTCTAAATCAGCGGTTGGATTCTCTATTATTTACGCCGTCTGATAATTCGCAGTCAGAATCAAAAAATACGAACGTTGAAACACCAGAGTTAACAGCTCCTAAAGATCAAATATTTTCGATTTATAATATTGAATTAGGTGAATCAAGAGCTGATGTTGAGCAGGAAACTGGTAAGCCGAAGCGAATTTCGGAAAATGAATATGGTGTCAGCTGGGCAGCCTATCATGAAAACTATCAAAATTTTATCATGGTTGCTTATGATGAAAAAAATATCGTTCGCGGCCTTTATACCAATGGCCTTTATACCAATCAGGATTTGATTGCCTCTTCAACGGGAATAAAACTGGGAAGCCCTAAGCAATCGGTTCAGGAGCATCTCGGTACTCCTGAATCAATTATGAGAAAGGGTTTGATCAACTATGAGATTAATGGTAATGGAGAATACGATGTATTCCAACTCGACAATAGCTACGTCACAATTTTTTATGATAAGCATGAAAACAATACGGTTACAGCCATTCAAATTATCGATGCAGAATTGGAACAAAATAAAAATGCTCTTTATACCAAATCAAGCCAGCAGCTACAAGAAGGCTTTGAATATCAGTTGTTTGATTTAACAAACGCTTCAAGAAAAAATCACGGACTGTCTATTTTAACATGGGATGATCATGTAAGAGAAACGGCTCGGGAACATAGCTTGGACATGGCGGAAAATCACTATTTTAGCCATACAAATTTACAAGGCCAATCTCCGTTTGATCGTATGGAGCAAGACAATATTCGTTTTATTACAGCTGGTGAAAATCTGGCATACGGTCAGTTCAGCAGCATCTTTGCCCACGAAGGGCTGATGAATTCTTTAGGGCACAGAGAAAACATCCTCCAGGAAAATTATAAATATTTAGGGATCGGAGTGGCCTTTAATAACGAGTCGGAGCCTTATTATACTGAAAATTTTTATAGTGATTCCGCTTCTTGATAGAATTTGCATAAAAATAGCTGACGGAGATAGTAGTACATGAGGAGTACAGAAAAAAGAAGACCGATCACTAAAGATTAATAAGGTGGCAGAAAAGGGCATGCATTTAATACGTGATCTGAATCCCCTGTTGAGCAGGGGATTCATGCGTTTACACTTTAAGAAAGGATAAATTTTTAGCTAGAAGACCATTCGACGTAGTGAGAAATTTAAATTATAAGTAGGACTTGCTAATCGACAAGTTTTCTTTAGGTAAAACTCAACAACGTAACAGAGCCTATATAAAAAACATCGCTGCAATTGTTGTGACAATAAGCCCGATGACAACAGGGAGGAAATTGCGACGCGCCAGCTCGAACGGATCTACCTTACAAATTGCTGCAGCTGGGATCAGCGCCCAAGGAATAAGCGTACCGCCGCCAATCCAGATTGCTGCAACTTGCCCGAGCGCTGTTAACGTAGCAGTGCCATGACCAAGTGCTGTACCAAATAAATTGGCGATAGACCCGGCTAGGGAAATACCCGAGAAACCAGAGCCATCAAGACCTGTAATGGCACCGATCACAGTGAGCGCGACAGCTGCAATATTGGCGTTGACAGGAATGGAATGGGATAAAGCGACGCCAAGGTCGTTAATAATGCCATGGGAGCCCCTCGGCAGGAAGTCTCCAACAATTTTCGTAAAGCCGCTATCACCAAGATAGAACAATGCGGCAATCGGAATGACGGGACCGAAGATTTTAAAGCCGAACTGTAACCCTTCAATTAAATAGCTCGTGGTTTGTTCCAAAGCTGTTCCTTTATATGCCAGTGAAAGAATAAATAGCATAATCACGATTGTCGTACCGCCGATTAATGCTGTTGCATCGCCGCCCTGCAAATCGAAGCGAACCATCAAATAGATATCCATTGCATACAAAACAGGAATAAGGACCGCCCAGAAGCGTTTTGTTGTTTTCGGTAAAAAAACAGCTTCTGTTTTCTCTAGATTATCTTCTACATTTGCCCCAGTAGTTGCATTGAAATCGATCCCCTTTTTCATATCACGGCGGAGGAAGAAGAAGGCTGTAACTGTTGTGACAATGCCCATAATGATTACGAGCGGCAAGCTTGCCGATACAACATCAGAAACAGGAATACCGGCCGCGTCTGCAGTTAGCTTTGGTGCACCCTGAATCACAAAGTCCCCAGATAAAGCGATGCCGTGGCCAAATAGGTTCATTGCGATTGCAGCGCCAATCGCCGGCAAGCCGACGCGCAGTGCAACGGGCAATAGGACCGCACCCATTAAAGCAACCGCAGGAGACGGCCAGAAGAACAAGGAAATGACCATCATCACAATCCCGATAATCCAATAGGCAAGCGTTGGCGTACGGATAAGGCTTGCGAATGGCGAAATCATAACATCATTAATGCCAGTTCGAATTAACAGGTTACTCATTGAAACGATAATCGAAATGATAAGAATAGTTGGCAATAGTTCCGTGATGGAGAAAATAAAGCTGTTAAAAATAGTGCTAACCGCCTTGCTGATGGAGCCAGTTGCAATAAGGCCGAGAAGGAAAATCATAACGATGGAAATAAGAGTTGTGTCCTTTCGAAGCAAAAAGCAGCCGATAATGAGAAGTAAAAAGATAACGTACATCCAATGAATCGCGACTAACTCTACGCCCATAAAAATCACATCCTGTTGGGTAATGTGATATAGGATATGGGGATGAGCGGAGATGGTGATACAATTTTTCGATAATTCAATAGGCTAATACATTACATATGTTCAAAATGAGTCGACAATCCTATGTCGGCTTTTTTGCTATGAAACGAAATGATAATCAAACTGCTAGGACTGCACAAATCATAGAAATTTAAACATAAATAAAAAGAATGCCTCATTTTGAAAGCGTTTTATAAATTATACAATCAATCCAGGAAGTCTAAGAGATCAGCAATACGAAAAGACAATAGATTCGTCAGCGTATTGTCAATCTAAACTTCGCACAAAAAAGAAAGCGATAACAAAGGGGGTTCTATGAAACTATGAAAAAGTTAGTCTCGTTAGTTTCAGGGGTAGTGTTAGCAGCTTCGTTAGTGGGCTGCAGTTCTTCCAAGCAGTCTGCGGGTGGAGCTGATGACAAAATTGTCGTTTGGACACAAGCGGCGGCAGATCATCCAGAGGGAAAAATGTTTGCAGATCGTATTAAGAGCTATAATGCGGAACATCCGGACAAGCCAAAAGTTGAGATTAAAAATATTACAAGAGCTGGCGCTGGTTCAGGATATATTGATAAGTTGAATGCGGCTATTACTGCTAATGACATGCCTGATATTTTTACACTTGATGGTCCAGATGTAGCAGCATACGTGGAATCAGGTGTAATTGGTGAGTTAGATGGCCATATGACAAAAGGATTTAAAGAGGGTTTTACCAAGGGCATTATTGATCAAGGAACGGTAGACGGTAAGTTTTATGCGATGGGTTACTCAGATTCCGGTGTTGCTATTATGTACAACGAAGATATGATTAATGCCTTACCGGCAGATGTGAAAGCAATGGTACCAGGTCCTGATGAAGATTGGACATGGGATGAGTTCGTCAATCTTTCTAGAAAGATTGATGATTTTGCGAAGACAACAAACGATCCCGCTTATAAGAATTATGAAGTTGCAACTAGCTTGCTGTTAACGGATATTACCGCTGGAGCTTATGAATTGGGAACCTATTACTTTACACCATTATTATGGGGAAATGACACCAATATTGTAGATAAAGATGGTGTGACTGTAGATGGTGTTTTGAACAGCAAAAAGAGTGTTGAATCTTTAACAAAATTTGCGCAACTATTTAAAGATCATCCATTAGCAAATGCGGCAGAATCTGAAAAAACCTTCCATAGCGGGAAATCAGCATTAGCTGTAGCTGGCTTCTGGTATGTAAACGAAATTAAGAATAATTATCCAAACCTTAAATTTAGAACTGTTAGATATCCGAAGATGGATGAAGGACATAATGATTTATACACACCATCAGGCAGCTGGGCATTTGTTAGAAACGGTCAAATTGAAGATAAAAAACGGGTTAAGCAGGTTGTAGAAGTGATGGAATGGCTCACAAATGATGAAGCCGCTAAAGAATATTATGAGAAAAACGGCTCTATTCCAACGAGAGTAAATTCCATTGATGCGATTAATACAGCAACTGATAATCCGTACGCTAATGAAGCTTGGAAGGTGTTGAAGTACCAAGCGGAAAAGACAAACAAGGCTCGCCCTGTATCACCAGGCTATCCATACCTATCTGAAACATTTTCAAAAGATGTCATCTTGAAAATTGCTCAAAATAAAACGACAGATTCAGAAACAATTAAAAAATATTTAGACGAAGCTGTTAAGAAAGTCGATGCGGAGTTTGAGAAATATAGAAAATAGGATATGAAATTAAGAGGCGGGGTCACACCCCGCCTCTGTATACAAAGGATGTGGAATAGTGAGTAATCTAAAGATGGGAAATCTAGGTCTGAAACGGTTTGTCAAGGTGAGAAATCTCCATGCACAGCGTTACAAACGAAGTGAAGTCACGACAGCATTTGGATTTTTAACTCCTGCAGTGGTGTTAGCATCGCTCTTTATTGTGCTGCCAATTATCTTAGCATTTACGTATGCGTTCACAGATTATTATTTATTGAAGCCTAACGCCAAACAATTTATTGGTATGAACAACTTTACTAGAATGCTAACGGATGAGGTTTTACGGACAAGTTTCTTCAATACATTGAAATTCGTAGTGCTTGTAGTGCCTCTTCAGCTTTCCATGGCCCTCGGTCTCGCCCTAATTGCGAATAAGAAAATCAAAGGCAATAGTTTCTTTAGAGCAGCCTATTTTTCACCAGCGGTATTATCTTTAGTTGTCATTTCAATTCTTTGGACAGTTATGCTAAATCCGACGTCAGGCTTAATGAATCAAATGCTTGCGAATATCGGCCTGCCAAAACAGCCTTTTCTCACAAGTTCTAGCCAAGCGATGCTGTCTATTGTTTTTATCTCAGCTTGGTCTGGCTGCGGCTATCAAATGATGATTTTTTTAGCAGGATTAAAGAATATTGACCCTAGCTTATATGAAGCAGCAGATATTGATGGGGCAAATACATGGCATAAGTTTTTGTATATTACCCTACCTTCTTTAAAGCCAATCACAATGTTTCTAGTTATCACAACGACTATTCAAGCGTTTAAACTGATTGTACAACCAATGGTTATGACTGGCGGAGGACCGGATTATTCGACAATTACTCTCTTACAATACATCTATGAGTATGGTTTCCGTCATAGAAATATTGGTTATGCAAGTGCGATTACGCTTGTGTTTACAGTTTTCTTAGTTGTTGTATCAATAGGAATTAAAAAGCTATTTAAGGAGGAAGCGGCGTGAAAATATTAAAGAAAACCCTATTTTACTTGTTAGCTGTAGTTGTAGCGCTGCAATTCCTTATTCCTCTCATTTGGATGATTCTTTCTTCCTTCAAAATTGATGAGGTTATATACAGGGATGCTAGTACGATTTTTGCAATCATTCCTAACTTTTCGGATTTATCACTGAAGTCTTATACGGAGTTGCTTGGCTTTTACAATATTTTTGGAAATTTGCTGAACAGTTTAATTTACGCAGCCATCACTGTTGTTTTCGGCTTAACGATTAATTCGTTAGCGGGATATGCTTTAGCAAGATTTGAATTTCCCTTTAAGGATACGATTTTAATTATTATCATTGCGTTAATGATTGTTCCGATTGAAGCTACGATTCTTCCGTTATTCTTAGTCGTGAACGAGATGGGACTCATTAATACAGTGCCAGGATACCTGATTCCGTTTTTGGTAAATGTCATGAATATCTTCTTATTTAGACAACATTTTCTCTCTTTTCCAGGTGAATTGATTGAATCTGCCAAAATTGATGGACTAGGTGAGATCGGCTGCTTTTTCCGAATTGTTGTGCCTTCGAGCTTAAATATGTATGTAACAGTAGGGATATTAACATTCTTAGCGTCTTGGAACGATTTCTTATGGCCGGTAATGGCACTTTCCAATGCGGATTTAATGCCAATCCAGGTTGCACTGAACGCAGTGTTCAGCGATAAGTACAATATATTCACAAGTCATATTATGGCTGCATTGACAATTGTTACGATTCCAATTGTGATTTTGTATATTGTTTTCCAAAGATATATTGTGGAAGGTTCAATGCGAAGCGGTATCAAATAAGGAGGGTTATGATGAATAAGTTAACGGCAGCGAACACTTATATACAAAAACATAAAGAAACAGTAAGAAATAGACCGCTGTTTCACTTTACCCCTGAAGTTGGATGGATGAATGACCCGAATGGCTTTTCTTTTTACCAAGGAGAATATCATCTGTTTTATCAATATAACCCTTATGATATTGTCTGGAATGATATGCATTGGGGACACGCGACGACAAATGATTTCGTGAATTGGCATCATAAGCCGGTAGCGCTGGCGAACGATAAGCTGTATGATGCCAATGGCTGCTTTTCAGGGAGTGCCATTGAAAAGGATGGGAAACTATTTTTAATGTATACAGGTCATATTGATCCTAATATGGGCTTTGATAAAGATGAATCTCAAATTATTGAACATCAATGTCTTGCATTTTCCGAGGATGGGATTCAGTTTGAAAAATATCAAAAAAATCCTATCATTGGTGAAAAAGAATTACCTGAGGGCTATATGATGTGTGACTTTCGAGATCCAAAGGTTTTGGAAGTGGACGGCGTTTATTTTTGCGTCTTAGCAGTGAGAAATGCTGAAAGACGCGGAGAAATCATTATGTTCCAGTCACTCAACTTGTTTGACTGGACGTTCTACTCTTCCATTTATCAATCTAAGTTTGACGAGAATATGATGCTGGAATGCCCAGACCTGTTTCGTGTAGATGGAAAGGATGTATTGATTTTTTCAATCATGCCATGTGACCCAAAATTCCAAGGAGAAGTGATTCATAAGACAGCTTATGTAATTGGCAAGATGGATTATGAGAAGGGAAGTTTCGAACTGGAACATCAGGGTCTTCTTGATTACGGTCACAATTTCTATGCTCCGCAATCCGCTGAGGGGAAAAATGGCGAAAGAATCATAATTGGCTGGATGCAAAGATGGAATCAAGCCGCACCGCCAAGGGATTATGGGTTTAATGGTATGATGTCATTACCAAGGGTGCTAACCTTGAAGGATAATAAGCTCATCCAACGACCAATCCGGGAGATAGACAGCTATTTTGGACATAGAACAATTCATAAAAATGCTACCTTAAAAATGAATGAAACAATTGATTTTCATGGTGGAAAGGCAGCTTACTTGCGTGTGAATGCTTCAATCTTAGAGAAGCAAAAGTTTCAGTTGGAGCTTAATAAAAGTGAAGACAAAGCGACTCGAATACATGTAGATATAGAGAATGCGATGATTTCATTTACATCTGACTACGGCGAGTTTAGTCAAATCGACATTTCAGAATGCTGTAATGCTTTACAGGAAGAGGTAGCACTTGAAGTATTTATGGATCTTCATTCCATTGAAGTATTCATTAATTCCGGCGAAAAGGTGCTCAGCTTTACAGCGTACGATCAGGAGAAGGGAACAGACATTTCTATCCGTGGCTTAAGCCAAACTAGGCTTAAAGAAATTGTGTATGCAACATTCAAGCCAGAAGGGTGAGATAGGTTTAGCAATAGACGTTATCTGCCTCTGGAAATTCAAAAGGGATATGGAAGTGCAATTAAAAAGAACAAGTGCCTCTTCACTTGTTCTTTGTTTTGGGATAATAAGCTAGTAATAATTCCAGGTTTTTATCAAAAAATAGGCGAGAACACCATTTCCTCAAGGAAAGTAAAGGGAAAAAGTGAGCAGGGAAGGGATGGAAAATGGTATGTTTTTCCTTCTTCTACTTCCTTTTCGAACTAATGTTTGGTATGATAGGTATGTTGAAAAGGAGGTGGAATACAATGTTAATTCACAAAGCATACAAGTTTCGTCTCTATCCAACCGAAGAACAAGCAACCCTTATTAATAAGACAATTGGCTGTTCTCGCTTCGTGTTCAATCACTTTTTGTCTCTTTGGAACAACTCCTATCAAGAGACAGGAAAGGGACTCTCCTATAACAAGTGTTCCAAACAACTCCCACAACTAAAGAAAGAATACATTTGGCTCAAAGAACCAGATAGTATTGCCTTGCAGTCTTCTCTTGAAAACTTGGCAGATGCGTTTGATCGCTTTTTCAAGAAGCAAAATGCAGTTCCACGTTTCAAAAGCAAACGGAATCGCGTACAATCTTATAAAACAAAATACACAAACGGGAATATCAATGTAAAAGGAAATCAAGTACAACTTCCCAAATTAGGACTTGTCCGCTTTGCGAAAAGTCGGGAAGTACAAGGGCGTATAATCAGTGCAACAGTCAGACGAAATCCGAGTGGGAAATATTTTTTATCCATCGTAGCTGAAACAGACGTACAAGAACTTCCTAAGACAAGTTCAACTTGCGGAGTAGATGTAGGCATCAAGGATTTTGCTACCCTTTCAGATGGAACCGTCTACGCTAATCCTAGATTTTTTTGTGCTTTGGAGGAAAAGTTGGCGAAAGCACAGCGTATCCTGTCCAGACGTACAAAAGGCGGTTCGAACTGGAATAAACAACGAATCAAGGTAGCACGAATCCATGAACGAATTGCCAATGCAAGGAAGGATTACTTAGACAAAATTTCAACCGAAATTGTCAAAAACCACGACATTATCGGAATCGAAGATTTGTCTGTATCTAATATGCTGAAAAACGGAAATCTTGCAAAGGCCATCAGCGAAGTATCTTGGTCGCAATTTAGAAAGATGCTCGAATACAAAGCAAAGTGGTACGGCAAGCAAATAGTTGTCGTTGCCAAGAACTTTGCAAGTAGTCAGCTTTGCTCTTGTTGTGGTTACAAACATAAAGACGTAAAACATCTCGCTTTGCGTGAGTGGGAATGTCCATCTTGCCAAACATTCCATCAAAGAGATGTGAACGCAGGAAAAAATCTGAGAAACGAAGCCATTCGTCTCTTAACTGCTGGAACGGCAGGGATCGCCTAATCCATATCTGTTCAATAGAATGGAGTTCTTAGGAATCAGAATCTCCCACCTTCGACCAGCGGAAATCCCCTTGTGGGAAAGGAGCATTAGCGAGTAGGTGGCGGGTAGTTCAAGGTAAACTACTGTGTGAAAAATAATGATGTAAGGTGTATATAATGAGATTCCAGCAAAAGGTATTGATTGCATTTCTAGTGTTAATCTTGGTGCCTATCATCATTCTTGGTGTTGTTTCGTATCAAGTTTCGTCCTCTGCATTAAAGGAGAAGGTAGGGAAAGAAACATTACAAACTTTAAAGGCAACCAATACAAATTTACAGATGGTCATGTCAGAGGTAAACTCTTTTTCGAATTATGTAATAGCTTCTCAAGAAGTTGAAAATTTTCTTAGATATAATCAAGAGCAGTCAATTGTTAATTTTTACAGCAGCGGACAATCACTGGCGGGATTGCTGTATACCCAATCAAGATTAGATGATCTTATTCTTTATAGTACAAAGGGGCAGGTTTACCATTTTCGGAATAATGCCATTCCCTCATTAAAAGAGTTTCAACAAACAGGGTTTTATCAGAAAATCGTCAGTGAAAAAGGACGGGCAGTTTGGTTATCTCCAGTTCATAATGAAATCTTTACTTCAGGAGACACTCCATTTTATATTCACGGTCGTGCTATTAGAGATCCTAATACACTTGAGGATATCGGGTATGTGGTTATGAAAATTAAAATTGATCGTTTTGACGAGATTTTCGCGAATCTTTACAAGGATGACTCCGAGGAAATGATTGTCGACGAAGCGGGAAGAATTATCTATCATCGTAATCGGGATTTGATTGGCAAATCGATGAGTCTTAAAAATCGTTCAAACATACTTTCAGGTAAAGATGGAACCGGTATCGATTATTTAGACGGAGAAAAAAGCTTGGTTACCTATATTTCCGGTACCTTGAAGGACCGTGACGCGACCAAGTATTTTCTCGTTTCTATTAAGCCATGGCATACGATTTCAAGTGAAACGCAATATATTCGGCAAACGACATTTGGACTTGTTTTGACTGTATTAGTGTTTGCTGTTTTGTTTAATCTCTTCTTTTTAAACCGGATTGTCAGTTTCATTACGGAGTTCCTAAACAAAATGAAACGAGTTGAAAAGGGCGATTTGACCGCAAGGATGTCATCGTTCCCCTTTTCAGAGTTAAATCATTTAGCGAAAAGCTTTAATGAAATGGTAGAAAAAACTGTTGTTTTACTGCAGCGAATCAAAAGTGAGCAAGAATTAAAGAGAAAAGCCGAATTCCAGGTTTTGCAAAATCAAATTAACCCCCATTTCTTATATAACACGCTGGAATCGATTAATTCTCTGGCAGTTTTAAATGACCAGCAAGATATCAGCAAAATGACGATTCATCTTGGAAAGCTGCTGCGCATTAGTATTAATGCTTCCGATGAGGTATCTGTTCAAAATGAAATAAGGCATGTGATGAGCTATATGGAGATCCAGAGGGTCCGTTATAATGATGGATTTACATTTTCCGTAAAAGTTGATGAAGCTTTATTCCATTATCAAGTATTAAAGCTTGTCTTACAGCCCCTGGTCGAAAATATTTTGATTCACGCGTTTGATCGTAAGCAACGAGATGCGATGATTCGAATTACAGGAGGAATTGAGAAGGGAAAAGGATATTTTTATATTGAAGACAATGGAAAAGGAATAAGTCCTGGGGTTCTTCAGCTATTGAACGAACGAAATCAAGGAGTGCAAACGAGTAAACAAACGAGCCATGGTGTGATGAATGTGCAGAATCGTTTAAAGCTTTATTATAGTGAGCTATTTGGCTTAATGATTTGTTCGACAGCGAATGAGGGAACGACCATCAAATTAACATTTCCGCTGCGTAAGGGTGAAGAAGATGAAATATAGAGTGCTAATTGCTGATGATGAGTCACTTATTGTTAAGAGCCTACTAAAGGCTGTTGATTGGGGAGCTCTTCAGTGTGAAGTAGTAGGAACAGCCGAGGATGGAAACGAAGCTCTTGAGCTGATAAGGATACATTGTCCTCATATTGTAATAACAGATATTTGTATGCCGGAGCTCGGCGGAATTGAATTATTAAAAGCATTGCAGGCCTTTTCTGTTAGACCAGAGGTGTTATTGGTAAGCGGATATAATGAATTTGAGTATGCCAGAGAAGGATTACAATATAATGCGTTTGATTATATACTAAAGCCGATTGATCATGAGGAGCTTACAGCATGTATTCGGCGAATGATTAATCAATTGAAGGGAAAAGAAAAAAGCGATTACGAGCTAAAGAAGCACAAAATGTATGAACTGCTCATTCTTGAGAATGATGCTGAAACCTTGATGGATGAGCAAGGAGCATATGCTACCATGATCGTACAATTTCGGGACTCAGCCGAGCAGAATGAAGCAATTTTGAAGCAATGGATGAGCGGCAGAGAAAAAGAAGGAGCGTTTTTTCAAAACTTTTTATTTAAGTTAGAAAATAACCGATTTCTTATTATTTGTGTGAATACAGCAGGTGACTGTGAAAAGCTATCTAGTTACGTGATGGAATCTGCTCATCAGGCAGCCCAAATGTTTCTGGAGAATTGCACAATTGCAATCGGGAAATTCGTAAGCAGGATAAGCGAACTGCCAGCGTCTTATCAACAAGCCAAGCAATATATAGAAAAAAGTGCGTTTTTAAAAATGAGTATTGTGACTGAGGAAGATATTAAGGCTGAGTACAAATCAAAAAATACCCCCGATGCTTTAGTCAAAAAAGCTGAACAATTTTTGCAAAACCACTTTACTGAGAATATCGGCATTGAGACTGTCGCAGAACAGGTAGGACTCAGCGTCAGCCACTTCAGTGTATTGTTTAAACAAAAAACACGAGTGACATTTTTAGACTACCTAACGAAATTAAGGATGGATCATGCATGTCTGCTGCTAGAAACGACAGATCTAAAGACATATGAGATTGCCAATCTGGTTGGTTATACGGATCAGCGCTATTTTAGTCAAGTGTTTAAGAAGTATGTAAACCTTACTCCAAGTCAATATCGAAAAAAGGCAGAATAGGTTCTCTCACGAAGGAGTGGGAGAATTGTTTTCTTTACACTTTAAAAGCATAAATAGGGAAATACATTTGAACCAAGGAGGAGTGAAAGTGAAAAAAAATGCTGTTCTCCTTGCAAGTTTCTGCCTGGTGATGAGTCTGTTCTTGAGCTCGTGCGCCTTAGCAAGAAAAGATGATACCGCTGTAGAGAAAAAAGAAAAGAAGAAACTTGAATTTTTTCATGGGAAAATAGAATCAGCGAAAATCTTTGAAGAATTAATCCAAGAGTTTGAGAAGGAAAATCCGGATATTGATATTGAGAATGTGTATGTCCCGTATGGCTCAACCGTTCTAAAAACACGGATAGCCCGCGGCGATATTCCAGATATTTTTGTGACGTATCCGATCGAATATGATTATATATTACGTGTAAACAAAGGATATTTATTAGATCTCACCAATGAAAAATTCGTTAAAAATATCCAACCCGAGATTCAAAACCGTTACTTAGTAAATGGCAGAATGTACGGAGTAGCTTTATCGCAAAATGCTGTTGGCGTTCTATATAATAAAGATATCTTTACAGAACTGAAGCTGAAAATTCCTAGAACATGGGATGAATTCATTCAAATAATGGAAACGATTCGGAAAGCAGGAAAGCAGCCGCTTTTAATGGCCAATAAAGATCCTATACAGATTAGCGTTTTTAATTTGAATCTTGTTGCGAACGAGTTTGACAGTCAATATTGGGACAAGGTAAATAAAGGGAACGTAGACATTAGTAATGATAAAAGATGGATTGAAGTTTCGGAAAAAATGCTGCAAGTTCTTCCTTACGTTCAGCCCGATTCCTTTCGTGCAGATTCTGATCAAATCAAAAAGGCATTTGCAAACGGAGAGGGTGCCATGTATGTGATGGGAACATGGGCTCTTCCTGATATTGAAGCATTCAATCCAAATTTAAACTACGGTATTTTTCCGTTCCCCGCTACCAATGATCCTGAAAAGAATTATGTGCTAGGAGGGGTAGATGCAGGCTTTGCTATCTCAGCTGACACTCCATATCCTGAAGAAGCGAAACGGTTTTTGGCGTTTTTGGTTCAAACAGAGAACGCCCAAAAATTTTCGGATTATGAAGGCAGCATTAGTGCGGTGAAAGGTGTTCAAATGAAAAAACAAGAAGTGAAATTGCTCGACAAGCTTGTAAAGCAAGAGAGGGTCGTCAATTGGCCGAATCACTATTGGTTGGGTGGCACTGCTGCTGAGGATGAGTTTAGAAAGTATTCACAACAGTTTTTTATCGATCGTAATATAAGTGCGTATCTTGAGAATCTAGAGAAGATGTTTGCAAGCTACAGGCAGGGCAGATAAAACATATAGAGCGACCAAAGAGGAGAATTTCCTAGCTCCTTTTTGGTCGCTTTTATTTCACTTTAAGAAAGGATAACTTTTTGGAGTGATGTCCAGCTCCCAAGGCCCAAAATGGCAGTGTAGGGCTGAACCTCCGCAAAAGGCAAAAAGCACCTTTTACTCCGGCCCACCCCTACGCTGCCAGAAAAGGCGGGCCCTGTCCGCTTTTCTTAGTGAGCTATCAAAAGAATTTAAACATAAATAAAAAGAACACCTCATTTTGAAAACGTTTCATATTAGCTACAATAAGGGTGTAGCAAGGTTACAGGTACGGGGATTACGCTTTTAATTTCCAGAAAAGTAAGCGCTTTGATGGGGATTTTAAAAAGATCCGCAGGGCATTTCTACTAAGTAGAGATCCAGTTGGAAAGAGTAGTCTTTTGCAAGTATGTTACCAACACAATTGCAGTAAAGCATGTTACATCTTTAGTTAAAGGAGCGATTAAAATGAAAAGTTCAAAAAGTTTATATTGGAAGTTAAGTGCTTATTTCTTCTTTTTCTTTTTTACTTGGTCATCTAGTTATTCTTTATTTTCGATTTGGTTAGGACAAGAAATACATTTAAGCGGATCTGCTACAGGTATCATCTTTTCTGCAAACGCTATATTTGCTTTATGTATGCAGCCTTTATATGGTTATATTTCTGACAAAATAGGTTTAAAGAAAAACATCTTATTTTTTATTAGTATTTTACTAGTATTTGTAGGTCCTTTTTATATCTATGTGTATGGTCCATTATTACAACACAATGTCTTTCTCGGTGCAATTGTTGGGGGGCTATATTTAGGGGTTGCTTTCTTAGCTGGTATTGGAGCGATTGAATCGTATGTTGAAAAGGTTGGTCGCAAATATAATTTTGAATATGGGAAATCAAGAATGTGGGGTTCGCTAGGATGGGCAGCAGCGACATTTTTCGCAGGTCAGCTGTTCAATATCAACCCTAATATTAACTTTTGGATTGCATCTGTTTCGGCCATTATCTTAGTTGCAATTATTATGTCTGTGAAGGTAGAACTAACAAATCAAGAACTTGAGAAAGCTGATTCTGTTACATTTAAAGATGTTGGAGAATTGTTCTTACTAAAAGATTTTTGGTTCTTAATGATGTATGTAATTGGAGTGGCATGTGTCTATGGTGTATATGACCAGCAGTTCCCACTGTATTACTCATCCTTATTTCCAACCGAAGCCTTGGGTAACCAAGTATTTGGATATTTAAATTCATTTCAAGTGTTTCTAGAGGCTGGTGTTATGTTCCTGGCACCAACCATTGTAAATAAGCTTGGCGCAAAGAATAGTTTACTTTTAGCAGGATTTTTGATGGCTTTTCGGATTATTGGGTCCGGACTTGCTGTGGAACCAATCGGAATTTCAGCGATGAAATTAATCCACGCGTTAGAATTGCCGCTTATGCTCATTGCTATTTTTAAGTACTTGGCAGCAAATTTTGATACACGCTTATCTTCCGTATTATATCTGGTAGGTTTCCAATTTGCGAAACAGGTTGGGGAATCGATTCTCTCACCAATTGCAGGTGTTATGTATGATAGCCTGGGATTCCGTTATTCTTACATGCTAATGGGGGGATTGGTTTTATGCTTTACCATCATTTCAATCTTTACCTTATTGGGGAATAAAAACAAAAAAGGCTTACAAGAGGCTTCAGAAAAGTTACAACAGGCTCAGGCTATATAGGGAAATGATCGGATATATAAGGAAATTTCTTTCAAGAGCTTGTTATGTACTGATTATGCTCCACGTGTAACAGGTTTATAAAGATTAAAACTAGCCAAGTGCTTTGACAGAAGCCTTGGCTTTTTAACGCTGTAGGAAATTTTAGGAATACAGTATAGGTAGGGCTGCGCCTCTGCTTTCTTTAGCGAATGCTGAGCTAAAGATAGTATTTTTGAACTATAATGAGAGTTCAACATTTTTCTTCTCGCATATAAGCAGTGAAAAGGTTTATAGTAGTAATGACCATAGTTAGTATGGATAATTTTTTGGAATTGTGGTGGAGAATCGAATGCAGCAACGCGTACAAATGCCGACGTATGAGAAAATCGCAATTGACATTGCCAATCGGATATACGGTGGGAAATTTAAAGTAGGGGAGAGAATACACGGAAGATCCACGCTCGCAAGTGAGTACAATGTATCGCCGGAAACTGTAAGGAGAGCCATTAAGATATTAGAGGATGTCGAAATTGTTCAATCTGCTAAGGGCAGCGGCGTTATTATAGCGTCTAGAGAGAATGCTTTTAAGTACATTAGCCGTTTTTCTCAGCTAGAAAGCATTAAAGATTTAGAAAAACAAACGAAAGCACTAATAAAAGAACGTGAGAAGCTGGATGAACAGTTATTTGAAACTGTCCACAAAATTTTGGACTACGCGGGAAAGCTGCGGCATACAAACCCAATTGCCCCATTTGAAGTAGAAATTGTGCCGACATGCAGCCATATTGGGAAGACTATATCTGAAGTGAAGTTTTGGCAAAATACAGGTGGAACGGTAATCGGAATTAAGCGCAATCATGAATTAATCATTTCTCCAGGCCCATATGTGCTCATGCTAGAGGGAGATATATTGCTTATTATTGGTAATGAGCAGACGTATGAGAGGGTAAGACACTTTTTGGCGGAATAGAAAGAAGTTAATATAGTTAATAAACCCCCGCTTGGAGTATGCCTCAAGCGGGGGAGATGTTAATCAATTAATTTCTCTTTTTGAAGGAAGTCCTTTGCAACCTTCGCTGGGTCTTCTTTCAGGCTATCTACTCTGTAGTTGAGTTCTCGCATTTTTTCATCTGTCAGTTTGCCTGCCAGCATATTAATCGTACGTTTCAGTTCAGGATATTTCTTTAAGGTATCCTGCTTCACAATTGGTACAGCATAATAAGGAGGGAAGAAGCCTTTGTCGTCTTTTAATACTTTGAGGTGAAAAGCTTCTAGCAAACCGTCTGTTGAGAAAGCATCAATCACATCACTTTCCTGATTTTGCAGTGCAGTATAACGAAGTCCGCCGTCTATAGCCTTCACATCTTTAAATTGCATGTTATACGTTTTAGCAAGCCCGATCAGCCCATCATTTCTGTTAGGAAACTCAATTGTGGGACCAAGAACTAACTTATTACTCACTTTTGCAAGGTCAGAGATTGTGTTTAGCTTATATTTCTGTGCTGTATCCTGACGTACTGCTAAAGCATACGTGTTGTTGAAGCCGATTGGTTTCAAAAGCTCAATACCGTATGTTTTTTGAAATTCCTGCTGAACGGTTTTGTATACTTCATCAGGATTATTAATAGCCGGTTTCTTCAAAATATTTACCAAGCCTGTTCCTGTATACTCCACATATAAATCAATATCACCGGTATTTAAGGCATTAAACGCAACCTGTGTTCCACCGAGGTTCATTTTTCTTTCCACATGAATATCCGTTTTATCTTCAATTAAATCTGCGACCATGTTTCCTAAAATAATCTGCTCACTGAAATTTTTTGAGCCAATGGTGATGGTGTCTTTTGCATCTGCTTTTGAATAGATAGCAGTTGCGCCGACGCCAACGACTAAAATAGCTGTCGCAGAGAGCAAAATCCCCTTCTTCAATGGTGATTTCGAAGATTTGGAAGCCGCAGCTTGCTGTTTGCTTTTATAGGAGAGGGAAGATTCGAGTTTCCCTACGATATAATCAATCAGCAAAGCAAGAATACAGGCAGGAAGAGCACCTGCTAAAATCATGTTGTTATCCACGGTTTGTACACCCGAGAAGACAAGGTAGCCAAGTCCGCCAGCTCCAATAAACGCCGCAATTGTCATCAGGCCAACCGCTGTTACGGCGGAAATGCGAATACCGGCCATAATCATTGGAAATGCTAGAGGTAATTGTACTTTTTTCATTGTTTGGCTCTTTGTGAGGCCAATCCCCCTTGCTGCTTCAAGGATATCTGCATCAATATTTGTGAGTCCTGTGTAAGTGTTTTTCACAATTGGCAAAAGAGAATAGAGAACAACCATGACAATGGCTGGTGTACTTCCAATTCCGATAAAAGGGATTAATAGGCCGAGCAATGCTAAGCTGGGGACAGCTTGAATAATGTTTGCAGCCCCAATAATCGGCTTTGAAAGATTTTTATGTTTTGAAATTAAAATTCCAAGCGGAACCCCAATTGCAATGGCAACTAATACCGAAACAATGCTTAGATAGAGGTGCTGTCCAAGCAAACTGAGAATCTGATCATGCTTATTAGTAAAAAAGCTCCATAATCCATTCATTAAAAAGCCACCTCCAAATCAATTAATTGGCTGCTTAGCTCGGAGAGAATGCTGCTTCTTGTAATGAGGCCAGACAATTGATTCGCTTGATTGACAACGGGAACATAGCCAATTTTGTGATCATTCATTGTTTTTAATACAGAAATCAAATTTGCATCCATGGAAACTGTCAGTACATTGCGCTCCATAATTTCTCCTACTAGAGCATTTCGATTTTGCAGTTGAATGCCTTTTAGCGTTACCAGTCCTAAAAGCAAATTCGTTCGGTCTGTTACTAGCAAACTATCTACTTTGTTAGCCTTCATAATTTCAATTGCCTGCAGCACATTTCGGTTCGGTGTAATCTTTACTGGATTGGAAATCATAATATCCTCAGCCTTTAACAGTTCTGGGTTATTCCATACTCTCCGTTTTCCAATAAAGTTTTCGACAAATTCATTAGACGGATTCTTCAAAATATTCTCTGGTGTGTCAAACTGGAGGATGTCTCCGTCTTTCAATAAGCAAATTTTATCTGCTATTTTAATAGCTTCATCCATATCATGTGTGACAAAAATAATAGTCTTATTTAATTCTTTTTGCATTTGAAAGAGTTCCTCTTGCAGGGAACTTCTCGTTACTGGGTCTAAAGCACTGAATGGCTCATCCATTAAAATGATGTCTGAGTCCGTAGAAAATGCCCGTGCTACCCCAATTCGCTGCTGTTGTCCTCCGCTTAGCTCTTTTGGAAAACGGTACATATATTCCTGAGGATTCAGTCCGACCATTTGAAGCAACTCCGCTGTCTTTTTTTCAATTGCCTCTGGCGCCTCTCCCTTTAGTTTAGGGATAAGTTCTAAATTCTCTTTAATGGACATATGCGGGAAAAGCCCTGTGTTTTGGATGACATAACCAATGTTTCGTCTAAGTTCAATTGTATTGAGAGCTGAAATGTCTGTTCCATTTACAAAAATCTTTCCTGATGTCGGTTCACTCAGCTTATTAATCATTTTTAGCAATGTTGTTTTGCCGCAGCCGCTCGGACCAATAAAAACAACAAGTTGCCCTTCTTCAATCTCTAACGAAAAGTTACGAATCACTGTTTTGCTATGATATTTCTTTTCTATATTTTGGAATTTTATCATCATATACCTCCTTAGTGATATAGTTTATATTCCACAATCAACAACTTAATGTTAACATAGGAGTTGTTACTTGTCTAATTCATACAATGATTGTCTCCTGTTCATCAGCAGTGTTTGGAGAAGGGAGATTTAATAAAAGCAAGAGGATTATCAGTCTTTACAGAAGGCAGTCAGTTTGATATAAGAGAAAAGCTATCGGTTTCTCGAGAGGGAGTACAATAAACACAAGATGGCTCTATGTTATAGGAACACCAAGTGAAGCAAGTGATCTTATGCATGCGGAATATTTGACTTTAGGTGAAATGGCCCATGCATAAGCATCCAAGCCTGATGTTTCTTCCAGATATGAAATATCCAGAAAAATACTTTCGGAATATAAAGAGATATAGATTTTTTCATTTTTTCATTCCCTCTTTCAAATCAAAATGATAGAATAAAATATGTAACAAAAGGGGTAGGTTTCAGGAGACTAGTAGACAAAGAAGAACAAGGGTCTCCGTATTTGTACCATTTGCAGAGGTTGCTTGGAGAATAGTATGACTTTCTCCGCATTTGGTTTCACACTAAATGGAAACGTTGTTGCACGATGTTTTTCAAATCGATAAATAGGGATAGGAATGAAGAGATGCATGGAAGATAATAGGCAAAACAAAAGAAAAAAGCGAAAGACCTTTTTATATGTTTTACTTACGCTGCTCCTCATAGGCGGTGGGGGAGGGATATATGCGTACCAAAAGTTTTCGCCAGAGAACTATTTTAAAAACGTTTCGGTGGTAACGCAGCCTGCCGAAGCAAGTGAGACAAAGCCAAAGAGCGGTGTATTTAATGTGCTCATTATGGGAACAGACCAACGACCGGAGGATCCAGCCGGACATTCTGATTCTATGATACTTCTTCACATGAATTTAGATAAAAAGCAATATAATGCAATCAGTATTCCGCGTGATACGCGTGTGTATGTAAAGGACTACGATGGCTACACGAAGCTGACAAGTGTTCAATACATTGTCCAAGCTGAAAACAATTCCCTAGATGATGGGGTGAAGGCAGCTGCTCAAGCTGTTAGCGACTTGACAGGAGTACCTATACATTACTATGCGGAAACAACTTACTGGGGATTGAGGGATATTATCGACTCATTGGGCGGGATTGACATTAAACTTCCTTATGATGTGGAAATTACGCATTCATGGATTCCCCAGAACCATGGTAAAGTCGTTGCGGCTGGAAAACAGCATTTAGATGGAACGATGGCTGTTGAGGTTGCCAGGGAGCGCCACGCGATTGCGGAGGGGGAATTTGGCCGGCAGCAGCTTCAGGAAAAGGTTCTTCTAAGTGTGGCTGATGCCATGTTGGAGCCGCAAAATATTGTGAAATTGCCGAAATTTGTTAAAGCATTACCTGATGTTATCACTTCTACAAATATGACGCAAACAGATGTGCTAAGCCTTGGACTTGCGTTAAAGAGCTTCAAGCCTGGGCAACTAGCCTATCATCAATTGCCTGGCGAGTACACAACGAGGTACGATGATCTGCTCCAAGCTAACAATGATGAGTTTGTTGTAGATTCGAAGGAGATTAAGGCGCTGGTTAAGAAGTATTTCAGCAATTAGGAAACGGTTGATTTTCTCTTATAACAGAGGATTTCATCAATTGTTTGGACGATATAAGAATTATTTAAGGAGCTGGCCCTTTTTAGGGGTGAGCTCCTTTTTACACCTTAGGAAGTATAAAATTCCAGCTAGAGGCGAATTCGGCGTAGCCGGAAATTCTAGGGGTAAAGTATAAGTGTAGCTACGTCTCTATCTTCGCCAATCAGCGAGTTTTCCTTAGTATACCTTGATGCCATACAAAAGCTGATTCATTGGATTGTACATCCTAAAATATCAACTGCGATTTTTTCATAAATTGCATTCGTCCAGCCAAAGCCTTCTTGAGATGGATATCTCCCTACCGTATCAATGTTAAGCTGAACAACGTTGTATTTTTCATACAGTTTGCCGTGTGTTAAAAATACTTGCGTGCATAAATAAATCCAACGTTTAGCAATCTCCATGGCTTCTCTTTCAAACCCGTAATTTTTCAATCCCTGAATCACAATCCATTGTAAAGGTGCCCATCCATTTGGATAATCCCATTGAAAACCAGATTTGACTGTCGAAGTAACCATTCCCCCAGGATAAAGAAATATGGGAATGTGTTGTTTGATTCTCGCCGCTTGTTGAGAAGAAGCGACGCCAGCCCACAATGGATAAAAAGTTGCAAGAGAATAGTATGGATATTGTTGGTTCGTTGTAAAATTGTAATCTAGATACAATCCTAAATCGTTATTCCATAAATATTTATCCATTAATTTCTTTCGCCTGTGGGCTCTATCTCTCCAATTGCTCGTTTCATCATCAAGTTTCAATATCTGGGCAAACTGTGATAAATCTATTTCATATTTATATAGTAAAGAGTTTAGGTCTACGGGGATGAAGTTTCCGCATTCTCTATGAAACCGGCCTGTGTAATCCCATCCAGATTCAGCTTCCACTCGCTCTTGCCAGAAATGAGGAGGAAGATAAACTTCGTTAAAGTGGAGGTAAGCTTCTCCCTTTATTTTCAGCATGGATTCTAAATGATCGTAGTATTTATTAAGTCCGATTTGCTCGTTATAACGGGTTTTAGAATTCATCCAAACTTTATAGTATTCTATTTTTGCCCAATCATAGGCTTGCCTAAGCCATTGTGTATCCCCATTCCAAACCTCGTGAATCATAGAAGTGAGAAAGGGCGGCTGTGAGCGACTTAAATGAGCCAGTTCAGAACTATTGGGTATAAGGCCAAAGCTTCTCAGTTCATATAAAAAATTTTCAACAATCCATCTTGCTAATTGATCTAATT
Source organism: Ectobacillus funiculus (assembly GCF_004138295.1). Taxonomy (GTDB): domain Bacteria; phylum Bacillota; class Bacilli; order Bacillales; family Bacillaceae_G; genus Ectobacillus; species Ectobacillus funiculus. Next base: position 126,811 of record NZ_SCFM01000006.1, on the reverse strand, counting down.
TGGAGATTTTTAATCCTAATATCATAAAATAGCTGTCCCAATAAAACAATTGCTGAAATATACCTCCAGGGACAGCGTAAGGATAGGGCAAATACAACAGTTCATCTTTTGTATAAGGCGGACTTTGTTTAATGAGATGTTTCCAAAATTGATGAATATAGTTCATCACACGTTCAATATTTTTATCCGTGCATTGAATTTTGATCTCTGGTAAATGAATATTCAATCCGTTCCCTCCTGTAAAAAACGACTGATACACCTAACTTATACAGAGAAACTAATGAATAGAATGAAACAATTGTCATAGTCATGCAATTGTTGCCGTGTATATGCAACAATTACAATAGGAATAGGCGTGTTTGTAGTATAATTATTATTGGGGAGAGAGGGAATGTACATAACAAGGGAGTGAAGATAGAATGACTAGAAATGTAAAACCGTGGAAAATTGTAGGTTTGGTTTTTTCGATTGCAGTAATTGTCTTATTAGCAATGGAGAAATTTATGTATGCCGTTGTACTCAGTCAGTTTGTTCTTTGGATGGGCTGTACGATGCGAAGGACAAGATTGTTTGGACAGAAGAAATATAAAGAGGCTAAGAGGTTTCAAGCATTAGCTTATGTGTGTGCCCTATTGTTTACAACCGGAGCAATGGTTTTATGGATATAAGAAATGATAAAAAAGGCGAACGGTGCTCGTTCGCCTTTTTGCTATTTCTTAAGTTTTAGCACGACATCTTCATCTGGTGTTACATAGAGTGTCTGTTGGTTGTCATATGTTACAAAGCCAAGCTTTGCACCGCTTGGTTTTTTGACATGCCGGATTTTTGTGAAATCAACCGGAACGGAGCTGGAGCTTTTCGCCTTGCTAAAGTATGCGGCCAATATCGCAGCCTCGTGTAAGGTTTGCTCGCTTGGCTCGACGTCGCGGATTAATACGTGGGAGCCCGGAATGTCCTTGGTATGCAGCCAGATTTCATCGCGGCGCGCCAGCTTATTCGTTAAATAATCATTTTGCTTATTATTTTTGCCGACAAAAATTTCGATCCCGTCGCTTGATACATATGTATCAAGAACAGGTTTAGACGGCTTTTGCTTTTTTTGCTTTGTGCGGCTGCGGATGTATCCCTCTTCCGCAAGTTCCTCGCGAATTTCCTCAATATCTCGCTGCGAAGCCGATTCCATCTGCTGCAGCAGCGCATCGAAATAGACGATCTCTTCTTCTGTCTTCATGATTTGCTCTTCAATGATTGAAACAGAATTTCGGGCCTTTTGATATTTGGAGAAGTAGCTTTGTGCGTTTTCTGACGGCGTTTTAAGAGGATCGAGAGCAATGGTAACCATCGTTCCATTTTCGTCATAATAGTTCATCACTTCGATTTCCGTCATTCCTTTTTGGAGCGCGTACATATTGGCTGTTAGCAATTCGCCATGCAGCTGGTATTCCCCTGCTTTTTCAGCATCCTGCAGCGTCTGCTGTAGCTTGCCCAGCTTTTTCTTGTTTTTTTCCAGCTCATTGCTGATGAACTTCTCTAAATCATGTCCCTGCTGTTTCACGCGATCGCGCTCTGCTTTACCAAAAAAGAAGCGGTCAAGCAGCTCGCTTAAGGTAGCGAAGCGTTTGCTTTCGCCTGTTACATGGGATAGGGGCAGCATATAAAAATATTCTTTATTGTCCCCTGTAATCATCTCAGGCTCGTAGCGATGCTCTTTCAGTGTGTGCAGCAAATCAAAAAAGACAGGCGGCAGCGTTTGCTCATTCACAAGACCTGCACGGGTGATAATTTCTTTGGCAAATAACGGCGACAGACCTGCGAAGCGGTCCACAAGCTGTTTATCCATTTTGCCGCTCATAAAGTCAAGCTGCAGCAAAAACTGTTCTTTCGTCTCTATCGTGAATGGGTTAACTTTATGCTGAGCGGGCGGCGCAACATATTCATAGCCTGGAAAAACGGTGCGGTGCCGGTTCACAGCAGGGGACAGATGTTTGACGCTGTCCAAAATGAGATTTGTTGCTGTATCGATCAAAATGATATTGCTGTGCCGGCCCATAATTTCTACGATTAATGTTTTTTGCGATTCATCCCCAATTTCGTTGCGGCTTCTCACAGTAATATGAACGATACGCTCAAGTTCTTGCTGCTCAATACTTTCGATAATACCTCCTTCGAGATGCTTGCGCAGCAGCATGCAAAACATCGGCGGGAGAGCGGGGGAATCATAGCTTTGCGCTGTTATATGCATGCGTGCATACGTTGGGTGCGCAGATAGAAGCAATTTATGATTTTTCCCTCTTGCACGAATATGTAACAAAATTTCATATTTCGAAGGCTGATATATTTTTGAAATCCGACCGGATGATAGGCTTTCCTGCACTTCTTTTGTGATTGCGCGTGTAAATAATCCATCAAAGGACATCGGTAACACTCCTTTCTTGATGCAATCGTCGTTCAATTATAGCATTTTTTAGGACGAGGCTGAATACCATTTCAGTAGAGCATGTCTCGCAATCAGAGAGTTGAGGTGAGAGAATGAATTGGTATGAGCTGCGTGCCCATGATGTAGAAAAAAAAGCAAGTACGAATGTGAAAGCCGGATTAACGGAGCCGGAGGTAAACTCTCGCTTAAAACAATTCGGTCCCAATGAACTGCAAGAAGCAAAACGTCCGTCCGCGCTTGCCGTTTTTTTGGCACAATTTAAAGACTTTATGGTACTCGTTTTAATAGGAGCGACGGTTGTTTCTGCTTTGCTTGGGGAAATGGTCGACGCCGTTGCGATTGTTGCGATTGTCATTATTAATGGCGTACTCGGCTTTTTTCAGGAACGAAAAGCAGAGAAGTCACTTGAGGCATTAAAGGAGCTGGCTGCCCCGCAAGTGACGGTATTGCGTAACGGAAAGTGGATGAAGATTCCTTCCAAGGGTCTCGTTATTGGTGATGTGATTAAATTTGCAAGCGGCGACCGAATTGGGGCGGACGTTCGTCTTGTAGAAACCAGCAGTTTGTACATAGAGGAATCGGCCCTGACAGGAGAATCCGTTCCAGTACAAAAGAGAATTGAAGCGATTCAAGGTGTGAATGTCGGCATTGGCGATCAATCTAATATGGCCTTTATGGGAACGATGGTTACGCGCGGTTCAGGCGTAGGGGTTGTGATTGGCACTGGTATGAAGACGGCGATGGGACAAATCGCGAATATGCTGCAAAACGCTGAGGAAGCCGAGACCCCGTTACAAAGAAGGCTGGAGCAGCTTGGGAAAATTTTAATTGTGATTGCCCTGGCTCTGACAGCGCTAGTTGTGTTGGTCGGTGTATATCAAGGGAATAACGTCTATCATATGTTTTTAGCCGGTGTTTCGCTGGCGGTTGCCGCGATTCCTGAGGGATTGCCTGCTATTGTGACAGTCGCGCTTTCTCTTGGTGTGCAGCGGATGATTAAAAAGCGTTCTATTGTACGTAAGCTGCCTGCTGTAGAAACACTTGGCTGCGCCTCGGTGATTTGTTCAGACAAAACAGGTACAATGACGCAAAATAAAATGATGGTTACGCACCTTTGGTCAGGAGGTCAAATGTGGAACGTCAGCGGGCAAGGCTATCACCCGTCTGGTACGTTTACAAGAAATAATGAGCCGGTGAATGTAACGGATACGCGTTCCTTATACCAGCTCTTAACCTTTGGAACATTATGTAACAATGCGTCTATTATGAAGAGGAAAAAAGATTATGTTTTAGACGGTGATCCGACAGAAGGAGCGCTTGTTGCTGCAGCTATGAAGGCGGGAATTACAAGGGAAGGGCTGCAAGAACAGTTTCAAATTGTGAAGGAGTTTCCATTTGATTCCGCCCGTAAAATGATGAGTGTAGTTGTAAGGGATAGGAACGGAAAACAGTTTGTTGTGACAAAGGGGGCACCTGATGTCTTATTGCAGGTGAGTCACACGATTCTTTGGAGCAATAAGCAGCAGCCGATGGTGGCGCTATATAAAAATGAAACGCAGCAAGCCATTCATGCGTTAGGAAGTCAAGCGCTGCGGACGATTGCCATTGCATATAGACAGCTCAAAGATGGAGAGACAGTACAAAACGAGCAGGATGCTGAGAGCAACTTGATGCTTATTGGCTTGCAGGGGATGATAGATCCGCCGCGTCCTGAGGTAAAGCAGGCGGTGCAAGAATGCCGTGAGGCCGGTATTAGAACAATTATGATTACAGGCGATCATAAAGTAACTGCGATGGCAATCGCGAAGCAGCTTGATATTTTGCCGGATGGGGGCAGGGCTGTAGAGGGTTCTGAGCTAGCGAATATGACGGTCGAAGATTTAGAGAATATTGTGGAAAGCACATACGTATTTGCTCGCGTATCACCGGAACATAAATTAAAAATTGTCAGAGCACTTCAAAATAGAGGTCACATTGTCGCAATGACAGGAGACGGAGTGAATGATGCACCGGCCATTAAGGCTTCAGATATTGGGGTAGCTATGGGAATCACCGGTACGGATGTAGCAAAGGAAGCCTCGTCGCTTATTTTGCTTGATGACAATTTCGCGACAATTAAATCCGCTATTCAAGAGGGACGGAATATTTACGAAAATATCCGGAAGTTTATTCGGTACTTGCTCGCATCCAATGTCGGCGAAATTCTTGTGATGCTGTTTGCGATGGTTCTGGCCTTGCCGTTGCCGCTTGTACCGATTCAAATTCTTTGGGTTAACCTAGTTACGGATGGATTGCCGGCAATGGCGCTTGGACTCGATTCTCCTGAGGATGACGTGATGAGACGAAAGCCTCGTCATCCGAAAGAGGGGGTATTTGCAAGAGGACTTGGCTGGAAGATTATCAGCCGAGGGTTTTTAATCGGCTTTGTGACGTTGCTCGCGTTTATTATCACATATAATCAGAATCCGAACGAGCTGAAGTATGCACAAACGGTTGCGTTTGCAACACTCGTACTTGCACAGCTTATTCACGTGTTCGATTGCCGAAGTGAGCATTCCGTGTTTCATCGCAATCCATTTGGCAATGTATATTTAGTTGGAGCTGTAATCATTTCCGTGCTGCTGATGCTTGTTGTCATTTACTATCCGCCGCTCCAGCCGATTTTTGATACACTGCCGATTAAGTCGCGCGATTGGCTGCTTATCATCGGATTATCATCTATTCCAACCTTTATGCTTGTGGGTTCCCTATTAACAGGGAATAAGAAAAAGAAGAAAAAGCGAGTAATGTATGAAGGACAAGTGAATTTAAAATAGGCAAAGGGAAAAAAATATGATATAATCTCGAAGGGTAATAGAGAAAATTCTCTATTACCCTTTTCACCTTTTTCTATTCTGTTATAGAAGATTTCCAAACGATATGTAAAAGTGCAAGACCGACTTCAGGAATTGCATCGGAAAGCCGTAAATATGCTCATAATGAAGAGGTAAATCGTTTGCGTTCGCCAGGTGATGAATTCATCATTGAACAAATGGACATCAAAGCTCTTCAGAAGAAAGCGAAAGAAGCAACAATTAACGAGAAAACAGGTAAGTTTAATCATAGATTTTAAATTGTTTTAACAAAACTAAGGGAGTGTGACTTTGCTTCCTTCTCTGCAAAGAGAAAAGACGTATGTAAATGTGGTCAGAGGACCGCTTGTACGTCGAGTATCTCCTCTGTGGCGAGTTCCTAACTCCAAAGCGTTCGAGTGTTTTGTGTCAAACCACGCCTCCTGCGTGTACGATTAGCAACCATATGAGATACTCAATTGAACCCGCGTGAGCTTGCCGCGAGGTAGAAGTCAGACTATCATGACTTGGATGTGATAAGATGGTTTCAAGTATGACTGGATTTGGGCGTGCGAAGGCAGGACATGCTACTCATGTTACAGTAGAGATGAAGTCTGTCAACCACCGTTTTTTAGAGATGAGCATTCGTCTTCCAAAAGGAATGATGAGATTTGAGGATATGATTCGTAAAAAGATCGGAGAGCGTATTCGCCGCGGACGTCTTGAAGTGTCTGTGACGTTTGAAGGGGAAGAGCTGTCCGCAAGAAGGCTTCATGTTGATTGGGATTTGCTTGAGCAATATAAGAAGGCGATGGAGGAAACAAAGCATAGGTTTCAGATGCCCGAGGCTATCACGGTGCAGCAGCTTTTCATGATGCCTGAGGTCGCGTCTATCGAAGAAACGGAGAGTTTAAATGATGAGTTTGAAGAAAGCTTGCAGGAAGCAGTTGAAGCTGCTGTCACTATGCTTGGGAGGATGAGAGATACTGAAGGGGAACGGTTACATAACGACGTGCAGCAGCGGCTCAGTGATATTGAAGGATGCGTGAATGCGATTATTCCGCATGCCCCGACTGTAGTTCAAAAGTACCGCGAACGTCTAGAAGCAAAGCTGAAAGAAGTGTATAATCATGATTTAGATGAACAGCGTTTGCTCACGGAGATTGTGCTGTATGCAGACCGATGTGATATACACGAAGAGCTTGTTCGCTTGAAAAGTCATCTTGAGCAATTTCATGAAACGCTCATGGATCAGGAGCCTATTGGCCGAAAGCTTGAGTTTATTGTGCAAGAGATGCATCGGGAAATGAACACAATTGGATCGAAGGCAAACGACTTGACTATTTCAAAATATGTTGTTGATATGAAAAATCATGTTGAAAAAATTCGCGAACAAGTACAAAATATTGAATAGCTATCATAGCTTGCACGCTGTTATATTGCATAGGAAATTCGGTTAGACTTATTAAGACCCAAGATTTGAATATCGAGTACGAGAATCCTGTATCTGTGCATTGAAAGCTTGGAATCTGCTCCTATTAAGCGTCTCGTGCAGAAAGCAAGTGAGCAAAATCTATTACTGTACGCAATATACGATCGGAACATGAACGTGATGATGGATGAAGGGCATAGCGTGCTCAGTTTGGTCCAGCCGGAGACGATTGCGCAGCGGTTGAGCCATAAGGAAGACTTAAGTGATGAAGGGCAGGTTTACATATAGATGAGAAGTGAACGAGGACTGCTTATTGTGCTTTCCGGACCATCAGGCGTCGGAAAAGGCACGGTGCGAAAAGCATTATTCAACCAAGAAGACATTCAGTTTCAATATTCCGTTTCAGCAACAACGCGTAACCCGCGCGAAGGAGAAGTGAACGGTGTTGATTATTTCTTTAAAATGCGTGAAGAGTTTGAACGAATGATTGCAAACAATGAATTGCTAGAGTGGGCGGAGTTTGTCGGCAACTATTACGGCACTCCGATCGCATATGTAGAACAAACGCTGCAACAAGGAAAGGACGTCTTTTTGGAAATTGAAGTACAAGGTGCGCTCCAAGTAAAAAAGGCTTTTCCAGAAGGCGTATTTATCTTTTTGGCACCTCCGAGCTTATCGGAACTAAAAAGCCGCATTGTAGGTCGCGGAACAGAAACAGAAGATGTGATTCATAATCGTTTAACGGTAGCGAAGGAAGAAATTGAAATGATGGACGCCTATGATTATGTCGTGGAGAACGATGAGGTGCAGCTTGCATGTGACCGCATTAAAGCGATTGTAGTGAGCGAGCATTGCCGCCGCGAACGAGTTGCGAAATATTATAAACAAATGACGGAGGTTGAATAATATGTTATACCCATCCATTGACTCTTTACTTACGAAAATTGATTCGAAATACACACTTGTGACAGTAGCTGCGAAGCGTGCAAGAGAAATGCAAGAGCAGCAAGGAGAGTGCCGCGTGAGCCGTCCGGTATCTCATAAGTATGTTGGAAAAGCGCTTGAGGAAATTCACGGCAGAATGCTTGACTATAAACCGACGGAAGATAATTTCCAAAAATAATACGGACAAGCTCCATGATGAAACGCCGACAACCTATTTACAAGTAGGTTGTTCTTTTTTTACGATAAAGATAACGTACTTTACATAGAGAGGACAAGGGCACAATGAAGGGAAAACATGTTTTGCTATGCGTAACGGGAGGCATTGCCGTCTTTAAAGCTGCGGCTTTAACAAGCAAGCTAGTGCAGGAGGGTGCGATTGTCAAGGTCATCATGAGTGCATCCGCATGTAAATTTGTAACACCGCTCACGTTTCAGGCGTTATCCCGCCATGAGGTGTATACAGACACGTTTGCAGAAAAGGACCCTTCTGTGATTTCTCATATTGATTTAGCGGATTGGGCAGATGTGATTTTAGTAGCACCGGCAACTGCCAATACAATTGGTAAGCTGGCGAATGGTATTGCGGATGATATGATCACAACAACCCTTTTAGCAGCGACAGCACCTGTGTGGATCGCGCCTGCGATGAATGTGCATATGTATGAGCACGCGGCAGTGCAGCAAAATATGCTGACGCTGCAACGCTTTGGGTATCATTTCATTGAGCCGGGCGAAGGCTTTTTAGCTTGCGGTTATGTAGCAAAGGGACGTTTGGAGGAGCCGGAAACGATTATAGCATTGCTGAAGGAATTTTGGCAGGAAAAGCAGCTGCTCGCAGGAAAGAAAATCCTTGTTACAGCTGGACCTACGCGGGAAAGGATTGACCCAGTGCGTTATTTAAGTAACTTTTCTTCTGGAAAAATGGGCTATGCAATTGTCCAGGAGGCCATTAAGATGGGGGCGGATGTGACGCTTGTAACAGGACCGACGGATTTACAGGTCCCATCCGGCGCGAAGGTCGTGCGGGTTGAATCAGCACAGGACATGCTTGAAGCTGTACTCTCGCGATATCCGGATATGGACGTTGTAATTAAAACAGCCGCCGTTGCGGATTATCGTCCAAAAACTGTACATAGCGAGAAAATGAAGAAGCGAGCCGGCGAGCTTGTTCTTGAGCTGGAGCGGACCACAGATATTTTAAAAACGCTCGGTGAGAAAAAGGAGCAGCAATTGCTCATCGGTTTTGCCGCTGAAACAGTGGATGTAGCGTATTACGCTCAGCAAAAGCTAGAGACGAAAAATTTGGATATGATTGTTGCGAACGATGTCAAAGCAGAAGGAGCAGGCTTTGGCACGGATACAAATATTGTCACGATGTATAAACAGAGCGGTGATGTAATTCCCCTGCCGCTTCTATCAAAAGCAGAAGTGGCACATCGTATTTTAGAGGAAGTGCAGTTGTTATTTGAGGGTACTCTATGAGGATCGCAAGTGTTATCGTAGACGTACCGGCGCGCCAGACGGATCGCCCGTTCGATTATTTGATTCCGGAGCGCTGGGAGGATCTTGTTGTCCCAGGTATGCGTGTGGCGGTTCCCTTTGGTCCGCGCAAGCTGCAAGGCTTTGTGATCGCGGTCAAGGATACAGTTGATGTTGATGTACAAAAAATAAAAGAGTTGGCAGACCTGCTGGATGTAACACCTGTACTAAACGAAGAGCTGCTCAGTCTAGGTTTTTGGCTGACGGACGAAACACTTTGCTTTACTATTTCCGCTTTTCAGGCGATGCTGCCTACAGCGATTAAAGCCTCTTATAAGAAACAGCTCCTCCTAAAAGGGAATGTACCAGAAGAGGTGCAGCTGCTATTTCGAGGGAAGGAAACGTTAGATTGGGAGGAGCTAGAGAAACAGCCGAATCTATACAAAAATGTGCGGGAAAGCATTGCCGCTGGTACCATTGAACTTGTATATAAAATCAAGGACCGCGTTCAAAAGAAAAAACAAAAAGTGATTCGCCCGATTCCTCCTGAGGAGGAGCTTGAAAAGGAAGCTGCTTCGTTACGAAATGGGAAGCAGCAGGATGTTTTATATTATTTTCTTGAAAACTATCGATCGGTTCCGTTGAAGGAACTAAAGGATGAGCTAGGCATTACAGACGGTCCTGTGAAGGCGCTTGTGAAAAAGGGACTGCTGCATGAGACATATGTAGAAATCTACCGTAACCCGTACGACGACGAAAGCTTTGCGCGGACAAAGCCGCTACCGCTTACAGAGGAGCAGCAGCAGGTGATTACGCCTATTTTATCAAGCGTGCAGCAAAACCGTCATGATGTCTTTTTGATGTATGGGGTGACGGGAAGCGGGAAAACAGAGGTGTATTTACAATCGATTGAAGAGGTGTTAAAGCAGGGAAAGGAAGCGATTGTACTCGTACCCGAAATCTCGTTAACACCGCAAATGGTACACCGTTTTAAGGGACGGTTCGGTTCTCAGGTTGCTGTGCTTCACAGTGCGCTCTCTGTCGGGGAGAAGTATGATGAATGGAGAAAGATTCTTCGAAAAGAAGTGCGTGTTGTTGTGGGCGCGCGCTCCGCTGTGTTCGCACCGTTTGAAAACCTTGGGATTATTATTATTGATGAGGAGCATGAATCAAGCTATAAGCAAGAGGATAACCCGCGTTATCACGCGCGGGAGGTTGCCGTGTGGCGCGGACGATACCACAATTGTCCAATTGTGCTCGGCAGTGCAACGCCGACGCTCGAATCCTTTGCGCGTGCGAAAAAGGGCGTGTATCAGCTGCTCACGATGAAAAAGCGAATGAACGAGAGGGCGTTGCCTGCTGTTGATATTATTGACATGCGCGAAGAATTGCGCGAGGGAAACCGTTCTATGTTTTCCCGTTTGCTTCATGAGAAAATTTTGCAGCGTCTCGAGCGAGGGGAGCAGACGGTACTATTTCTCAACCGACGCGGCCATTCTACATTTGTTATGTGCCGCGATTGCGGATATGTACTGCAATGCCCGCATTGTGATATTTCCTTAACCTACCACCGGATGAACCAAAGGCTGAAATGCCATTATTGTAATTATGAAGAGCCGATGCCAAATGAATGTCCAGCATGCAGCAGCACCTATATCCGTTTTTTCGGAACGGGAACGCAAAAGGTCGAGGAGGAGCTGACGCGGCTTTTTCCCGAGGCGCGTGTCATTCGGATGGATGTAGATACAACGAGCCGAAAAGGTGCGCACGAAAAGCTGCTGGGCGCATTTGGAGAAGGAAAGGCAGATATTTTACTTGGAACGCAAATGATTGCCAAGGGGCTTGATTTTCCGCACGTAACGCTTGTAGGGGTATTGACGGCGGATACGATGCTGCACTTACCGGATTTTCGGGCAAGTGAAAAAACGTACCAGCTGCTCACGCAAGTAAGCGGCCGCGCTGGACGCCATCATTTGCCGGGCGAGGTTGTCATTCAAACGTACACGCCGGAGCATTATAGTGTGGAGCTTGCGAAGCAGCAGGAGTATGACGTATTTTTTGAACGGGAAATGTATATGCGCAAAAACGGCCAATATCCGCCGTATTACTACTTGACGCTTGTGACGGTTTCTCATCCGGAACTATTAAAAGCCGTCCAGGTAACCGAAAAAATTGTCTCCTTTTTACGGCAGCATTGCGCTCCGGAGACCATTATTTTAGGACCTGCAGCGTCATCGATCCCGAGGATAAAAGATAGATATCGCTATCAATGCATGATAAAATACAAGCGGGAACCGAACTTAAAGCATGTATTGCGTCTAGTGAACGAGCATTATCAAGCGGAGCTAGGCAAGGATTTGCAAATTTCGATTGATTTCAACCCAACTATGTTAATGTAGCGGAGGACAGGCATGACCATTTTACAAATTGTAACGCATCCGAACGAGGTTCTTGAAACAGCATGTAACCGCGTTTTGGATTTTGATAAAAAATTAGTGAAACTGTTAAACGATATGTATGAGACGATGCTTGAGGCTGACGGTGTTGGTCTTGCGGCGCCGCAGGTCGGCGTATTAAAGCAAGTGGCAATCGTCGATGTTGGAGACAAGCATGGCCGTATTGAGTTAATTAATCCAGTCATTTTAGAGGCACGCGGCGAACAGGTGGGCCCCGAGGGATGCTTAAGCTTTCCGGATGTGTTTGGGGAGGTCAAGCGCGCCGATTATGTGAAGGTACGGGCGCAAAATCGTAAGGGAAAAGTGTTTCTGTTAGAGGCAAGAGAATTTTTGGCACGTGCGATTCAGCATGAAATTGATCATCTAAATGGCGTATTGTTTACGTCTAAGGTGACGCGTTATTACGAGCCGGGTGAGCTAGAAGAGGCATAAGGAGAGAATAAACAAATGGTAAAGGTAGTATTTATGGGAACGCCTGATTTCTCTGTTCCTGTTTTGCGTCAAATTATTAAAGACGGCTATGAGGTAATAGGAGTTGTCACACAGCCAGATCGGCCGGTCGGCAGAAAAAAGGTGCTTACGCCGCCGCCAGTGAAGGTAGAGGCTGAAAAGCACGGGATTTTGGTACTGCAGCCGCAGAGAATCCGAGAGAAAGAGGAATATGAAAAGGTGATGGCATTACAGCCGGATTTAGTTGTAACAGCGGCTTTTGGACAAATTTTGCCAAAAGAGCTTTTAGAGGCGCCTGCACACGGTTGTATTAATGTGCATGCCTCCTTACTGCCGGAGCTGCGCGGCGGCGCACCGATCCACTATTCGATTATACAAGGAAAAGAAAAAACAGGCGTTACGATTATGTATATGGTAGAAAAATTGGATGCCGGCGATATGTTAACTCAGGTAGAGGTACCGATTGAAGAGCGTGATACGGTTGGCACGCTGCATGATAAACTAAGTGCTGCTGGCGCGGAGCTTTTATCCAATACGATACCTTTATTATTGGATGGAAAGATTACTCCAGCTAAGCAGGATGAAGAACACGCAACATTTGCGTACAATATTAAACGGGAGCAGGAGAAAATCGATTGGTCCAAATCTGGAGAAGAGATTTATAACCATATTCGCGGCATGCATCCGTGGCCGGTTGCGTATACAACATTGCAAGGCCAAGTGGTTAAAGTATGGTGGGGAGAGAAGATTCATGCTTCAAGAAATGAACCGGGAATGATCTTATCCATTGAAGCTGATGGCTTTGTTGTTGCGACTGGTAATGAAACGGCAATTAAAATTACAGATTTGCAGCCTGCCGGCAAGAAGCGGATGAGCGGTACTGAGTTTTTGCGCGGCATGAAGCTGCAAACAGGTATCCAGTTAGGAGCGGAAGAATGAAAAAAAACGTTCGTGAGCTCGCGTTAGAGGGGCTGCTGCAGGTTGAAAAAAGCGGAGCCTACAGCAACCTCTTGCTTAACAGCTTAATTGAAAAGAATAAGATGGAGGGAAAGGATACAGGCCTCTTGACAGAAATCGTCTATGGCACGATCCAAAGACGAGAAGCGCTGGATTTTTATTTGCAGCCGTTTTTGAAAAAAAAGCCAGAGCAGTGGGTCAAAATCCTTCTTCGCTTATCCTTATATCAAATGCTGTTTTTAGATAGAGTACCACCTCATGCGGTGATTCATGAAGCGGTAGAGATTGCGAAGAAGCGAGGTCATCAAGGGATTGCTTCTTTAGTAAACGGCGTGCTTCGTTCTGTGCAGCGCCAAGGTGTTCCTTCGCTTGAAACGATTAGTAATCCGGCCGAGCGCCTTGCGGTGGAGACAAGTCATCCAAAATGGCTCGTGCAGGAATGGATCGAGGAGTATGGCATAGACGCAGCGAGAAAAATGTGTGAAGTAAATATGCTGCCGCCTGTACCGACCGCACGGGTGAATGTGAGTAAAACAACGGTAGAGGGGGCGCTCGTCAGGCTGAAGGAAGAAGGTGTTGAGGCGAGACGCGGGGAATTGGCAGAGGATGCTATTTTGATTGAGAAGGGCAATGTCGCCCATACACGCGCCTTTCAGGACGGATTTTTATCTATCCAGGATGAAAGTTCCATGCTTGTGGCCCGTGCTCTTGGACCTGAGCAAGGGGATGATGTCCTAGATAGCTGCGCGGCGCCTGGCGGGAAAACAACACATATTGCAGAACGATTGCATGGAACGGGGCGTGTGCTTTCCCTCGATTTGCATCCCCATAAGGTGAAGCTCATCCGGCAGCAGGCAGATCGTCTTGGCTTAGCCAATGTCGACACAAAAGCGATGGATGCGAGAAAGGTTGGGGAAGCTTTCCGTCCAGAGAGCTTTGATAAAATTTTAGTTGATGCACCGTGCTCAGGCTTTGGCGTAATTCGCAGAAAGCCGGACATAAAGCTTGGCAAGCAGCCAGAGGATAGCGAAAGGCTCTCCCATATCCAGCTTGCAATTTTACATGAGGTGGCGCCTCTTTTAAAACGGGGAGGACGTCTTGTATATAGTACGTGTACAATTGAGAAAACAGAAAATGAGAATGTAATGCAGCAATTTCTACAATCCCATCCAGAGTTTGAGTGGGATATTTCAATGAAAGAAAGGCTTCCAAAGGCATTAGAACCGTATACGCATGATGGGCAGGTGCAAATTTTGCCGCATTACTTTGCGACAGACGGATTTTATATTGCTTGTTTGCGAAGGAAGGTGTAACAACATGGAAACAACAGTAACGAAGAAAGAAACAAAACAAGAAAACAAGCCGTCCATTTATTCCTTGCAGCTGCATGAGTTAGAGCAATGGATCAAGGAGCAGGGAGAGCCGAAATTCCGCGCTGGACAAATTTACGATTGGCTTTATAAAAAACGTGCGATATCTTTTGAAGAAATGTCGAACATTTCAAAAGGATTGCGTGAGAAATTGTCGAATTCTTTTGGCATCACCACATTAAAAACGTTAGTGAAGCAAACGTCCTCTGATGGAACGATTAAGTTTTTGTTTGAGCTGCATGACGGTTATTCGATTGAAACAGTGCTCATGAGACACGAGTATGGCAACTCCATTTGTGTGACAACACAGGTCGGCTGCCGCATTGGCTGTACATTTTGTGCTTCTACGCTTGGCGGGCTGAAGCGGAACCTAGAGGCAGGGGAAATCGTAGCGCAGGTTGTTGAGGTGCAGCGGGCACTCGATGAGACAGAGGAGCGTGTCAGCTCAATTGTTGTAATGGGAATCGGTGAGCCATTTGACAACTACGATCATCTTATGTCGTTTTTGCGTATTATGAATCATGATAAGGGTCTTCATATCGGGGCGCGTCATATTACGGTATCAACGAGCGGAATTATCCCGAAAATTTATAAATTTGCAGAAGAGGATTTACAAATCAATTTTGCGATTTCATTGCATGCGCCAAATACGGAGCTTCGTTCTAAGCTCATGCCAATTAACCGGGCATATAAATTGCCGGACCTGATTGAAGCAGTCAAGCACTACACAGAAAAAACAGGCCGCCGCATTACCTTTGAATATGGATTGTTCGGGGGAGAGAATGATCAGGATGAGCATGCAGAAGAATTGGCGAAGCTTGTAAAAGGTTTAAGATGTCATATTAACCTGATTCCAGTTAATTACGTGCCTGAGCGGAATTATGTAAGAACGCCGCGTGAGCAAATCTTTCGCTTTGAAAAGATCTTGAAAAACCATGGAGTGAACGTAACGATTCGCCGTGAGCAGGGCCATGATATTGATGCGGCCTGCGGACAATTGCGAGCAAAGGAGCGCAAAGAGGAGACGAGGTGACAAAATGAGGACCGTTTTTCTATCCGACCGGGGAAAAGTTCGCCCGCATAACGAAGATTGTGCCGGAGTGTTTCAAAATTTAGACGGTGACATTTTAGCCATTGTAGCAGACGGGATGGGAGGTCATCGGGCAGGCGATGTAGCCAGCTCGATGACCATCCAGCTGTTTCATGATTATTGGAAGCAAACGTACAACATGGATACGCCGAAAAAGATGGAGAGCTGGCTGAGAGATCATGTTCACATCATTAATGAGCGTTTGTACAAATATGCTGAAAGCCATGAAGAGTGTCAAGGTATGGGAACGACGATTGTCGCAGCGCTTTGTACAAGCCAGTTTGTTACAATTGGCCATATTGGAGATAGTCGCTGCTATATTCTATCTGAGGATGAACTCTCTTTAGTAACAGAAGATCATTCCCTCGTAAATGAGCTCGTTCGGCATGGAGAGATTACGAAGGAGGATGCCGAGTCCCACCCGAAAAAAAATGTGCTGCTGCGTGCGCTTGGAACGGAACAGACTGTTGATTTAGATGTGAAGACATTGGTGCTTGAGCAAGGAGACCAAATGCTTCTTTGTTCAGACGGTTTGTCCAACAAAGTCTCCCACGAGCAACTCAAGCATATTTTGCATGCTGATGGAGAAATCGAGAAAAAGGGCGAGCAGCTCATCCAACTCGCCAATGACGGTGGTGGAGAGGATAATATTACGCTTGTAATCGTTCACTATACCGATTCGTCAGATGGAAGCAGGTGAGGGGGAACGTGATGATTGGAAAACGTCTCAATGACCGTTACAAGCTGTTGAAAGTAATTGGGGGAGGCGGCATGGCCAATGTATATTTGGGGCATGACGTTATTTTAGACCGAGAGGTGGCAGTGAAAATTCTTCGTTTAGATTATTCGAATAACGAGGAGTTTATTAAGCGTTTCCACCGTGAAGCACAATCTGTCACCTCATTGTCTCATCCAAATGTCGTAAATATTTATGATGTTGGAGAAGAGGATGGAATTTATTATCTTGTTATGGAATATGTTCCCGGTCAAACCTTAAAGCAATACATACAACAGCAGGGGATGCTCTCGGTCAGAGAATCTCTTGATATTATGGAGCAGCTTACGTCAGCGATGGCGCATGCGCACCATTTTGAAATTGTTCATCGGGATATTAAGCCGCAAAACATCTTAATTCGCGACGATGGTCTCGTAAAGGTCACTGATTTTGGGATTGCCACTGCGACGAGTGCTACAACAATTACACATACGAACTCTGTGCTTGGCTCTGTTCATTATCTATCGCCTGAGCAGGCACGTGGAGGCATTGCGAATAAAAAGTCTGACATTTACTCACTCGGTATTGTCATGTTTGAACTATTGACCGGCCGTCCGCCATTTTCCGGAGAGTCGGCAGTATCGATTGCGCTTAAACATTTACAAAACGAAACGCCGTCACCGAAGCGCTGGAATCCGGATATCCCACAAAGTGTGGAAAATATCATTTTAAAAGCAACTTCAAAAGATCCCTTTCATCGATATGACTCTGTGAATGAAATGAAAGAAGATATTATGACGGCATTGTATCCGGAGCGGGCGAATGAAGAGAGATTCTCTATCCCAGACGATATGGAAGCAACAAAAGCAATCCCGATTATCCGTCAAGAAGCATTTCAGGAAAGTGCTAGTGATGAAACGATCATTATGAGCGGGAAGTGGGAGGGGGCAAAGAAAGAGCCAGAGTCAGAGCCGGAAGAACAGCCGAAGAAAGTGAAAAAGAAGAAAAAGGTGTGGCAGGTTCTCCTTACCTTGGTTTTACTTCTAGGCTTAGGAGGGGCGTTTGCGGTCACGGTCGTTCCTAAACTCTTTGCTCCAAAGGAAGTGGCGGTTCCTGACGTTACGGGCAAGCCGTATGAAGAAGCAGTAACAACCCTAGTAGCAAAAGGGTTTGATGTCACGTCACCGCAAATTATTTACAGCGACGAGGTTGCGGAGGGTGATACGATTAAGACAAGTCCTGAAGCGGGAAAGATTGTTAAAGAAAATACAAAGATTACAATTTTTAAGTCGGGTGGCAAGAAAAAGAAGGAGATGCAGCAGCTTATTGGTCTTCAATATGATAGTATAAAGGCATCATTGGCAGCACAATATGCGAATGTGGTTACATACTATACGGAAAGCGAGCAAGCTAAGGGGCAAATTCTCGATCAATTTCCGAAGGCCGGGGATTCTATCATTGAGAAGGAGCAGGAAGTGCGCATTTGGATTAGTGAAGGTCCGAAAAGAATGGCAGTAGCTGATTTTACCGGTTGGACAGAAAGCAGTGTGAATAACTATGCTTCCGAGAAAAATCTTGTTACCGAATTTAAGCAAGATTACTCTGATAAGGTAGAAAAAGGAATGGTAATTTCACAGGATCCAAAGGCAGGCACACTTTTAAAAGAGGGAGATAAAATTTCTATTGTAATTTCCGCTGGCGCAAAAGAGAAACCGCGCAAGACGGTAACAATTAGTAATATCACCATCCCATATGAACCTGCTGAATCTAAGTCTGCTGAATCTAAGCCTGCCGAATCTAAGCCTGCCGAATCTAAGCCTGCTGAATCTGAGTCTGCTGAGTCTGGGGCAGCTGGGTCTGGGACTGAGACGCCTGCTCAAGAGTCGCCTAAGCCGCAAACTGTTGAAATTTATAAAGAGGATGCGGAGCATACTATGGAAAGACCGGTTGAAACGAGGACAATTACAGCGACGACTACGATTTCTATCGATCTTTTGATCGAGTATGAAAAAAGCGCTCGCTATAAAATTGTGCGTGATGGAACAACCATTGTAGAAAAAGAAATTCCATACCCGGCTGATTAGTGGAACAAGGAGTGAGTGTATGCCAGCTGGAAAAATCATCAAGGCTTTAAGCGGATTTTATTACGTGGCACACGAAGAAGGTATTACGCAATGCCGTGGAAGAGGAGTGTTCCGGAAGAATAAAGTGAACCCTCTTGTTGGCGATGAAGTTGTGTTTCAGGCAGAGAACAATACGGATGGTTATATATTAGAAGTGTTAGAACGAAAAAATGAGCTTGTCAGACCGCCAATTGCAAACATTGATCAAGCTATTCTTGTATTTTCCGCAGTTGAGCCGGGCTTTAGTTCACTTCTGTTAGACCGTTTTCTTATGCTGATTGAGTATAATGCCATTACGCCAATTATTTGTATTAGCAAAATGGATTTAGCGGATGATGACACAAGAAAACGAGTGGAGGCATTCGCACACAATTACAGGGAAATTGGGTATGAGGTGATGTTTACCTCGAAAACCGCAGCGGAGAGTGTGGACAGGCTGCGCCCCTTTTTAGATGGACGAGTATCGGTTATTGCCGGTCAATCTGGAGTTGGAAAATCGACACTTTTGAATTTGCTTCGTCCGGAACTGGAACTGAAAACGAGCGGTATTTCCGCTCATTTAGGTCGTGGGAAGCATACGACAAGACATGTAGAGCTGATTGAGGTCGGTGATGGTCTTGTTGCTGATACGCCAGGCTTTAGCTCCCTTGATTTTATTGATATTGAGGTAGAGGACGCAACAAATTGTTTCCCTGAGTTAAAAGAACAAAGTCAATATTGTAAGTTTAGAGGTTGTACACATATAGCTGAACCAAAATGCGCAGTGAAAACAGCGGTAGACGAGGGCGCAATTGCCCGCTACCGCTATGATCATTATGTGGAATTTGTTCAGGAAATTAGAGATAGAAAGCCGAGGTACTAATGATGATTAAAATTGCACCATCTATTCTGTCAGCAGATTTTGCAAGGCTGGGAGAGGAAATCAAGGATGTTGAAAAAGGGGGAGCAGATTATATTCATGTGGATGTAATGGACGGGCATTTCGTGCCGAACATTACAATTGGTCCGTTAATCGTGGAAGCGATTCGTCCGATTACTTCGCTGACGCTTGATGTGCATTTGATGATTGAACAGCCGGATAGATATATTCCGGAGTTTGCAAAAGCAGGAGCAGACATTATTACGGTTCATGTGGAGGCATGTCCGCATTTGCATCGGACAATCCAATTGATTCGATCCTTTGGCATTAAAGCGGGTGTCGTGTTAAATCCACACACGCCTGTTTCCACAATCCAGCATGTGCTAGAGGATATTGATATGGTGCTGCTAATGACAGTGAACCCTGGATTTGGCGGACAGTCATTTATTCATGCCGTATTGCCAAAAATTCAAGAAGTGTCACGTATGGTACGTGAGCGCGGCTTGCAGGTGGACATTGAGGTCGATGGCGGTGTAAACGCAGAAACAGCGCGACTTTGTGTTGAGGCGGGTGCAAATGTTCTTGTTGCGGGGTCTGCTATCTATAATGAAAAAGATCGTGCGCAGGCAATTCGAGTCATTCGCGGAGAATAATAAGTCTTATACGCAAAAACAGCTGTCCTGTAATAGGGACAGCTGTTTTTGTAACACTTTAAGAAAGTATAAATTTCTAGCTGGATGCCAATTCGACGTAGTAAGAAATTTTAAGAATGAAGCGTAAGTGTGACCATGCCTCTATCTTCGCTAATCCGAGAATTTTCTTTACTGCAATGAGGATGATATAGCTAAAGCACATCTAGAAAATGCTATATAGGAGGTTTAGAAAATGATTGTTCATATTTTAGCAGGCGGACCGCTAGATCATCATCCGGATTTTTCACAATATGAGGATGAGCAGGTTGTTTGGGCCGCGACAGACCGCGGCGTATATTACTTATTAAAGCGCGGCATTGTACCGGCTGCAGCATTTGGCGACTATGACTCTGTAACAGAAGAAGAGCTGGAATGGATGCAGTGGCAAAAGCATGATCTTCATATTATGCCGAAGGAAAAAGATGAAACCGATTTGGAGTTGGCGCTTCGTTGGGCGCTCGAGCAACGGCCGAACAGCATTCGGATTTTTGGAGCGACAGGAGGGCGTCTTGACCATGCGTTTGCAAATGTACAAATGCTGGTACGAGGGATGGATCAGGGAATTCCCATTACAATTATTGATCATAAAAATGAAATATCTATACAAACACCAGGCATATATATAATTGAGAGCAACGAGTTGTTTCCTTATATCTCCTTCCTGCCGATGACTGAAATAGTCACGGGCATTGCTCTGAGCGGCTTCAAATATCCGCTTGAAAACGAAACGATTCGTTGGGGATCGACACTCTGTGTGAGCAATGAACTCGTCGAGGAAAAAGGTACTTTTTCTTTTCAGTCGGGCATATTAATGGTGGTAAGAAGCAGGGATTAAAGAAACGCTTTTTGCACTTATGAATATATTACAAAGAGATTTGGAGTAATGGGGATTAGGAGGGAAACCATGAGATTTTATACAATTAAGTTGCCAAAATTCCTAGGTGGTCTTGTAAGAGCGATGTTAAATACCTTTAAGAAGGGTTAAGGAGCACCGAAATCGGTGCTTTTTGCCTTTTACATATAAAGAAAGTATAACTTTTCGGGGTGATGTCTAACTCCCAAGGCCCGCTTTTATGACTAAAATGCAAAAAGAGCCCAATTTGGACTCTTTTATGATTAAACGCGTTCGATTTTGCCGGATTTTAATGCTCTAGCAGAAACGTACACACGCTTTACTTTACCGTTAACGACGATGCGAACTTTTTGAAGGTTAGCACCCCATTTGCGCTTAGTTGCGTTCATAGCGTGAGAACGTGAGTTACCAGAACGAGCTTTTCTACCTGTGATTGCACAAACACGAGCCATCTATATTTCCCTCCTAACTACCATAACGTACCTTATTTTTCAAGGGCTTAAGGGCGGTTTTAGCCCCAAAAACACTACTATAATTTAACACAAGTATAATTAGAATGCAACAGTGTTCAAAAAAGAAATCAAGAAAAATTCCTTGACATAACATCTTGCCAAATGTTGTATAATAACGATGGGCAATTTTGTGTATTCTTAAAATTTCCGACTACGCTGAATTTGCTTTCAGCCGGAAATTCATACTTTCCTACGCTGTAAGAAAAGGTAGCAACGTAAACGGGAAATAGCATTTTCCCTGAAAAGCGTATATGATAGAAATAAGCAGTTCAACTCGCTTTGAATATTTCCAAAGGGGGAAACCATATGTCAATTGAAATGAAGACGGAATATGGACAAATCGATATTAGTACGGATGTAATCGCAACAATCGCCGGAGGTGCTGCAGTAGATTGTTACGGGATTGTAGGAATGGCTTCCAAGAATCAGCTCAAAGATGGGTTAACGGATATTTTGCGAAGAGAGAACTTTACGCGCGGTGTGGTTGTTCGTGATGAGAACGGTGAAGTACATATTGACATGTATATTATCGTGAGCTACGGTACGAAAATCTCAGAGGTAGCCCATAATGTGCAAACAAAAGTGAAATACACGCTAAATCAAACTGTCGGATTGGCTGTGGATTCGGTAAATATTTACGTGCAAGGAGTTAAAGTAACGAACTTGTAAGGTGCAATAAGGAGGAAGGTCTGTGTCCATAAAACAAATTGATGGAAAGCGTTTAGCACAAATGATTTTACAAGGCGCGACAAACTTAACAAACAATGTGAAACTTGTAGATTCGCTAAACGTTTTTCCTGTTCCAGACGGTGATACGGGTACAAACATGAACTTGTCTATGACATCGGGAGCAAAGGAAGTGCAAGGGAATGTTTCCGATCACGCCGGGAAGGTTGGAGCGAGTCTCGCAAAGGGGCTGCTAATGGGGGCGCGCGGGAACTCTGGTGTTATTTTATCCCAATTGTTCCGCGGGTTTGCAAAGGCAATCGAACAAAAGGAAATGTTGACAACAGCAGATTTTGCCCAAGGGCTTGAGGCTGGTGTGGAAACAGCCTACAAAGCGGTGATGAAGCCGATTGAAGGTACAATTTTAACAGTGGCAAAAGATACTGCGAAAAGAGCGGTGACAGCAGCGAAAAGGCAAACGGATTTCATGTCGTTTATGGAGGAAATTGTCCAGGAAGCAAACGCATCTTTAAACCGTACCCCGGATCTTTTGCCAGTATTAAAACAAGTCGGGGTTGTCGACAGCGGCGGGAAAGGGCTTTGCATTGTATATGAGGGCTTTTTAGCCGAATTAAAGGGAGAAGTCATTGCAGCAAAAGAGCCGATAGCATCTATAGAGGATATGGTGCAGGCAGAGCATCATCGTACTGTCCAAAGCCAACTCAGCACAGCAGATATTGAATACGGCTATTGCACGGAATTTATGGTGAAGCTTGATCCAAAAAAGATAAAAGAACATCCATTTTCTGAGCAAAAGTTTCGTGAGGATATGAGTGCGTACGGTGATTCATTGCTCGTCGTGGCAGATGATGAACTCGTTAAGGTTCATATTCATGCAGAGCATCCGGGAGATGCCATGAACTATGGGCAGCGCTACGGCAGTTTAATCAAAATTAAAATTGAAAATATGCGCGAGCAGCATACGCATTTATTGCATGGTGAGAGTGCGGCGCATGCGGTAGTACCGGCAAAGAACGAAGCGCAAAAGCAGCCGTACGGCATTGTCACAGTTGCGATGGGCTCAGGGATTAAAGAGCTGTTTGAAAGCATGGGTGCGGTTCAAGTAATTGAGGGCGGCCAAACAATGAATCCGAGCACAGAGGATATTGTAAAAGCGATTGAAGAGGCAAATGCAGAGCAGGTAATACTCTTGCCGAATAATGGGAATATCGTTATGGCTGCACAGCAGGCTGCGTCAGTCGTCGGGGAGCATGCTGTTGTTGTGCCATCAAAAACGGTTCCTCAAGGAATGGCAGCTGTGCTTGCGTTTAATCCTGCGCTTACGCTTGAAGAGAATGCAAGCAATATGAAAGCAGCCCTTTCTTCTGTGAAAACGGGTCAGGTGACGTATGCTGTGCGCGATACACAGATAGACGGCGTTGACATTAAGAAGGATGACTATATGGGGATTGCAGAAGGAACAATTGTTGCCGCGGCTGGTGATAAAGTGGAAGCAGCGAAGAAGCTTCTGGCGCATATGGTTACTGAAGACGATGAAATTGTGACAATTTTGCAGGGGGAAGATGCATCCGATGAACAAGTGGAGGAGCTGCAATCTTTTATTGAGGCTACATTTGAGGATGTAGAGGTAGAGGTTTATAAAGGGAA
Source organism: Ectobacillus funiculus (assembly GCF_004138295.1). Classification (GTDB taxonomy): domain Bacteria; phylum Bacillota; class Bacilli; order Bacillales; family Bacillaceae_G; genus Ectobacillus; species Ectobacillus funiculus. Next base: position 103,276 of record NZ_SCFM01000006.1, on the reverse strand, counting down.
TCAACCACTATATTCATTTATTATTTCTGCCGAATAAGGGAAAGCCCTGTCTCACAAGACAGGGCTTTTTGCTCGTTTCTTGTTGATAGACGCAAAAACGTTGCGCTAGCAATGTATGTTACAATATAAGGAGCAGGAGGTGATGTGCGTGACATTGGAAACACCGGTTACAGATTTGAAAGGTATTGGTGAAGAAACCGCGGTGATCTTGCATGAAATGGGATTATTTACGGTAGAAGATTTACTTGAGCATTTTCCATATCGGTATGAAGATTATGCGATGAGGGATCTTGCAGAAGTAAAGCATGAAGAGCGCGTTACCGTAGAAGGCAAGGTGCATAGCTTTCCAGTTTTGCAATATTACGGCAAGAAAAAATCGAGGTTAACATTTCGCGTGCTTGTTGAGCGTTATTTGATTAACGCAGTATGCTTCAATCGGCCTTATTATAAAGATAAAGTGAAGATGGATGAAACAGTTACCATTACAGGAAAGTGGGATCAGCATCGGCAAACGATTTCTGTTACGGAGGTACATTTCGGTGCACTTGTCCGGCAACAGGACGTAGAGCCGGTATATTCGATTAAAGGAAAGCTGACAGTAAAGCAAATGAGACGCTTTATTTCACAAGCGCTGCAGCAATATGGGCAATACGTGAACGATCCGCTGCCGGATGGTTTGCTGCAGCGGTATAAGCTGCTGCCGCGGCGCGCTGCGCTGCAGGCTCTTCATTTTCCGGGCGGACAACAGGATGTGAAACAAGCACGCAGACGTTTTGTATATGAAGAGTTTTTTTTGTTTCAGTTGAAAATGCAGGCGCTGCGCAAACTGCAGCGTGAGAATTCAGCGGGGACAAAGAAGGAATATGATGAGGCGGAGCTGCGCGTGTTTATCTCCTCTCTTCCATTCCCGCTTACAGGGGCGCAAGAGAGGGTCGTTTCTGAAATTTTACGTGATCTATCATCGGCATATCGAATGAATCGATTGTTGCAAGGTGATGTTGGATCGGGAAAAACGGTTGTTGCGGCGATTGCGTTGTATGCGGCAAAGCTTGCGGGTTATCAGGGAGCGCTGATGGTGCCGACGGAAATTTTGGCGGAGCAGCACTATCAATCTCTCTTTAATATATTTGAAGCATTTGATGTGAGGGTGGAGCTATTAACAAGTTCTGTAAAAGGGGGGCGCCGCCGTGAAATGCTGGAGCGTTTGCATGCTGGAGAGGTTGATATCCTTGTCGGAACCCATGCGTTAATTCAGGATGAGGTGAACTTTCACCGGCTTGGAGTTGTCATCACGGATGAGCAGCATCGCTTTGGTGTGGCGCAGCGCCGTGTGTTACGGGAAAAGGGAGAAAATCCTGATGTTTTATTTATGACGGCAACACCCATTCCGCGTACACTGGCCATTACTGCCTTTGGCGAAATGGATGTATCGGTAATTGATGAAATGCCGGCTGGGCGCAAGACCATTGAAACCTATTGGGCGAAGCATGATATGCTGGATCGTGTGCTGGCATTTGTCGAGAAAGAACTGCAAAAAGGACGACAAGCATATGTGATTTGTCCGCTTATTGAAGAATCAGACAAGCTGGATGTGCAAAATGCAATTGACTTACACAGTATGCTTTCTCATTATTTCGCTAACAAATGTAACGTTGGGCTGATGCATGGACGTTTATCCTCACAGGAAAAGGATGAGGTAATGCGGGCCTTCAGCCAAAATGAAGTACAGCTTCTTGTATCTACAACGGTTGTAGAGGTCGGGGTAAATGTGCCAAATGCGACAGTGATGGTCATTTACGATGCAGAGCGATTTGGGTTATCTCAGCTTCATCAGCTGCGTGGCCGCGTTGGGCGGGGGAGTGAGCAGTCGTATTGCATGCTCATCGCCGATCCGAAATCAGAAGTTGGAAAAGAGCGCATGCGTATTATGACAGAAACAAATGATGGTTTCGTTTTATCAGAAAAAGACTTAGAGCTTCGCGGGCCGGGTGACTTTTTTGGAAGAAAGCAAAGCGGCTTACCCGATTTTAAGGTGGCAGATATGGTCCATGATTACCGTGCTCTTGAAACGGCAAGAAGCGATGCCGCAATTCTTGTCGAGTCACATGCGTTTTGGCATACTTCGCAATACGCAGGGCTTCGGCTATATTTAGAGGAGAGCGGTGTATTTCAAGGAGAGAAGCTAGATTAAGGGAGCAGAGGCAACAAACTTTTTTGTTGCATTCTGCTTTTTTTGCTTATATACTACTATTAGTACCTAGTCATAAGATCGGAAGGCGCGAAATTAATGAGAAGACAGAAGAAGGAACGGCAACAGCTGCTAAAGAAAACGATACGGGATAATCCGTTCATTACGGATGAGGAACTGGCAGAGAAATTTCAAGTGAGTATTCAAACGATTCGCCTTGACCGCTTGGAATTATCGATTCCTGAGCTTCGTGAGCGCATTAAGCATGTAGCGGTACAGCAATTAGAGGAAAATGTCAAATCGTTGCCGCTTGATGAAGTTGTTGGAGAAATTATTGATATGGAGCTTGACGTACAGGGGATTTCGATTTTAGATATCGGAATAGAGCATGTATTTAAGCGAAATAACATCGCGCGGGGACACCATTTGTTTGCACAGGCAAATTCATTGGCGGTTGCTTTAATTGATGAAGAATTGGCCCTAACTGCAAAAGCAACAATTCAATATGTGCGCCCTGTAAAGCTAGCGGAGCGTGTTGTGGCAAAAGCGCGCGTGTCTAATATTGAAAATGACAAAGGCAGAACGGTGGTAGAGGTCAGAAGTTTTGTCGGAAATGAAATTGTGTTTACCGGGAAGTTTGAAATGTATCGGTCGAGTAAAAACAGTGAGGATGGGAGCAGCAAATGAAAATTGCAATCGATGCGATGGGCGGCGATCACGCGCCTAAAGCCGTTGTGCTTGGCGCGATCAAGGCTGTCGAAACGTTTTCAGACATACATATTACGCTAGTTGGAAAAGAAGAGGAAATTCGCAAATACTTAACGAAGGAAGAACGCATTTCCATTTTACATACAGATGAAGTGATTGAAGCAACAGATGAGCCAGTACGAGCGGTGCGTCGTAAGAAGAATGCCTCCATGGTATTGACCGCTCAACAGGTAAAGGAAGGGGACGCAGATGCGTGTATCTCAGCAGGCAATACAGGTGCGCTTATGGCAGCTGGATTGTTTGTAATTGGGCGCATTGAGGGCATTGAACGTCCAGCGCTATCTCCGACAATGCCGACAACTGACGGAAAAGGATTTATTATGCTGGATGTTGGCGCAAATGTAGATGCGAAGCCGATGCATTTGTATCAGTATGCAGTGATGGGCAGCATTTATGCTGAAAAGGTAAGAGGGATTTCAGCGCCGCGCGTCGGGCTGCTGAATGTAGGAACGGAAGACGGTAAAGGAAATGAATTAACAAAACAGACATTTGATTTGCTGAAGAACTCTTCCTTAAACTTTGTTGGAAACGTGGAGGCGCGGGATTTATTAGAAGGGGCTGCCGATGTGGTTGTGAGCGATGGCTTTACAGGAAATATCGCATTAAAGGCGCTTGAGGGTGCGGCTCTTTCTATATTTTCCCTGCTGAAAAAGCAGCTGACAAGCTCGTTTATCAGCAAGCTGGCGGCAGCAATGTTAAAGCCCAAGCTGCTTGGATTAAAGAAGCAAATGGATTATTCTGAGTATGGAGGAGCAGCCTTGTTCGGTTTGAAGGCACCTGTGATTAAGGCGCATGGATCCTCTGATGAGCACGCGGTATTCAGCGCGATTCGTCAAACAAGAGAAATGATAGCAAATAATATGGTTGCAACGATTACAGAGGCGGTTGAGAGGCAAACAGAGGAGGTAAAATAAATGGGAAAAATCGCATTTTTGTTCCCAGGTCAAGGGTCGCAAGCTGTTGGCATGGGGAAACAATTAGCAGATCAGTATGAAGAGGTTGCGCAAGTGTTCAAGAAAGCTGATGAGATCCTAGGTGTATCGCTTTCAAAGCTCATATTCGAAGGACCTCAGGAGGAACTGACATTAACAACAAATGCACAGCCAGCTCTTCTAACAACAAGCGTTGCTATTCTAACGGCTTTAAAGCAATCTGGCATTACGCCTGATTATGTAGCAGGGCATAGCCTCGGTGAATATAGTGCGCTGGTAGCTGCGGGCGCGTTTTCATTTGAAGATGGCATTTATGCAGTGCGCAAGCGCGGTGAATATATGGAGGAAGCAGTGCCAAACGGCGAAGGCGCAATGGCAGCTATTTTAGGCATGGATCCTGCTTTACTTCGGGATGTAACAGAGGAAGTAACAAAGCAAGGACACCCAGTGCAAATTGCGAATATGAACAGCCGCGCGCAAATCGTAATTTCCGGAACGAAAACAGGTGTGGAGCTTGCATCACAAAAAGCGAAGGAAAACGGTGCCAAGCGGGCGATTCCTCTTCGCGTGAGCGGTCCGTTTCACTCCTCTCTTATGAAGCCGGCTGCAGAAAAATTCCGTGCGGTCCTTGATGGGATCGCAATGCATGACGCGAGCATCCCGGTAGTGGCAAACGTAACAGCAGACGTGATAACAAACAAAGAAGAAATCAAGGAAAAGCTAGTCGAGCAGCTCTATTCTCCAGTGCTTTGGTATCCAGCAATTGAACGTATGGCAGAACTAGGTGTAGATACAGTTGTAGAAATTGGTCCAGGTAAAGTGTTGGCAGGATTGATGAAATCAATCGCTCCATCTGTGCAGACATATGCAATTTACGATGAAGAAACGCTTCAGAGCACAATTTCAAAATTGAGAGGAGAAGGCTGATGCTACAAGATAAGGTTGCAGTTGTAACAGGAGCGTCCCGCGGAATCGGCCGCGCTGTAGCGCTTGAATTGGCAAAGAACGGCGCAAAGGTAGTTGTTAACTATGCAGGCAACGAACTAAAGGCAAAGGAAGTAGTCGATGAAATTCAAAAGCTTGGCAGCGAAGCGATTGCAGTAAAGGCTGACATCGGAAACGGTGAGGAAGTAAACGCGATGATCAAGCAAGCTGTAGATACATTTGGAAAAATTGACATTCTTGTCAATAATGCCGGCATTACAAAAGATAATCTGTTAATGCGTATGAAGGAAGAAGAATGGGATGCAGTCATTAATACGAACCTAAAAGGCGTATTTTTGACAACAAAAGCAGTATCCCGCCACATGATGAAGCAGCGCGCTGGTCGCATTATCAACATCGCCTCTGTTGTTGGGGTAACAGGAAACCCTGGACAAGCAAACTATGTGGCAGCGAAGGCTGGTGTGATTGGTTTAACGAAAACTGCGGCAAAGGAGCTTGCGCCTCGCAATATCACGGTAAACACGGTTGCGCCTGGCTTTATCGTAACAGATATGACGGACAAACTGACAGAAGAGGTAAAGCAGGAAATGCTAAAACTGATTCCGCTTGCAAAATTCGGTGAGGCGGATGATATTGCGCATGCGGTAACGTTCCTTGCATCCGATCGCAGCGGCTATATTACAGGCCATACGCTGCATGTCAACGGCGGCATGAGCATGTAGGGGTCCCTTTATATAACAAAGAATTGATTTTGTCTAGTTTTTCTGTACAATATCTAATATAATACTTGAGGGGAGGTGAACCATAATGTCAGACGTTTTAGAGCGTGTAACAAAAATCATCGTAGATCGTCTTGGAGTAGACGAAACAGAAGTAGTCCCTTCTGCTAATTTTAAAGAGGATCTAGGTGCGGATTCTTTAGATGTAGTAGAACTTGTTATGCAGTTAGAAGATGAGTTCGAAATGGAAATTTCCGATGAGGATGCAGAGAAAATCGCAACTGTTGGCGATGCTGTTAGCTACATAGAGAGCCACGTATAAGATTTTGAGCAAGTCCCGTTTCTACGGGGCTTTCTCAGCATATATGCATACCTGCGGATGTTTAGGAGGAACCTATGCCGTACAGAAGACATAGAGACAAAAGATTTGAAGCGAAATATCGCGAGGCTTTCAAACAGTTTCAAGACAGGACGGGCATTGCATTTCAGAATGAAAAGCTGCTAATTCAAGCTTTCACGCATTCATCTTATGTGAATGAGCATCGCAAAAAACCTCATGAAGATAACGAGCGTTTGGAATTTTTAGGAGATGCGGTATTGGAACTAACCATCTCACAATATTTGTTTCAAAAATACCCGACTATGAGCGAGGGGGAGCTTACAAAGCTTCGCGCTGCTATCGTTTGTGAACCATCTCTTGTGCAATTTGCCAATGAATTGTCATTTGGTGAGCTTGTTTTACTAGGGAAAGGCGAGGAGATGACAGGTGGACGTGAACGCCCGGCGCTATTGGCCGATGTGTTTGAGGCATTTATTGGGGCGCTGTACTTAGATCAAGGGTTAGAGCGCGTTTGGGAATTTTTAAAACATATCGTGTATCCGAAAATTAACGAGGGTGCTTTTTCTCATGTGATGGATTTTAAAAGTCAGCTGCAGGAATTGATTCAGCGTGACGGCAGCGGGAGCATTGAGTATCAAATTTTGCAGGAGAAGGGTCCTGCGCATAATCGTGAGTTTATTTCCCGTGTTACTTTAAATGGAGTGGCCTTGGGCCTGGGAAGCGGAAAATCAAAAAAGGAAGCGGAGCAGCATGCCGCAGAGGAAGCGTTAAAAAAGCTAAAAGAACATCAAGAATGAATCCCCCTGATCAAAGGGGGATTCATTCTGCGTAAAAAGGGGGAAAGTGATAAATGTTCCTCAAAAGACTAGATATCGTTGGATTTAAATCGTTCGCAGAGCGCGTGGCCATTGACTTTGTTCCAGGTGTCACGGCGGTAGTCGGTCCGAATGGAAGTGGTAAAAGCAATATTACAGATGCGATTCGCTGGGTTCTTGGCGAGCAATCTGTTAAATCACTGCGCGGTGCAAAAATGGAGGATATTATTTTTGCTGGCAGTGATTCGCGTAAATCGCTCAACATAGCGGAGGTAACATTAACGCTTGATAATGAGGATCAGCAGCTGCCCATTGAATATAATGAGGTAAGTGTAACGCGGCGCGTATACCGCTCTGGGGATAGTGACTTTTTGATTAATAAGCAATCATGCCGCCTTAAGGATATCGTTGATTTATTTATGGATTCGGGCATGGGCCGGGAAGCGTTTTCGATTATTAGCCAAGGGAAGGTCGAGGAGATTTTAAGCAGTAAATCTGAGGATCGCCGGGGGATTTTTGAGGAAACAGCCGGAGTGTTGAAATATAAAACACGCAAGAAAAAGGCAGAGGCGAAGCTCGAGGAAACACAGGAAAATTTAAATCGTGTTGAGGATATTATCCACGAACTGAGCAGCCAGGTTGAGCCGCTTCGCATCCAATCCTCTGTTGCGAAGGATTATCTGGAAAAGAAGGAAGAGCTGGAAAAGGTAGAAACAGCCCTGATCGTATATGAAATTGAGGAGCTGCATACGAAATGGGAACGCCTGCAGGAAGAGCTTGCAAACAATAAAGATCACGAAGTCAAGCTGTCCGCAAAGCTGCAAGCAGGTGAGGCGAAGACGGAGGAGCATCGCGAGCATATGCATGCTATTGATGAGTCAATCGCTTCTTTGCAGGAGGTGCTTCTCCTATCAAGTAAGGAGCTTGAGAAGCTTGAGGGGCAAAGGGAAGTACTAAAGGAGCGGAAAAAGAATGCGGCTGTCAACCGCACACAGCTCGAGAAAACCATCCAGGACTTAACGAGAAAACTTCAGCAATATGAAGTGGATGTGAAGCAAGAAAAGAGCCAGCTGCAAGCATTCGCTCATTCAGTAAAGGAACTAGAGCAGCGTCTCCATCAGCATCAGCAGGTCATGATGACATATGAACAAAACGTCGAGGAAGAAATTGAGAAGCTGCAAGGCGACTATATCGAGTTGTTGAACAAGCAGGCTGGTCTTCGGAATGAGTTGGTTTTAATAGGCGAGCAAACGAAGCAGAAGGAATTTAAAACGAGACGTCTAAACGAAGAAAATAGTAAATTTTTAGAGTTGCGAACTTCTATTGAAGAGAAGAAGGCACGTTTAAATGTCGAGTATGAAGCACTTCAGTCAGCTATGGCCCAGCACATCTCGCTGCTGCAGGAGACTGAGCAAAAGGTTGCACGTATGAGAACGCAGCAAACAGAGGATGAAGCGAAGCTGTATCAAGCGTACCAATATTTACAAAAGGCGCGTTCCCGTAAAGAAATGCTTGAGGAAATGCAAGAGGAATATACCGGTTTTTATCAAGGCGTCAGGGAAGTGCTGAAAGAGCGCGGCGGACGGCTGGATGGAGTCGAAGGAGCTGTTGCTGAGCTTATTACTGTACCCGAGAAATATGAAACCGCTATTGAAACAGCATTAGGCGCCGCGGCCCAGCACATTGTTGTCCAAGAGGAACAGCATGCCAGAGGAGCAATTGCTTTTTTGAAGAAGCATCAGTATGGGCGTGCTACGTTTTTGCCAATGACAGCAATCAAGGGCAGATATATATCATCTGACATTTTGCAGGCTGCGCAGCAGCATGCAGCTTTTATAGGTGTGGCGTCTGAGCTTATTGCGTATCAGCCACCGTACCGGAGTGTAATTACAAATTTGCTCGGGACAGTTATTGTGACGAGTGATTTAAAAGGTGCGAATGAGCTGGCGCGATTGCTGCAATATCGATACCGCATTGTTACGCTTGAGGGGGATGTGGTGAACCCAGGCGGATCCATGACAGGGGGCGCTGTAAAGCAGGCGAAAACATCGTTGCTTGGACGGCAGCGAGAGCTTGAGGCATGGACGGAGAAGCTGGCGGATATGGAGCGTAAAACGAGTGCCCTAGAGAAATATATTCAATCTTTAAAAAGTGAAATCGGCGGGCTGGAAAAGAAGGCGTCTGAGCTTCGGACGATTATTGAGAATATCCGGGCAAATGAGCGTGCGCAAAAAGAAGAGATTACCCAGTTAGAAGTGGAAGAGCATCGCATCAATGACCGTCTTGCTCTTTACGATTTAGAGATGAATGATTTTCATGAGGAGCACACAAAGACAGCGGAGAGAGAAAAAGTGCTGCAGCAAGAGCTTGAGCAAATCAGTGGAACGATTGCAACGTTAGACGAACAGATGAAGAGTTTAACGAAGCAAAAAAGTGAGCAGCGCTCCTCCAAGGAAAAGCTGCAGACCGAAATTACAGATATCAAAGTACAGGTTGCGCAGGAGCAGCAGCGTTTGCAGAATCAGAAGGAAACGGTGGCTCGGTTGCTACGGGAACAGGGTGATGCAAATGAAATACTGTCTAGGGCAGAGGGGGATTTAGATCTGCTGAAGCGCGAGACAGCTTCCAGCTCAAGCGGAGAGGCTCATTTGTCGGAGCAAATTGAGAAAAAGGCGCATGATCGGAATCAGACAGTTGAATTGATTAGTGCGCGCCGGGAGCAGCGTCTCGGTCTTCAAACTGCATTAGAGGATGCGGAAAGAGAAACGAAGGAAACAAAGCGGCAGCATAAATATGTACTGGATGTCGTCAAAGATCAGGAAGTGCAGCTAGGGCGTCTCGATGTAGAATTGGAGAATCGACTGCAGCATCTGCGTGAAACGTATACAATTTCGTATGAAGCGGCGAAACTGAAATATTCGCTTATGATGCCTGTAGAAGAGGCGCGTAAACGGGTAAAGCTGATCAAGCTGTCTATTGAGGAGCTTGGCACAGTGAACTTAGGTGCGATTGAAGAATATGAGAGAGTGTCCGAACGTTATCATTTCCTTCTCGAACAACGCGGTGATTTACAGGAGGCAAAGAATACGCTGCATGGGGTCATCAGCGAGATGGATGAAGAGATGAAGAAGCGGTTTGCTTATACATTTGGGGCAATTCGCACTGAATTTCAAGCGGTGTTTCGCGAGCTGTTTGGGGGTGGACGAGCAGACTTGATTATGACAGACGAAAAGGATTTATTGAACACAGGCATTGATATCGTAGCACAGCCGCCTGGGAAAAAGCTGCAAAATCTTGGACTGCTGTCTGGCGGGGAGCGTTCGTTCACCGCAATTGCACTTTTGTTTGCTATTTTACGGGTGCGGCCTGTTCCGTTTTGTGTACTTGATGAGGTAGAGGCGGCACTCGATGAAGCGAACGTATCGCGCTTTGCGCAGTATTTACGGAAGTTCAGTCAAGAAACACAATTTATCGTCATTACGCACCGAAAGGGAACAATGGAGGAATGCGATGTGCTCTATGGTGTTACCATGCAGGAGTCTGGCGTTTCTAGGCTTGTTTCTGTTCGGCTTGATGATGATGCTAAAACAATTGCGAATGATTAGAAAGGATGTGGCGTAATGAGTTTTTTTAAAAAGTTAAAGGAAACAATTTCTCGTCAAACAGAATCAGTAACAGAAAAGTTTCGACAAGGTCTTGAAAAAACACGTACTTCCTTTTCCGAAAAGGTGAATGATCTTGTATACCGGTATCGAAAAGTAGATGAGGATTTTTTTGAAGAGCTAGAAGAAATTCTAATTGGCGCCGATGTTGGTGTGACAACAGTAATGGAGCTGATTGAAGAGCTAAAGGATGAGGTAAAGCGCCGTAATATTCAGGATACAAAGGACGTGCAGGCGGTTATTTCTGAGAAGCTCGTAGAAATTTATAAAAGCGACGATGATTTTAACGGCGAATTGCATCTGCAAGAAAATGGGCTTACTGTCATTTTGTTTGTAGGCGTCAACGGTGTAGGAAAAACAACAACAATCGGTAAGCTTGCACACAGATTGAAGAGCCAAGGAAAAACAGTTTTGCTGGCGGCTGGGGATACTTTCCGCGCCGGTGCCATCGAGCAGCTCGAAGTATGGGGAGAGCGTGTAGGTGTGGATGTCATTAAGCAAGGGTCAGGATCTGACCCGGCAGCTGTGATGTACGATGCGGTTCAGGCAGCGAAAGCGCGCAAGGTAGATGTACTGCTTTGCGATACGGCAGGCCGCCTTCAGAATAAAGTCAATCTCATGAAGGAGCTTGAGAAGGTAAAGCGCGTTATTGAGCGCGAGGTTCCCGGTGCACCTCATGAAGTGCTGCTTGTGATTGACGCGACAACAGGACAAAACGGCTTAAGTCAGGCAAAAACCTTCCGTGAAGTGACGGACGTAAGCGGGATTGTATTAACGAAGCTTGACGGTACAGCAAAAGGCGGGATTGTGCTTGCAATCCGAAATGAAATGAAGGTGCCTGTAAAGTTTGTTGGTCTTGGTGAGAAAATGGACGATCTTCAAGAATTTAACCCTGAACAGTATGTATACGGCTTGTTTGGAGACTTGATCGATAAGGAAGCAGAATAGAGCTTGCAAGAGGAAAAGCTTGACACGTGTTTTATTTCTCTGTACACTAATGTTGTAAAGGGAATTCACTTAACAAAGGGTGATCAACGTGCTCGAAAAGACAACGAGAATGAATTATTTATACGATTTTTATCAATCGTTGTTAACTGCGAAGCAGCGAAGCTATATGTCTCTTTATTATTTAGACGACTACTCGCTCGGTGAGATTGCTCAGGAGTTTGAAGTAAGCCGCCAAGCAGTATACGACAATATTAAGCGTACAGAAGCAATGCTTGAGGAGTATGAAGCAAAGCTGTTATTGTTTGAAAAGTTTCAAAAACGGCAGCAGCTTCTTGCAGAGATGCAGGATGTACTTAATAAACACGAGCATGTAAATGAAGAAGTGAAGCACATTGTTGAAGCTATTGAAAATTTAGAGTAGGAGGACGGCATTATGGCATTTGAAGGATTAGCCGACCGACTTCAACAGACATTGCAGAAAATCCGCGGCAAAGGGAAAGTTACCGAAGCCGATGTAAAAGAAATGATGCGCGAAGTGCGTCTTGCTTTGCTGGAAGCGGATGTTAACTTTAAAGTAGTAAAAGACTTTGTGAAACGCGTGTCTGAGCGTGCTGTTGGGCAAGATGTGATGAAAAGCTTAACGCCTGGGCAGCAGGTTATCAAGGTTGTACAGGATGAGCTCACGCAGCTTATGGGCGGTGAGCAAAGCAAAATTGCTGTCGCAAGCCGTCCGCCGACTGTCATTATGATGGTAGGTCTGCAGGGCGCTGGTAAAACGACAACAACAGGAAAGCTTGCAAATTTGCTTCGCAAAAAGTATAATCGCCAGCCAATGCTTGTAGCAGCCGACATTTACCGTCCTGCCGCTATCAAACAGCTTGAAACACTTGGAAAGCAACTTGATATGCCTGTTTTTTCCCTTGGTGATCAAGTAAGCCCAGTGGAGATTGCAAAACAAGCGATCGAAAAGGCGAAAGAAGAGCATCGTGACTATGTACTTATCGATACAGCAGGTCGTCTTCATATTGATGAAACGCTTATGGATGAACTCAAACAAGTAAAAGAGGTTACAAAACCTGATGAAATTTTCCTTGTTGTTGATGCGATGACAGGACAAGATGCAGTCAATGTGGCACAAAGTTTTCATGAACAGCTTGGCTTGACGGGCGTTGTGCTTACGAAGCTAGACGGTGATACGCGCGGAGGCGCCGCTCTGTCTATTAAAGCTGTCACAAACACGCCAATCAAGTTTGCAGGTATGGGCGAAAAGCTTGATGCGCTTGAGCCGTTTCATCCGGAGCGTATGGCTTCCCGTATTTTAGGTATGGGGGATGTGCTGACGCTTATTGAGAAAGCACAAGCCACTGTTGATATGGAAAAAGCAAAAGAGCTTGAAGAAAAAATGCGTACACAGTCATTTACGTTAGATGACTTTTTGGAGCAATTGGGACAAGTGCGTCAACTAGGACCACTTGATGAATTGCTTGGTATGATTCCTGGTGCCAACAAAATGAAGGGCCTGAAAAACGTTCAGGTGGACGAAAAGCAAATTGGTCATGTTGAGGCTATTATTCGTTCAATGACAAAACTAGAACGGGAGCAGCCGGAAATCATCAATGCCAGCCGCAAAAAGCGGATCGCAAAGGGAAGCGGGACGACTGTTCAAGAGATAAACCGTCTTCTCAAGCAGTTTGATGATATGAAGAAGATGATGAAAACAATGACAAGTATGCAAAAAGGCAAGAAAAAAGGCGGCTTTAAGTTTCCCTTCATGTAAATAGCAAGATAGCTGAAGGAAAAAATAAGCTGTTAAGAATTTATACTTTACAACCCTAAACACATTTGCTAATATTAGTATCTGTGTGAAACAAATTCGGAGGTGCTTTATAAATGGCAGTTAAAATTCGTTTAAAACGTATGGGAGCTAAAAAATCTCCTTTCTATCGTGTAGTTGTTGCAGATTCTCGTTCTCCTCGTGATGGACGTTTCATCGAGGAAATCGGCTACTACAATCCAGTTGCGCAACCAGCTGAAATCAAAATCAACGAAGAAGCAGCATTAAAATGGTTGGCAGACGGTGCGAAACCATCTGACACAGTTCGCAACTTGTTCTCTAAACAAGGTATTTTAGAGAAGTTCCACGTAGCACGTCAAGGCAAGTAATCGGCGTATGACGGGGTTAATCGAAGCGATTGTCAAGGCCCTTGTGGATTATCCTGAGGATGTAAAGGTTACACAAGACACGACTAATGGAGCTACCATATATCGATTAACTGTACATCCTGAGGATGTTGGAAAAGTAATCGGCAAGCAAGGCCGTATTGCAAAAGCGATTCGGACCGTCGTTTATGCGGCTGGTCATCAAAAAAACGAAAAGCTGACGCTTGAAATTCAATAGCGGGAAAAAGGGCGAGGACGATTGTTCCTCTCCCTTTTTTGCAATTTAGGAAAATGTAAGGCGATGTGTAAGTACAACTACGCCTCTGTCTTCGCCCAAGAGCAGGGCTTGCCAATCGGCGAGTTTTCTGTACAAGATAAGAAAATATAACTTTTAGGGGCGATGTCTAGCTCCCAAGGCCCAAAATGGCAGACTCCGGGCTGAACCTCCGCAAAAGGCAAAAAGCGCCTTTTACTCCGGCTCACCCCTACGCTGCCATAAAAGGCGGGCCTTGTCCGCTTTTCTTTATTAAGCGAAGAAAGTTATGGAGAAACTAATATACATAAATGAGAAAACGGAGTGGATCATCCTATGGCAAAATGGTTTAACGTTGGGAAGATTGTGAATACGCAAGGCTTACGAGGAGAAGTCCGTGTGATTTCTAGCACAGACTTTCCTGAGGAGCGTTACAAAAAAGGCAGTACGCTATACATTTGGAAGGAGAAAAGCAAAGAGCCGATTGAAGTGAAGGTTGCATCGCACCGTACGCATAAAACCTTTGATCTTCTTACATTTGTGGGCTATGACAATATCAACGACGTCGAACAGTTTAAGGGCTCCTTTTTAAAGGTGTCAGAGGACCAGCTTGGCAAGCTTGAGGAAAATGAGTATTATTACCATGAAATTATTGATTGTAAGGTTGTTTCCGAGGATGGAGAAGAGCTTGGCGTGGTTACAGAGATTCTATCTCCAGGTGCAAATGATGTTTGGGTCGTGAAGCGTCCGAACGGAAAAGAAGCCTATATCCCATATATTGCAGATGTTGTATTAAAGGTTGATGTGGCAAATAAACTTGTCGTAATTTATGTGATGGAAGGGTTGTTAGAATGAAAATCGATATCGTAACATTGTTTCCTGAAATGTTCACAGGTGTGTTCGGTTCTTCGATTTTAAAAAAAGCGCAGGAAAAAGAAGCTGTATCCATCCGTGTTGTAAATTTCCGGGAGTACTCAGCAAGCAAGCATGGCAGCGTGGATGACTATCCGTACGGAGGAGGGGCAGGTATGGTTCTTGCTCCGCAGCCGATTTTTGATGCGGTGGAGCAGCTTACAGGCACTGCTGAAACAAAGCCGCGTGTTCTTCTCATGTGCCCGCAAGGAGAGCGCCTGACGCAGCGAAAAGCGGAAGCGTTGGCAGAGGAAGAGCATCTCGTTTTAATTTGCGGCCATTATGAGGGCTACGATGAACGGATCCGGGAGCATCTCGTAACGGATGAGATTTCTATTGGGGACTATGTCTTAACAGGCGGCGAACTGGCCGCCATGGTTGTCACAGACAGTGTTGTTCGTTTGCTGCCAGGGGTGCTTGGCAAGGAGGAGTCGCACGTTCAGGATTCGTTCAGCACAGGTCTGTTAGAGCATCCCCACTATACACGTCCCGCTGACTTCCGGGGGATGAAGGTTCCGGATGTTTTGCTATCGGGCAATCATGCCAAGATAGAGGAATGGCGCCGGAAGGAATCGTTACGCCGCACGTATATGCGCCGTGTCGATTTGCTTGAGGGGCGTGACTGGTCAAAGCAGGAGCAGCAGTGGCTGCGTGAATTTGAAGAAGACAAGTAAAAAGGCTTAACACTTTCCTAGATAGCTATTGCAAGCTAGGTTCATATGTGTTAAGATATCCCTTGTGACTTACGTCGCATTAACAACGATGTTCCGCTGCAGGAGATAGAGTGTAAGAGCATCGGTTTAAAAGGAGAGAATCAGAAATGCAACAATTGATTGAAGAAATCACAAAATCCCAATTAAAGACTGATTTACCTGCATTCCGTCCAGGGGACACAGTGCGTGTGCATGTAAAAGTAGTAGAGGGTACTCGCGAGCGTATCCAGGTGTTCGAAGGCGTTGTAATCAAACGTCGTGGCGGCGGAATCAGCGAAACATTTACAGTTCGTAAAGTATCTTACGGTGTAGGCGTTGAGCGTACATTCCCATTACACACACCACGTATTGCGGAAATCCAAGTAATGCGTCGCGGTAAAGTTCGCCGTGCGAAATTGTACTACTTGCGTAACCTTCGCGGTAAAAAAGCACGTATCAAAGAAATTCGATAATGACTGTATGGGAGCTTGTATGTACAAGCTCCCTTTTTCCGATATGGCCTATACACACCACCTATGGAGGAGAATATATATGGCGAAGGAAAAAAGCCAAACGTGGGAATGGATTAAAGCGATTGTTGTAGCCGTTGTGCTTGCAGCTGTCATTCGTCACTTCCTCTTTGCGCCGATTTTAGTTGATGGTGTTTCCATGATGCCGACATTACATAACAGGGATCGTATGATTGTGAATAAACTCGGATATAATCTCGGAGAACCGAAACGGTTTGATATTATTGTGTTTCGGGCAACAGAGGATAAAGACTATATTAAGCGGGTTATCGGACTGCCGGGCGATCGTATCGAGTATAAGAATGATGTATTATATGTAAATGGGAAAGCGTATGAAGAGCCGTATTTAGAGACATATAAAAAGCAAGTAACAGAAGGATCTCTTACATATGACTTCACACTTGAAGAAGTTACAGGAGCTCGTACTGTACCTAAGGGGCAGCTGTTTGTTATGGGTGACAACCGCCGTTTTAGCAAGGATAGCCGAACAATCGGAACCATTTCTATGGATCAAGTCATCGGCAAGGCAAATATTGTGTACTGGCCGATTAAAGATGCCCGCGTTATCGAAAAATAGATAGAAACACAAACCAGCTTGTCGATCGGCAGGCTAGTATTAATCGTAAGCAGGTGATAATATGACAATTCAATGGTTTCCCGGACATATGGCAAAAGCAAGGCGCCAAGTAACGGAGCAGTTAAAGCTAATCGATGTAGTGATTGAGCTCGTTGACGCCCGTCTTCCTGCTTCGTCCCGAAATCCGATGATTGATGAAATTATTGCTCATAAGCCCCGTCTCGTTGTATTAAATAAAGCTGATATGGCGGACGAGAGGCTAACACGCAAATGGATTGCGTATTTTGAGCAAAAGGGCTTTAAAGCCATTTCTATTAATGCGCAAGCGGGGCAGGGGATGAAAGAAATTACCGCTGCCTGTAAGGAATTGGTGAAGGAAAAATTCGATAGAATGATTGCTAAAGGTGTCAATCCAAGGGCGGTCCGTGCATTAATTGTTGGGATTCCGAACGTAGGAAAATCAACGTTGATCAATAAAATTGCGAAAAAGAATATTGCCAAAACAGGTGACCGGCCAGGGGTAACGACTGCGCAGCAATGGATTAAGGTTGGTAAGGAACTTGAATTGCTTGATACGCCGGGGATTCTTTGGCCAAAATTCGAAGATGAGCTAGTTGGGCTTCGCCTAGCCACATCCGGTGCAATTAAGGACGCCATTTTAAATTTACAAGATGTGGCTGTCTATGCGCTCCGCTTCCTTTCTGCACATTATCCAGAAAAGTTAAAGGAACGCTATAATCTCACCCATCTTTCTGAGGATATTGTGGAGTTATTTGATGACATCGGAAAGCGAAGAGGCTGCTTATTAAGCGGCGGCATCATTGATTACGATAAAACGGCAGAAATTGTGCTGAGAGAGTTGCGAGCTGGTAAGCTAGGGCGAATTACTTTCGAAGAGCCGAATGAATATGCAGAAATAGAAGCATAAAAGGTGCGCATATGCGTGCCTTTTATATCACTTTAAGCAAGGATAAATTTCTAGCTGGAAGACAGCTCGACGTAGTGAGAAATTTTAGGAATAAAATATAAGTAGGGCTACGCCTCTGGCTTCGCCCAAGGACAGGGCTCGCCAGTCGGCGAGTTTTCTTTATTAGGGGGGGGACTATATGGCAGTGCGGACGATTAAATTAATAAAGCTGTTGCTAGAGGAAATAGAAACGGAACAGGATCAGCGCTTTGTCGAATTGCTGCAGGATGAACGAAAAGGAGTGCAAAAGCTCATAGCTAGTTGGCGAAAACAAAAACAGCTGCAGCAGCAGGATCAGCAATTGTTTTCTTACATGTCAACGTATGAAAAAGCGCTTCGCTCTCAAGGCATTACGCTTATAGCGGGCGTTGATGAGGTTGGCAGAGGTCCGCTGGCTGGACCGGTTGTAGCGGCGGCGGTTATTTTGCCTGGAAATTTTTATTTAGCGGGATTGAACGATTCGAAAAAGCTCAGTGAAGCGAAGCGAGAAGCTTTTTTCTCTATTATTCAAGAACAGGCGCTTGCCATTGGGATTGGCATTATCAGCGCTGAAGAAATTGATGAAATCAACGTATACGAAGCAACAAAAAAGGCGATGATAGAGGCGATTGGAAGTTTATCTATCACACCGCAGCATTTGCTCATCGATGCAATGAAGCTGCCGCTTCCGATTGCGCAAACGTCCATTATCAAAGGTGATGCCAAAAGCATATCCATTTCAGCTGCCTCTGTCGTCGCAAAGGTGACGCGTGACCGGATGATGAAGGAGCTTGGTCTGCGCTATCCGCAGTATGGCTTTGAAAAGCACGCAGGCTATGGGACAAAGGAGCATTTAGCTGCGATTGAGCATCATGGGATATTGCCGGAACATCGAAAATCATTTGCTCCTATTAAACATATGGTATAAATATGCGGTTTGGTATATAAGAAGCTGGCAAGTGAAAGTTCTGTTCTAGAATGGGACAAACTTAACAGTAGCTATCTTTATCGGTCCTCCTGCAGAGGGGGCCGGTTTTCCATTGCTTCAATAAAAATATAAATTCTATATTTTTAGAATATTTTTATTCTTGATACTTTCTTATAGACAGTCTTTGTGAGATTTTATACAATAATACCGAAGTGTTTTATTCGTTCACTAACAATGGGGAGGATGGGAACCATGAATATCCATGAGTATCAAGGCAAAGAGGTCCTTAGAAACTATGGTGTAAGCGTTCCTAATGGGAAAGTGGCTTTCACAGTAGAAGAAGCTGTAGAAGCTGCAAAAGGATTAGGAACAGCTGTATGCGTAGTTAAAGCACAAATCCATGCCGGTGGACGCGGCAAAGCTGGAGGCGTGAAAGTAGCAAAAAGCCTAGAGGAAGTTCGTACATATGCGGAGCAAATTTTAGGTAGCACGCTTGTAACCCATCAAACAGGTCCAGAGGGCAAAGAAGTAAAGCGCTTACTTATTGAAGAGGGCTGTGACATTAAAAAAGAATATTATGTTGGTTTAGTATTAGATCGTGCTACTTCACAAGTTGTATTGATGGCCTCTGAAGAAGGCGGAACTGAAATTGAGGAAGTAGCAGAGAAAACCCCAGAAAAAATCTTTAAAGAATATATCAACCCGGCTGTAGGCTTACAAGCCTTTCAAGCACGCCGTATTGCGTTCAATATCAATATTCCAAAGGAGCTTGTCGGGCAGGCTGCGAAGTTCATGATGAGCTTGTACACAGCATTTGTGGAGAAGGACTGTTCCATTGCGGAAATCAATCCGCTTGTTGTAACAGGAGACGGCAAAGTTATGGCGCTTGATGCGAAGCTGAACTTTGACTCTAATGCATTATATCGCCATAAGGATATTCTTGCGCTTCGCGATCTAGATGAAGAAGATCCAAAAGAGATTGAAGCCTCTAAATATGACCTAAACTACATTTCTTTAGATGGCAATATTGGCTGTATGGTAAATGGTGCAGGTCTTGCGATGGCAACAATGGATATCATTAAGTATTACGGCGGGGACCCTGCAAACTTCTTGGATGTAGGCGGCGGCGCAACAACAGAAAAGGTAACGGAAGCGTTTAAAATCATCCTTTCTGACCAAAATGTAAAAGGAATTTTCGTTAACATCTTTGGCGGTATTATGAAGTGTGATGTGATTGCAAACGGTGTTGTGGAAGCGACGAAGCAGGTTGGTCTAGAGCTGCCTCTTGTTGTGCGCCTAGAAGGCACAAATGTAGAGCTTGGCAAGAAAATTTTAAGTGAGTCCGGCTTGAATATTACAGCTGCTGAATCGATGGCAGACGGTGCACAAAAAATCGTTTCGCTTGTGGGCTAACAGAAAGCGGGGGAGAAAGATGAGCGTATTTATTAATAAGGATACAAAGGTAATCGTACAAGGTATTACAGGTAAACAAGGTTTATTTCATGCAACACAAATGATCGAGTACGGAACGCAAATCGTTGGCGGCACATCTCCTGGCAAAGGCGGTACGGAGGTTATTGGCGTACCTGTTTTTGATACAGTTGAGCAAGCAGTGCAAGCGACGGGTGCAACTGCCTCTGTTGTTTACGTTCCACCTGCGTTCGCCGCTGATTCTATCATGGAAGCGGTAGATGCGGAACTTGATTTAGTAGTATGTATTACAGAGGGTATCCCTGTCCTTGATATGGTTAAGGTGAAAAAGTACATGGAAGGCAAGAAAACACGTTTAGTGGGACCAAACTGCCCTGGTGTAATCACGCCTGAAGAGTGCAAAATCGGTATTATGCCTGGCTATATTCACAAAAAAGGTCACGTTGGCATTGTGTCTCGCTCCGGTACTTTAACATACGAAGCGGTACATCAATTAACTGTGGCTGGAATTGGTCAGTCTACAGCCGTTGGAATCGGCGGGGATCCTGTAAATGGCACAAACTTCATCGATGTATTGCAAGCGTTTAATGAGGATCAGGATACATACGCTGTCATCATGATTGGTGAGATTGGCGGTACAGCGGAAGAGGAAGCGGCTGAGTGGGTACGCGCAAATATGAAAAAGCCGGTTGTAGGCTTTATCGGCGGTCAAACTGCGCCTGCCGGCAAACGTATGGGCCATGCGGGTGCTATCATTTCTGGCGGCAAAGGCACAGCTGCTGAGAAGATTAAAACAATGGAGGAGTGCGGCATTAAAGTAGCACCAACTCCATCCGTGATGGGCGAGACATTAATCTCTGTGCTAGAAGAAAAGGGATTATTAGAATCCTGCAAAACACACTAATGTAATAGTTTGCTTCATCTTGGGCTTGAGGCGGCTGCTTTCTCATGGAAAGACGCTGAAAGATGAAAATAGAAGGATGCTCTCTTTTAGGAGAGTGCCCTTCTATTTTGCATACCATTAGGTTACGGTAAAGGGGGCGTATTATGAAAGCGAAACGGGAACGTTTGCTTCATTTGCATCACAGTCTTGCTGATAACTGGCGGGCAATGGAACGTTTGCTGCGCTGGGACCCAGACTTAAAGCAGTTGTATAACCTCTCTCCTCATGATTTTTCCTCGTTGCTCGCTATTTCCTCCAAACGAGCTGCTCAGCTTTATTCTACCCTTCATTCCATTACGATTTCCTCTATTTTAGATGAGTTACAGCGTCATGATATATGTTATACTACTATCTTTGATGATACATACCCGAGCCTTCTAAAAGAGATTGCTGATCCGCCGTTTGTATTATATGGGAAGGGTGATCTTTTTCTTATGCAGCATGAGAAAAAACTGGCTGTTGTTGGTACAAGACGCCCCTCTCATTACGGTATCTTGAGCGTACAATCTATTTTGTCAGAGCTTTTGAAAGAGGATTGGGTGATCGTCAGCGGTATGGCATATGGCATTGATATGGCAGCGCATATTAGCGCTGCACACCAAAATAGGTATACAATTGCTGTGCTTGGAGGAGGTTTTCGGTATATATATCCAAAAGACAACTATACTGTATTACAAAAGCATTCTCAGTATGTTTTATATGTAACAGAATATCCGCCGCACTTTCGGCCGCAAAAGTGGTACTTCCCAAGGCGAAATCGTATTATAAGCGGGTTGTCAAAGGGCGTTGTTGTAGTGGAGGCAAAGGAGAGGAGCGGCTCCCTTATTACAGTTGACTGTGCCCTAGAACAGAACAGGGAAGTGTTTGCTATTCCGGGACCCATCCATATGGAAACATCAGCAGGCACAAATTGGCTTATTCAACAAGGGGCGAAGCTTGTGCTGCATGCAGCTGATATTACCGAAGAATTTTGAAAAAATTACTATTTTATGGACAATTTTCATGTTTTTGCGAAAGAAATATTGACAACTCCTCCATCATATGTGTTATTTTATATTCATTCTGAATTGACAAAAAGAAGGCGAATCAATACTATAAATGAAGACTTGAATTCACCTCTTGAGGGAGGAAACCAAGATGTCAGAGTATCTCGTAATTGTTGAATCACCGTCAAAGGCGAAGACGATTGAAAAATATTTAGGGAAGAAATATAAAGTAGTAGCGTCCATGGGACATGTACGCGATTTGCCAAAAAGTCAGATGGGCATTGAGGTCGAAAATAACTATGAACCGAAATACATCACGATACGAGGCAAAGGGCCTGTTGTAAAGGACTTGAAGGCAGCCGCAAAAAAAGCAAAGAAAATTTATCTCGCAGCCGACCCGGATCGTGAGGGAGAAGCGATTGCGTGGCATTTGGCCCATACATTAAATGTGGATATATCATCGGAATGCCGCGTTGTTTTTAATGAGATTACAAAGGATGCTGTGAAAGAGTCTTTTAAAAAGCCGCGTGCAATTAATATGCATTTAGTCGATGCGCAGCAGGCACGCCGTATTCTGGATCGTCTTGTCGGATATAATATTAGCCCACTATTATGGAAGAAAGTGAAAAAGGGCTTAAGTGCAGGACGTGTTCAATCTGTAGCAGTTCGGTTAATTTCGGAACGCGAAAAGGAAATTAAATCATTTATCCCGGAAGAGTTTTGGACAATTAAAGGCGAGTTTGTAAAAGGTAAGGATGTATTTGAGGCTAGCTTTTACGGTGTAGACGGAGAAAAGAAGGAGCCGAAGCATGAGCAAGAGGTAAAAGAAATTTTAGCAAAATTAGATACAAACACCTTTGCTGTTGAAAGCGTTACGAAGCGCGAACGAAAGCGTAATCCGGCTGTTCCGTTTACGACGTCCTCCTTACAGCAGGAGGCGGCCCGTAAACTTAATATGAGAGCGAAAAAGACCATGATGCTTGCGCAGCAGCTATACGAAGGAATTGACATTGGTAAAGAGGGGACCATTGGTTTAATTACATATATGAGAACAGATTCTACTCGTATATCTGAAACAGCGCAGGCAGAAGCAAGGAACTATATTGAGGAAAAATTCGGGTCTGACTATGTAGCTACGGAGAAGCGAAAGGAAGGGAAGAATACGAATGCGCAAGATGCGCATGAAGCGATTCGTCCAACTTCAACGCTTCGGAAGCCAGAGGAACTAAAGGCTGTATTAAGCAAGGACCAATACCGCCTGTATAAGCTGATTTGGGAGCGTTTTGTCGCGAGCCTGATGGCACCCGCTGTCATGGATACCGTAACGGTTGCCTTGGTCAATAACGGAGTGCAGTTCCGCGCTCATGGCTCGGTTGTGAAGTTTCCTGGGTTTATGAAAGTGTATGTTGAGTCAAACGATGATGGCGTGGAAGAAAAAGATCGTTTACTTCCGCCATTTGAAATTGGTGAAACGGTATTTTCGAAGGATATCGAGCCGAAGCAGCATTTTACGCAGCCGCCGCCGCGCTATACAGAGGCTCGGCTTGTAAAAACGCTGGAGGAGGTTGGGATTGGCCGCCCGTCTACGTATGTGCCGACGCTCGAAACCATCCAAAAACGCGGCTACGTGGCACTTGAAAATAAACGCTTTGTGCCTACTGAGCTTGGGGAGATTGTTATTGAACTCATCCTTGAATTCTTCCCAGACATTATCAATATTGAGTTTACAGTCAATATGGAGGATAGCTTAGATAAAATTGAAGATGGAGAGGCAAATTGGGTCAAAGTTATCGATGCATTTTATCGAGGCTTTGAACAGCATCTTGAAAAAGCAGAGAAAGAAATGCGGGAAGTTGAGATTAAGGATGAGCCAGCCGGTGAAGATTGCGAGCAATGCGGAAATGCGATGGTATTTAAAATGGGCCGCTATGGAAAATTTATGGCGTGCTCGAACTTCCCAGATTGTCGTAATACAAAGCCAATCATGAAGGGGATTGATATCGATTGTCCGAAATGCGGCGAAGGCGAAATCATCGAACGGCGCAGTAATAAGAAAAAACGTACTTTCTATGGCTGCAGCACGTATCCGGACTGTGATTTTCTATCCTGGGATAAGCCAGTGGGCAGAAAATGTCCAAAATGTGAAGGAATGCTTGTAGAGAAGAAGCTCAAAAAAGGTCTTCAGGTGCAATGTGTATCTTGTGATTATGAAGAGGAACAACAAATGTGAGCCGAAAATGCTCACATTTTTTTCGGAAAAGAAAGAGAAAAGGTGATAGAAATGGAACAAACAGTTCATGTAATCGGAGCTGGCTTAGCTGGCAGTGAGGCAGCGTATCAAATCGCCAAGCGCGGTGTAAAGGTTATGCTGTATGAGATGAGACCGGTGAAGCAGACGCCTGCTCATCATACAGATAAATTTGCTGAGCTTGTATGTAGTAACTCTCTTAGAGGGAATAGTTTAACGAATGCGGTTGGTGTGCTGAAGGAAGAGATGCGGCGGTTAGATTCCGTCATCATTCGGGCAGCGGATGAGTGCTCTGTGCCAGCAGGTGGAGCGCTTGCGGTCGATCGTCATGAATTTGCGGCGAAGGTAACAGACTATGTGAAAAATCATCCGAATATAACCGTTGTAACGGAGGAAATAACTGAAATACCGGCTGGACCGACCATAATTGCGACAGGTCCGCTTACTTCTAAAGCATTATCTGACAGGCTGAAGGAGCTAACAGGAGAAGACTATTTTTATTTCTACGATGCAGCCGCACCTATTATTGAGAAAGAGAGCGTCAATATGGAGGTTGCGTATTTAAAATCGCGTTATGATAAGGGAGAGGCGGCATATCTCAACTGTCCGATGACAGAGGAGGAATTTAACCGTTTTTACGAAGCGCTTATCTCTGCTGAGGTTGTGCCGCTTAAAGAATTTGAGAAAGAAATTTACTTTGAAGGTTGCATGCCTGTGGAAGTTATGGCGCAGCGCGGAAAGCAAACCTTATTATTCGGTCCAATGAAACCGGTTGGGTTAGAGGATCCTCGTACAGGAAAACGCCCGTTTGCGGTCGTGCAGCTTCGTCAGGATGATGCGGCAGGAACGTTGTACAATCTTGTAGGCTTCCAAACGCATTTAAAGTGGGGCGCTCAAAAAGAAGTACTCAGTCTCATTCCGGGGCTTGAAAATGCGGAAATCATCCGTTATGGTGTTATGCACCGTAATACGTTTATTAACTCACCAAACCTGCTTCTTCCTACCTACCAATATAAGCAGCGCGAGGATTTATTCTTTGCGGGGCAAATGACAGGTGTAGAAGGCTATGTAGAATCTGCGGCGTCTGGCTTGCTTGCAGGAGTTAATGCCGCTAGAATGGTAAAGGGGCAGGAGCTGATCTCGCTGCCTCCAGAAACGGCGATGGGCAGTATGGCGCATTATATTACATCAACAAACGCGAAAACATTTCAGCCGATGAATGCAAACTTCGGACTGTTCCCGCCGCTGGAAACAAAAATTAAGAAGAAGCTGGAGCGTTACGAAGCGTACGCACAGCGGGCTTTAGGAATAATTCAAAATTTTGTAAATATTTAGTCAATTTACTTGCAAAGGCTACTACGTTGTGATACGATTTAGTAGCCTTTCTTGCTTAAAAGGTGAGAAATCTATGGATATAAAGGAAAAGTTAAATCTGTTTGTCGAGTATTTACAAATTGAACGAAATTATTCGAAATATACACTTGCAAGTTATGAAGATGACTTTGAACATTTTATGACATTTATGATGCAGCAAGGAATTGCTTCGTTTGAGGATGTTGTATATTCCGATGTTCGTTTATATTTAACTGTGCTTCACGGCAAAAAGCTGGCACGAAAAACAGTGGCCAGGAAAATATCGAGTCTGCGCAGCCTGTATAGATTTTTCATGAGAGAGGGGTATTGCGAGGATAATCCGTTTTCTTTTGCATCCCTTCCAAAAAAGGAAGAGGCGATTCCCGAGTTTCTATATGCTGAGGAGCTGGAGAAGCTATTTGCCGTTTGTGATCAGGGTACAGCGCTTGGGCAGCG
Source organism: Ectobacillus funiculus (assembly GCF_004138295.1). Lineage (GTDB taxonomy): Bacteria > Bacillota > Bacilli > Bacillales > Bacillaceae_G > Ectobacillus > Ectobacillus funiculus. The sequence continues at coordinate 77,544 of NZ_SCFM01000006.1, read as the reverse complement.
CAACCAAGCGTTGCTGGAGCTTCTATACGCAACTGGTATTCGAGTAGGTGAATGCTGTCAGCTATGTCTGGCAGATGTTGATTTCACGGTTGGAACGATTCTAGTCACTGGAAAGGGAAAAAAACAGCGCTATGTTCCATTTGGGAGCTACGCCTATGATTCGCTACATACATATATCAAAAGCGGAAGGCAGGAATTGTGTAAGAAGAGCCGACAGGAGAGCGCAGCTTTGTTTTTAAATGCAAAAGGAGCCCCTTTAACGGAAAGGGGTGTACGGTACGTTTTGAATGAAATCATTGAAAAGGCTTCCTTAACAATGCGTTTAAGTCCGCATGTGCTGCGGCATACGTTTGCAACTCATATGCTGGATGAAGGCGCAGATTTACGTACTGTACAAGAGCTGCTTGGACATGCTCATTTATCCACAACTCAAATTTATACGCATGTTTCCAAGGAGAGATTGCGATTTGTTTATACAAAGCATCATCCGAGAGCATAATGATGCTAGAATGACAGAATGCTCCATATAATGGTATTGGTGTGACAAAACGACAAGGTAAAAGGAGTTTTTCTATGGGAAACTTTCATGCGACAACGATATTTGCCATTCATCATAAAGGAAAATGTGCAATGGCAGGAGACGGTCAGGTGACATTTGGAAATGCGGTTGTTATGAAGCATACAGCGCGCAAGGTTCGTAAACTGTTTCAGGGAAAAGTGCTTGCTGGCTTTGCTGGTTCAGTTGCTGATGCGTTTACTTTATTTGAAATGTTTGAAGGGAAGCTAGAGGAGTACAATGGCAATTTGCCGCGGGCTGCTGTGGAAATGGCTAAGAAATGGCGGGGCGATAAGATGCTTCGTCAATTAGAGGCGCTTCTCATCGTGATGGATGAAAGAAATTTACTCCTCATCTCTGGTACGGGCGAAGTGATCGAACCAGATGATGGCATTTTAGCGATTGGATCAGGAGGCAACTATGCCCTTGCTGCAGGTCGCGCTTTAAAGCAGTTTGCAGGGGAAGGGTTGACAGCGAAAGAGATCGCAAAGGCGAGCCTTGAGGTTGCAAGCGATATTTGTGTGTATACGAACGGAAATATCATCGTTGAGGAACTGTAAAGGGGGATGTACTAATGCATTTACATTTTACACCACGTCAAATTGTCGAGAAGCTTGACCAATATATTATCGGCCAAAAAAATGCAAAAAAAGCGGTGGCAGTTGCGTTGCGTAACCGCTATCGCCGAAGCTTGCTGGATGAAGCCATTCGCGATGAAATCGCCCCAAAAAACATTTTAATGATTGGGCCGACGGGGGTTGGTAAAACAGAGATTGCCAGACGTTTAGCAAAACTTGTTGGCGCGCCATTCCTCAAGGTAGAGGCAACGAAATTTACTGAGGTCGGATATGTAGGGCGAGATGTTGAATCGATGGTTCGGGACTTAATGGAAACATCAATTCGTATTGTAAAAGAAGAGAAAGTGGTTCGCGTCAAGGATAAAGCGGAAGAACTGGCAAATCAACGCATTATCGAAGCGATCGTACCGGGAAAACCGAAGCAGCATACATTCAAGAATCCGCTCGAAATGCTGTTTGGCGGACAGCAAAACAATGATACGAAAACGGAAGCTCACCAAGAGGAAGCGGACACACGGTTAAAACAAAAAGAAATAGAGCAAAAACTAGCTGCCGGTCTTCTTGAAGATGAGGTCATTTCGATTGAGGTGGAAGAGCAGCAGCCATCTATGTTTGATATGCTTCAAGGCACAGGCATGGAGCAGATGGGCATGAACTTTCAAGATGCGTTAGGAAACCTTATGCCAAAGAAAACAAAGCGCCGCAAGCTGACTGTAAAAGAAGCGAGAAAGGTGCTTGCGAATGAAGAAGCACAGCGTCTCATCGATATGGAAGAAGTGACGCAGGAGGCGATTTATCGGGCGGAGCAGCTTGGCATCATCTTCATTGATGAAATCGATAAGATTGCTGGGAAAAACGCAAATAGCGCCGATGTTTCTCGAGAAGGTGTACAGCGTGATATTTTACCGATTGTCGAAGGTTCGACGGTTGTTACGAAGTACGGTCCTGTGAAAACCGACCATATTTTATTCGTCGCAGCCGGCGCTTTTCATATGTCAAAGCCGTCTGACCTCATTCCGGAGCTGCAAGGTCGTTTTCCGATTCGTGTAGAGCTGACAAAGCTTTCTAGTGAGGATTTTATTAAAATACTTATAGAGCCAGATAATGCTTTGATTAAACAATATCGTGCATTGTTATCGACAGAAGGTATAGAGATTGAATTTTCTGACGAAGCTATTCGTAAAATTGCTGAGATTGCTTACGAGGTAAACCAGGATACGGATAACATCGGGGCAAGAAGACTGCATACGATTATGGAAAAGCTGTTGGAAGATTTGTCGTTTGAGGCCTCTGAAATCACTTTGGAAAAAATAACCATCACTCCTCAATATGTTGAGGAAAAGTTAGTTAGCATAGCAAAAAACAAGGATGTAAGTCAATTTATTTTATAAGGAAAGTATCCCGTGTGATGCCTCCCTCCCGTGAAATAGGGAGGGAGGATGCGCGGTGTGGGAGGAAAAAAGAACAATGGCACTATTAGACAAAACAAGAAAAATTAATGCTCTTCTGCAGCAGGCTGCAGGAAAGCCTGTAAACTTCAGAGAAATGGCTGACACGCTATGCGGTGTAATTGAAGCAAACGTGTTTATCGTAAGTCGCCGGGGGAAATTGCTTGGTCATGCAATTCATCAACACATTGAAAGTGATCGGATGAAGCAAATGCTGGCAGAGCGACAATTTCCGGAGGAGTATACAAAAAGCCTCTTCAATATTACAGAAACATCTCCAAACTTGGATATTCACAGCGAATACACTGCTTTTCCGGTTGAAAATAAGGACTTGTTTCAAGACGGATTAACAACGATTGTGCCAATTGTCGGAGGCGGCGAACGTTTAGGTACACTGGAGCTAGCTCGCTTAGCAAAAGAGTTCTTGGATGAGGATTTAATTCTTGCAGAGTATGGAGCAACAGTAGTAGCCATGGAGATTTTACGCGAAAAAGCAGAGGAAATTGAAGAAGAAGCTCGCAGCAAAGCGGTTGTTCAAATGGCCATCAGTTCCTTATCTTATAGTGAATTAGAAGCGATTGAACATATTTTCGAAGAGCTAAATGGAACGGAAGGCTTGCTAGTTGCTAGTAAAATCGCGGATCGTGTTGGAATTACTCGTTCTGTTATTGTCAACGCACTTCGCAAGCTTGAAAGTGCGGGTGTAATTGAATCACGCTCTCTTGGAATGAAGGGAACGTATATTAAGGTGCTCAATGATAAGTTTTTGCAGGAACTATCAAAATTAAAAGCAAATTAAAGCAAAAGCTCTCCGGATTTGGAGGGCTTTTGTTTTGAAATGATGGAAAAGTGGTAATACTGTAGAAGTGAGAATTACGATTTTATGTACAAGGTTTAAAAAGATTGCTAACTCTCTTGAAAAGAAATTCAAGAAGTTTCGCAAAAACACTAATTTTCGACTTGAATGTCATATCTTGTTATGATATAGTAGTCAATGGTGTGAATACACACGTTTACAGATTTAAGTGTTGGTGCTGCTTCTTGTGCAGTTACGCTTAAAGGTGAAGTAAACGGAGGAGAATAAAACCATTCAGGAGGAACTAAGCATGTCAGTAATTTCTATGAAACAATTGCTTGAAGCAGGTGTACATTTCGGACACCAAACACGTCGTTGGAACCCTAAAATGAAACGTTACATTTTCACTGAGCGTAACGGCATCTATATCATCGATCTTCAAAAAACAGTTAAAAAAGTTGAAGAAGCTTACAACGTAATGAAAGGAATCGCAGCAAACGGCGGTACTGTTCTTTTCGTTGGTACAAAAAAGCAAGCGCAAGATGCGATTAAAGAAGAAGCAGAACGCGCAGGTATGTACTTCGTAAACCAACGTTGGTTAGGTGGTACATTAACAAACTTCCAAACAATCCAAAAACGCGTAAAACGTTTGAAAGACATCGAAAGAATGCAAGAAGACGGCACATTCGATGTACTTCCTAAAAAAGAAGTTGTTCAGCTTAAAAAAGAATTAGAGCGTCTTGAGAAATTCTTAGGCGGAATTAAAGATATGAAGGATCTTCCAGATGCAATCTTCATCGTAGATCCACGCAAAGAGCGCATCGCTGTTGCGGAAGCACGTAAGTTAAACATCCCGTTAATCGGTATTGTTGATACAAACTGTGATCCAGATGAAATTGACCATGTAATTCCTGCGAACGATGACGCAATTCGCGCTGTAAAACTTCTTACATCTAAAATGGCTGACGCTATCCTTGAAGCAAAGCAAGGAGAAGAAACAGTTACTGCGTAACAGATGGGAAAGGTGATAAGGGGGTAAGCCTTTTATCACCTTTTTTAAAGTAAGAAAATCATATGTCTAGGAAGAGTATATTTGCTCTTTCTGAGTTATATACATAACAGGAGGATGAAGAACATGGCAGTTACTGCACAAATGGTAAAAGAGCTTCGTGAAAAAACAGGCGCGGGCATGCTTGATTGCAAAAACGCGTTAACAGAAACAAATGGCGATATGGAAAAAGCGATCGATTTTCTTCGTGAAAAAGGAATCGCGAAAGCTGCGAAAAAAGCGGACCGCATTGCTGCTGAAGGTTTAACAGCAATCGAAACAAAAGGAAACGAAGCAGTAATTCTTGAAGTAAACTCTGAAACAGACTTCGTAGCAAAAAATGAAGGCTTCCAAGCGTTAACAAAAGAATTGGCAGCTCATTTATTAGCGAAAAAGCCTGCATCTGTTGAAGAAGCATTGGCTCAAACAATGGACAGCGGTGTAACAGTAGAGCATCATATCAACACAGCGGTTGCAAAAATCGGTGAGAAACTAACTCTTCGCCGCTTTGAAATCGTAACAAAAACAGATGCTGATGCATTTGGTGCATATCTTCATATGGGCGGCCGTATTGGCGTATTGTCTGTTCTTACAGGAACAAATGATGACGCTCTTGCAAAAGACGTATCTATGCATATTGCTGCAGTAAATCCGAAATATGTAGATCGCAGTGCGGTAACAGAAGAAGAAATCGAGCGCGAGCGTCAAGTATTAACGCAACAAGCGTTAAACGAAGGCAAGCCTGAAAATATCGTTGCAAAAATGGTAGAAGGCCGCCTAGGCAAATTCTTTGAAGAGATCTGCTTAGTAGACCAAGCGTTTGTAAAAGACCCAGATACAAAGGTTGGAAAATATGTACAATCTAAAGGCGCTGCTGTAAAATCCTTCGTTCGCTATGCGGTAGGAGAAGGTATTGAAAAGCGTCAAGATAACTTCGCAGAAGAAGTAATGAACCAAGTAAGAGGCAACAACTAATAAAGATAAGGGGACACGTAGTGTTCCCTTTTTTAAAATAACCAAGTGCACTGCCGCCAGGCAATGGGCAGCGAGGGTGCAGATAAAGATCGGAGCAACGGAGGTTCATTATGAGTCAAGCTAAATATAAACGAGTTGTACTAAAACTAAGCGGAGAAGCTTTAGCAGGTAGTCATGGATTTGGAATTAATCCGACCGTTATTAAATCAATTGCGCAACAGGTGAAGGAAATTGCTGAACTTGACGTAGAAGTAGCAGTTGTTGTTGGCGGCGGGAACATTTGGCGCGGCAAAACGGGAAGCGAGATGGGAATGGATCGGGCTACAGCCGATTACATGGGGATGTTAGCCACTGTAATGAATTCCCTTGCACTGCAAGACAGTTTAGAGAATTTAGGTATTCAAACACGCGTGCAAACGTCAATTGAAATGAGACAGGTTGCGGAGCCTTATATTCGCAGAAAAGCAATCCGCCATTTGGAAAAGAAACGCGTTGTTATTTTTGCTGCTGGGACAGGAAATCCGTACTTCTCAACAGATACGACAGCAGCCTTACGTGCAGCTGAAATTGAAGCTGATGTGATCCTTATGGCTAAAAATAATGTGGATGGCGTATATAGTGCAGATCCGACAATTGATGAAACAGCGACGAAATATGATACGTTAACATACTTAGATGTCTTAAAAGAAGGATTAGGCGTAATGGATTCCACAGCTTCTTCCCTATGTATGGATAATGACATCGCGTTGATTGTGTTCTCGATCATGGAAGAAGGAAATATTAAACGTGCCGTTCTTGGCGAAAACATCGGAACAATTGTAAGGGGGAAATAAACCATGGCGCAGCAAGTATTAAAAAATACAAAAGAAAAAATGGAGAAAGCAATTTCCGCATATACACGTGAATTAGCTTCGATCCGTGCAGGACGTGCGAGCGCAGGTGTACTTGAGAAAATTACGGTGGATTATTACGGTGCCCCAACACCTGTTATCCAGCTGGCAAATATTACTGTACCAGAACCGCGGATGCTTGTGATTCAGCCGTATGATAAGTCTTCCTTAAAAGACATTGAAAAGGCGATTCAAACATCTGATTTGGGATTAAATCCATCTAACGACGGTTCCATTATTCGCATTGTGTTTCCAGCGTTAACAGAAGAGCGCCGTCGCGACTTAGTGAAAACTGTGAAAAAGTATGCGGAAGAGGCAAAGGTAGCTGTTCGTAATGTTCGCCGTGATGGAAACGATGAGCTGAAGAAGCTTGAGAAAAATGGTGAAATTACTGAAGATGAGCTGCGCGGTCATACAGAAACAGTTCAAAAAGAAACAGACAAGCACATTGCAAAAATTGATGATATTACAAAGGACAAAGAAAAAGAGATTATGGAAGTGTAATCCTCATTTTTGTCTATGCACGACCCTCTGCTTAAGGGGGTCTTTTTACACTTTTATGGAATACGTGTGCTCGTGGAGGTTTCAAACATGTTAAAGAGATTTTCCATTTGGAAAGATAAGACGGTTTCATCGTTTGAGGAGCTAATGGAGGAAGTACAGCAAGGGGAAATTCCGCAGCATATTGCCATCATTATGGATGGGAATGGCAGATGGGCAAGGAAAAGAGGTTTGCCGCGTATTGCCGGTCACCATGAGGGTATGAAAGTAGTGCGGAAAATTACAAAATGCGCTAGTCGACTTGGCGTGAAGGTATTAACACTTTATGCATTTTCAACAGAGAACTGGAAGCGACCAAAGTTGGAAGTGGATTATTTAATGAAGCTTCCTCAGGAGTTTTTAGGTACCTTCTTGCCGGAGCTTGTAGAAGAAAACGTACAGGTTCGCTTAATGGGACAAAAAGAGGGACTTCCGGCTCATACGCTTGCGGCAATAGAGAAAGCTATGCAAGACACTGCAAATAACACAGGTTTAATCTTAAATTTTGCGTTAAACTATGGAAGCCGTGATGAAATGGTTTATGCGGTGAGGGATTTGGTTAGAGATAGTAACAGTGGAAAACTTAACGCAGATGACATCACCGAGGAAGTGATTTCCTCCTATTTAATGACGAGTAAGTTGCCGGATCCGGATTTGTTAATTCGTACGAGTGGCGAAATTCGTATCAGTAATTTTATGCTTTGGCAAATTGCTTATACGGAGCTGTGGTTTACAGATCGTTATTGGCCAGACTTTACGGAGTCCCACTTGCTTGAAGCCGTCATAAACTTTCAAAGGAGAGGTCGCAGGTTCGGTGGCGTATAAGAAAGTGAGGTCTTGTTTTTGAAACAACGATTGATTACAGGGTTTGTGGCATTGGCCTTATTTGTTCCATTCGTATGGTACGGAGGAAAGCCATTTTTATGGCTTGTGTATGGACTTGCTTTTATCGGGCTGTATGAGCTAGTACGTATGAAGCAGTTGCCGCTTTTTTCTGTTCCAACCTTCCTAGCAGCCTTTTTGCTTGCGGTGGTTTTACTGCCAAGCACGGTAGCCAGCCATGAGGTTGTAGAAGTGCTGCATCTGACAAAAGCAGAAATAACGTTTTTGGTTGTCCTGCTTCTTTTATCATATACGGTTCTTTCCAAGAATACATTTACTTTTGATGATGCATCTTTTTTGCTGATGGCAACTCTTTATGTAGGTATGGGATTTTACTATTTAAACGAAACGAGAATGGAAGGCTTGAAGTATATTCTATATACACTGTTCGTGATTTGGGCAACGGATACGGGGGCATATTTTATTGGCCGGGCCATTGGCAAGCGGAAGCTGTGGCCGGAAATTAGTCCGAATAAAACGGTAGAGGGAGCGGTCGGCGGTGTTATTTGCGCTGTTATAGTGGCTCTGGTGTACAACCATTTTTCACCTGTCGCGGACAATATAGGAATGTTAGTTGCCGTAACAGCAGCTGTTTCTGTATTTGGGCAAATTGGCGATCTTGTAGAATCGGCATTTAAGCGCCATTACGGAGTTAAGGATTCTGGTAACATCTTGCCGGGACACGGCGGAATTTTGGATCGTCTAGATAGCGTGCTGTTCGTATTGCCGCTGTTGCACTTTTTGCATTTTATTTCATAGAGCCTTGACCAAAGCATGGCGGCAGTCTCTATTATCTGCATGATATGTAAACTCGTTTCGTCAAACAAGGAGATGGAACAATGAAAAAAATTAGTGTGCTCGGAGCGAGTGGATCTGTTGGGGTACAGACACTTGACGTGATTCGGCTGCATCCGGAACATTTTCAATTGGTTGCTTTCTCGGTAGGAAGCAATATTGAGTTTGCGGTGCAAGCGGCTCGAGAATTTCTTCCGCAGCTCATATCGGTGCAAAAGGAAGAGGACGCAAAGCGACTGCGAGTGATGCTTGGCAACGTGAAAGTCGTTTGGGGAGAAGAAGGGCTGCTTGAGGTTGCTTTGCACACAGCTGCTGACGTTGTCGTGAATGCAGTAGTCGGGAGTGTAGGTTTAATGCCGACGCTTAGTGCAATTGAAGCAAGAAAGACAATTGCCATTGCCAATAAAGAAACACTTGTAACAGCAGGTCATCTCGTAATGGAGGCTGCCTGCAAGTATGGTGTTGATTTGCTCCCTGTAGATAGTGAGCATTCTGCGATTTTTCAATGCTTAAATGGTGAGAAGCGAGAGCAGATTTCTCGTCTTATTTTAACAGCCTCTGGTGGAAGTTTCCGAGACAAAACACGGGAGGAGCTTACACATGTTACAGTGGAGGATGCTTTGAAGCATCCAAATTGGTCGATGGGTTCGAAAATTACAATCGATTCTGCTACAATGATGAATAAGGGATTAGAGGTTATCGAAGCGCATTGGCTATTTAACATCCCTTATGATCAAATTGATGTGCTACTACATAAGGAAAGCATCGTACATTCACTTGTAGAGTTTGGGGATCGAAGCGTTATTGCGCAGCTAGGAACACCAGATATGCGTGTCCCGATTCAATATGCGCTTACGTATCCAACGCGTTTGCCGCTTCAAGCGACAAAGCAGCTGCAGCTATGGGAAATTGGAGCGCTCCATTTTCAGCAAATGGACTTTGGCAGATTCCGCTGCTTGCAGTTTGCTTACGAAGCAGGAAGAACGGGAGGCAGCTTGCCGGCTGTTATGAACGCAGCAAATGAAGCAGCTGTTGCTGCCTTTTTGCAAGGGAAGATCGGCTTTTTGACCATTGAAGAGCTAATAGAGAAAGCGATGCACCATCACAGTGTCATCTCTCATCCGAACTTAGATGAGATTCGGGAGATTGACTGGGCGACAAGACGATATGTGATGGAACAAATTTAGCAAAGGTGGGTATTGAGTTGAACACAGCGATTGCCTTTATTTTAGTTTTTGGAGCACTCGTCTTTTTCCACGAGTTAGGACATCTGTATTTTGCAAAGCGCGCTGGTATTCTTTGCCGAGAGTTTGCGATTGGTTTCGGTCCTAAAATTTTTTCATTTACCAAAAATGAAACAGTCTATACGATTCGCTTGCTTCCGCTTGGCGGCTACGTGCGCATGGCTGGGGAGGATCCGGAAACGATTGAACTAAAGCCTGGTGCAAAGGTCGGATTGTTATTGAATGAGAAGGAAGAAGTCATCAAGCTCGTATTAGACAATCGCGATAAGTACCCGAATGCTAGAGTAATCGAGGTAGAACGCGCGGATTTAGAGCATGCCCTTACGATTTCTGGGTACGAGGAGTACGAGGAAGAGCTGCAAACGTTCCGTGTTCACGAGAAGGCCTATTATGTATCTGGTGGAGAAGAAATTCAAATTGCCCCGTATAACCGGCAGTTTGGCTCCAAATCGTTGGGACAGCGAGCTCTTGCTATTTTTGCCGGTCCTGCGATGAACTTTGTGCTTGCGTTTTTACTGTTTGTCATTATCGGCCTTATGCAAGGAATCCCTGTTGATAAGCCGATTATCGGAGAACTTGTGCCAAATAGTGCTGGTGAAAAGGCAGGGCTGCACCAAGGAGACGTTATCAAATCGATTAACGGCACTGAAGTAGACACGTGGACAAACGTGACAACCATTATTAGGAAAAATCCTGGGAATGAAATGACGATGGAGTTGGAACGGAATAAGGAAAGAATTGTCCTAAAAGTGACCCCAACTGCTGAGAAGGAAGGAAAGCAGGAGGTTGGCCGCCTAGGGGTGTACGGCCCGGTTGAGAAATCGCTGCTTGGCTCCTTGAAGCTTGGAGCGGAACAAACGTATAAATGGACAAAACTGGTCTTTGTTTCACTCGTGCAGCTTGTAACTGGACAATTTAGTATTGATGCTTTGTCCGGTCCAGTTGGTATTTATAATCTAACAGGAAAGGTTGCGGAGTCAGGCTTTGTGAATTTACTTGGATTAACGGCTGCTTTGAGCATCAATCTTGGCTTATTTAATTTGCTGCCGGTTCCGGCACTCGATGGCGGACGTTTAATGTTTTTCTTAGTAGAGGCATTGCGTGGAAAGCCAATTGATCGTCAAAAGGAAGGTCTTGTCCATTTTATTGGCTTTGCGTTACTGATGCTGCTTATGCTTGTTGTAACATGGAATGATATAAAAAAACTTTTCTTATAGAAATGGAGAAATTACGTCTGACGCTGCTTGTTTAGCAGCGTCGGCATTATAATGGAGAGGTGTACGTCAATGAGACAAAGTATGATGTTTAGTCCAACTTTGCGAGAAGTGCCATCTGATGCAGAAGTAAGAAGTCATCAGCTGCTTCTTCGCGCCGGCTTCATGCGCCAAAATGCATCCGGTATATACAGCTTTTTACCGCTTGGACTAAAAGTATTGCAAAAGGTTGAGGGTATTATTCGTGAGGAGATGGAAAATGCGGGGGCAATGGAGCTGTTGATGCCAGCACTTCAGCCAGCAGAGCTATGGCAGGAATCAGGGCGCTGGTATTCGTATGGTCCAGAGCTTATGCGTATGAACGATCGTCATTCGCGCGAGTTCGCGCTCGGAGCTACGCATGAGGAGGTAATTACAGCCCTTGTGCGGGACGAGGTAAAATCGTATAAAAAGCTTCCGCTGACGCTGTACCAAATCCAAACAAAATTCCGTGACGAAAAACGTCCGCGTTTTGGCTTATTACGCGGCAGAGAGTTTTTAATGAAGGATGCCTATTCCTTCCATAGCTCGCGGGAAAGCTTGGATGAAGTGTATAATAAAATGTATGAAGCATATTCAAATGTGTTTCGCCGCTGCGGCTTAAACTTCCGCGCTGTTATCGCAGACGCTGGTGCGATAGGCGGAAAGGGTACACATGAGTTCATGATTTTGTCTGATATTGGTGAAGACACAATTGCGTATTCCGATACATCGGATTATGCGGCAAATGTTGAAATGGCAGAAGTTGTCGCAACTTATGAAAAAAGCAGTGAAGCAATGAAAGAGCTAGAGAAGGTAGCAACACCAAATCAAAAGTCAATCGATGAGGTGGCTGCATTCTTGCAAATGGAGGAGACATCTTGTATTAAGTCGATGGTCTTTCAGGTGGACGACAAGTTTGTACTCGTTCTTGTACGCGGCAACCATGAAGTAAACGACGTAAAGGTGAAAAATTTATATGGTGCTTCTGTTGTTGAACTGGCATCTCCTGAAGATGTACAGCGCCTCATGAATTGTACATTTGGTTCCCTTGGTCCAATCGGTGTATCCGATGAGCTTGAGATTATTGCAGATCATGCGGTAGCTGCAATTGTAAACGGAAGCTGCGGGGCCAATGAAGAGGGCTATCATTATGTGAATGTCAACCCGGGTCGTGATTTTACAGTAAGTCAGTACGCGGATTTACGTTTCATCGAGGAAGGAGATCCTTCTCCAGATGGACAAGGCACGATCAAGTTTGCTCTTGGTATTGAAGCAGGGCATATTTTCAAGCTTGGTACACGTTATAGTGAAGCGATGGACGCTACGTATCTAGATGAAAACGGAAAAACACAGCCGCTTATCATGGGTTGCTACGGCATTGGCGTTTCCCGTGTGGTGGCGGCCATTGCGGAGCAGTTTAACGATGAAAGCGGCTTGCTATGGCCATCTGCAGTCGCACCGTTCCATGTACATGTGATTCCGGTAAATGTAAAAACAGATATTCAAAGAGAGAAAGCGGAGTATATCTATCAATCGTTAAAGAAACAAGGTATAGATACTTTGCTTGATGACCGTCCAGAACGTGCTGGTGTGAAATTTGCCGATTCTGACCTGTTTGGAATTCCTGTACGCGTTACAGTAGGCAAAAAGGCAGAAGAAGGCATTGTTGAAGTAAAGGTGCGCGCGACAGGTGAATCTGAAGAAGTGCATATTGAAGGACTATACCAATATATCACAAATATTTTACAATAAGAGAAGAGGTACCTCATTGAGGTACCTTTCCTTGCTTATGATAAGGGAGGAGGAAGATGATGGCAGTGTTAACAACGGAGCAGCAGGAGCGCTTTCAAATTTTACTTGGGCAGCTGGGGTTTCCTGAAGCAATGCAAACGGAGTATTTTGCTGGCGGCGGTATTACAAAACTTGTCGTGGATAAACCAAACAAAGCTTGGTGCTTTCAATTTGCATTGCCGCGTCTGTTGCCCGCAAATATATATGAGCTGTTAGAAAATCAGCTCGTGCAAGCATTTTCACACATTGCCGATGTGTCGTTTACGCTGCAGACGGATGATGGACAATATACGGAGCATGACGTGCAATCGTATTGGCCGCTTTGTATGAATAAGCTGTCACTGTCGCCGATGTTCCTGTATTTAAAGGATCAGCTTCCGCATATAAGCGGCGTAAGACTCACTGTCACAGTGAAAAATGAGCTTGAGGAAGCGACTGTTAAGAAAAACTGGGCAAAACCGATTGGGGATCGTTACGAGTCATTCGGATTTCCGCGTTTTCAGCTGGATACAACTGTGCAGCAGAACCAGGAAGAAATGCAGCGCTTTATGGAGCAAAAAGAACAAGAAGACCGCGAAAAGGTGCAAAAGGCAATCGAAGATATGGCGAAGCGTGAGGATGAAGCGGGTGCTGGTGCGCCACCATCTGATGAACCTCTTGTAATCGGCTATCTCATTCGCGGGGATGAAGAGATTGTCTCCATTCGTGAGATTCAGGATGAAGAGAAACGAAAGACCATTCAAGGCTATGTCTTTGATGTAGAGACAAAGGAGCTTCGCAGCGGCCGGACATTATTAACGTTGAAAATTACCGATTATACAGATTCGCTAATAGTAAAAATGTTTTCACGCGATAAAGAGGATGTTCCGCTCGTACAAGCAATTAAAAAAGGAATGTGGCTAAAGGTACGCGGTTCTGTACAAAACGACACATTTGTCCGCGATCTTGTTATGATTGCAAACGATATTAATGAAGTAAAAGGTCCATCCAGGAAGGATACAGCGCCTGAAGAAGAGAAACGGGTTGAACTTCACCTGCATACACCGATGAGCCAAATGGACGCAGTCACACCGGTGTCTAAGCTAATTGCGCAAGCTGCAAAATGGGGGCATCCGGCTGTTGCCGTGACGGATCACGCAGTCGCGCAGTCGTTCCCAGAGGCATATGCGGCTGGAAAGAAAGCGGGCATTAAGGTGATATATGGTGTAGAGGTCAATCTTGTAAATGATGGCGTACCGATTGCGTATAACGAGGTGCATCGCTCTCTTGCTGATGAAACATATGTCGTCTTTGACGTAGAAACAACGGGTCTGTCCGCTGTATATGATACGATTATTGAACTGGCGGCAGTTAAAATCCGAGACGGTGAAATTGTAGATCGATTTGAGGCATTCGCCAATCCGCATCACCCTTTATCTGCTACTACGATTGAACTCACAGGCATTACGGATGATATGGTAAAAGATGCGCCGGATATTGATGTTGTTCTCCGAAACTTTGCAGGCTGGATTGCGAATGATACACTCGTTGCGCATAACGCGTCATTTGATATGGGCTTTATTAACGTTGGCTTTAAAAAATACGGATTGGCAAAGCCAACTAACCCTGTCATTGATACGCTTGAGCTAGCACGCTTTTTGCATCCAGAAATGAAAAACCATCGTCTCAACACACTATGTAAGAAGTTTGACATTGAACTAACGCAGCATCACCGTGCGATTTATGATGCGGAGGCAACAGGCTATTTGCTGACAAAAATGCTCAAGGAAGCGGTCGGACGCGGGATAGAATACCATGACCAGCTCAACGACAGTATGGGACAAGGTGATTCCTATAAAAGAGGCCGCCCGAGTCACGCAACCATTTTAGCCGTGTCAGATGAAGGATTGAAAAACCTGTATAAGCTTGTGTCATATGCGCATCTGCGATATTACTACCGCGTACCGCGTTTGCCGCGATCACTCTTGAAAAAGCATCGCGAAGGTCTTCTCATTGGTACAGCTTGTGACAAGGGAGAAGTATTTGAAGCGATGATGCAAAAGTCGTTTGAAGAAGCGGAAGAGGTCGCGCAATTTTACGATTATATCGAAGTAATGCCTCCTCAGGTGCTGACGCATTTAATTGAACTAGAATTAGTGCGGGATGAAGGCCAGCTGCGCACCATTATTTCAAATCTTGTGAAGCTCGGAGAAACGCTTGAGAAGCCGGTTGTGGCAACCGGGAATGTTCACTACCTAAATCCAGAGGACAGCATATACCGCAAGATTCTCATCGGCTCACAGGGAGGCGCAAATCCGCTGAATCGCCATCAGCTGCCGCCGGTATATTTCCGCACAACAAATGAAATGCTAGACGCCTTTTCTTTTTTAGGCGAAGAGAAAGCGAAGGAAATTGTTGTAACAAACACCCAAAAAGTCGCTTCGATGATTGGGGACGTAAAGCCGGTTAAGGATGACCTATATACCCCGCGCATTGAAGGAGCCGATGAAGAAACACGTGAAATGAGCTATGTGATGGCAAGAAGCATCTATGGTGAAACGCTTCCGGAAATCGTAGAAGCACGCCTTGAAAAGGAACTAAAGAGTATTATCGGTCACGGTTTTGCGGTGATTTACTTAATTTCCCATAAGCTCGTGAAAAAATCGCTTGATGATGGTTATCTTGTAGGTTCGCGTGGCTCGGTTGGTTCCTCGCTTGTTGCGACCATGATGGAGATTACAGAGGTTAATCCGTTGCCGCCGCATTATGTTTGTCCAAATTGCAAGCACTCGCATTTCTTTAATGATGGTTCGGTCGGTTCCGGTTTTGATTTGCCAGATGCCGATTGTCCGCAGTGTGGTACAAGATATAAAAAGGATGGGCATGATATTCCATTTGAAACATTTCTTGGTTTTAAAGGAGATAAGGTACCGGATATCGATCTCAACTTCAGCGGCGAGTATCAGCCGCGCGCCCATAACTATACGAAGATACTCTTTGGTGAGGATAATGTGTACCGTGCTGGAACGATTGGTACTGTTGCTGACAAAACGGCTTTTGGTTATGTAAAAGGCTATGCATCTGATCGTAACCTAACCATTCGTGGCGCTGAGGTAGAGCGTCTTGCGACAGGATGCACGGGTGTAAAGCGGACAACAGGTCAGCATCCAGGCGGCATTATCGTTGTGCCGGATTACATGGACGTATTTGACTTTACGCCGATTCAATTTCCGGCAGACGATACATCAGCTGAGTGGCGAACGACACATTTTGATTTCCATTCCATCCACGATAATCTGTTAAAGCTCGATATACTCGGACACGATGATCCGACTGTTATCCGTATGCTGCAGGATTTAAGCGGCATTGATCCAAAAACAATTCCAACGGACGACCCAGAGGTCATGAAGATTTTTTCAGGGACGGAGTCAATTGGCGTTACCGAGGAACAAATCAACTGTAAAACAGGCACACTTGGAATTCCGGAATTCGGAACAAAATTCGTTCGTCAAATGCTAGAGGAAACGAAACCGACAACCTTCTCCGAGCTTGTCCAAATCTCGGGACTGTCGCACGGGACAGATGTATGGCTCGGCAACGCCAATGAGCTCATTTATAGCGGAACGTGTACGCTAAGCGAGGTAATCGGTTGTCGTGATGATATTATGGTGTATTTGATTTATCAAGGATTAGAGCCATCGCTTGCATTTAAAATTATGGAATCCGTACGTAAGGGGAAAGGGGTTCCGACGGAATGGGAAGAGGAAATGCGCAAAAATAATGTACCAGCGTGGTATATTGATTCATGCAAAAAGATAAAATACATGTTTCCTAAAGCCCATGCCGCTGCTTATGTATTAATGGCGGTACGCATTGCCTATTTCAAGGTGCATTTCCCGCTTATGTACTATGCAGCATATTTTACAGTGCGAGCGGATGATTTTGATGTGGAGTCAATGGTAAGAGGCTCAGCTGCGATTCGTGCGAAAATTGAAGAGATTGTCCAAAAGGGATTGGATGCATCCCCGAAGGAGAAGAGCTTACTTACTGTGCTCGAGATGGCACTTGAAATGTGTGAGCGTGAGTATTCTTTCCAAAAGGTGGATTTATACCGCTCTAGCGCAACTGATTTCATTATTGACGGGAATTCTCTTATCTTGCCGTTCAATGCAGTTGCCGGTCTTGGTACGAATGCGGCGCTGAATATTGTAAAGGCGAGGCAGGAGGGAGAATTCTTATCAAAGGAGGATTTACAGCAGCGCAGTAAAATTTCGAAAACAATCCTTGAGTATTTAGACAGTCTAGGCTGCTTAGAGGCGTTGCCGGATCAAAACCAGCTGTCATTATTTTAAAAGCTAGGAAGGTATAACTTTTAGAGGATGATGTCTAGCTTTGATAACCTGCTTCAGCATTTGGAATAGTTTTCGGCAAAAAAGGAAAAAATATCTTCTATGCCAAAGGATATGCGGAAAGCTTTTACGAATCGGCTTCGTCTGAACCGTACAGCTTTCTTAGAGAGAAAGTCTTTGCAAAATATAGCAATATATGTTACAGTAAAAAATGAATTATTCATGTCGTGTATATTGTATGTAGAAGAGTGGGGCAACCCACTCTTTCGTATTACTATCTACTTCTTTCAGGCCCTAAAGCTGCTGATTTATATACATATTTTTCTACACGTTTTACTGCTTGAATTTGGCAATACTAAGACAGATATTCCCTGCTTTTAGCAGGGGCTTTTGTTATCCTACGCTCATTTATTTTTAGGAGCAGGGCTAACTCATGCTAAGAAACGGATTAGTTTGGTCGTATACGTAGTGTACTAGGACCGTTTTGTGTTGTATAAGCACTTTGAAAGGAGGCTGTTTTGTGAGCAATGAAGTAACAGAAGTTGTAGAGCAGCTAGCAAGACCGATTGTCGAGGACATGGATTTAGAACTTGTTGACGTCGAGTATGTAAAAGAGGGCAAAGATTGGTTTTTGCGCGTCTTTATCGACTCTGAAACAGGAGTGGATATTGAGGATTGCGGTACGGTAAGCGAGCGTTTAAGCGAAGTGTTAGATAAAAAGGACCCAATCCCTCATTTATATTTCTTAGATGTGTCGTCTCCTGGTGCGGAACGACCTCTAAAGAAGGAACAAGATTTTGTAAAAGCAGTCGGGAAGCAAGTAGCGATTCAAACGAATGAACCAATTAATGGTGAATCTGTGTTTGAAGGAAAGCTGCTGGCATACGACGGTACGATATTGACAGTTTTAATTACGATTAAAACGCGCAAAAAGGAAATTCAAATTTCAATGGAGAATGTTGCAAGTGCGCGCCTTGCAGTGATGTTTTAGTAAGAAGGGGGACCATCATGAGCACTGAATTAATTGATGCTTTGCTCGTCTTAGAAAAAGAAAAGGGCATCAGCAAAGAAGTTATTATTGAAGCGATTGAAGCTGCATTAATTTCAGCTTACAAACGTAACTTCAATCAAGCACAAAACGTACGCGTCAGCTTTAATCCTACAACGGGAACGATTAAAGTGCTGGCTCGAAAAGATGTAGTGGACAGTGTGTTTGACCCTCGTCTTGAGATTTCAGTAGAAAAGGCGCGGGAATATAATCCAAACTTCCAAGTAGGCGATATTGTAGAACTTGAAGTAACGCCAAAGGATTTTGGACGCATTGCTGCACAAACAGCGAAACAGGTAGTAACGCAGCGTGTTCGTGAAGCAGAGCGCGGTGTGATTTATTCTGAATTTATTGATCGCGAAGAAGATATTATGGTTGGAATTGTGCAGCGTCAGGATGCGCGTTTCATTTATGTGAGCTTGGGTAAGGTAGAGGCGCTGCTGCCAGTAGGCGAGCAAATGCCAAATGAGCATTATAAGCCGCATGATCGTATCCGCGTGTATATTACAAAGGTAGAGAAAACAACGAAGGGTCCACAAATCTTTGTATCCCGCACACATCCAGGACTGCTGAAGCGCTTGTTTGAGCTGGAAGTTCCAGAAATTTATGACGGAACAGTTGAGATTCGCTCTGTTGCGAGGGAGGCGGGAGACCGTTCGAAGATTTCGGTGCACTCCGACAACGCGGATGTAGATCCAGTTGGTTCCTGCGTTGGTCCAAAAGGACAACGTGTGCAGCAAATCGTCAACGAATTAAAAGGTGAAAAAATCGATATCGTTCGTTGGTCCAATGACCCAGTAGAGTACGTAGCAAATGCATTAAGTCCTTCACAGGTCGTGGAAGTTCGCGTGAACGAGGAGGAAAAAGCAACGACGGTTATCGTGCCGGATCATCAGTTATCCCTTGCGATTGGCAAGCGTGGACAAAACGCACGTTTGGCTGCTAAACTCACAGGTTGGAAGATTGATATTAAAAGCGAATCTGAAGCGGAAAAAGCGGGTATTCTTAGTCAAGCAGCCAGCGCTGACACATTCGACAATGGGGAATATGAAATCGAATAAGAGGTGATAGCGTGAGCAATCGAAAAATTCCGTTACGCAAGTGTGTTGCGACGCAGGAAATGAAGCCGAAGCGCGAACTCATTCGTATTGTCCGGTCGAAAGAAGGGGAAGTTTCCATTGATTTAACGGGAAAGAAATCAGGTCGTGGAGCCTATCTCTCTAAAGATAAGGAATGTATTTTAAACGCGCAAAAAAAGCATGTGCTAGAGCATCATTTAAAGGCGAAGATCGATCCATCCCTTTATGAGCAGTTGTTAGAACTTGCTGAAAAGGAGTCAGTGTAAGTGGGAGATTGGGCATCATTTTTAGGTTTAGCCAATCGGGCAAGAAGGATCATTTCCGGCGAGGAGCTCGTTTTAAAGGAAATTCGCAGCGGCAAGGCCAAGCTCGTATTGCTTGCGCAGGATGCATCAAAAAACACAGCAAAACGAATGACGGATAAAACGACGTACTATCAGGTGCCGCTAAGGCATGTGGAAAATCGTCAGTTACTAGGGCATGCAATAGGGAGAGATGAGCGGGTAGTCGTAGCCGTGCTAGATGAAGGCTTTGCGAAAAAGCTGCTTAGCATGCTCGATACAACTTATCGGGGGTGAATGTATGAGTAAAATTCGTGTTCATGAATACGCAAAGAAGTACAATGTATCAAGTAAAGACGTAATATCAAAACTAAAAGAAATGAATATAGAGGTTTCAAATCATATGACAATGTTAGATGACGATGTAGTTGGAAAATTAGACCAAGAGTATCAGGGAAGCACTGCAGAAACAAAAGCTCCAAAACGTTCAATTGTGGAAGAATTCGACGAGGAAGCTGATAAAGAGGCAGAGGTAGTAAACACAAGCAAGAAAAACAGCAACAAAAAGAAGAAGAAAAAGCAAGGAACTGGAGATAATGCGCGGTTTGCTGCAGTAGGCAGAGGTGCGCATCAAGGGCGACAAAATCAGTCGAGCGAAACGCCGAACCAAATTACATTTGTTGGTTCTTTAACAGTTGGTGAATTGGCAAAGAAATTAGGAAAAGAGCCTTCTGAAATCATTAAAAAGCTATTTATGCTTGGCATTATGGCGACAATCAATCAAGAGTTAGATAAAGATTCAATTGAGTTAATTGCTGGGGAATACGGTATTTCAGTTGAAGAAGAAGTTGTTTTTGATGAAACAAATTTTGAAACACATCTAGATGAAGTACATGAAGAGGAAGAGCTTGAAGAGCGTCCGCCTGTTGTTACAATTATGGGTCACGTTGACCATGGAAAAACAACACTTCTTGATTCAATTCGCAACTCCAAGGTAACAGCAGGAGAAGCTGGTGGTATTACCCAGCATATCGGTGCGTACCAGGTTGAAATCAACGATAAGCAGATTACGTTTTTAGATACACCAGGCCATGCTGCGTTTACAACAATGCGTGCTCGCGGAGCACAGGTAACAGATATTACGATTCTTGTTGTTGCGGCAGATGACGGTGTAATGCCACAGACAGTTGAAGCAATCAACCATGCAAAAGCTGCAGGTGTGCCAATTATTGTAGCGGTTAACAAAATGGATAAAGAGGCTGCTAATCCAGACCGCGTGATGCAGGAATTAACGGAATATGGCTTAGTAGCAGAAGCTTGGGGCGGCGAAACGATTTTCGTACCGATTTCTGCATTAAAAGGTGAAGGAATCGACAACCTATTGGAAATGATTCTTCTTGTGAGTGAGGTAGAGGAATACAAAGCAAATCCAAAACGCCTTGCGCACGGAACAGTTATTGAAGCGCAGCTTGATAAAGGAAAAGGACCAGTTGCGACACTTCTTGTACAAAACGGTACACTTCGAGTGGGAGATCCGATTGTTGTTGGTGCTGCGTACGGACGTGTGCGCGCCATGGTTAATGATATTGGCCGCCGCGTGAAGGAAGCTGGTCCATCGACTCCGGTTGAAATTACAGGCTTAAATGATGTGCCGCATGCAGGGGATCGCTTCTTAGTATTTAGTGACGAAAAGACAGCTCGTCAAGTTGGGGAATCTAGATCCCAGCGCGCTGTAGTTGAGCAGCGCAGCGATAAAGCGAAGCTAAGCTTGGAGGACTTGTTCCAGCAAATCCAGCAAGGCGATGTAAAGGAAATTAACTTAATCGTCAAAGCGGACGTACAGGGCTCTGTAGAGGCATTGGCGGCATCGCTTCAAAAGATTGAAGTAGAAGGCGCGAAAGTGAAAATTATTCACACAGGTGCAGGTGCAATTACTGAATCTGATATTATCCTCGCGTCTGCATCAAATGCCATTGTAATCGGCTTTAACGTTCGTCCGGACGTGAATGCGAAGCGTACAGCTGAAACAGAAAATGTTGATATTCGCTTACACCGTATTATTTACAATGTAATCGAAGAAATTGAATCAGCGATGAAGGGAATGCTTGATCCAGAATTTGAGGAAAAGGTAATCGGACAAGCAGAGGTTCGTCAAACCTTTAAAGTATCAAAAGTTGGTACAATTGCTGGTTGTTATGTAACAGATGGAAAAATTACGCGTGATAGTAGCGTTCGTGTGATTCGTGACGGTGTTGTCATTTTTGAAGGCAAGCTTGATACATTAAAACGTTTCAAGGATGATGTAAAGGAAGTTGCACAAAACTATGAGTGCGGTATTACAGTCGAACGCTTTAATGATGTGAAAGAAGGCGACATTATCGAGGCGTACGTAATGCAAGAGGTAGAGCGGAAGTGATTGCTTCCCTCTTTTGCGAATGCATTTTCTATGAAGCACAGTCGCTGAAGGATAAACGTGCAGTTTTGCAGCGTATTCTCACCCGGCTTCGGCAGCGGTACAATGTGTCCGTTGCTGAAATCGGGTATCAGGATTTGTGGCAACGTGCAGAAATTGCAATTGTCTCTGTTTCATCCAGTCGGGTGGCGTGTGAAAGAGAACTTCAAAAAGCACTGGAAATGATGGATTCCTTTCCGGAGATTGAACGCACGATAACGAGGATGGAATGGTATTGAATGAGGTGATAACATGAAGCTACGTGCGAACCGCGTGGGGGAACAGATGAAAAAAGAGCTAGGCGACATTATTGGTCGTAAAATTAAAGACCCGCGCATTGGATTTGTCACAGTTACAGATGTACAAGTAAGCGGTGATTTGCAGCTAGCGAAGGTATATATCTCCGTATTGGGAGATGATGAGCAACGACAAAATACACTCAAAGGGCTAGCGAAAGCGAAGGGATTCATTCGTTCTGAAATTGGCCAGCGTATTCGCTTGCGTAAAACACCGGAAATCTCCTTCGAATTTGATGAATCGATTGATTACGGTCACCGAATTGAAACGCTCTTGCATGAGATAAACAAGGATGATAACTAGGAAGAGTAGCGGGTAGACGTCATTGTCTATCCCTTTTTTCTGTCTAAATAATGGAGGGTGTAACGCATGGAAGGTGTATTGCTATTACATAAACCAACGGGCATGACTTCTCATGATTGTGTTTTTAAGGTGAGAAAGCTCTTAAGAGAAAAGCGGGTTGGCCATACAGGTACGCTCGATCCGGATGTAACCGGTGTTTTACCGATTTGTATTGGAAGGGCAACGAAAATTGCCCAATTTTTAACGAGTGAAACAAAAACCTATGAGGGAGAAGTGACGCTTGGCTTCTCCACTACAACAGAGGATGCTTCCGGTGAACTAGTGGAACGCAAGGATGTAAGCCGCGTGATTACACGCGCTGAGGTTGAGGAAGTGCTCCGGGCTCTAACGGGGACGATTGAACAAATGCCGCCCATGTTTTCTGCCGTCAAGGTGAATGGGCGGAAGCTATATGAATATGCACGGCAAGGCATAGAGGTGGAGCGTCCTATTCGAACGATTACCATTCATGAATTCACATTGCTTAGCGAAGAGGAAGAATGGAGTGGTCCTACAGTATCTCTCCGCTTTCGTGTGACGTGCAGCAAAGGGACGTATGTTCGCACATTAGCGGTGATGATTGGAGAGAAGCTTGGATTTCCAGCGCATATGTCACATTTGGTCCGAACAGCTTCCGGACACTTCACGTTAGATCGCTGCCTTACGTTTGAAGAGATTCAGCAGCAAATAGAAAGCGGAACGATGCAAGAAAGCCTTTTGTCTATTGAAGAAGCGCTTACTGAATTTCCGAAGCTCATTGTCGGGGACGAGCAGGCGGAAAAGGTGAAAAATGGAGCGTTTTTACGGAATGAGCAGAACACGGCTGCCAGTTTTTTTACGGTTTTTGACAAAAGCGGGCAGTGCCTGGCGATTTATGAGCCGCATCCTAAGCAAGTCGGTTTATTAAAGCCGACAAAAGTGCTTGTGAATAATCAAGAATTAAAGCTATAATGAGGAAATGGAAGCATTATAACAGAAAAAGGTGAATTCGAGCGTGAAATTAATTCATTTGACTCACCCTCATCAGTGGAAGGAAGAAGAGCCAAGTGTCATGGCACTTGGATATTTTGATGGCATTCATCTTGGGCACCAGGAAGTCATTCTGACCGCGAAGAGAATTGCGGAGGAACGGGGCTTTAAAAGTGCTGTAATGACATTTTATCCGCATCCGTCAGTTGTGCTGCGACGGGCGGAGGCGCACGTCGAATCGATTACTCCTTTGAAGATGAAGGAGGATATCATTGCAAACTTAGGTATTGATATTCTTTATATCGTGAAATTTGATGAAGCTTTTGCAAAGTTGCTGCCGCAGCAGTTTGTAGATGATTATATTATAAGTCTTCAGGTGAAGCATGTTGTAGCGGGCTTTGACTTTACTTACGGTCGTCTTGGAAAAGGAACGATGGAGACGCTGCCGTTTCATGCAAGAGGGGAGTTTACACAGACTGTGATTGAAAAAGTGGAATTTCAAGAAGAGAAAATTAGCTCTACTTTGCTTCGAGGTCTTATCAGGGAAGGAAAGATGGAAGAAGTCCCATCTATTTTGGGAAGATACTATCGAGTAGAAGGAACAGTTGTGCACGGTGACAAGCGTGGCAGACAAATTGGATTCCCTACTGCAAATGTTGCCTTAAATGATGATTATATTTTGCCTCCTGTCGGTGTGTACGCCGTTCGTTTGAAGGTAAAAGAGCATTGGTATCCAGCAGTATGTAATATTGGCTATAAACCGACATTTGAGCAGGATGAGAAGATTCTTTCTATCGAAGTGCATGTCTTTGAATTTCAGGAAGACATTTATGATGAGTGTGTAGAGGTGGAATGGCATATTCGTATTCGTGCCGAACAGAAATTTAATGGTATTGCAGAACTAGTCGCGCAAATTCAGCGGGATAAAGAAAAGGCCCAACAATATTTTCAGCAGCTCGAGAAATCGGCTTGCTTTTTCTAGTAAAAGATAGTATTCTAATTTATGTACTTTATTGGAACCATTGCTTGGCATAACGCTTCACCAACGTATGCTAGGGAATTGGGGATTATGATGAGGAGGTGAATAGGATGGCTTTAGCACAAGAACGTAAAAACGAAATCATCGCTCAATTTAAAACTCACGAAGCTGACACTGGTTCTCCAGAGGTTCAGATCGCTGTCCTAACTGAGCAAATCAACACTTTAAATGAACATTTACGCACTCACAAGAAAGATCATCACTCACGTCGCGGTCTTTTGAAGATGGTTGGTAAGCGTCGTAACTTACTTAACTACCTTCGTAACAAAGACGTAACTCGCTACCGTGAATTGATTAAAAAGCTTGGATTACGTCGATAGTCAACAAAAGCGGGAATATTCCCGCTTTTTTGTTAGGGAAAAAAGTTTATTCTCTTCATACCCTTCCCGCTTTCTGGCAATACTAGGGAAGGATATATGCTAATATATAATTTCTTTACATAGAGGCAGTTACTTATATTTTAATTTGAGAGGGGTACTTTAATGGCTCAAGAAAAGCAAGTCTTTTCCATAGATTTAGCAGGGCGTCCGCTCGTAATTGAGACGGGACAGCTTGCGAAGCAAGCAAATGGCGCTGTTCTTGTAAGATACGGTGATACCGTTGTATTATCTACAGCAACAGCTTCAAAAGAACCAAAAAATGTGAGTTTCTTTCCATTAACCGTGAACTATGAAGAACGCTTATACGCAGTAGGGAAAATTCCCGGAGGCTTTATTAAACGGGAAGGCCGTCCGAGTGAGAAAGCCATTTTGGCTAGTCGTCTGATCGACCGTCCAATTCGTCCATTGTTCGCAGACGGTTTCCGTAACGAAGTGCAGGTTATCAGCATAGTTGTCAGCGTGGACCAAGATTGTTCTTCCGAAATCGCTGCAATGGTTGGATCTTCTTTAGCGCTTTCTATTTCAGATATTCCGTTTGAGGGACCAATTGCCGGTGTGATCGTTGGCCGCATCAATGGTGAATTTATCATCAATCCAAGCGTTGAGCAGGCAGAGCAAAGTGACATTCACCTTGTGGTAGCGGGAACGAAGGATGCCATTAACATGGTAGAAGCAGGTGCAGACGAGGTGCCTGAAGAAGTGATGCTAGAAGCCATTATGTTTGGACATAACGAAATCAAGCGTCTAATTGCCTTCCAGGAGGAAGTTGTTCAAGCAGTTGGTAAGGAGAAGCTCGCAGTTACTTTGTATGAAGTAGATGCGTCTTTAGAAGCAGAGGTTCGCCAAATGGCAGAGGCTGACATGGTTGCAGCTATTCAAGTGCATGAAAAGCATGCGCGCGAGGAAGCAATCAATGAAGTGAAAAAACGCATTCTTGCGCATTATGAAGAAAATGAAGCAACACCTGAAACATTGGGACAAGTTAGTGAAATCTTATATAAAATTGTCAAGGGCGAGGTACGTCGTCTCATTACGGTAGAAAAAGTTCGCCCAGACGGCCGTAAGGTGGATGAAATCCGTCCGTTAGCTTCTCAAGTAGGAATTCTTCCACGTACACACGGCTCTGGATTATTTACGCGCGGGCAAACACAGGCACTTAGCATTTGTACATTAGGTGCTTTAGGTGATGTGCAGATTTTGGATGGCTTAGGGATTGAAGAGTCTAAACGCTTCATGCACCACTATAACTTCCCATCCTTCAGCGTTGGGGAAACGGGTCCATTACGTGGGCCAGGCCGTCGTGAAATTGGTCATGGTGCCCTAGGAGAGCGGGCGCTAGAAGCAGTGCTGCCGTCTGAAAAGGATTTTCCATATACAGTTCGCCTTGTGTCTGAGGTATTGGAATCAAACGGCTCTACATCACAAGCAAGTATTTGTGCAAGCACACTTGCGATGATGGATGCAGGTGTTCCGATTAAGGCGCCAGTGGCAGGGATTGCGATGGGTCTTGTGCAGTCCGGAGAGCATTATACAGTGTTAACAGACATTCAAGGTATGGAAGACCACCTTGGTGATATGGACTTTAAGGTAGCAGGAACGGCAAAAGGTGTAACTGCATTGCAAATGGACATTAAAATTGAAGGCTTATCTCGTGAAATTTTAGAGGAAGCGCTGCAGCAAGCGAAGGTTGGCCGCATGCAAATCCTAGAGCATATGCTTTCTGTGATTAATGAGCCACGCACACAGCTGTCACAATATGCACCAAAAATTTTAACGATGACGATTAATCCAGATAAAATTCGCGATGTCATTGGACCAAGCGGAAAGCAAATCAATAAGATCATCGAAGAAACTGGCGTGAAAATTGATATTGAACAAGATGGTACAGTGTTCATTGCTTCAACAAATGAAGAGATGAATCAAAAAGCGAAGAAAATCATCGAAGATATTGTGCGTGAAGTAGAGGTTGGTCAAATCTACTTAGGCAAAGTCAAACGCATTGAAAAGTTCGGTGCATTTGTGGAACTGTTCAGTGGAAAAGATGGTCTTGTTCATATTTCCGAATTGGCAGAGGAGCGCGTTCCTAAAGTAGAGGACGTTGTCGCAATCGGTGATGAGGTTCTTGTCAAGGTTATTGAAATTGATAAGCAAGGCCGTGTGAATTTATCCCGTAAAGTGCTCCTAAAAGAGCAGAGAGAACAAAGAGAAAGAGAACAGCAAACGCAGGAATAAGGATAAGCAGATCCTCAGGTAACAAGAGCATCTGAAATATTCCTTTCAAAAGAAAAAGAAGCTAACCGCCTACAAATCTGCAGGAGGTTAGCTTCTTTTCACTTTACACTTTAAGAAAGTATAAATTTCTAGCAGGAAGACAGTTCGACGTAGTTAGAAATTTTAGGAATAAAGTATAAGGGCAACTACGTCTCTGTCTTCACCTAAGGGCAAGGCTTGTCAATCGGCGAGTTTTCTCTATCTGTGTATAACTAACGAACTTGCTTCTTACGCAAAACAAGTACTTTTTCAGCAGCCACGGGATAACCTGTGGCCTTTTTTTATACAATAAGAAAGGGGCCATGCTAGAGAGCGATGAAGGATTCTTGACCTGCTCGCTGTTGGGACAAACCTCGCTGAAAAAACTCTTACTAGGTAAGAGGATCCTGTTTACGGGCAACACGAGACATGTCCGCGTTTTTTGTTCTACTGTGAAAGAGGTATACATAGTGTGTGAGGAGGAGGTATAACAGATGAGGAAACAGCTATATCGCATTGCCGCTTTTTTTTGTCTAGTTGCGCTTGTCTACATATCAGTTCAAAATCCATATACAGCTCATTATTTACAGGATATGAAAATGGAGGCTGTACAGGCTGCTAAATTGCAAGCACCTTTGTATGAAGAGATTGCGCAAAAAGCAAAGGAATACAATATTCCTGCTGACGACGCAAAGATTGATAAGATATGGAAGGCAGTGCCGGGCTATAACGGCCGTATTGTTGATGTACAGGCCTCATATAGGAATATGGAAAAGCAAGGTGTATTTGATAAAAATAAACTTGTTTTTGAAGAGGTGCCTCCAAAGGTACATTTACAGGATTTATCACCCGCACCGGTTTACCGGGGGCATCCTGAGAAAAAAATGGTAGCTCTTACGATTAATGTCGCATGGGGAAATGAATATCTCCCAAATATGTTAGAAACATTAAAAAAGCATAATGTAAAAGCCACCTTTTTTTTAGAGGGACGCTGGGTAAAGGAGAATCCAAGTCTTGCAAAAATGATTGCAGAAGCAGACCAAGAGGTAGGGAATCATTCATATACGCATCCGAATATGAAAACACTATCGGCGAGAGCGATTGAGGAGCAGTTAACAAAAACAAATGCTATGATTGAAGTAACAACAAATCAACAGGTGCGTTGGTTTGCACCCCCAAGCGGCAGTTTTCGTGATGAGGTTGTAACACTTGCTGCCAAGCATGGAATGGGAACGATTATGTGGACGGTAGATACAATTGACTGGCAGCGGCCTGAGCCAAGCGTATTATTGAATCGTGTACTTACAAAAGTGCATCCAGGTGCCATTGTTTTGATGCATCCTACCTCGCCTACTGCGCGTTCTCTTGATACACTCATTGTACAATTAAAGAAAAAAGGATATAAAATCGGAAGCGTATCCATGCTGCTTGATGAAAAACGAATAGATTAAACAGATTTACATGACAGAGCTTTATAAAATTGATATGATTAAATGATAGCACCATATTTCTAGCAAGAGCAAAATTGAACTATAGGAGGATGGCACTTGATTAATAAATATACTTGTAAAAACGGTGTAAGAATTGTATTTGAACATATCCCTACCGTTCGTTCCGTTGCCATCGGTGTGTGGATTCATACGGGTTCGCGCAATGAAAATGAGAAAAACAACGGCATCTCTCACTTTTTAGAGCATATGTTTTTTAAAGGGACAACAACACGCACAGCGCGGGATATTGCCGAATCCTTTGATAGCATCGGCGGACAAGTCAATGCGTTTACTTCAAAGGAATATACGTGCTATTACGCAAAGGTATTGGATGAGCATGCTAAGTATGCGCTTGAGATTTTAGCAGATATGTTTTTCAATTCAACATTTGTGGAGGAAGAACTCGAAAAGGAAAGAAATGTTGTATATGAAGAAATCAAAATGTATGAAGATACACCAGATGATATCGTGCATGATTTGCTGACAAAGGCAACATATGAATCCCATCCGCTTGCGTATCCGATTTTGGGAACAGAGGAGACGTTAGCCACATTTACTGGTGATACGCTTCGCCAATACATAAAAGATCATTATACGCCCGAAAATGTTGTAATTTCAATTGCTGGTAATGTAGATGAATCATTCATGCAAACAGTAGAATCCTACTTCGGTGGTTATGAGGGAGTGACAAACCGTCAATCTGTACATAAGCCGCAATTTCATACAAATCGTGTATCCCGCAAGAAGGAAACGGAACAGGCTCACTTATGCTTAGGATATAAAGGGCTGAGCATTGGGTCTGAGGATGTATACAGCTTTATCGTGCTGAACAATGTTTTGGGAGGAAGCATGAGCAGCCGTTTATTTCAAGAAGTGCGTGAACAGCGCGGGTTAGCGTATTCCGTTTTCTCCTACCACTCTTCTTATGAAGATACAGGGATGCTAACGATTTACGCAGGTACAGGAAACCAGCAGCTTGAAACCCTATATGAAACGATTGGACAAACGCTCGATAAGCTCAAGGGTACCGGGATTACAGAGAAGGAGCTTCGCAATAGCAAGGAGCAGCTGAAGGGGAGTTTAATGCTCAGCCTTGAGAGCACGAACAGCCGCATGAGCCGAAACGGTAAAAATGAGCTGCTGTTGAAAAAACACCGATCTCTTGATGAGATTATTGAGAGCGTAAACAGTGTGACTAAAGAACATGTGGATCAACTTATTCGCAGCACCTTTACGGATGAATTTTCTGCGGCGCTTATTAGCCCGACAGGAACGCTTCCAAAAGGTATTACCTACAAGTCTTAACTTGTAGGTATTTTTTTTTAGTTGTCCGAATACGTAGTAAGTAGACGGGGGTGAGAAAAATGAGGTTAAGTGAGTTAAGCGGAAAGGAGATTGTCGATTTAGAGCGTGCAGAGCGGATGGGGATACTTGGGCATGCGGATTTAGAAATTGATGAACAGGATGGAAAGATTCAAGCTCTGATTATTCCGCTTGGTAAGTGGAATGCATTCAAACGTTCACAACAGGAGACGCGTGTTTCTTGGAGCCGCTTGAAAAAGGTTGGGCAGGACATGATTATTTTTGATTTATCAGATTATCAGGAATAGTGTATGAGAGGCGGCCCGATAGCCGTCTTTTTTCATGTTCTTTTTCCTGCTATACAATCACCTTACTCTTGTACGATACATATGATGTGGAGGAAACTAAAGAGTTAGGCGATTTGCTTATATAGATTAGCTGAAAAAGAAGGTGAAGCGGAATATGTTAACTGACATGCATATAGCTGTGATAGGAGGAGATGCGAGACAGCTTGAGGTCATCCGAAAGCTAATTGAATTGGATGCAAAGTTGTCATTAGTCGGCTTCGATCAGTTGGATCATGGATTTACGGGAGCTTCTAAGGAACACATGCACGAATTGGACTTCGCCTCGTTAGATGCAGTGGTTTTACCGGTAGCCGGGACAAATACAGAAGGCGGAATTGATACAATTTTTTCAAACGAGAAAGTAGTGCTGACAAAAGAACAAATAGAAAGAACGCCGCCGCATTTCACTATATATTCTGGGATTAGCAATGCTTACTTAGATAACTTGGCTTCGTCCTGCCAAAGAAAGCTCGTTAAGTTATTTGAGCGCGATGACGTGGCTATTTATAACTCGATTCCAACCGTAGAAGGCACCATTATGATGGTAATTCAGCATACCGATTATACAATACATGGTTCGAAGGTAATGGTGCTTGGCTTTGGAAGAACAGGAATGAGTGTAGCGCGTACGTTTCAAGCGCTAGGAGCACATGTGAAAGTGGGGGCACGCCGCTCTGAGCACATTGCCCGCATTACAGAAATGACATTTACACCGTTTCAGATGCAGGATTTAGAGAAAGAAGTGCATGATGTTGATATCGTAATTAATACGATTCCGCATCTTATCGTAACGGCAAGTGTGATTGCAAAGATGCCAGCGCATACACTGATTGTCGACTTAGCATCAAAGCCGGGCGGGACTGATTTTCGCTATGCTGAGAAAAGGGGCGTCAAGGCCTTTTTGGCACCAGGCCTTCCAGGTATTGTTGCACCGAAAACTGCGGGGCAAATTCTTGCAAATGTACTATCCTCCTTATTCACAGAGGATTTAAAGGTAAGAAAGGAGAATGGCAAATGAGTTTAAAAGGAAAACGCATTGGGTTTGGATTTACAGGATCCCATTGTACGTATGCAGAAGTTATGCCCTATTTGCAGCAGCTTGTCGATGAGGGGGCAGAGGTGCGGCCTGTTGTTTCCTATACCTTAAAATCAACAAATACCCGTTTTGGAGAAGGAGAAGAATGGGTTCGGAAAATCGAAGAAATTACGGGATTTCCGGTGATTGACAGTATTGTAGGAGCTGAGCCCCTTGGTCCTAAGCTTCCGCTTGATTGCATGGTCGTTGCTCCGATGACAGGAAACTCCATGAGCAAGCTTGCCAATGCGATGACAGATTCCCCGGTGCTTATGGCAATAAAAGCAACATTGCGCAATTGCAAGCCGGTTGTGCTTGCGATTTCAACGAATGATGCCCTCGGACTAAATGGTGTAAATCTTATGCGTTTGATGGCAACAAAAAATATTTATTTTGTTCCATTTGGGCAGGATGCGCCAGAGAAAAAGCCGAATTCAATGGTTGCTCGTATGGAACTGCTTCGTGATACAGTTGTTTCTTCCATAGAAGGAAAGCAATTCCAACCAGTAATTGTAGAAAAATTCCGTTATATGAATTAATACTCAAAAAACGCAACAATTTTCAAAAAAAAATCTCATGACTTTGCAACAAGTATGGTAAAATTGTTCTAATAAAGATGGAGACGACAATAGGCTCCATCTTTTTGCAAGCAAGTAGTGCTGAAAGGGGTCTAGTCATGACAAAGAAACAAGCTTTTCATGTTGCTGTAGTCGGAGCAACCGGCGCAGTTGGAGAACAAATGTTAAAAACTTTAGAAAACCGCAACTTTCCAATCGGAAAGTTAACACTTTTATCTTCAAAACGTTCGGCGGGCAAGAAGCTAGTATTTAAAGGTGAAGAATTTACAATCCAAGAAGCAACTCCAGAGAGCTTTGAAGGAGTGGATATCGCTTTATTTAGCGCAGGTGGGTCTGTATCTTTAGAGCTTGCGCCGGAAGCGGCAAAGCGCGGTGCCATTGTTGTTGATAACACAAGTGCGTTCCGTATGGATGCAAACACACCGCTTGTAGTGCCGGAAGTAAATGAAAAAGATTTGCTTGAGCATAACGGCATCATCGCAAATCCAAACTGCTCTACAATTCAAATGGTTGTAGCACTTGAGCCGATTCGCCAAGCATACGGATTAGGCCGTGTAATTGTATCAACATACCAAGCGGTATCTGGTGCAGGTGTGACTGCAATCGAAGAATTGAAAACACAAGCGCAAGCGATGCTCAATGGAGAAACTCCAGAAGCAAATATCTTGCCTGTGAAGGCCTTGGATAAACATTATCCAATCGCGTTCAACGCAATTCCGCAAATTGATAAATTTACGGACAATGGCTTTACTTATGAAGAAATGAAAATGATTAATGAAACGAAAAAAATTATGCATATGCCAGAATTAGAAGTCGCAGCAACTTGCGTACGTCTCCCAGTTGTATCGGGACATTCTGAGTCTGTATATATTGAAATAGAACAGGACGGAGTAACAGTGGAAGATCTTCGTACTCTTTTAGCGAGCGCAGAAGGCGTTGTGCTTCAAGATAATCCAGCGGAGCAGCTGTACCCAACACCTCTTGATGCAACAGGCAAAAACGAGGTATTTGTTGGCCGCATCCGTAAAGATTTGAATAATGACAAAGGCTTCCATCTTTGGGTTGTATCTGATAATTTGTTAAAAGGTGCCGCTTGGAACTCAGTTCAAATTGCAGAACGATTGGTGAAACTAGGATTAGTGTAACATCAAAGAGGGTGCAAACATGAAAATTATTGTGCAAAAATTCGGCGGTACATCTGTACGCGATGAAAACGGCAGAAAGCATGCGTTCAAACATATCGCAAGGGCATTAGAGGAAGGATACAAGGTTGTTGTAGTTGTATCGGCAATGGGTCGAAAAGGAGAGCCGTATGCAACCGACACGCTTCTTAGCTTAGTGAAGGATAAGAACTCCCGTATTTCTAAACGTGAGCAAGATCTTCTCTTATCCTGTGGCGAGATAATTTCTGCTGTCGTGTTTTCCAACATGTTAAACGAGAATGGGATTAACGCCTCTGCTTTTACCGGAGCGCAGGCCGGTTTTGTCACAAATGATGATTTTACAAATGCAAAGATTATAGAAATGAAGTGCGACCGCTTATTGAAGACGTTGCGCGAGTTTGATGTCGTAGTTGTCACCGGTTTTCAAGGACAAACGAAAACCGGTGACCCGACAACGCTCGGACGCGGTGGCAGCGACACATCTGCTTCTGCTCTCGGAGTGGCACTCCAGGTGGAATATATTGACATTTTTACAGATGTAGAGGGTGTGATGACCGCTGATCCACGTATTGTACAGGATGCAAGACCGCTCGATGTGGTGACATACAATGAAATTTGTAATATGGCGTATCAGGGGGCGAAGGTCATACACCCGCGAGCTGTTGAAATTGCGATGCAT
The DNA here is from genome assembly GCF_004138295.1 of Ectobacillus funiculus. GTDB lineage: Bacteria > Bacillota > Bacilli > Bacillales > Bacillaceae_G > Ectobacillus > Ectobacillus funiculus. The sequence goes on along the minus strand of NZ_SCFM01000006.1, from coordinate 43,667 downwards.
GCAAAGGTGCCCATCCGTGTTCGTTCCACTTATTCTGACGGTGTTGGAACGCTTGTTACAGCATATGGAGGTGCAGTGAAGGGGAGAGATGTTCAGGAACGTCTTGTAACGGGAATTGCACACGTACCAAATGTAACACAGATCAAGGTGCTCGCTAAGGATGGCCCGTACGATTTGCATGCGCAAGTGTTCAAGGAAATGGCGAATGAAGGAATTAGTGTAGACTTTATTAATATTTCTCCGACAGGCGTTGCCTACACAGTGAGCGATGATTTAGCAGATCGTGCCGTTACTGTGCTGCGCGCCATCGGCTATGAGCCACTTGTTGCGCGTCGATGTGCAAAGGTATCTATTGTTGGTGCTGGTATTACAGGTGTCCCAGGCGTAACGTCCAAAATTGTAACGGCGTTGTCAGAGAAAGGGATTCAAATTTTACAATCAGCCGACAGTTATACGACCATTTGGGTGCTCGTCAAGGAAAGCGATTTAGTGGAGGCTGTAAATGCTCTGCACGGCGCCTTTCAATTAGCGGAAGCAAAGCAAGTGGAACATTAAGGAGTGAGAGCATGATCGATTTTGGAGCAGTTGCGACTGCGATGGTGACGCCATTTGATCAAGATGGGCGTCTTGACCTCGCGAAAACAACGCAATTAGTGGAATATTTAATCGATAACGGAACAACAGCCCTTGTAGTAGCGGGGACGACCGGAGAATCCCCAACCTTAACAACAGACGAAAAGCTAGCGCTATTTCGCCATGTTGTAGAGGTAGTGAAAGGAAGAATTCCGGTTGTCGCTGGAACGGGCAATAATAACACACAAGCTTCAATTGAATTAACGAAGAAAGCGGAAGAAACAGGTGTAGATGCGGTAATGCTTGTGGCGCCGTACTACAATAAGCCAAATCAAGAAGGACTGTATCAGCATTTCAAAACGATTGCTGAGAGCACGAAGCTTCCTGTTATGCTTTATAATATCCCAGGACGTACCTCCATAAATGTGACGGTTGATACAATCGTTCGTTTATCACAGCTGCCAAACGTTATGGCGCTAAAGGATGCATCTGGTGACGTTTTGGCGATGACAGAAATTATTGAGAGAACGGATGAAAACTTTGCTGTTTACAGCGGTGATGACGGCTTAACGTTGCCAGCACTTGCAGTTGGCGCAAATGGTGTTATTTCCGTTGCTGCTCATGTAATCGGCAATGATATACAGGCGATGATTGCTGCTTTCCGAAGTGGTGACACGAAAAAGGCGCAGCGTCTTCATCAATTTGTACTGCGCATTACAAAGGCGCTCTTTATGGCTCCAAATCCAACTGCTGTTAAAGCAGCAATGCAAATGCTCGGAACAGACGCTGGATCTGTACGTTTGCCGCTCGCTCCTTTAAGTGAAAGCGAGCAAAAGCAATTGTCACAAATCGTTCAGTCGATTCCGCGTCAATAAAGAAAACACAACTTGTTTTTATGCTGCAAAGATGCTGAAAAAGTCGGCTTTAGAAGAAAAGGAAGCTAATTACCTACATATAGCGGTAGGTGATTAGCTTCTTTTCGTTTTTATTACACTTTAAGAAAGGATAAATTTCTAGCTCGATGTCAATTCGACGTAGCGAGAAATGTTAGGAATAAAGTATAAGTAGGGCTCGCCAATTGGCGAGTTTTCTTTATCGGTTCGGGCATGTTGCGGGATCTGTTAAAACCCTGTTCATTGCTAGAAATTAACTTGTATTCTATTTCTTGTATCAGGTATAATATCTCTAAGTGACTTAGTACGGGTATACTTAACAAAATTTGGAGGTTAAAAGGTGAGGAAAGAGACAGAAAAAATTAAAGTATTCGCCCTAGGTGGAGTAGGGGAAATTGGCAAGAACATGTATGTTATTGAAGTAGATTCGGATATTTTTGTCGTAGACGCTGGATTGATGTTTCCAGAGGAAGAGATGTTCGGAATTGATATTGTAATCCCTGATATCACGTATTTGCAGGAAAATAAGGAACGAGTAAAAGGGATTTTCTTAACGCACGGTCACGAAGATCATATTGGTGGTGTTTCATACGTACTAAGAAAGCTACCTGTTCCGGTTTACGGTACACGCTTAACATTAGCATTAGTTGAAGATAAATTGAGCGAGGCAGGATTGCTCGGACGTGTAACATTAAAAACTATAGATGCAAATTCTGTTTTGGAATTTGAAACCGCACAAGTTTCATTTTTCCGTGTGACGCATAGCATTCCTGATGCAGTCGGGATATGTGTTCATACCTCACAAGGTTCGATTGTTTATACAGGTGATTTTAAATTTGATCAAACTCCTGTGGACGTATATGGCGCTGACATTGGAAAGATGGCACAAATCGGTAACGAGGGTGTGCTATGTTTATTGTCGGACAGCACAAATGCGGAGCGTCCTGGCTTTACCGGCTCTGAAAGATCAGTAGGTGTAGAGATTTCAAAAGAATTTCATAATGCGGAGGGGCGGATTATTGTTGCTTCCTTTGCATCAAATGTTCACCGCCTTCAGCAAGTATTTGATGCAGCCTTTGAAAATGATCGGAAGGTAGCAGTCGTGGGCCGAAGCATGGTGAAGGTTGTGGATATTGCTCGCAATCTTGGTTACTTGCATATTCCAGACGACATGTTAATTTCACTGCAGGATATTGATAATTATCCAGAGTGTAAGATAGCAGTTTTAACAACAGGCAGTCAGGGAGAACCGATGGCAGCACTCTCACGAATGGCTAAAAATGCACACAAACAAGTAGCCATTCGAAAAGGTGATACAGTGATTATTGCAGCTAGTCCGATTCCGGGGAATGAAACATCTGTGTCCAAGACGATTGACCTGCTGTTTCGTGCTGGCGCTAATGTTATATATTACGGCGAAAAGAAAATTCACGTATCGGGTCATGCAAGTCAAGAAGAATTAAAGTTAATGTTAAATATTATGAAGCCGAAATATTTCATTCCCGTACATGGGGAATTCCGTATGCAAAAGGCACATGCGAAGCTTGCATCTGCTACTGGTATTTCACCTCACCGTACTTTTATTGTAGAAAAAGGCGAGGTTATCGAGTTCAAGGAAGGTAGAGCGAAAGCTGGAACGAAGGTACAAGCTGGTAATGTGTTAATTGATGGTCTTGGTGTTGGGGACGTTGGTAATATCGTATTGCGTGATCGGAAGCTGCTCTCTCAGGATGGCATCCTTGTAGTTGTTATTACGCTTAGCAAGGAAGCAAAAACAATTGTATCTGGCCCAGAGATCATTTCGCGCGGCTTTGTATATGTACGAGAGTCTGAACAGCTTATTGATGGTTCTGCGAGGCTAGTGAAGGAAATTATTGAGCAATCCATTCGGGAATACGCTATTGAATGGTCTACATTAAAACAAAATATTCGTGACTCTCTCAGTCAATTCTTATTTGAGAGAACGAAGCGAAAGCCAATGATTTTACCGATCATCATGGAAGTCTAATAAAGCAGGCTCGCTGATTGGCGAAGACATCGCCCCGAAAAGTTATACTTTCTTATCTTAAAATAAAAACAAAGCGCTCCCGGCAGGAGCGCTTTGTTTTTGGATAGCGGGATGACCCTTCTCACCTATAGATTCGATATTGACTTCATATGCATGTCCTTTCTCCGCATGAAAAACGGAATGTAACAAATACTACTTGTATAATGGCGAAAGGAGCAGGATTATGGCAGATCGCGAATACATAATAAACCAAGAAGGAACGGAAAAAAAAGAAGAAGTAAAAGATAGCATTGTGGAAAAAATACAGCAGCTTGGACAAACAAATGTCCCGCAGCTAAATGAATCCCGCATTCACTGCTTAACAATTGTTGGACAAATTGAGGGACATGTACAGCTCCCTCCTCAAAATAAAACGACAAAATATGAACATGTTATTCCGCAAATTGTTGCCATCGAGCAAAATCCAAAAATTGAAGGATTGCTTATTTTATTAAATACAGTAGGGGGAGACGTGGAGGCAGGTCTCGCCATTTCTGAAATGATTGCCTCTCTATCTAAGCCAACTGTTTCTATCGTACTGGGAGGAGGACACTCCATCGGTGTTCCGATCGCCGTCTCTACAAATTATTCCTTTATTGCAGAAACAGCGACAATGACGATTCATCCAATCCGCTTAACGGGCTTGGTGATTGGCGTTCCGCAAACGTTCGAATATCTGGATAAGATGCAGGAACGTGTCATTCGGTTTGTCACTAAGAATTCAAAGGTGACGGAAGATCGATTCAAAGAGCTTATGTTTGCGAAGGGGAATTTAACACGTGATATTGGCACGAATGTTGTGGGGATTGATGCCGTTAAATACGGTCTCATCGATGAGGTGGGAGGAATAGGTCCTGCCCTCCGCAAGTTAAATGAAATGATTGACAGCCGTGTGCAGCCCCAAGAAGGAGGGGGACTGCTGCAATGATTTTATATACAATCCTGCCGGAAGAAGTCTTATACCCAGTAGATGAGACAGTATTTACAAAGCAAAGGCTTGTAAATTGCGGCGGTTGCGATTTGGTTGTGGAGGCAACGCCTGATAACGAGTATAAGGTTGTACGAATATTGAGCAGTGATCCGCAGCATTACTTACAATACCAGCCCGGGCAAAAAGTGATCATTCATTGAACTCGCCCCACTTACCAACGGACTACGCTCATTATGTGCTTGAAGTGGGGGTCTTCTGTAGGGAAATGATAAAAAGCAGGAATTTAAAAGGAATATATAGTATAATATAAAGAAAAACGACAGATGGAGCAGCCAACAAGGCTGCTTTCTTCCGTTCCAAATTAAGAAAGTATTCCTTATTTTGGAATTATCTAGTTCCCACGGCCTGCTCCGATCTCCGGAATAACCTTCGGCACAAAAGATAAAAAGCGCCTTGTGTGCCAAGGAACACACGGAAAGCTTCTATGAATAAGTTTTTCCCGAACCGTGTGTTTGGTGCGCGGGGGGTTTTACGCCGGGAGCAAGGGCGAGCAGTGTCTGCTTTTTATGTATAATAAGTTTCGAGGTGAAAAAATGACAAAGCAAAAGAGAGGTAAAAAAATGAAGGAACGGCAATCAGTGCGGCCAACGATGCGCTACGAGATTGTCGGTTTGTCTCTTTTCGCACTCTCTCTCATTACAATTTTACAGCTTGGTGTGATCGGAAAGGCTTTTGTTTTGTTTTTCCGCTTTTTCTTTGGCCAATGGTACATGATTGGCTTGCTTGGGGCAATCAGTTTGTCTGTGTATTTCGTGCTAAAGCGGCAATGGCCGAATTTAGCGACTAAACGTATGATTGGAGTGTATTTAATCGTACTGGCTATTTTAATGTTCAGCCATGTGACATTGTTTCAAATGCTAACTAACAACGGAAAGCTTCCAAGTCCGTCTGTTATTGTGAACACGAAGGATTTGTTCCTCATGGAAGCAAAAGGGGAAATTGGCTCTAAGGATCTAGGAGGAGGCATGCTCGGGGCGCTTATGTTTGCCTCATGTTATTTTTTATTTGATGCGATGGGAGCTTACATTATTGGAGCGATTTTTATTGTGCTTGGTCTTCTTTGTATTACAAATAAGCATTTGGGCGAGGTGTTGTCTCCGGTTTTTATGCTTGTCAGAGGACAGCTAGCGGCATTTGGTCAGGATTATAAAGGTTGGAAGGAAAGTAGAGCAGCGGAGAAAACGGAGAAAAAGAAAGCTACGAAAACAAGAAGCGAGCGTCATGAAAGAGCTATAATGGAGCAACAAGCAGATGAGGATGAAGAAGAAGATACGCCTCCTATTATTATTAATGATACATATGCCTTGCACGGGGAGGATGATGAGCCTCCAGCAGCACCGCCAAAGGAGGAAAATCGGACAATCAAGATTAATTTAGGCATTCCAACGCCGCAGAAGGAGGAAGGCGCAGCAGAACCAGCAGTTATAGCTGTTCCTGAGCCAAACCTGCAGTTTGTGCACGTTGAAGCAAAGGATTATACCATTCCGTCGCTGGATTTGCTCAAATCGCCGAGCAAACGGGGCATTGCTGATGATACAGATAAAATAAAGGAAAATGTTGAGATATTAGAAGAAACCTTCAAAAGCTTTGGTGTGAAAGCTAAGGTGACAGAGGTGCATAGGGGACCGGCTGTTACAAAATATGAGGTATATCCAGGGACAGGTGTGAAGGTTAGTAAGATTGTCAGTTTAAGTGATGATTTAGCACTTGCTTTAGCTGCGAAGGATATACGGATTGAGGCGCCTATTCCAGGGAAGTCGGCAATTGGTATCGAGGTACCAAACTCGGAAATCGCAATGGTCACACTGCGGGAGGTTCTTGAAGGGAAAGCAAGCAAACATCAGGACGAGAAGCTATTGATTGGTCTTGGCCGTGATATTGCTGGTGAGGCAGTTGTTGCACGGCTTAATAAAATGCCGCATCTTCTTGTTGCTGGTGCAACTGGCAGCGGAAAAAGTGTTTGTATTAATGGTATCATTATCAGTATTTTGATGCGGACAAAGCCGCATGAAGTGAAAATGATGATGATCGATCCAAAAATGGTAGAGCTGAACATGTATAATGGTGTGCCGCATCTGCTTGCACCTGTTGTCACAGATCCGAAAAAAGCATCACAGGCACTAAAAAAGGTTGTAAGTGAAATGGAGAGACGCTACGAGTTATTTGCTCATAGCGGAACGCGTAATATTGAAGGGTATAATGAGTACGTGAACCAATATAATGAGCATGCGGATGCAAAGCAGCCAACATTGCCTTATATTGTTGTAATTGTGGACGAGCTTGCTGATCTCATGATGGTTGCTTCCTCAGATGTGGAAGATAGCATTATGCGTCTCGCCCAGATGGCACGTGCAGCCGGCATTCATTTAATACTAGCAACACAGCGTCCATCCGTTGATGTCATTACGGGCGTCATTAAAGCGAATATTCCCTCAAGGATCGCCTTTGCTGTTTCATCGCAAACTGATTCACGTACCATTTTGGATACAGGGGGAGCAGATAAGCTTCTTGGCCGCGGGGACATGCTGTTTCTTCCGGTGGGGGCATCGAAACCGATTCGTGTACAAGGTGCATTTTTATCTGATGAAGAAGTCGAAAAAGTTGTGGAGTATGTCATATCGCAACAAAAAGCGCAATATCAGGAGGATATGATCCCGAAAGAGGGAACAGAGAGTGTGCAGGATGTAGAGGATAATTTATATGAGGAGGCAGTACAACTTGTTGTAGATATGCAAACAGCTTCCGTCTCTATGCTGCAAAGGCGCTTTCGGATTGGCTATACGCGTGCGGCCCGTTTAATTGACGCAATGGAAATGAACGGAGTTGTTGGTCCGTATGAAGGAAGCAAGCCACGCGAAGTATTGGTGAAGGACGTACAAGAAAAAAGTTCGTAAAGAAAACTCGCCGATTGGCAAGCCTGTCCTTGGGTGAAGATAGAGGCGTAGCCCTACTTATACTGTATTCCTAAAATTCCCCACTGCGTCGAATGAACTTCCAGCTGGGAATTTATCCTTTCCTACAGTGTAAAAAAGGTACAAACGAGAGAAACGCAATTTTGCATTTCTCCTGTTTGTACCTTTTATTTGTTTTACAAAAAATGAAACCATTGTAATTTTATTTGTTCTTTTTAGGAAGATGAAGGAAAGAAAGGGACATGATATATATATCCATTTCTTTTATATCAACTAGGAGGGACATAGAGGATGAAGAAAAAAGCAGGGCTACTTTTATCTTTAACACTGGCTGCTAGCACTATGTTAGGGGCTTGCGGTAACGCTAATAAGGAAGCTGGCGATACGAAAAAAACCAGTGGTTTTAAAGTTGGCATGGTTACAGATGTTGGCGGGGTGGACGATAAATCTTTTAACCAGTCCGCTTGGGAGGGATTAACAGAGTTTGGTAAAAAGAACAGTTTGAAAGAGAATGAAGACTACCGTTATTTGCAGTCTACTCGCGATTCTGAATATGAGCCAAACCTAACAAAATTCGCTGAAGGCAACTATAACCTAACATTTGGTATCGGCTACTTAATGCAGGAAGCTGTTGAAAAGGTAGCAGATCAATTTCCAAACAACCAATTTGCGATTGTTGACAGTGTGATTGACAAAAAGAATGTCACAAGCATTACATTTAAGGAAAATGAAGGTTCCTTTCTTGTCGGTGTTGTTGCGGCTCTAACAACAAAATCGAATAAGGTCGGCTTTATCGGCGGAACAAAAAGTCCGCTCATTCAAAAGTTTGAGTATGGATTTAAAGCGGGAGTAAAGGCAGTGAATCCGAATATTGAGGTTGTCGCTGAGTATGCGGAAGCGTTCGATAAGCCGGAAAAAGGCTCTGTTCTAGCATCGGCGATGTATGGGCAAGGTGTGGATGTTATTTATCATGCATCTGGCGCAACTGGAAATGGCGTATTTACAGAGGCGAAAAATCGTGCGAAAAAAGGCACAAAGGTCTGGGTAATTGGTGTTGACCGTGATCAGCATCAAGAAGGCATGCCAGAAAACGTAACATTAACTTCTATGGTCAAGCGCGTTGATGTAGCGGTGGCTGAAGTAGCTCAAGAAATGAAGGATGGCAAATTAGAGGGTGGGAAAACGCTTGAGTTTGGCCTCAAGGAAGAGGGAGTAGGCATTGCACCTACAAAAGATAATGTCAGTCAAGATGCGCAAACAAAGGTAGAGGAATTCACGAAGAAAATTTTGAACGGTGAAATCAAGGTTCCAGCTACGGAAGAAGAATATAAGGCATATGAAGCTGCTTTAAAGAAGTAGAGAAGAAAAGCAGTGCGAGGGTTAGTTCAGAGAGCTAGCCTTCGTATGTATTTTCACTGTAAGAAAGTATAAATTCCTAGCTAGAAGTCAATTCGACGTAGTGGGGAATTTTAGGAATACAGTGTAAGTAGGGCTACGCCTCTGTCTTCGCTCGGGGGGCAGGGCTCACCAATCAGCGGGTTTTCTTTACACTTTAAGAAAGTATAAATTTCTAGCTGGAGGCCGATTCGACGTAGTTAGAAATTTTAGGAACAAAGTATAAGGGCAACTACGCCTCTGTCTTCGCCCAAAAGCAGGGCTCGCCAATCGGCGAGTTTTCTTTACCATACACTATATGGAGCTTCCAATGGAGGAGGTCTTGCTATGAGCTATGAGTATGTAATTGAAATGAATGGCATCACCAAAATCTTTCCAGGCATTGTTGCAAACGACAATATTACACTTCAAGTGAAAAAGGGTGAGATTCACGCACTGCTAGGAGAGAATGGTGCCGGAAAATCCACACTAATGAATGTGTTGTTTGGCTTGTATCAGCCCGAGGAAGGCGAAATTCGGGTGAAAGGAAAACCGGTTAAGATTACAAGTCCAAACGTTGCAAACGATTTAGGAATTGGCATGGTGCACCAGCATTTTATGCTTGTGCATAATTTCACTGTAACAGAAAATATCATTCTCGGAAATGAACCGACGAAGGGTGGCAAAATTAATATTGCAGATGCTGCGCTAGAAATTAAAAAGCTGTCTGAGCAATACGGCTTGGCGGTAGATCCGTATGCGAAAATTGAGGACATTTCTGTTGGGATGCAGCAACGTGTGGAAATTTTAAAAACGCTATACCGTGGTGCGGAAATTTTGATTTTTGATGAACCAACGGCAGTATTAACTCCGCAGGAAATTCATGAACTAATCGCTATTATGAAGCGTCTCGTGCATGAGGGAAAATCCATTGTTCTCATTACACATAAACTGAAGGAAATTATGGAGGTAAGCAACCGTTGTACGATTATCCGCAAAGGAAAAGGAATTGGAACAGTGACAATTGCGGAGACAAATGAGGACAAATTAGCAGAGTTGATGGTCGGGCGTCAAGTGAGCTTTAAAACAGAAAAGTCAGACGCAAAGCCTCGTCAGGATGTGCTTAGCATCCGTAATTTGACTGTGCATGATACCCGCGGCCTCCCTGCTGTAAAGGGGCTTGACTTAGCCGTTCGTGCGGGAGAAGTGATGGGCATTGCCGGGATAGAAGGCAATGGCCAAAGCGAGCTGATTGAAGCCATTACCGGCTTACGAAAAGTTGAGTCAGGATCTATTACGCTAAGCGGGAAAGAGATTACAAATTGGCCGACCCGCCGCATCACAGAGGAAGGGGTAGGGCATATTCCGCAGGATCGTCATAAGCACGGACTTGTACTAGATTTTTCAATTGGTGACAATATGGTGCTGCAAACCTACTATAAGCCGCCATTTTCAAAAGGTGGCATTCTAAATTTTAACAAGGTGTATGAGAAAGCAAAAATGCTGATTCAGCAATTCGACGTCCGCACACCGAGTGAATATACACCTGCACGCGCTTTGTCTGGAGGAAATCAGCAAAAAGCTATTATCGCCCGTGAGGTGGATCGTAATCCAGAATTGTTAATCGCAGCGCAGCCAACTCGGGGGCTTGATGTTGGCGCCATTGAATTTATTCATAAAAAGCTCATTGAGCAGCGTGATAAAGGCAAGGCAGTACTGCTTATTTCCTTAGAGTTGGATGAAGTTATTAATGTGAGCGATCGGATTGCAGTTATCTATGAGGGACAAATTGTTGATATTGTAGATGCTAAGCAAACAGATGAACAAGAGCTTGGATTACTAATGGCTGGCGGCAAGCAAAGAGAGAAGGTGAAGGAAGATGCCTAAAATTACATTATCGCCCCGGATGATTGGAGTGTTAGTACCAATTGTATCAGCTGTATTTGGTCTGCTTGTCGGCGCAATTGTGATGATGGTAAGCGGTTATGATCCTATTGCTGGGTACGGTGCATTATGGGAAGGGATGGTCGGAACACCCCGGGCATTTGGAGAGACCCTTCGTACGATGATTCCGCTTGTGCTGGCAGGCTTATCCGTTGCATTTGCATTTCGCACAGGTCTGTTTAATATCGGTGTCGAAGGGCAGCTTCTTGTAGGGTGGTTCGCATCTGTGTGGGCTGGTTATGCGCTGCATTTGCCAAGTGTCCTTCATATTCCCCTTTCTATTTTAGGGGCGGCGATTGCGGGTGGAATCTGGGGATTTATTCCGGGATTTTTAAAGGGAAAATTTAAAGTGAATGAAGTCATTGTGACGATTATGCTGAATTATGTTGCCTTGTATCTCACGTATGATTTTATCAAACGCTTTTTAGATGCCGGAAATGAAAAATCTTACGACATCCAGGAAACGGCCTCCTTAGCATCTACTATGCTTTCGAATATAACAGGAGGCTCACGCTTGCACTGGGGCATTGTTGTTGCGCTTATTATGGCTGTCCTGATGTGGTTTTTGATTGATCGTACAGCTCTTGGGTATGAATTGAAGGCTGTGGGGTTTAATACATATGCATCGCAATACGCTGGGATGAAGGTCTCCCGGAATATTGTACTTTCAATGTCGATTGCGGGGGCATTTGCTGGGATTGGCGGAGCAATGGAAGGATTGGGCACCTTTCAGAATATGACTGCCATGTCCTCCTTTACGGGAATTGGATTTGACGGGATTGCTGTTGCTTTACTTGGGGGTAATAACGCCTTTGGTATTTTGCTTGCAGCTTTATTATTTGGCGGATTAAAAAGTGCTGCGCCGCAAATGAACTTTACAGCTAACGTTCCATCCGAACTCATTAATGTGATCATCGCCTTTATTATTTTCTTTGTGGCAAGCAGCTACGTCCTTCGTTGGTTGCTTTCCCGTTTGAGTAAGGAGGGGAAGTAGATGAGCTTCTTGGAGTTATTAGGGATTATTGTTTCCGGAACGCTTTATACAGCAACACCGCTCATCTTTACTGCGCTTGGCGGGGTATTTAGCGAACGATCCGGCGTTGTCAATATCGCACTGGAGGGATTAATGCTGTTCGGTGCGTTTATCGGAATCGTTACAACGCTTTTAATGGGCGATACCTGGGGGACGGCAGCGCCATGGGTGTCACTGATTGTTGCAGCGATTGCCAGCGGCTTGTTTGCGCTGCTTCACGGGGTCGCATCCATCACACTAAAAGCAGATCAGACAGTGAGCGGCGTTGCTATTAATTTTCTCGCTCTTGGCTTAACAGTGTTTGCGATTAAGAAAATCTTTGGAAAGGGACAAACTGATTTTATTCAGTTTCGCATTGAAAAGGTGGATGTCCCGATTCTTTCCGATATCCCGATTATCGGGAGAATCTTTTTCTCGGATGTGCCGTATACATCCTATATTGCTATCATTCTTGCCTTTGTTGTATGGTATATGATTTATAAGACGCCGTTTGGCTTGCGTCTGCGAGCGGTCGGGGAGCATCCGATGGCTGCAGATACGATGGGAATTAATGTGTATAAAATGCGTTATATCGCTGTATGTATTTCCGGGATGTTTGCAGGAGTCGGAGGTGCAGTATTTGCTACATCAATTTCCGGCAATTTTTCTGGCGGAACGATTACTGGACAGGGCTTTCTTGCATTAGCTGCAATGATTTTTGGAAAATGGCATCCCATTGGTGCGCTTGGTGCCGCTTTGTTTTTTGGTTTTGCTCAATCACTTGCTATTACGGGTGGGACCATCCCGTTTTTAAGAGGTGTTCCGAGCGTGATTTTAACAATCCTGCCTTATGTATTCACAATTCTTGCCCTTGTTGGCTTTGTTGGACGTGCGGAAGCACCGAAAGCTCTGGGCGTACCGTATGAAAAAGGAAAGAGATGATAAAAAGCCCATGGATGGGCTTTTTATCATACTTTAAGAGGGATAAGCTTCTAGCTAGGAGCCAATTCGACGTAGTGAGAAATTTTAGGAATAAAGTATAAGTGCAACTACGCCTCTGTCTTCGCCCAAAGGCAGGGCTCGCCAATCGGCGAGTTTTCTTTAGCAAAAACGTAAATAATCTTCTTTTTTATCATACAATAGACATAACTAGCTTCATTTGTACAAGAAACTTGCATACTGTTTGCTAAAAAATGTATATTGAAAAAGAACATCTCTTAATAGAGGAGGAACAAGAATGGAAGTTGTGTCTCAGCAGATACACCGTCTAGAAGGATTGACTGTACATATCATTCCAACCGTTAAGTATAAAACAAATACGCTTGTGCTTCGCATGAAGGCGCCGCTTTCGGAGGAAAATGTCACCTACCGCGCCATTTTACCATATGTTCTGCAAAGCGGAACAAAGCAACATCCATCTGTTAAAAGTATTCGCCAGTATGTAGAGGATTTGTATGGTGCTGCATTAGCTGTTGATGTGAATAAAAAGGGCGAAGAGCATGTTATCTCAATTTATATGGATGTTGCCAATGAGACATATCTGCAAGATGCACCTCCTTTGTTGGAGAAAACTGTGGCAATGCTTGCGGATGTTTTGTTGCACCCCGCAGAAGAGAATGGTGCTTTTGTTGCATCAATTGTGGAAAGCGAAAAACGCGCACTTTTGCAGCGGATTGAATCAGCATTTGATGATAAAATGCGCTACGCAAATCAACGTCTTATTGAGGAAATGTGCAAGGAGGAGCCGTATCGCCTTAGTCCAAATGGCCAGGAGGAGGCTGTGTCTTCCATTACGCCGCAGTCATTGTATGAATATTATAAGAAAGCTTTGTTAGAGGATGAAATTGATTTATATATCGTTGGTGATGTGACGGAAAATGCGCTGCAACTTGTAGAAAAATATTTTTCTATCCCGGTGCGGCAGCAGCAACAGAAACAAACGGCTCAGTCTGTAGCCCCTAGGCAGGAACGCGAGGTAGTGGAAAAGCAGGATTTAAAGCAAAGCAAGTTGAATATTGGCTATCGTACACATATTACATACAAAGATAATGATTATTTTGCACTCCAAGTATTTAATGGCTTATATGGCGGTTTTGCACATTCTAAGCTTTTCCGAAATGTGCGGGAGAAGCATAGTCTTGCCTATTATGCAGCTTCTCGGTATGAGAGCCACAAAGGAATCCTATTTGTGATGTCAGGAATTGAAGCGCAAAATTATGAAAAAGCAGTGAACATCATCGGGGAGCAACTGACGGCGATGCGAAATGGTGATTTTACAGAGGAGGATCTGTCTCAAACAAAAGCGGTTATTAAAAATCAAATTCTAGAGACTCTTGATACACCGCGCGGATTGATTGAATTACTATATCATGATGTTGTTGCCGATTATAAGCGTCCGATGGAAGCGTGGCTTGGTGATGTAGATCGTGTAACGCGAGATGAGATTATAGCAGTTGCTAATAAAATTGAGTTAGATACGATTTACTTATTGCAAGGATCGGAGGAGGCGTAGCATGGAGAAAATTGAATATGGACAGCTGAAAGAGCAGCTGTATTATGAAAAGCAGCCGAACGGTCTTGAGGTATATATCTTGCCAAAGAGCGGCTTTAATAAAACATATGCGACCTTTACGACAAAATACGGCTCAATTGATAATGAGTTTATACCGCTTGGCAAGGATGAAAAGCTGCGTGTTCCAGATGGCATTGCCCACTTTTTAGAACATAAGCTGTTTGAGAAAGAAGATCGGGATGTGTTTCAGGATTTTGGGAAGCAGGGGGCATCCTCCAATGCATTTACATCCTTTACGCGCACAGCGTATCTATTCTCCTGCACTTCAAATGTAGAAGTGAACTTACAAACACTTCTCGATTTTGTACAGGATCCATATTTTACGGAGCAAACCGTCGAAAAGGAAAAGGGGATTATCGGACAGGAAATTCAAATGTATCAAGACAATGCAGATTGGCGCTTATACTTTGGATTGATTGAAAGTTTATATAAAAAACATCCGGTTAAGATTGATATTGCTGGTACAATTCAGTCGATCAGCAAGATTACAAAAGATTTGCTATATGAATGCTATCGTACGTTTTATCATCCGAGCAATATGCTGCTGTTTATTGTTGGTCCAATTGATCCAGAGAAAATGATGCAGCTTGTACGCGACAATCAAGCCAATAAACCGTATACGGATCAGCCGAGCATTGAGCGCTTCTTCGAGGAGGAGCCGGAAGAGGTAAGTGAAAAGAAAACAGTGATTCAAATGACAGTACAAACACCCAAATGCTTAGTAGGCATTAAAACGAAGCAATCTGGGAAAACAGGCCGCGAGCTGCTGAAATTTGAAATTGCAACAACGCTGCTCATGGATTATTTATTTGGAAGAAGCTCTGATAACTATGAGCGTCTTTACCAGGACGGTTTGATTGATGATACATTTTCCTATGACTACACAGCAGAAAGCAATTTTGGATTTGCGATGGTTGGGGGCGATACGAAACAACCGGATGAGCTTGCGGAGCGTTTGCGTTCTATTTTACTCGATACAAATTATGAAGGGCTATCAGAAGAGACGCTAAGCCGTGTGAAAAAGAAAAAGATTGGCGGTGTTTTGCGTTCGCTGAATTCTCCGGAATTCATTGCCAACCAATTTACACGTTATGCGTTTAACGGTTCTAGCTTGTTTGATGCTTTGCCAATTCTAGAGGAAATTACAATCGATGATTTAAAGTCAGCTGCACAGGAATTTATTAATGAGAAGCGAATGAGTATTTGCCAGGTGGTTCCGAAGCGATAAAAAAGCATCCTTCCTTTAGGATGCTTTTTTTTCACTTTAAGAAAGTATAAATTTCTAGCTGGAAGCCCGTTTGACGTAGCGAGAAATTTTAGGAAGAAAGTATAAGTAGGGCTACGCCTCTGTCTTCACCCGGGGGGCAGGGCTCGCCAATCGGCGAGTTTTCTTTAGGAGCATAGGCTCTCTTGGGAGCAAAACAGGGCGAGTGTGCCTTTTTACAAAAAACGGAGGAATGTACCATGGGGAAATATGCATTGATTACAGGAGCAAGCGGCGGCATTGGTTCTGCAGTTGCACATCGACTTGCGGCTGATGGCTATTCGTTATATTTGCATTATCATCACAATGAAAATGCTGTAAGGAAGCTGCAGCAGGAGCTTGCTTCCAAGCACATTGGGGTTACGCTCGTTCAGGCAGACTTAACTGACGGGGACGGGGCAGAAGCATTGTGGGGTTCTGTGACGCATGAATTGGATGCAATTGTCTATACAGCTGGGAAAAGTGTGTTTGGGCTTGTGACGGATGTTACAAATGAAGAGTTAGAGCAGATGACACATCTGCAGCTGACAAATGTATATAAGTTAGTGAACCTGGCTCTGCCTGCAATGATTCGCCGCCGCACAGGCGGTGTCGTGATTATTTCTTCCATTTGGGGTCAGATTGGAGCATCCTGCGAGGTTTTATATTCGATGCTCAAGGGAGGGCAAAACACCTATGTGAAGGCGATAGCAAAGGAAGTCGCACTAAGCGGTATTCGGGTAAATGCTGTTGCTCCCGGTGCGATCGATACAGAAATGCTCCGGATATTTTCAGAAGACGAAACAAGAGCTCTTGCGGATGACATTCCGCTCGGCAGACTCGGGGTTCCGGAAGAAATCGCGAATACCGTAGCTTTTTTATTATCAAAGGAGGCTTCTTATATTACAGGGCAAATTATTGGAGTGAACGGCGGATGGCATTGTTGATACATAAAAACGAAGAAACTGACGCATAGTAAGAGTGAACCAATTATTACTTTTACAAAGGGGTGCATTGTAATGTCAGTATTAGACAATTGGGATCAATGGAAAGGTTTTCTAGGAGAGCGTTTAAATGCTGCAGATAGCAAAGGTCTTGATGGCAACTCTATCAATGAAATGGCATACCGCATAGGCGACTATTTGGCAAACGAAGTAGAAGCCCGCAATCCAGAAGAGCGCGTGTTAGCAGACCTTTGGAAAGTGGCAGACGAGCAGGAGCAACATACAATTGCTAACTTAATGCTTAAGATTGTCCAACATAAGTAAGAAAAAAGAGAGGCGCTGTCCTCTCTTTTTCTTATGGTGTGAGATCCAGTTTTTTCAAGTATGTATACATTTGAAGAGGCAGATAGCATAATTTAACTTTCCTATTGATATAAAATCATATAATATAGAATACGTAGATGTAAGGGAAGCGGGGAGGCTAGAAGATGATTGAATGGTATTTCGAGTATGAAATTCATAAGAATCGACCTGGTTTGCTTGGTGACGTGGCTTCCTTAATAGGGATGCTGGGCATTAATATTGTAACGATTAACGGGGTGGACAATTCCCGGCGAGGACTGCTGCTTAGATGTGACAATCAGGAGCAGATTACAAGGCTTGAATCAATTCTTAATACAATGGACAACATAACAGTAACGAAATATCGTCAGCCAAAACTTCGAGATCGGCTTGCTGTCCGGCATGGAAGGTATATCCAAAGGGATGCGGATGATAAGAAAACATTTCGATTTGTGCGTGATGAGCTTGGGTTGCTTGTTGATTTTATGGCCGAATTGATGAAAAAGGAAGGTCATAAGGTAATCGGCATTCGCGGAATGCCTCGTGTTGGAAAAACAGAGTCCATTGTAGCCTCAAGCGTGTGTGCAAATAAGCGTTGGATTTTCGTCTCCTCGACACTCATTAAACAAACTGTGCGCAGTCAGCTTATTCAAGATGAGTATAACGAGAACAATATTTTTATTTTAGACGGTATTGTTTCTACAAAAAGGGCAAACGAACGGCATTGGCAACTCGTGAGGGAAATTATGAGCCTCCCAGCCACAAAGGTAATTGAGCATCCGGACATTTTTGTAGGTCAATCAGAGTATACAATGGATGATATTGATTACATTATCGAGTTAAGGAATAGTGATGATGAAGAAATTAAGTACGATCTAGTGGACGACATTGAGCTGGATAAGAAAAATAACTTTTCCATGTTTGATTTTTAGGTACATATCGAGGTGTTATCAGTGACAGAACTAGGACAAAAGCTCAGGGAAGCAAGAGAAGCAAAAGGCCTTTCTCTTGATCAACTGCAGGAAATGACAAAAATTCAAAAGCGTTATTTGGTCAGCATTGAGGAAGGAAATTACGACGCACTGCCAGGGGAATTTTACGTTCGTGGCTTTATTAAACAGTATGCGGAAACTGTTGGACTCGACCCGGAGGCGATTGCACAGGAGCATTTCGGAAGGATGCCTGTAACACCAACGCAGGATGTGCCGCTCCGCTCACAACAACCGAGAGAAACGGTATCGCGCAACGCTTCTTCCAAGATTATGGATCATATGCCGAAAATGTTTATTGCATTGCTTGTTATAGCTGTTGGAGTCGGGATTTGGCTTACTGCACAGCTTTTCGCAAAGCCGTCGGAACATCAAGCAGAAAAAGTGACGCCGAGCTCCGACGCCCAAGTACAGGAGGCAAAGGATTCCACTTTAGGCAAACAGCAAGAGGAGCCTAAGGAAGAAAAAGCGAAGACGGAAAAAACACAGCCGGCTCAGGAGCCTGTGCAAGAACTAAAGGCAGTCCAAACATCGGGAAAGACTACTACGATGGAGCTTCGTAATAACAAAGGATTTACTGTGGAGATTACCGCTAAAGGACCATGCTACATCGATATTAAGAATGGTGCAGGAAAGATGTTTTACAGCGGTACGTTAAATGAGGGTGAAAGCCATCAGCAGGATATGTCAGCCGAAGAAGCTGTTCGTTTGAACATCGGAAGTTCGCCAAATGCTGACATCAAAATTAATGGTCAAGCCGTTGCTTATCCGCAGGATCCGAAAGAGTTTTATCATCAAATTTTGCTTATTAAAAATTTGAGTGTATCACAGGCAGGGCAACCTGCTCAACAATAGTCATCATTGCGATGACTTTTTTTCAATGAATAACCGCTTTACATATGATGGAGGAATAGTTGTGAACTTGCCAAATAAAATTACTGTTTCAAGAATTGCTTTAATCCCGGTGTTTCTACTTGTGATGCTTGTCCCGTTTGATTGGGGGGCGTATACGATCGGGGCTGTTGTTTTGCCCATACAGCATTTCGTAGGGGCGCTTATCTTCATCATTGCGTCTGCTACAGATTGGGTAGATGGATACTATGCACGTAAATACGATCTTGTTACAAACTTAGGGAAATTCCTTGACCCGCTCGCTGATAAGCTTCTTGTATCGGCGGCCTTAGTTGCACTCGTAGATCTTCATTACATATATGCTTGGATTGCAATTCTTATCATTACAAGAGAGTTTGCTGTTACAGGCTTGCGGTTGCTGCTCGCGGAAACTGGTGAGGTAGCGGCAGCCAAAATGTTGGGGAAAATAAAGATGTGGACGCAGGTTGTTGCAATTTCTGCTTATTTGCTTCATAATGTTCCGTTGCAATGGCTGCCATTCTCTCTTGCGGATGTATCTATGGCAGTTGCTGTTGTATTTACCGTTTTATCAGGATGGGATTATTTTGTGAAAAATAAGGCTGTTTTTGCAAATTCAAAATAGGGGGGTATCGGGATGAATGCGGAAATTATTGCAGTCGGAACCGAGCTCTTGCTCGGTCAAATTTTAAATACGAATGCGCAGTTCTTATCTCAAAAACTAGCAGCAATTGGCATGAATATGTACTACCAAACAGTAGTCGGTGACAATGCCGATCGTTTACGTTCTGCCATTGAGACAGCACAGCAGCGAGCTGATATTCTTATTTTTACTGGAGGTCTTGGGCCGACAAAGGACGATTTGACGAAGGAAACGATTGCCTTGGCTGTAGGAAGCTCGCTTGTCTATAACGATGATGCTCTTAGATCCATTGAAGAATACTATGCACGAACAGGGCGTACATTTACAGAGAATAATAAGAAGCAGGCGCTTGTACTCGAAGGTAGCGTTGTATTCCCGAATGATCATGGTATGGCACCGGGAATGGGCTTACGTCGAGATAACAAGACATATATTTTGCTACCAGGTCCGCCTAAGGAAATGAGACCGATGTATGACAGCTATGTGGAGCCTTTTTTACTTCCCCTTACCTCGAAGGAAACCTTGCATTCCCGTGTGCTTCGCTTTTTCGGTATCGGAGAATCACAGTTGGAGGAAACACTGCAGGATTTAATTGATACACAAACGAACCCAACCATTGCTCCTCTTGCTGCAGAGGGTGAGGTGACGCTTCGTCTAACGGCCAAGCATGCTTCAAAGGATGAAGCAAACAGATTAATAGATAATGTGGAACGGGCGATATTAGACAGAGTAGGCGAATTCTTTTACGGCTATGATCAAGATTCGTTGCAAGGAAAGCTAGTTTCCTTGCTAAAGAAAAAAGGAATGACGCTGGCATCTGCGGAAAGCTTAACGGGTGGGCTGTTCAGTGAGAAAATCACAGAAGTAGCAGGCGTATCCTCTTTCTTTTACGGGGGAGTTATTTGCTATAGCAACGAAGTGAAGCAGCATGTGCTAGGTGTACCTGCTGGCGTCCTGGAAACAGACGGAGCGGTCAGTGAAGCTTCCGCAGCTTTGCTTGCTGAAAATGTCAGCAAACTGTTGAAGGCGGACATTGGGATTAGCTTTACGGGCGTGGCCGGACCTGGGGAACTAGAAGGGAAACCGCCTGGTACAGTGTTTGTCGGGATTGCGGGAAAAGGTATGAAAACGTTAGTAGTTCCTCTCAAGCTATGGGGAACAAGGCAGCAAATACGAGAACGTGCGATGAGATACGGCATGTATCATTTATATAAAAAGCTAGAAGGTTAGTCCATCTAGCTTTTTCTTTTTCTCTAGGGAAAACAGAGTAACAGAAAGAGGAAAAATAAAGAAACGAATGAATGTTCGATTTTTAGTGGCATTTTTAAATAAAAACAAGTATAATAAAGATAGTCATAGAACAAAGGAGGAAATCTAGTGAGTGATCGTCAAGCAGCGTTAGAAATGGCGTTAAAGCAAATAGAGAAGCAATTTGGGAAAGGTTCCATTATGAAGCTTGGAGAGCAGTCCGAGCGTAAAATTTCCACTGTACCGAGTGGATCATTAGCATTGGACGTAGCACTTGGAGTCGGCGGATTTCCCCGCGGTCGTATCATCGAAGTGTACGGACCGGAAAGCTCGGGTAAAACAACAGTAGCACTTCATGCGATTGCAGAAGTACAGGCGCGCGGTGGACAGGCGGCCTTTATTGATGCGGAGCATGCGCTTGATCCGGTATATGCACAAAAATTAGGAGTAAATATCGATGAACTGCTCCTTTCTCAACCAGACACTGGTGAGCAAGGGTTAGAAATCGCAGAAGCATTGGTTCGCAGCGGCGCGATTGATATTATTGTTGTCGACTCTGTAGCGGCCCTTGTTCCGAAAGCGGAAATTGAAGGAGACATGGGAGATGCTCACGTTGGTTTGCAGGCACGTTTAATGTCCCAAGCGCTTCGTAAATTATCAGGTGCTATCAATAAATCCAAAACGATTACAATTTTTATCAACCAAATCCGTGAAAAAGTAGGCGTAATGTTCGGTAACCCTGAAACAACTCCTGGGGGTCGCGCGCTTAAGTTTTACGCGACAGTACGTTTAGAAGTGCGCCGCGCTGAGCAATTAAAGCAAGGCAATGATATTGTGGGGAATAAAACAAAAATTAAAGTTGTGAAAAATAAGGTAGCTCCTCCGTTTCGTCAAGCAGACGTGGATATCATGTATGGAGAAGGGATTTCCAAAGAAGGGGAAGCGCTCGACATGGCAGCGGAACTGGATATCGTGCAAAAGAGTGGAGCTTGGTATTCCTACAATGAGGAACGCCTTGGACAAGGACGCGAAAATTCAAAAACCTTCTTAAAAGAAAATAAAGAAATTCTTAATGAGATTTCATTCAAAATCCGTGAGCACTATGGCATCGATTCTGATGCACCGCGTACGATTACAGAAACAGAAGATGATGATTTTTCACTTTTAGAGGACTAAAGGGTAAAAAGGCACAGCAATGTGTCTTTTTTTATTGCTTTCAGTATGGTTTTTAGCTGGTTTTTCGTCTGGAGAACGTGTCAAACGTTTATAGGTAAAGAAAGTAAAAGGATGCAACCCTTGACAATGAAAATAGCGCCCGATACAATAAGAATGTATATTCTTTTCTAACCTTACAGTTCTCTTGAAAAAGAAGGATTGTAATTCCGGACAAGACCCGCCAGACGGTGTTTTAGTTCCGAGCTTTAAACTATGACCTTATAAGGTGTCAATTTTAATGAAAATGAAAAGGGTCCTAAAAAAGGACAGCACGTCATTTATTGTACATTGAGACATGATAATGTACATGCCGGCAATCTTTTCCTATTCATAGCAAGAGGAGGTGAATTTATGAGCATAGTTGTGGCACTCATCTCCATTTTGCTTGCCGCTATCGTCGGTGCAGTTGTTGGATTTTTTGTTCGAAAATCCATTGCGGAAGCGAAGATTAACGGTGCTACCAATGCTGCGAAGCAAATTGTCGAAGAGGCAAGGCGTGAAGGAGAGGCATTGAAGAAAGAAGCGCTGTTAGAAGCAAAGGATGAAATTCATACACTTCGTACAGAAGCGGAATTAGAGATTCGAGATCGAAGAAGTGAGTTGCAAAAACAAGAAAATCGTCTAATGCAAAAGGAGGAGAACCTCGATCGCAAGGATGAATCGCTTGATAAACGCGAGCAGTTGCTTGAAAAGAAAGAGGATTCTCTAACACTCAGACAACAGCAGATTGAAGAGTTGGAAAGCAAAGTGGGAGAGTTGGTCCAAAGGCAGCAAGACGAGTTAGAGCGTATCTCAAGCTTAACGCGAGAGGAAGCGCGCGCGATTATTTTAGAAAAGGTAGAAAACGAGCTTTCGCATGAAAGTGCCGTTATGATTAAGGAAAGCGAAGTGCGGGCGAAGGAAGAGGCTGACAAAAGAGCGAAGGAAATTTTGTCAATGGCGATTCAACGCTGCGCAGCTGACCATGTTGCAGAAACAACGGTTTCTGTTGTAAACCTTCCAAACGATGAAATGAAGGGTCGTATCATTGGTCGTGAAGGACGGAATATCCGTACGCTAGAAACGCTTACAGGTATTGATTTAATTATTGATGATACACCAGAAGCAGTTATTTTATCAGGTTTTGATCCAATTCGTCGTGAAACAGCCCGTATTGCGCTAGATAAGCTGGTGCAAGATGGACGCATTCATCCGGCCCGTATCGAGGAGATGGTTGAAAAATCGAGACGTGAGGTGGATGAATACATCCGTGAAGTGGGTGAACAAACAACGTTTGAAGTGGGTGTACATGGATTGCATCCTGATTTAATCAAGATTTTAGGTCGTCTGAAATTTAGAACGAGCTACGGTCAAAATGTGTTAAAGCATTCTATGGAGGTTGCATATCTAGCGGGACTTATGGCAGCTGAACTTGGTGAGGACGAAAAGCTGGCACGCCGGGCTGGATTGCTGCACGATATCGGAAAAGCTATTGACCATGAGGTTGAAGGCAGCCATGTTGAAATTGGCGTGGAGCTTGCAACGAAATATAAAGAGCATCCGATCGTGATTAACGCAATTGCATCTCACCACGGTGATACAGCACCTACATCTGTCATTGCCGTGCTCGTTGCAGCAGCAGATGCATTGTCTGCAGCACGACCAGGGGCAAGAAGTGAAACGCTGGAAAATTATATTCGCCGCCTAGAGAAGCTTGAAGAGATTTCAGAGTCCTATGAAGGTGTGGAAAAATCATATGCTATTCAAGCTGGACGCGAGGTTCGTATTCTCGTTAAGCCTGATGCCATTGATGATCTTGAAGCGCACCGCTTAGCACGTGATATTCGTAAACGCATTGAAAATGAGCTTGATTACCCAGGACATATTAAAGTAACGGTAATCCGTGAAACGCGTGCGGTTGAATATGCTAAATAAAACAGATCGTGATTTATGCTGATAGGCAGAAGACAGTGATCGGAAATAAAGTGGTCTCGCACCACTTTATTTTTTTGCACTTTAAGCGAGCTGTATCTGCTTTTCTTATTAGCAGGAAAGTATAAAAACAAGGCCGATGTGAGAAAGGGTTGCAACAATGAGAATTTTATTTGTAGGGGACGTTGTCGGTTCCTCTGGAAGACAGATGATTCAGGACTACGTTCCAAAATTAAAAAAGAAGTACTCGCCAACGGTCACTATTATAAATGGTGAAAATGCGGCTGGTGGGCGCGGGATTACTGAAAAAATTTACCGGAGTTTTTTAGAAGCGGGCGCTCAAGCTGTGACGCTAGGTAATCATGCGTGGGATAATCGTGAAATATTTGAATTTATAGATAACGCCAAGTATTTAGTAAGACCAGCGAATTTTCCGGAAGGTACACCGGGAAAAGGGCTCATTTTCTTAAATTGTAATGGTATAGAGGTTGCTATCATTAATTTGCAGGGAAGAACCTTTTTGCCACCGCTTGATTGTCCATTTAAAAAGGTGGATGATTTGATTGCACAAGCAAAGAAGAGAACTTCTATTATCTTTATCGATTTTCATGCGGAGGCAACAAGCGAAAAGCAGGCACTTGGATGGTATGTAGACGGAAGAGCTACAGCTGTTGTCGGAACGCATACGCATGTACAAACAGCGGATAACCGGATCTTACCAAACGGTACGGCGTATATTACGGATGTGGGAATGACGGGGCCGTATGATGGGATATTGGGAATGGAACGTGGAGCTGTTTTGAAAAAGTTTTTAACAGCGCTGCCGGTACGATTCGAGGTGGCAGAAGGCCGTACTCAGCTTAGCGCGGTTCTCATTGATGTAAATCCATCGACAGGCAAAGCGAGCAGAATTGAACGTATTTTGCTGAATGATGACCAAACATTTTTTGAGTAACAAGCCGTTAGAGGGATTTTGAGTGATCATGAACGGTCGTGATGTCCGTTGTCTGCGATAGCCCGGAATGGCTGCTATAGAAGCAAAAAACAGTTTATGTCAACATTTCTTAAAAGTAGACAATAAATTGTTAGAATAGACAATATATTAAAATTTTTTCGAAAACTTCCGATGGATAAGCAGGAATATGAAAACCTCCTCGTGAATATAAGTAAAGTGAACTTAATAACCGCTTATAACTTTGAAAGAAAAACGAGGAGGAAACGACGAATGGAGATATTAAAAGTTAAAGCAACTTCGGTCCCTAATTCTGTAGCTGGTGCACTTGCCGGTGTGATTCGTGAGCGCGGCTCCGCAGAAATCCAAGCCATTGGCGCTGGTGCATTAAATCAGGCTGTGAAGGCAGTAGCGATCGCAAGAGGATTTGTAGCACCAAGCGGAGTTGACTTGATTTGTATTCCTGCTTTTACTGATATTATGATTGATGGCGAAGAACGGACTGCGATCAAGCTTATCATTGAACCTCGTTAATTTTAACAGCCTGTTTGCTGAAGCAAACGGGCTGTTTTCTATATGAAAGGAGATTAAAATGGTAGTCTTTGATGCACACTGTGATGTATTGTGGCAAATATGGCAAAGGAAAAGAAGAGCTGCTTTTAACAAAGATGATTCTTTGCACGTTACTCTTGAAGGTCTCAAAAAAGGAAAAGGAAAGCTGCAATGCTTTGCTGTCTATGTTCCGGAAGAGGTGCCTCACGAGCAGCGTTTTGAGATCGCTCTAGAAATGATTCATATTTTCTACGAAGATATTTTAAAGCAGCATCCAGAAATGAAACTTGTTTCAACAAGAAAAGACATCCTAGCGCTTCAAGAAGAAGAGATAGGAGCACTTTTGACATTAGAAGGCTGCGATGCGATCGGCAGCAGCTTAACGCGTTTGCAAACTTTATATCGTTTAGGTGTGCGCTCTGTTGGATTAACCTGGAATTATGCGAACGCGGTAGCAGATGGTGCACTAGAGACGAGAGGAGCAGGGCTATCCGATTTTGGGAAGCAGGTCGTACAACAGTTGAACGAATACCGCTTATGGACAGATGTCTCCCATTTGTCAGAACGGGGATTTTGGGATGTGATGCAGCTCGCTCATTTTCCAATTGCCTCTCATTCTAATTGCTATTCGCTTTGCCCGCATCCCCGAAACTTAAAGGATGAACAAATTCGTGCGTTGATTGCACGAAACGGAAGGATTGGTATTACGTTTGTGCCCATGTTTTTGACAGAGGGGGGGCCTGCTGCGATTACGCATATCCTACAGCACCTAGAGCATATATGCTCATTAGGGGGGGAGCACCATGTTGGATTTGGTTCGGATTTTGATGGGATTACAGAAACTGTACATAATCTTGGAAGATATGCAGAATATGAAAACTTAAAAAATGAACTAGTTAAGCACTATACAGAAGAGCAGGTTCATTCTTTTTTATATGGGAATTTTATGAGGGGCGTAACATTTTAACTTACCATTATACTAAAACTAGCCTGCTGAATGTGGGATTGTAATAAATTTTAAAAAAATGTTAATAAATTTATGTCAAATTATTGCATTTTTTTGTCAAGAGGTCTAGAATTGTAAACGAATTAGGACTATGCAAAAATCCTATCAAATTAGAACAGGTATAATTTGTATACATTGTAGTTTCTTTTTTTAGAAAGTGGTAAACTGGAAGAGTAATAAAATACACTACAATGAAGGCAATCCAAAGGGGTGTAGGAGATGATTAGTCAACTTTCCTGGAAAGTTGGGGGACAGCAAGGTGAAGGTATTGAAAGTACGGGGGAAATTTTCTGTATTGCACTAAACCGCTTAGGATACTACCTGTACGGCTATCGCCATTTCTCATCACGCATTAAAGGCGGTCATACGAACAATAAAATTAGAGTAAGCACAACAGATGTTCGTTCAATCTCTGATGACTTAGATATACTGGTAGCTTTTGATCAGGAAACAATTGATGTGAACTTCCATGAATTGCGTGACGGTGGTATTGTTGTAGCAGATGCCAAATTTAATCCAACAATTCCAGAGAGCGCTACGGTATCTTTGTATGCGGTTCCATTCACAGATATGGCTACGGAGCTAGGCACGTCTCTTATGAAAAACATGGTTGCTGTTGGAGCTTCAAGCGCTGTTTTAGGCTTAGATGAGAATGTGTATGTGAAAGTGGTAGAAGAAATTTTTGGCCGCAAAGGGAAGCAAGTTGTGGACAAGAATATGGAAGCTATTAAACGCGGTTCTCAATACATGAAAGAACTGCTTGGAGATAAAGTAAGCTTAATGCAATTAGAGAAGGCTGATGGCAATCAGCGCATGTTCATGATTGGTAATGATGCAATCGCATTCGGGGCACTAGCTGGCGGAGCCCGCTTTATGGCTGCGTATCCAATCACCCCTGCTTCTGAAATTATGGAATATTTGATTAAAAAGCTTCCGAAAGTAGGCGGTACTGTTATTCAAACGGAAGATGAGATTGCAGCCTGTACAATGGCAATCGGTGCGAACTACGGTGGCGTACGGACATTGACAGCGTCTGCAGGACCGGGTCTATCCCTTATGATGGAGGCAATTGGTTTATCTGGAATCACAGAAACACCGTTAGTTATTGTAGATACACAACGCGGAGGTCCAAGTACGGGACTCCCTACAAAACAAGAGCAATCTGACTTAATGGCGATGATTTACGGTACGCATGGAGAAATTCCAAAGGTAGTTATCGCGCCAAGTACAGTAGAAGAGGCATTTTATGATGCTGTGGAAGCGTTTAATATTGCTGAAGAATACCAATGCCCGGTTATTCTTTTAACAGATTTACAATTATCCCTAGGAAAACAAACGGCACAGCCGTTAGATTATAATAAAATTCAAATTCGCCGCGGAAAGCTGGACTTAAATGCGCAGCCGGAAAAACAAGGAAAAGAGTACTTCAAGCGTTATGAAGTGACTCAGGATGGCATTTCTCCACGTGTGATTCCTGGAACGAAAAATGGTATTCACCACGTAACAGGTGTAGAGCATGCAGAAACAGGAAAGCCATCTGAATCAGCAGCTAATCGTATCGCCCAAATGGATAAACGTATGCGTAAGCTAGATAGTTTACGTTCTAAATTTGACACCCCTGTATTCAAAAATGCAAAGCACGAGGAAGCAGACGTCCTGCTAGTCGGTTTTAACTCTACGCGCGGGACAATCGAAGAAGCGATGGAGCGTTTAGAGCAATCTGGCTTGAAAGTAAATCATGCCCATATTCGTCTAATTCATCCATTCCCGAAACAGGAGCTTCTGCCGCTTGTGCAAAATGCAAAGAAAGTGGTTGTTGTAGAAAACAACGCGACTGGACAACTTGCAAACATTATTAAAATGAACCTTGGCCATGGCGAGAAGATTTCCAGCTTCTTAAAGTATGATGGAAATCCATTCCTGCCAAAAGAAATCTACAACGAATGCAAAAAAGGGGTTGTTTTAAATGGCAACGTTTAAAGAGTTTCGCAATGATGTAAAACCAAACTGGTGTCCAGGCTGCGGAGATTTCTCCGTGCAAGCTGCAATTCAACGTGCCGCTGCAAATGCAGGCTTGGAGCCTGAGCAAATGGCAGTTGTGTCCGGTATCGGATGTTCTGGCCGTATCTCTGGTTACATCAACTCGTATGGCTTCCACGGCATTCATGGTCGTGCTCTTCCAATTGCGCAGGGCGTGAAAATGGCGAACCGAGATTTAACAGTGATTGCTGCGGGTGGCGACGGGGATGGTTTTGCGATTGGTATGGGCCATACAATTCATGCGATTCGTCGTAATATTGATTTAACATATATTGTCATGGATAACCAAATCTATGGTTTGACAAAAGGACAAACATCTCCGCGAAGCAGTTCTGGCTTCAAAACAAAGAGTACGCCACAAGGGTCTATTGAACCTGCATTGTCTGTTATGGAAATGGCCTTAACAGCAGGTGCGACTTTTGTAGCGCAAAGCTTCTCCAGTGATTTGAAGGAATTAACACAAATCATTGAAGCGGGGATTAACCATAAAGGATTTTCTTTAATTAATGTGTTTAGTCCATGTGTAACATATAACAAGGTGAACACATATGACTGGTTCAAAGAAAATTTAAAACGATTAAGCACGGTAGAAGGCTATGATTCATCTAACCGTATGATGGCAATGCAGACATTGATGGAAAACGATGGTCTTGTCACTGGTATTATCTATCAGAATAAGCAGCAGCCTTCTTACCAAGAGCTTATCAAAGGATATAGCGAGCAGCCTCTGTCTCAAGCAAACCTTTCTTTAGACAAAGACATGTTTAATGAGCTTGTAGCAGAATTTATGTAAGCGAGGAAGCCTCTCTGGTGACAGGGGGGCTTTTGTATACCACTGTGGGAAAGTATAAATTTCCTGGCTAGAAGACAATTCGACGTGGCTAGACATTCTAGAAATACAGTATAAGGGCAACTAAGCTTCTGTTTTCGCCTAAGGGTAGGGCTCACCACTCGACGAGTTTCTTTAAGGAATTTCATATTGTAGTAAACCTTTCTATCAGATTTTGTTGAAAGAGTACCCCTACTTCTAAGCGTAGCGTAGGTGGGGGTAATTCAAATTGGGGAAGTTCAAAATGACAGAAATGTAACGGAAACTTATAAGTGTTTGTATTGTTATAAACTTGTCTTAAGATGCAGTGATCGACAAAGCCCCTCTATATTGTTTAATTAGGTCAAACGCTTTATACTATAATAATGTGTGCAAAAGAAACAAGGTGCACGATAGTATGCAAAGAAATTGGATATGGAGGGAGATTCGTCGTGAACGAACAACAACGATTGCAAAGTCAACAAGTGAATTCTTCGGACAAAAAATCCGATCAGGATTACAGCAAATATTTTGAGAAAGTGTATCAGCCGCCTTCTTTAAAGGATGCAAAAAAACGCGGGAAAGAGGAAATTCAAGTTCATCGAGATTTCGAGATTCCTGAAGAATTCCTAGGTATGGGGACAGGCAAGAAGTTTTACATCCGCACATATGGCTGTCAAATGAACGAGCATGATACAGAGGTAATGGCTGGTATTTTTATGGGGCTTGGCTATGAGCCTACTTTTACGGTTGAGGATGCAGATGTCGTTTTACTTAACACCTGTGCAATCCGTGAAAATGCCGAAAATAAAGTGTTTGGTGAAATTGGTCATTTAAAACCGCTTAAGATGAAAAACCCTGATCTTTTAATTGGGGTATGCGGCTGTATGTCGCAGGAAGAGTCTGTTGTCAACAAAATCATGAAAACTCATCAATTTGTTGATATGGTATTTGGTACACATAATATTCATCGTCTTCCAAACATTTTGCGTGAAGCAATGTTTTCAAAGGCAACGGTGGTCGAGGTGTGGTCGAAGGAAGGTGATGTAATCGAAAACCTTCCAAAGGTACGCCGCGGCGATATTAAAGCGTGGGTAAATATTATGTACGGCTGTGATAAGTTCTGCACGTACTGTATTGTGCCATATACACGCGGTAAGGAACGCAGCCGTCGCCCAGAGGACATCATTCAGGAAGTTCGTCATTTGGCAGCACAGGGTTATAAGGAGATTACTCTTCTTGGTCAAAACGTTAACGCCTATGGTAAAGATTTTGAGGATATGAAATATGGTCTTGGTGATTTAATGGATGAGATCCGTAAAATTGATATTCCGCGCATCCGTTTTACAACGAGCCATCCGCGTGATTTTGATGACCGTCTTATTGAGATTTTAGCGAAGGGCGGAAACCTTGTAGAACATATTCATTTGCCAGTACAATCCGGCAGCACGGAAGTATTGAAAATGATGGCGCGTAAGTATACGCGTGAGCAATATCTGGAGCTTGTTCGCAAAATCAAAGAGGCTATTCCTGGTGTTACCTTAACAACAGATATTATTGTCGGCTTCCCGAATGAGACGGAAGAACAATTTGAGGAAACTTTATCGCTTTACCGTGAAGTAGGGTATGACAGTGCGTATACATTTATCTACTCTCCACGCGAAGGTACGCCTGCTGCAAAGATGGAAGATAATGTACCGATGGCTGTGAAGAAGGAGCGTTTGCAGCGCTTGAACGCACTTGTGAACGAGCTATCTGCGGAAAAGAATAAGGCGTATGAGGGACAAATTGTCGAAGTGCTTGTTGAGGGAGAAAGTAAAAATAACCCGGATGTACTTGCAGGCTACACACGTAAGAACAAGCTTGTAAACTTCAAAGCTCCGAAGTCTACAATCGGTCAGCTTGTGCAGGTAAAAATTATAGCAGCAAAAACATGGACACTAGATGGAGAGTTGTTAGAAAAGCCAATTGAGGTGAAGTAGTATATGACACAATATACAAAAGATGATATTGTTGCACGGGCAAGGGAATTAGCGAAAATGATTTCTGAAACAGAAGAAGTAGACTTCTTTAAGCGTGCAGAGGCGAAAATTCACCAAAATGAAACAATTAAACAAACAATCAGTCAAATTAAGGCGCTGCAAAAGCAGGCTGTGAATTTGCAGCATTATGGAAAGACGGAAGCATTGAAGAAGGTAGAAGCTGAAATCGATGCATTGCAAGATAAGCTTGATGAAATTCCAATTGTGCAGGAGTTTCAGTCCTCCCAGACATATGTGAATGACTTGCTGCAGCTTGTTGCTAACACCATTTCCAATACGGTAACAGATGAGATTTTGTTATCGACAGGAGGAGATGTGCTGATGGGTGAAACAGGCGCAGAAGTGCAAAGCAAGCATAGCGGGAGCTGCGGCACCGGCTGTGGTTGTTCATAAGACAAAGAAAGGCGTTCCTCTTGAATAGAAGGGGACGCCTTTTTGCACTGTAAGAAAGTATAATTTTTCGGGCCTTGTCCGCTTTTTTAATGATGAAGAACAAACGAAATCCTTCCATAAACCGGCTTCTCTAAAGCTGCGACTGCTTTTCCTAATACACATAAATCATCTTCAGGTGCTTGTCATAATTCTCCTGTTCTTTTCATAGGGCACTCATAGAAAAACTACGAACATATTTGGGCGCTACCGCATACAATGTATTGTACGAATTCCGAAAAGGAAATGGTACATCCATCTCTTTTTTTTAGGCGATAGCACATTCCACGAATGTCACGCATATGATGAATTGAATATTCATTGAGGAGGGTTTGGAATGTCCGAATATAGAGAGATTATTACAAAGGCTGTTGTCGGAAAAGGCCGCAAGTATACAAAATCTACTCATACAGTAGATCCGAACAACTATCCAACGAGCATTTTAGGCTGCTGGGTCATTAACCATGTATATGAAGCGAATAAGTACGGCAAGTACGTGCAAATCGAGGGCTATTATGATGTGAATACATGGTACTCGTATGACGAAAATACAAAAACAGAGGTTGTTACAGAACGTGTTCGCTATGAGGAAGAGGTAAAGGTTCGTTATCGTGACAAGAACTTTACAGGGGATGATCATGAAATTATTGCCCGCGTGCTGCAGCATCCGAATTGCTTAGAGGCTGTAATCTCTCCAAACGGCAACAAAATTGTGGCGACTGTTGAACGTGAATTTATTTGCGAGGTTGTAGGTGAAACAAAGGTATGCGTGAGGGTGAATCCGGAAGGCTGCCATGATGATGAAGAATACTACTACAGCGTGGATGATGAAGAATTTGAGGATCTAGATCCAAACTTTATGTTAGATTCCGAAGAAGAGTAATACGAAGCTAGGGAGGTTTTCTTCCTAGCTTTTTATCTTACTGTAGGACTGTATAAATTTCCAGTGGCAGTTATTTGAAGTGGTCAGGAATGTTAAGAATATAGTGCAATGACGCCGCTGCTCTTGCCAATCGGCGAGCCTTCTTTAATTGTACCCTATATTTGAGAACATGTTATAATAAGATGAAATACATGAGGAAACTAGAAAGCCGGAGGATTGAAATGGCACAGTATACGCCTATGATACAGCAATATTTAACAATTAAGGCAGACTATGAAGATGCCTTTTTATTTTTTCGTCTCGGAGATTTTTACGAGATGTTTTTTGGTGATGCCGTAAAGGCGGCGCATGAATTGGAAATTACCCTAACAAGCCGTGATGGCGGTGGAAGCGAGCGCATTCCAATGTGCGGGGTACCGTATCATTCCGCTAAAAATTATATAGAGCAGCTGATTGAAAAAGGATATAAGGTTGCCATTTGTGAGCAGGTAGAGGATCCAAAAACAGCTAAGGGGGTTGTGCGCCGCGAAGTTGTGCAGCTGATTACACCCGGCACGATGATGGAGGGACGCTCTCTTGATGAGAAGGAGAATAACTTTCTCGTATCGATTACAGGCTTTGAAGATGGTTCCTATGGTCTAGCGTGCAACGACTTAACAACGGGACAAAATACGGTCACGTTGCTGCGCGGTTCTATGGAGGACGTGCTGTTGGAAGTGCACGGACTTGGGGCGAAGGAGGTTGTCGTCAGCTCTTTATTTTCCGGAGATGAACTGAAGAAGTTGACCGATCTTTTGAAAATTACAATTTCCTACGAGGAAGACACATCGATTCCGGAAGGCTTGGAGCATGTCGCACAGGATCTGCCGGAAACAAAGCTCATCGAGACGGTCGGACGCTTGCTTCGTTATGTTTGGCGTACGCAAAAGCGTTCGTTAGATCATTTGCAGCCAGTAGAGATGTATCAAAGCAACCATTTTATGAAAATGGATGTGCATTCAAAGCGCAATCTTGAGCTGACGGAAACGATTCGTACGAAGGAAAAGGCGGGATCTTTGCTATGGCTGCTTGATAAAACAAAAACAGCGATGGGAGCCCGCATGCTTAAGCAATGGATGGAGCGTCCGCTCGTGCGTCAGGAGCAGATTGCACAGCGCCACGGTATGGTTGAGACGTTTGTAAACAGCTATTTCATTCGTGAGGATTTAAAGGAAAAATTAAAAGAGGTGTATGATTTAGAGAGGCTGTCCGGAAAGGTAGCGTATGGGAATGTCAACGCAAGAGATCTTCTTCAGCTCAAGCGCTCGCTCCTGCAAGTGCCAGGGATTTTACAGCTTATGGGAGAATTGGATAATCCATATATACTTGAACTTATGCGGGGGGTTGACCCGTGTGAGGAACTGGCTGCGCTGCTTGAAAAAAGCATCCAAGAAAATCCGCCATTATCAGTGAAGGATGGGGATATCATCAAGGATGGCTATCATGAAAAGCTTGATCAATACCGGTATGTTAGCAAGAACGGAAAAACGTGGATTGCTGACTTGGAAAAACGGGAACGTGAACTAACGGGCATCCGGTCACTGAAAATCGGCTATAACCGTATTTTTGGTTATTATATTGAAATTACCCGTGCCAATCTTTCTTCTCTTCCAGAGGGACGATATGAGCGTAAGCAAACACTAGCGAATGCTGAACGCTTTGTAACCGATGAGCTGAAGGAAAAAGAAGCGATGATTTTAGAAGCGGAAGAGAAAATTGTTCAATTGGAGTATGATTTATTCCTGCAGCTGCGTGAGCAGGTAAAAGCGTATATTCCAAAGCTGCAGCAGCTTGCGAAAGCAATTAGCGAGCTGGATGTGTTTCAAAGCTTTGCGACAGTGAGCGAAGAGGAACAGTTTGTAAGACCTGTGCTTAGTGCGAACCAGGAGCTTGTTCTCATTGACGGTCGTCATCCTGTCGTTGAGAAGGTGCTGGAGAAGAAAACATATGTGCCGAATGATTGCGTGATGCGTGAGGACTTGAATATGCTCCTTATTACAGGTCCGAACATGTCAGGGAAAAGCACATATATGAGGCAGTTGGCGCTGATTGCGGTCATGTCGCAAATCGGCTGCTTTGTACCAGCGAAAGAGGCAGTTCTGCCGGTCTTTGATCAAATTTTTACACGTATCGGTGCTGCGGACGACTTAATTTCGGGCCAAAGTACATTTATGGTCGAAATGCTTGAGGCAAAGCATGCAATTGCAAATGCGACGCACAGAAGCCTGATTTTATTCGATGAAATTGGGCGCGGAACATCCACGTATGATGGTATGGCACTGGCGCAGGCGATTATTGAATATATTCATCATCATATCGGGGCTAAAACATTATTTTCTACTCATTATCATGAGCTGACGATATTGGCGGATCAGTTGGACAAGCTGCAAAATGTTCATGTTTCTGCAATTGAGGAAAACGGCAAGGTCGTATTTCTTCATAAGATTAAAGAAGGGGCAGCGGATAAAAGCTACGGTATTCATGTTGCCGAGCTTGCTGGTCTTCCATCCTCGCTCATTGCACGTGCAAAGGATGTGCTCGAATCACTAGAAGGGCAGGAAGTACGTGAAAATGCACCGCCTGTTCAGCAGGAGGAATCATTGCTTGCAAAGGAAGGGCAGCTCTCCTTCTTTTCTATAAACGAACGTCCGGCTGCAATGCAAATGAATGCTCTTTCTTCACAGGAAAAAGAGATATTGAACCGAATCCAAACAATGGATTTATTAGACATGACGCCGCTTGAAGCATTGAATGAAATGTACAAGCTGCAAAAAAAGCTAAAGAAGGGATAAAACATGGGGAAAATTCGAAAGCTTGACGAACAGCTATCCAATCTCATTGCGGCGGGCGAGGTCGTAGAACGCCCTGCTTCTGTTGTAAAAGAGCTCGTTGAAAACGCGGTCGATGCCCATAGTACAACAGTTGAGATTCACCTTGAGGAGGCAGGCTTGTCGAGTATTCGCATTCTTGATAACGGCGATGGTATAGCGGAAGATGATTGCCTATTGGCATTCGATCGTCACGCGACAAGCAAGATTCAAGACGAAAACGATTTATTTCGCATCCGTACGCTTGGCTTTCGCGGCGAAGCGCTGCCAAGCATCGCATCTGTTAGTGAATTAGAACTCATAACAAGTACGGGGGATACTGCAGGGACGCATCTCGTCATTAAAGGCGGCGAGGTGATGCGCCTTGAAAAGGCGGCAAGTCGAAAAGGAACAGATATTACGGTTCGCAATTTATTTTTTAACACACCGGCCCGTTTAAAATATATGAAAACAATTAATACCGAACTAGGCAGTATTACGGATATCGTCTATCGCCTTGCGATGTCTCATCCAGATGTCTCTTTTCGATTGTTTCATAATGAGAAAAAGCTGCTGCATACGTCTGGAAATGGCGATGTTCAGCAAGTGTTAGCCGCCATTTACGGTGTAACGGCAGCGAAAAAAATGATTCCAATTCAAGCGGAGTCTCTTGATTTTACGATAACAGGCTATATGGCACTCCCGGAACTTACGCGGGCATCACGAAATTATATTTCAACGATTGTCAACGGACGCTATGTAAAGAACTTTTCGCTAGTAAAGGCGATTCAACAAGGGTATCATACGCTGCTCCCAATCGGGCGGTATCCGATTGGTTTTTTATCAATCGAAATGGATCCGATGCTTGTAGATGTGAATGTTCACCCGGCAAAGCTTGAGGTACGCTTCAGCAAGGAGGCTGAACTTTTAAAATTGATGGAAACAGCGATTCAACAGGCGTTTCATAACCTGCAGCTGATTCCCGATGCATCTGTGACAACGAATAAAAAAATAAAACAAGAAAGTGTGCAGGAGACCTTTCAATTTGATCATGGGGCCCCTGCCGCTTCTCTTCCGACTCGTACATTTGTCAATGAGTACAAGCCGCCTGCTGCGCCTATTGTGCAGGAGGCAGCGGTAGAGAAGCAGAAATATATCCACCCTAAAGCTGCTGTACAAGAGGAGATCCAGTATGAAGCAGATGCAGGGGATACGCTTATGGCAGAGGAGCTAGAAAGAGCCGACGATGGGATGTTCGAGGAGTGTCCGCCACAAACAGGAAATGAATTGCCTCCTCTATATCCAATCGGGCAAATGCACGGCACATATATTTTGGCTCAAAATGATCAAGGGTTGTATATACTCGATCAGCACGCGGCGCAGGAGAGAATCAACTATGAATATTTTCGTGAGAAGGTTGGACAGGTTGCTTCTGAGGTGCAGGAGCTGCTCGTTCCGTACCGTATCGATGTTTCATTGCCCGAGTTTTTGCGGCTTGAGGAGCAGCTGGAAGAGCTCCGGAAGGTTGGATTGTTTTTAGAGCCATTCGGCCATCAAAGCTTTCTTGTGCGCTCGCATCCGACATGGTTTCCGAAAGGACAAGAGGTTGAAGTTATTGAGGAAATGATGCAGCAGGTGCTGAAACTGAAGCGGGTTGATATCCGTAAGCTGCGGGAAGAAGCGGCGATTATGATGAGCTGTAAGGCTTCTATTAAAGCAAATCAATATATTACAAATGATGAGATTTTTGCGTTGCTTGAGGACTTGCGTAAGACAACAAACCCATATACATGCCCGCATGGCAGACCAATTCTTGTGCATCATTCAACGTATGAGCTGGAGAAGATGTTTAAAAGGGTAATGTGATAAATACTAAGAACCAATCCTTTGTTTATAGGGGATTGGTTCCATAAACTGCACAAAAATGGGCAGATGGCACAAACAACATACGGAATGGCTAATATAGTAGTGTTTTGGAATATGTATACATAATTTGTTGAAAAAAGAGGGGTTTCTATGGTCATCGATTTACAAAACATTTCGTGGGTTAGACAAGGTAAGCAAATTCTAACTGATGTTTCATGGCAAGTTAATCGCGGTGAGAACTGGTGCCTCGTCGGCTTGAACGGTTCCGGAAAGACGACGCTTTTAAATATTTTAACGGGTTATATTTGGCCATCTACTGGTTCGGTGACAGTGTTAGGACAACGGTATGGAACGGTTAAGCTGCCGGAATTCCGAAAGCGCATCGGTCTTGTCAGTTCGTCCTTGCAGCAAAGATTTTACGGTCATGAAACAGCGGAAGAGGTTGTGATGAGCGGCAAATTTGCAACGATTGGGCTTTATGACGGGGTAGAAGCAGACGATGAACAAAGGGCGCGGGAGCTGCTTGTGTTATTTGGATGTGAAAAGCTTATTGGAAGGCAATATCATACGTTTTCGCAAGGAGAGCAGCAGAAGGTATTAATCGCAAGAGCGTTAATGGCTTCCCCAGATATTTTAATCTTGGATGAGCCATGTACAGGTCTTGATTTATTGGCGCGCGAGCAGGTGCTCGCCATGATTTCTGACATCGCTTCTAAGCCCGATGCGCCGACGCTTATTTATGTAACGCATCATATTGAAGAAATCGTTCCATGCTTTACGCATACACTTCTTCTCAAGGAAGGAACGATATTTGAAACGGGTGCTACAGAACAAGTGCTGGATGCTGAGGCATTAAGCCGTTTTTTTGGCGTTCCGGTTGAGGTGCACGAACGCGAAAATAGAAAGTGGATTGTTGCAAGTCTCTAACCAAACCATGCGAAAAGCAGAATAAGCCTGCAAGATAGGGCGCTTATTCTGTTTTTTGTTTGAAGAAAGTATAGCTCCTGATATTGAACTCCCCACAGTAGATAAAAACCAATTTTTCAAATTGTTTAGCTGATATTCCACCCTTTTCAAGCATATGTTTTCCTCCATAAGTTGGCATCATTCTGTGATTTACCCTGAATTAAGATTTTAAGAGTATACCAAATAGAACAGAGTTCTTTTGGTATACTGTCCCATTAATGAAATAAAGATTCGTTTTTAAATAACGGGAGCCTGCCTGTCTGTTTATGAAATTTCATGTACCATATTGGGGAATTTATACTTTTTCTCTTCTAAAACTTCAGAAATTGGGTATAATAATCAGATGTACAACTTTATATAAAAAGAGAGTGGAGCCATATGGGAGGAATACAGCAAGAAAAGGTCGTTGTCATTATCGGACCGACAGCGGTCGGTAAGACGAAGCTAAGCATTGATATGGCAAAGGCATTCGATGGTGAGATTATAAGCGGCGATTCTATGCAGGTGTATCGAGAGATGGATATTGGCACAGCGAAGGTAACGAAAGAGGAAATGGAAGGAATTCCTCATTATATGATTGACATTCGCGACCCCGATGAACCGTTCTCGGCAGCAGAGTTTCAACAGCTTGTACGAATGCACATTCATGATATCTCAAAACGGGGTAAGTTGCCGATTATTGTAGGCGGGACAGGGCTGTACATACAGTCTGTCTTGTATGATTACCAATTTTCAGAATCACCGGGAGATGAGGCGTACCGCGAAAGCCTTGAAAGATTAGCAGAAACGGATGGAGTAGGGGCGGTATACGATATGCTAAAGCATGCTGATCCGCAAAGTGCTGAACGCATTCATCCAAACAATGTACGCCGCGTAATTCGTGCACTCGAGATTTTGCATACAACAGGAAAAACGATGAGCGAAACGTTAGAAGGGCAGCAGCAAATCTTGCTATATGACACCGCTATTGTTGGTCTGACAATGGCGCGGGACAAACTGTACAATCGCATTAATCAGCGGGTCGATCTTATGATGGAGCAGGGCTTGCTCGAGGAGGTTAAATCACTGTATGATCAGGGCTTGCGTCATTGTCAATCAATTCAAGCGATTGGATATAAGGAGTTGTATACATACTTTGAAGGGATAACAACCTTAGAGGAAGCTGTAGAGGCTTTAAAAACAAACTCAAGGCGTTACGCAAAACGTCAGTTAACATGGTTCCGCAATAAAATGGATGTTACATGGTTTGACATGACAGAGGGCGAAAAAAAGGAAGAAATTTTCAGCTATGTAGAAGGAAACCTACGGTTAAAGGCGAATAATACGTAGGTAGAGAAAAAGAGGAGGATTCGACATGAAGCAATCTATCAATATCCAAGACCAATTTTTAAACCAACTCCGCAAGGATAATACGTTTGTAACGCTGTACTTGCTAAATGGATTCCAGCTTCGCGGTCTGATTAAAGGCTTCGATAACTTCACAGTGTTACTGGAAACAGATGGAAAGCAACAGCTTATTTATAAGCACGCGATTTCTACATTCATGCCGCAAAAAAATGTATCTATTGAGCTTGAATAGGATACATGTATACATAAGGAAACCCTCTTATTCAGTAAGAGGGTTTTTTTTTGCATAATCGTAATATCGTTTGAGAGAGAGCTTCGTTTTAAAGCCTACTCGCTTGATAATCTCCTGTTCGCTCACTTCTTGTTCAATGAGTCTGAGAATAAATGTATTACGGAAGTGCTGGCCGGAGATTCCTTTTCGCAATCCTGCACGTGCAACCTCCTGGCGAATCATCTTTTGTACAGCAATTTCGGTTAAGGCCTTAGGGGCATCGTTTTCATATACCCAACGGTACGTATTGCGATTAAAGTCAAATGCGACAAACAGTGGATCATCAGAATGATACTTTGGACGAACCGGTTCTGGGATGATTTTATAGTATTTGTAGAGCTGTTTTTTGTCTTGGATGGTAAGGGTAATCGTACGTGCGATACCGGAAACAGGCGGAATGGAGAGCGTGTTTGTTTCAAAATGAACATGGTGCATATTTAATGAGATGAGCTCTTGTAAAGATAATCCGTAATCAAGAAGCAACGTAATGATGCTGATGTTTCGGTCAATTAGTAAAGAACGGGCCGGCAGTTGCTTTTCCGATAAATGTTCAAGAGACGAAAGGATATTCTTCAAACGATGCTCTTCCTGTTCTGTAATAAAATCAGACGTGCGCAGTGCGCGGTCTGGTTGGATCACCATTTCCATCTCTTTCAAAGGGTTTTTCATCCCAGGATTGGATAACTGGAAAAATTGATATAATCGATTGAGAACGATGAACACGCGATGTATCGTTTTCTCGGAATAATGACGAATCGTTTTTAATTCAAAAAAGTAATTTTCGTAGTCTTTTGTACATAGAGATGCCCATATATTGTTAGAAGAAGCTTTTTCTTTTTTTTCAAGCCAGTGGATAAAGTCCTCGATATCGTACATGTAACGTTTAATGGTGGATTGCTTTCTGCCCTTACTCGTTAGGTAAGCAGCAAATGTACGAATCGTATCGAGCAATTCATCATTTTGAATTCGCTTTGTCTCCAACATCTCACCACCCATTATATTTTTTCTAAATTATAACAGAAAATGCTGCATAAATGTTGAATTGTTAGGAGAGTGCTAAAAGGTTAGGGGTGATTATATGGAACAGTCCATTCGGAAGAAAAATAATAATCAAATTAATATTGTGTTAAATACGAGAACCAAAGCGCCCGCCCCTGTTCCGCCGCCAAAGTCGATATTGACGGAACCGTCCCCAAAGCATGAAATGCTAAAGCAAATAGAGGAAGAGATGAGCAAACTCGTTGGGATGAACGAGGTCAAATCTATTATTAAGGAAATCTATGCTTGGATTTACGTGAACAAAAAGCGGCAGGAAACAGGGCTTAAGGCAGAGAAGCAAGTGCTGCATATGCTTTTTAAAGGAAATCCTGGAACAGGAAAAACGACCGTTGCGCGTATCATTGGGAAACTTCTATTTGAAATGAACGTACTATCTAAGGGGCACCTCATAGAGGCTGAGCGTGCGGATCTCGTTGGGGAATATATTGGTCATACAGCACAAAAAACGCGTGATTTAATTCGAAAGTCGCTAGGAGGCATTCTATTTATTGACGAGGCGTATTCATTGGCGAGAGGAGGAGAAAAGGATTTTGGCAAAGAGGCAATTGACACTCTCGTCAAGCATATGGAGGATAAGCAGCATGATTTTGTCCTCATATTAGCTGGGTATTCACGGGAGATGAATCATTTTCTTTCCTTAAACCCAGGGCTTCAATCCCGTTTTCCATTTATTATTGAATTTCCAGATTATACAGTCAATCAGCTGCTTGAAATTGGGAAGCAGATGTATGAAGAGAGAGAGTACCAATTGTCCAAGGAAGCGGAATGGAAGCTGCGAGATCATCTCAATGCAGTGAAATATTCTTCTGCCATTACAGCGTTTAGCAACGGGCGGTATGTGCGGAACATTGTAGAAAAGTCAGTCCGCTCCCAGGCGATGCGGCTTCTGCTCCAAGATTCGTATGATAAACATGATTTGCTGACGATCGCGGGTGCAGATTTATCGTTCGAAGAAGAAGCACATGGCTTATAAAAGGCATATTCTTTCTCACAAAGAGGCAATAAAAAAACACGAAGCCGCGGCTTCGTGTTTTAGATTTTTGTATTGCTTTTTTTAGCACGATTTTCAAGAGCAGTTTTTGGATCGCGTGATGCTTCATCCGGCGTTAGGCCCTGCGGGTTTACGCTAGTTCCTTGAACGGTGCCACGATTTTTTTGTTTTTTTCCCATTGTAATCTTCCTCTCCTAGTCGTTCTCACGTTGCTGGCGGAGCTGGTGATGGCGCTCCATTTTCTCGCTTTTCGCGCGATCTGAATCAAATGCATTGCCGGACTGTCTTACTGAGCTTTTTTGTTTTCCTTTATTAACGTGATTGGTCATAGTCTGCACCCCCTTGCTCTTATAGTATTTACACTTTGTAGGAAAAAACATCTCTAAAAATGAGGGAACTGAAAAAGTTCATTTAACATACAGACGAATAACTTCTTTATTTGTATAGTTATAAAAATTTCTTTGTTTACTCAAAGTAAGGACCTTTCCGGCAACCTTCACAAAGGAACTGCTTTCTTGGCAAGATAAGAATTTATAAAACTGGGGCATGTTTACCATAAATAGGGTTAGAGAGTCTTATTCTTCCCAGGAATTGATATGAAAATCAGCAATTTCCTCTTTATCAAGCAGTTCAGACGGGATATGCTTTGGAATGATTCCCGGAGCCATTTCTCCATCCATACCTAGGTAGTAATGCCGGATTGGCTTTAAAGTATTATCAAATTCATATACAAGCGGTATGCTTGTCGGGATATTTAAGGTGGCAATCCCATCCTCGGACATTTGATCCAGATATTGAATGATGGCTCGCAGTGTATTTCCGTGGGCTGAGATGATGGCTCTTTGTCCACCCTTTAATGCAGGTGCGATTGCTTCATCCCAGTATTTCAAAACGCGTTTTTTTGTATCCGCAAGACTTTCGGTAAGAGGAAATTCCTCTTCTTTCACATTCTTATATCTAGGATCTGAATACTGATATCTTGGATCATTTTTATCAAGTTCAGGCGGTCTAATGTTCATCGATCTTCTCCATGTATACACTTGTTTTTCCCCGTATTTTGCGGCGGTCTCTGCTTTATTTAGACCTTGCAGTGCACCGTAATGGCGTTCGTTTAATCTCCACGATTTATGGACAGGAACCCAAGCGAGATCCATTTCATGAAGAATAATCCATAAGGTGCGAATCGCTCTTTTTAAAACAGAGGTATAAGCCACGTCAAACGTATATCCATTTTTTCTTAAGATGATGCCTGCTTCTCTTGCTTCGTTTAGTCCGTTATCCGATAAGTCTACATCAGTCCAGCCGGTAAAGCGGTTTTCGAGGTTCCATAGACTTTGCCCATGGCGGATGAGTACAAGTTTGATCATAAGAATCTCCTTTTAACAGATTTTCTGAAAAGAAGTCCCCTTCCTCAAGGAATGTGAAGGGCGTAGCCCAAATGAGTAGGTGGGGGATGAATTTTCAGTAGGCGTAAGGCTATTTTTTCTCTTCTTTGTAGTTGGTTATTGAGAACCGAACGCACATTCGTTATAATGTTATTACCAATACATGGAAGTTGGTGTTGAACATGGCAACTAGGGAAGATGGAACTTATATAAAAGGAACAAAAAAATCTTTACCAGATGGTTGGATCACTTCTGGTTTTCGTTTTTCTATTGTTCCCACTGAAGAACAAGCGATACGCCTAGAACGAGCATTTGGGTGTGA
Source organism: Ectobacillus funiculus (assembly GCF_004138295.1). Taxonomy (GTDB): domain Bacteria; phylum Bacillota; class Bacilli; order Bacillales; family Bacillaceae_G; genus Ectobacillus; species Ectobacillus funiculus. The sequence continues at coordinate 179 of NZ_SCFM01000006.1, read as the reverse complement.
GAGAAAGGTTTACAATGTATATATAGCTGGTTTGTATGAACATTTGGAAGGGATTGGATTTGCAGGTGGTTTTATTCGTTATCAGGTTCCTTCCTATACGACAATTACTGCTCAGTACGATTATTTAGATAAAAGTAATGATTCTTTTGTCTACAATGATGCGAAAATGAGGTTTCAAG
>NZ_SCFM01000059.1 GCF_004138295.1 Ectobacillus funiculus | reverse complement strand
ACAACTCTTGTTTTGGATGCATATTCATAAAAAGCACGTCACCCTTTCTCATTAACATAAGAGAATAGTAACGTGCTTTTAACTTTAAGAATAGCCTAAATGCTTAAGTTGATGGATGTGGGGTACCGCCACATACCCATCAAGTTAAGGAGACTGAACTACCCCAAAACAAAAATTTGGTGCAATTTGCTCAATTTTATCGTTTTGGGGTAGTTTGTTTTTGTTAGGTTGATAGCTATGCGTCGAGACCCCAGTTGTGCCTGAAGAGGCGCAACTGGCAAAAAAAAACAGGCACTTTCTGCCTGTTTCTAAGCTTATAAACAACAATCGTTTTTATACTCGCTCGTGGTTTTAGACTAGATATTTATGAAAAGACGTTGTTTACTTTCGGTATTTGATTTTCTTAGCTTGATAAATATTAGGTGCCACCCTCAAGAAGAAAAATTTATTTCACAGAAGCTGGGGAGTATCAAACTCCTGACAATACCTGTAATTGATCCGGCTTTTCTACAGGAGCCAGTTCAATATCTTCAGTTGTTAATTCCAGTAGCTTCTCTAGAAAGTTTATCGTTTTGATTTTATGTTGAATATCTTCATCAGTGTAGACATTTTCCTGCTTCACTTTTTCTATATATTTATTGATAGATTCTTGATAACCCTTTGTTTTAACAAACCATTCTCCTAAAAGCTTCTTCGTTGCCGCTCTCTCATCTTCGTTTTTCACTGCAAATAAGCTTTCTGTTTCCGTTTCTTTTAATGTAATCATGCTAAAATCAGAGTTCATACAAATATGAAAATAATTTCTTTGACTGTTATAAGATTTTGCTTGTCTTAAAAGAAAATATCCGATCCCAAACTGAACTTCATAAAAAGGG
>NZ_SCFM01000058.1 GCF_004138295.1 Ectobacillus funiculus | reverse complement strand
TATCCGATCCCAAACTGAACTTCATAAAAAGGGCTATCTATAGTTGGAACATGAAGTTCTTTTATTTCAATATTTTTTACCGAATCTGAATATATCTCTAACCCCTGTACAGTACTAATTACTTTTGCATCTAATAGTTTCATACTATCTTTCCTCTCCCCTACATAATTTGTAATTAAACAGTCCAGCAATCCTATATCCCTATTAAGCGATTTATGCCATTGAGTTTATTGTTCACATATCAAATTGTTGCACCTCAATTGATAAACTACTTTCCGCTTAACATCTCCATTCCTATCTCTTGTTTCCGCTTTCAATTCAATATTCATTTTACACTGCATTTCTACCTACAAGCATTCTAACGTAAAAAACGGCAAAAAACAATCATATACTTTCAAAACCAATCAATAAATAATTAAAAACAATCATAAACATCCAAAAACATTCGATATCATCAAAAACACATGATGTTTCTTAAGTAGAATTCATATAGTACAATGTAAAATAAACTACGTGTATGACTGGGCAGTAAAAGATAAATATGACTATTATAGGAGGAACCTATGATGTTCCCGAGTGAAATTCTTGCGACCTTTAATGAATTAGAATACTCGTTATACAACTATGTTATTGCAAATGGAGACAAGGTTATCTATATGCGTATCCGCGATTTGGCTGACCAAGCCCATGTTTCAACATCTACAATTTTACGCTTTTGCCGAAAGCTGCATTGCGATGGATTCTCAGAGTTTAAGGTGAAATTAAAGCTCTATTTGGAACAAGAGCAGGATAGAGACCTTCCGTTAAAAGGCATGCAGCACTTCCTATCAGAATTTATTGAACGTACATTACAAGGAAATTTCGAACTACATATACATGAGGCCGTCAAATTAATTCAATCTGCAGACAATGTCTTATTTGTAGGCATTGGGAATTCTGGGATATTAGCGCAGTATGGAGCAAGATACTTCTCTAGTTTGGGGAAGTTTTCACTTTATATTAATGATCCTTATTTTCCTATCCATTCCCACTACCTGCATAACAGTATTATAGTTGCCCTTTCTGTTTCGGGTGAAACCGAACATACTATTCAGCAAGTTAGCAAATTAAAAGAAGAAGGAAATAAAATTATTAGCATTACAAATAATAAAAACTGTACGCTAGCTAAAATTTCAGATAGTAACATTTCTTATTATGTAACGGAAGAGCGAACGCACCTTTCAAATATACCAAACGTACCCATTAACATCACCACCCAGCTTCCTGCGATGTACATCTTGGAGTTTATGGCACGGGAAGTGTATAAGCTTTGTAAAAACAAATGATGTGAGGGGTGATCCCTCACATCATCAAAATGTTGAAAAATTAGCAGTAATATGTACAGTTTCCATAGATTTTTTTTACATCAGATCCTTTTTTAGCAGTATACTTATCTACAATAGATACAAAATACTGTGAGAAAGCAGAGGTCATGATGAGAAGTCTACCTGTAAACATATTATGGTTTGTTTGTTCCATTACATTAAATGCTTTAGGAAATAGCTTTATGATAGTAGCTAATCTAGGAAGTGCTCCTTGGACAGCTGCCGGGCAAAATCTTGTGTCCATATTACCTGTTTCCATTGGTGTCTGCATTATTATTTTGAATTTCTTTTCATTTATACTTAGCTATTTGATGAAAACAAGACTTACCTTGATGACGATCATCAAAAGTATGGCTCTCGCCTTCTTTTTTGGAATGTTTATTGATTTGTTTGTGTATGTACATCATATTGTGTATGTACCAGAGAATATATGGATTCGTTGTTTATATTCATTAATAGGAATCAATCTTGTCGCAGTTGCTGTGAGCATTTACTTTCAGGCAGGCTCGGTGTACTTGCCGTTTGACTATTTGCTGCAGGCATTTGGGAAGCTAAAGAACAATTATACGGTCGGTACAATCTTTTGTATGTCCATTCCGTTATCCGTTAGCATTCTTATTATTGTCTTTCAGCACCATGTAGCTGGTCTAGGTATAGGAACAATTTTGTTTATGTTTGGAATTGGTTTTTTAATTGATCATTATAACCGCTGGATTGTGATTCATAAAGCTCCGACACAAAATGCGCACTCGCTATAGAATATATGGAGGTTAATTGGATGGTTTAGAGGGGGCTTCTCCTCTAAGCTATCAAGCTTGCACCAGAACCGTTGGAACGACTGGTGTTTTTTCTATCAAGCATATTTGGAAAGCTTTTAGAAACAACTTATTTATCTTTAACTTATAGAATAAAAGGACTTCCATCAATTCGTCCCTAGTACAAGCCCCACCTACGCTTTGTACCACTGGCAGCCACACGCGCCGCCCAACCCAATTCTTATTATAACAGAAAGCGCTTACAAAATAAATACTATGAATACGTTCCAATTATTGGTAATTATAAACAATATATTGAGTATTGAATATTAAAGTAAGGAGCAGTTTTCATGCCAGAAAAACCTAAAATTACCTCCAGCGAAATAGGTACGTTATGGTCAACCTATCGGGAAAAAACATTCATTTTACGCATATTAGAATATTTAATTCCAAACGCAGATGATCAAAAAGCAGAACAGATTATGACTGCTTTATATAAAAACTTAAGTACATATGTAGAAAAAATAAAAACCCTTTTCGAAAACGAAGGAGCCTCAGTTCCAATAGGCTTTTCTTCCCAAGATGTAAATATACACGCCCCTAAATTGTTCGAAAATGGTTTTGATATTATGTTTGTTCGGACAATCAAAGAAATAAGCATGGCTTTATATACTCTGAATATGGGAAATTCCTATCGAACAGATGTTATAAACATCTACAAGGATTTAACAGCTATTACTCAGGGTTGTTACAATGAGTGTACACAATACTTGTTAGAAAGAGATATTCTCACTCGTCCTCCATTTATCCCTATGCCCATTTCAGCTGAATATATCAATGATTTACATTATTTAAATGGTTTAAATTTAATAGGTGATACTAGACAACTGAATACGATTGAATTTTCATCGATATACCATGGAATGGAAACAAATAAAGTAGGGATGATTCTAATGGCTGCTTTTTCACAGGTTGCACAGGAAAAAGAAGTTATTTGATGATTCGTTTTTTATTTTACTCTTTAACTTAAGCATCCTATAGTTCAATAAGGTCAATGAGTTTTGTCCATAAAAATAGTATCGACAATCTTATTGATGTGAATTTCTGCTGTATTTAATGAATGAATGTTTAAATCCTCATTTTTAATCAGCATAGGGAGTTCTGTACAACCTAATATGATCGCTTGTATACCGTCTCTATCTGTCATTTGTTCAATGATATTTAAAAAACCTCTTTTTGTTTCATTGTTCACGATGCCATTTTCTAATTCTTCAACAATTTTTCTATGGATGTATTCCTGTTCCGATTGATTCGGTACTACTATCTCTATATTATGAGAAATAAATGGTTTTTTGAAAAAATCATTTTCCATCGTAAACTTAGTTCCTATAAGGCCAACCTTTTCTAAGTTCCATTCTTGTGCTTTTAAATATGTTTCTTCTACCGCGCTTATCATAGGTACTTGGACTTTTTCTTGAACTCGTTCAAAAACAATATGTGGTGTGTTTCCAGTAAACACCACAAAATCAACGCCAACACTTTCTAATTTTTGCACAGCATCAGTTAAGTAATAAATTAACTCTTTTGTCTGTCTATTCATAAGCAAATTAAACATCTTGTACATATTAATGCTGTTAATAAAAAGTTCTGGTAAATCTTCTTTGCTTCCAATCTTTTCTTGGAATTTAGAAATGATTGATTTGTAATAATCTACTGTTGATTCTGGTCCAGTACCTCCAATAATTCCAACCTTTTTCATCATATCAGTCCTTATCAGATATTTTTACACTATAGCATATGTTAATTAAGACCTGGATTTGAGTCAAATAGGGAAAACAGGAAGAGCAATGAGGGTGATCCTTTTCCATACTTTTAAAATAGCAGGAGTTATACTCTCAAGCCAATTATTCCGATACGCAACAGTTCCAATATAAAACAACAAAATATAAGATGGTAATCCTTTTGCTCTAATGGGATACCAAAAGCAGCAAAGATATACAAAAGCACTAGTAAGTAATAAAATAAAAATGAACAAAGCGATGCAACGCATCAAAAATTCAATAAAAAGTTACGAGAAGGAACGTGAATAAAATGGATCATCCATTAGAGGTAGCAACATTTGCCGGAGGTTGTTTTTGGTGTATGGTTCAACCATTTGACCAATTGCTGGGAATTCATAAGGTAGTTTCAGGTTATATGGGTGGGCACATTGATAATCCAACTTATGAAGAAGTAAAAGAAGGGAATACAGGGCATTATGAGGTCGTCCAAATCACATTCAACCCTTCAGTTTTCCTCTATACGGATTTACTTGAAATGTATTGGAGACAAATAGACCCTACTGATGAAGGCGGACAATTCCAAGATAGGGGAGACAGCTACCGAACAGCTATTTTTTACCACTCCGAAGAACAAAAACAAAGAGCTGAAGAGTCAAAAATAAAAATTGAACAAAGCGGGATTTTTAGTAAATCTATTGTTACGAAAATCATTCCTGCTGCGGTTTTTTATCCAGCCGAGGATTACCATCAAGATTTTTACAAAAAGAAACCGAAAGCATATAAAGAGGATCGGAAAATTTCCGGCAGAGATGAATTTATTGAAAAACATTGGGATTAAATCAAATGATGTTAAGTTATTCAGAAAGGCTGTTCATTTTTTAGTTTTGATGTGCGATAGAACTGAAGGTCTTATTGAACAGAGCACGATGAATAAAGAAATGGCGGACAAGGCCCGTCTTTTATGGCAGCACAGCGTAGAGGCGAGCCGGAGTGTAAAAGGCGCTTTTTGCCTTTTGCGGAGGTTCAGCTCGAAGTCTGCCATTTTGGGCCTTGAGCGAGGACGGAGGCGTAGTTGTACTTATACTACACCCCTAAAATTTCCATATATATCGAATTCACTTCGAGCTGGAAATTTACACTTTCCTACAGTGAGATGTAAAAGATAATTAGGCTTTATCCTAATCATCCCGTTGTTAATATACATTAGTAAGCTAAAAATAGCCCTGTCAGAACGTCCCTCTTATTTACATCACCACCGTTAGCGAGAGTAAGACAAAGCAATTATTTAGTATCTTGTTCATTTTTTAATTTGTCTACTGAACTGAACTCACGAGGAAATTGCCTTTCTTTTCTTTTTTTTAAGATTTTTTCATCTATGAGATCGATTTCAGCATCAAACGCTGTTCGCTTTAATTTACGTTCTTGCAAGGATCTTCGAACCCACACATAGATAAGAAAAAGGATATATGACACAGCGCAAGTGATAACGATAATAGCCATAACTGTAGTATGTCTATCTATATAATAGTGAGGCATGCTTCTCTCCTCCTTATCTGATCTTCATTCGTTGTAGAGGATAACATTCAATGTAAAGAGCCCTATTTTAGCTTAAATTGTATATTCTATACATCTCTCAATTACATCAACATACTCTTGCTATAATTGAGATAATTTCTCACTTAATTATTTTAATCCAAAAACAAATAAATGTGTACAAAAAGTTCACAAAAAATTTACGTAAAATTTACAAAAAGTTTATAAATAAATATTTTTCTTGTTGAGATTTGGGCACATACAGGAAAGAAAGATGAGTTAATTGAATAAAGAATAATGTATATTCTATACAAATCCAGTTAACATACCCCTGCATTATCAAGAATCAATGTAACTAAAATATAAAAAGCCCTCCAACTGGAGGGCTTTTTATTCACGTAATCAATAATCAATATGATGTAGGAAGGAAGTCACTTTACTTATCTTACGATGCATTTTCAATCCTACATATTCATTTGTAATACATCAATAGCAGGAACAATAAGATAGGGTCTGCCACAACGGAGTGCCCTATTGTCCACCAACCATAGGTAAAATAACCAAATGGTTGTGGTAACAATATAAACCGTTCATACAATAATAAAACTATTGTCCAATATACAAAATAAAGGACTTTCTTGATCTTCAATGCTTGAAATAGATACCAATGATAGATAAATATATTACCAAGAATCGCGTAACTACATGGACTGAACTATTTTTTATCCATTCGTCTTACTTCGATTTTCTCCCTTATCTTCTACATATTTATCATTTTTGTACGTGATTTTGCTCAAATAGTTTTTTACACTTTGTGAACAAACGCACATAGTGTCGTTAGGATCCTATTCCTCATCTTCCGAAATATGGTAAGCCATAGAAAAAATCTCAGTTTGACTGTCAATTTCGGGATCGTTTTCTTTTCGGATTACGTAATGGTATTCACCGTTATTGTCTTGTTCTCGTGCTTTCACATTATCAGACAGAATGAGCTCTAGTATTTTTATAATCCGTTGTTTCATGCTTTCTTCTACAATCGGGAATGAAATTTCTACCCTCTTTTCCATGTTGCGTGTCATCCAGTCAGCAGATGATAAAAACACATTGTTTTTTCCATTGTGATGAAAATAAAAAATACGGCTATGCTCTAAGTAGCGCCCAACTACGCTGATTACCCGTATGTTCTCACTCACATTCGGGATTCCTGGCTTTAAGCAGCACGTTCCCCGCACAATTACATCGACCTTCACCCCTGCGCGAGAAGCCTCATAAAGTTTCCGAATGAGCACCTTATCCGTTAAAGAGTTCATTTTGACAATAATGTGTCCGTTATCGTATTGCTTGTGATAACAAATTTCCGCATCGATTAACTCGATATAACGATCGCGTATATCAAAAGGCGCAACTGACAATTGATGATAACTCGGTATTTCTCCGTATCCTGTTAAATAGTTAAAAAAGTTTGTGGCATCAATTCCAATCTCTTTCCTCGATGTAATATAACCTAAATCTGTATAGAATTTCGCCGTCGCATCATTATAATTTCCTGTGCCCAGGTGAACAAAACGCTCAATTTTTCCGTTCTTGCGGCGAACGACAAGCGTAATTTTACTGTGCGTCTTTAAATGGCTCATCCCATATATCACTTGGCACCCTGCTTGCTCGAGCTCCTTTGCCCAATGTACGTTGTTTTCTTCATCAAAACGCGCCTTCAACTCAACAAGAACAGCAACTTGTTTCCCATTCTCTGCTGCTGTTTTCAAAGCGGAAATAACAGGAGAATCACCACTTACACGATATAAAGTTTGTTTAATCGCCAATACGTCTGGGTCCTCGGCAGCCTCTGTGACAAAGTCAATTACTGGTTGAAAGGACTCAAACGGATGATGCAAAAGAATATCCTGCTCTAAAGCTTTTTCAAAAATAGCTTCGTCTGAGCGAATGTCTCTAGGGGGCTGCGGAATCAAGGCAGGGTACATTAAATGTTCGTGTGTTTTAGACAATACCTTATATAACGCAAATAAAAAGGTCAAATCCACAGGTCCGTCAATTCTGTACACATCTTTTTCATGGATTTCTAGGGTTGTAAGCAAGAAATCCAGCACCTGCTCGTCCAATCCTTGTTTTCCTATTTCCAAGCGAACGGCAGCTCCCCGTTTTCTCTTTTTCAATTCCTTTTCAATAACTTTTAATAAATCACGAGCACCCTCTTCATGAATGGTTAAATCAGCGTTACGTGTAATGCGAAAACGAGTAACAGACAACACGCCGTAGCCAGTAAACATTTTATGAACGAGGTTACTGATTACATCCTCCAAAAAGATAAACTTTTGTTCTTCTTCTCCGGGAAGAAAAATACAGCGTTCCAGCACGGACGGCACTTGCACAATTCCGAGCTTCGTACGATTTTCCTCAAGCTCTTCTACATCGTCATACAGCATAACCGCTAAGTTTAGACTCTTGTTAAGCAACATAGGAAATGGCCGATATGCATCAATGGCAACGGGGGTTAGAACGGGGAAGATTTGTTCATCAAAGTATTCCTCTATAAAAACTCGCTGTTCTGGTGTTAATTCATCAAAGGAAAGCCGGAATATTCCTTCTTCCTCCAACTTCGGAAGTAATACAGATTGAAATGTATTGTATTGCAGGTCTACCAGTTCATGGGTTTTTTGTGAAATTTGATTTAACTGCCGCCTCGGCGTCAGACCAGCTTTATTTTCAGGCTGGTTAAAGCCCACCCTTACTTGATCTTGTAAGCCAGCTACCCGAACCATAAAAAACTCATCTAAATTAGAGCTAAAAATACTAATAAACTTAAAACGTTCCAACAACGGATTACGTTCATCCAACGCTTCTCGCAATACACGCTCATTGAAGGCAAGCCAACTAAGCTCACGATTGTTGTAATAATCTGTGTTGTTTAAATTAATGAAATCGGTTTGGAGTGTGTTCATACTTACTTACTTCCCCTTCATCTCTATATTTTTTTGATATTATTCTTCATCCGCCTTTATCATACCAGAAGAAGGAGAACCATTTTTTATCTCTATTTATTTTTTTTGTTAATTTTATGTAAATTTTTCCGTGTTTTATTACCATTTTCACGAAAAAATACAACCCAATGCTGTATTCTTGTATGGCACATCTTACTTATCGGCCCTGAATTGTAACATACCTTAAGACACATGGGGTTATCTGAACATAGAATACTTTATGAGTTTTTGAACACAATTCAATCTAAAAATATGTAAACTACTTGTTATATTTCTATGTTCAGAAAACAGTGACTTTCTGGACAATAAAACAGAGGAAATGTTTTGTAGAATAACAATAAAGTTCTTTAATTTCAAAAACCTCAAACACACTTACCCCCGTCCTGATTTTAGGATGGGGGTAAAATAAAGCTATTTAATTTTGGATAGAAAATGCTTCACCGAACTCAAAAAATAACAATAAAGTCGTTTAAAAATCTAAGTTTGATTCCATTTATCTCGTCTTCAGTATTTATCTTTTTTACCTATTAAGAATCGCTGATTTTGTAACGTGGAATGGGCAGAGCCTGTATGATTTACCAGCCAAATTCCTGAAAGCACCAAAATGATTCCTAGTAATGTAATAGCACTTAAATCTTCCTTTAAAAATAGGAATCCTGATAAAGTACCAACTACTGGTACAATTAGCAAAGAAATTGAAGCTTTACTGGCTTCCATTTTAGAAAGAATATGTGACCATATAACAAAAGCTAATGCAGAGGCTAAAATTCCGGAATATAAAAGGTATACTACAGCCATGAGACTCCAATGTGACTCTCCATGTTCAAAACTGAAGGAATACAAAAACAAGCCAATTGCTCCCGCACCCATTTGCCATGTAGTGAATTGAACATTATCACAGCCTTGCAATTTCTTTTTGAAAATCAAACTAGATAGCGCCCACGCTATTGCAGAGCTTAACGCAAGAATGGGAGCCCAGATATTTTCTCCAAGATGAATATTCATTGCTAAAAACAAGCCAAATATTCCGATCAAGATCCCACCCGTCTTACCAGCAGTTAATTTTTCTCCGGGAATGAAATAATGAGCCATAAGTGAAAGAAACAACGGCATGCTATATGTTAGAACAGAAGTAAGTCCCGCGCTTATATAATTTAAAGAAATTTGGATTGCGATATTAAAATAAGTTGTCTGCAGAATTCCACATAGGATATACCATTTCAGTTCCCGTTTACCTGGCATCGGGATTTTTTTAAAATAACTTAATCCAAAAAGGACAATTACCCCAAGCAAAAACCGAAAGGCTGCAAATAAAACAGGCGGGAACACACCATTGCCCAGTTTCATAATAACAAAATTAAAACCCCAAATCATACATAAAAAAAGCATCAATCCATTCATTAATGATTCCCCTATGTCTTTTAGCCTAATATATCTAACAGTAATTAAAGTTTAAAATCATCCCTAGTATTATCATTACAGTTGGTATGGAGGTTGTTCTATGGAAGTCTTCTTCCACTAAATGGCCCGTTTGCGGAACAACTTTATTGTCATTCAACAGTTCTCTAATTTTAACATATAGTGACAAACAAAAAAGAAAGTCACAATTAACTGTAAATAAAACATATATTTATTATAATTCATTTTTTTATATTTTTATTATAAATGAACTCCATAAAGAAAACTCGCCGATTGATGAGCCCTGCTCTTGGGCGAAGATAGGGGCGTAGTTGTACTTATACTTTATTCCTAAAATTTCTCGCTACGTCGAATGACTTCTCGGTTAGAAATTTATACTTTCTTAAAGTATAAAAAAAACAGGCATTTCCTGCCTGTTTCTCAGTTTATAAAAAATAAAAATTTCTCGTTCGTAACTCAGTTACTCTATTTGCTTTAACTTGATGGACATGCGCTATAATCCGCATACTTCTTATAAGCGCATGAAAGGCGAATTACAAAACGTCATCAACCTTCATCAATTACTTCCTTGCAATGTTCGCATTCGTGTAAGTATGATTCGTGTTGCTCTTCGATCTTCCAGCCACAGCCGCGGCAGACCTTCGCAGGTATTCGTCTATAAAATTCTAGGTCTTCCATAACAAGTGCCCCCTTCAATTTTATTCGTACTATTGTATTATTCAGCAAGGTGGTAATTTGATAACTGCTACATAATTCCAATAAAGAAAACTCGCCGATTGGTGAGCCCCACTCTTAGGCGAAGACAGAGACGTGGCTGCACTTATACTGTATTCTTAAAATTTCCGACTACGCCGAATTCGCTTCTAGCTGGAAACTTATACCTTACTAACAATGTAAAAAAGACGCCCGCAGCGTTAAGCTACAGGCGTTTTCCTTGCGTTATTTCGTTTCTTCTTTCGCAGCTTCTTGCTCTGTAGCGTATGCTTTAGCGCTACAGAGGTTAGCTTGGTTACTGATTCCGGCAAGCGAATCAAGAACCGATAAATACTTTTCCCAAATCTTTGCGAACTGAAGGCTTTTCTCCTTAAAGGAATCATTTTCCATAGAAAACTCTTCAATTTCATAATCTTCTCTAGCAAAAGCTTTTACAACCCGATTCCACTTATATTTTCCTGTACAACCGAGTTTAACTTTGAAAGCTGTTCTCGAATTGCCGCAAATGTGGGTTTAACATCAGATGGTGTCTATAAGCAAAAAAGCCCATGATTTACGTTGTATATAAATCATGGGCTTTTTTGTAAGACTCATGCCCGCTTAAACCCTTCTTCCTCCAAATACTGCTTCGCTTCATTATAGGAAGGAAACGTTCCATCAAGGTTTAAACCTGCATACACATTCCACATCTCATCCTCTTGGACTAAAATAAGCGATGCGTTATCTTCATTCACCCAGCGCTCCTCCTCCAAATCTCCAACGATTGCCACTTCAGCAGTTGATCGGGGTGCGAGGGATTGAATCGATTTTGCAATCACTGTGCGCAGCTCTTCCTCTGAGAAATCTCGGATATTAATCATACCTCTGTCATCTGTATTATAGCTGCTTACATATTCTGCATAAACAAATCCATTTCCGTTTGGATGCAAGTGGTATACGACATTTTTCTTATCGCTTGCACTTTCCTCATAATGAAAATTTACACGTTTCATCGATACATCCTTGCGCTTAAGCTCTGGAAAAGATTCAATAATAGCGAGTTTTTGTTCAAAAGTTAACATGTTACCTCCATGTAGATGTGCATTATAGTTCAAATTATTATACCATTAGTAGAAGATAACACCAAAACTAAGGAAATTCTTAGTTGGAAAAGAGGAAATGATTTATGAATGATGGACGATATAGAAAAAATATTCAGGCTGGTCTAGAAGTGGATATTGTACTAAAAAAGGATCAGCGTACAGGAAATACGACGCGTGGAATTGTAAAGGACCTGCTGACGAATTCGCAATTTCATCCTCATGGAATCAAGGTTCGTCTTACAGATGGACAAGTAGGCAGGGTACAAACAATCGTTAACTAATAACAAACAAAAAGAGACAGATTCATACACTTACGAATCTGTCCCTTTTTATCTGATGACAACCATTTTCCCTACCTCGTCACAAATACTATGAGTTATAGGACAAACTTGGAGTTTTAACATGCAACCTAATTTAACTTTAGCTAGCTAATCACTACTTCAGGCAGTTGAACAATCCCCGATAGAAACGCTTATACCATCTCCATTAATCCTATGTTTGCTTATCCCTTATCATTTAGATGCTGCACACATTAATAATACCTATACAATTTGTCCCCTCATAGATAGGTTGATTAATTTGTCTAGTTGTTGACTGCATTTGATAGTTTTAGGATGAGTTAATCCATATAGTTTACCTAGATGAAGTAGTTGCCTTCTTTTTTGCTCAATAATGGCTGGGTTATTTTGTTTAGCATCCAAAAGTACGTCCATCCATTTCAAATCATTAGAATCAGCTTGCTTGTCTTCCATCGGTAATTCAACTAGCACCTTCACCCCTGTAGTTCCCTCCGTATTACGGCAGCCCAGCAATCATAGTGGGAGCGGCATACCTCTCCCACCTTAGACCTGTAGCTTTGCGTCCCTATCTTTCAATAGGTTTGCCTTTATCGAAACTTTATTTTTTATCTATATAAATATACTTTATTTTGTCAATATAGGCGTAACAAGAATCACTATTTGCTGCACTAGTAGCCTCTACAAAATTATTTCTATAGAATCCATCAACACCAAATGGCTCAGTCGTTCTCTTTAATCATTTTCTCATATTTTTACATTTTTTTCAATTATAGTTTTTAGAAAGTTTTACGAGTTGAACTACCTACTACCTTTACTCCCCCCATCATCACACTCCTCTTATACAGGCCATAACCCTCCTAGCCCAAATACTAAGCACATTGTAACAGGTATAAACCGCGCATAAAAAAAGAATACTGAGAAAAGCATCATCTCCGACCGATTCTTTTATTCCAATAGCATAGGAGTGTGAATGGATGGAGCACCAATTAACCTATCTTCTTTCACATTTTGGATATTATGGTATTATATTAGCCTTAATTGGAGGCATTATCGGACTCCCTCTGCCGGATGAAATCCTTCTTACCTTTATTGGATATTGCGTCTTTCAGGGAAACATAGCTTATATTCCTTCCTTACTAAGTGCTTTTTTAGGGACAAGTGGCGGCATTTCGCTTAGCTATCTATTAGGAATCAAATTGGGTTTGCCATTTTTAACAAGGTTTGGACCAAGGCTCCATATTACAGAAGACAGAATTAATAAAACAAGACAATTATTCACAAAACTAGGTCCTTATCTGCTTTTTATTGGATACTTTATTCCTGGCATCCGCCATATTACCGCCTATCTTGCAGGAATTAACGGGTACTCCTTTAAGAAGTTTGCACGGTATGCATACCCTGGGGCATTGCTCTGGTCTTTTACCTTTATTACGTTAGGAAGATCATTAGGAGGAAATTGGAAAATCATTGCTATGTATATCTCTAAATATCGTATATACCTTATGCTAGCTGCGGTTAGTATTATCTGGGGCGCCTATTTATTTTGGAAGAGAAGACAAAAATTGCAATGAATCTAAGGTGGTTATTTATATGAATTTAAAGCTTCAACTTACTACTGCTTTTATAATAAGTTTGTTAGCTCTTATCGGCTTCAGCCTTATGGCTATTCTGATTAGCAAGCAAAGGATTATTTCATTTGATAGTACCGTTATAGCCTTTATTCAAGGCCTTGAGTCCCCAGCTCTGACAGCTATTATGAAATTCTTCACCTTTATTGGATCGACAAGTTCTGTTGCGATACTTGCTATGATTGCCTTATTTTTTCTCTATGTTGTACTCAAGCATCGATCAGAGCTGATTCTATTACTTACTGCCGTTTTAGGAAGCAACCTCCTTTTTATCACATTAAAGCTGTTTTTTCAGCGAGCCCGTCCGGATTTACATCGTCTGATCGAGGTAAGCGGCTACAGCTTTCCGAGCGGCCATGCAACAAATGCATGTACGCTATATGGAACTCTCTCCTTCCTACTATGGCGGCATATTCCTACTCGTTGGGGGCGTACCATCTTAATTATTATCAGTATCGTAATGATTCTTGCAATTGGAATAAGCCGCATTTATCTAGGCGTACATTATCCTAGCGATATCATAGGCGGCTATTTTATTAGTACATTTTGGTTAACCACGCTCATTTGGTTTTATCAACGATATAAGGAAAAGCGATATATGCGGCAGCATGTCAATGGAAACAACGAATAACGATTACCCATATGAGATAAAATGCTGCATATAACAGGCTCTGCATACAGACAAATAATCCCCGTTCCTTTAAGGGATTTCTCTTGAAGGAATGGATAAACTAAACTATGTATTTTTATACGGACAGCATATCCAGCCGGATATGCTCTAATCTAAGACCACATTTTATTTTTGTACGATATTCGGATATTTGATTCATCCCCTCAGAATCATTTCTTTTCACCACACTATTTCTTAAATACTTACAGATTTTCTCCCTTATTAAAACCTCTCCAAAAGCATTATCGGATTCATTTACATAGTTATGCATAATTGGTAGTTAATGCAACAACAATAAAGTAAGAAAATGAAGTCATTTAGAGGCTGGGGAGGGTGATTGATATCATTAAAAGCATCAAGGAATTCATTACATTTCTTTATCACAGCAGCCGCTCCTATAACAAAGAACACCCTATTGAAGACGAACAAAATGTACTAAACAATCAAATACTAACTGGAAATTTAAATCATGACATACAAGAATTCAAAATGATTTTCGAGCGTTCCTCCGATATTGTATATCGCGAATTCCAAGTGGGATGCCAAAAGGGAACTCTTATTTTTTTGGATGGCCTTGTTAGTACAGAATTAATGGATGCAGATATATTAAAGCCGTTATTTAACTATGGAAAAGACCAAGTATGTCCTTCCGAAATCCATCTCATCAAACAACTGCTTCTGGAACAAGTCATTACGGCTGCTCAAATCAGTGAGGGACAAAAAATTGGGGACGTGATTGATCATGTTTTATCAGGTGATACGGCAGTGCTCATTGATGGAATGCAGCAAGCATTATTTATTAGCCTGCAACAATGGGATAAACGCAGCGTAGAGGAGTCTTCAACAGAACCGGTGGTGCGCGGACCACGGGAAGGATTTACCGAAAACTTACGAACAAACACAACTTTAATACGGAGAAGACTAAAAACTCCTAAACTGAAGATGGAGTCCGCAACCGTGGGAAGGTTATCGAAAACAAATATTGTTATGACATATCTCGAAGACATTGCAGACGAATCCTTAGTGGCAGAAGTCCGCAAAAGAATCCACCGAATTGACATTGATGCCGTTTTGGAAAGCGGATATATTGAAGAGCTCATCTCAGACAATCCTTTTTCTATTTTTCCTCAAGTCGCATATACGGAACGGCCTGATAAAGTAGTGGGAAACTTACTGGAAGGACAAATTGGCATTTTAATTGATACCACACCTTTTTGTCTGATTGCTCCGCAAACATTTTTTCAATTTCTTCAAGGCACGGAGGATTATTACCTGCGTTACCCTGTAGCTTCGTTTATTCGTTTCATTCGGTATCTATTTTTGCTTATTTCCTTGCTTTTGCCCTCTCTTTATATTGCGGTGACAACATTCCATCAGGAGATGATACCAACAAGCCTGCTGCTTAGCGTCGCTTCCTCACGTGAGACTGTGCCGTTTCCAGCGTTTGTAGAAGCGTTAATTATGGAAATCTCATTTGAAGGATTACGAGAAGCGGGCGTTCGTATGCCGCGTCCAGTCGGGCAAGCTGTTAGTATCGTAGGTGCCCTCGTAATCGGTCAAGCAGCCGTACAAGCTGGAATTGTTTCAAGTCCAATGGTTATGATCGTAGCACTGACTGGTATCGCATCATTTATCAATCCAAGCTATAACCTAGGGAACTCTATCCGCATCCTTCGGTTTCCTATGATGATACTAGCAGGGGTGATGGGATTGTACGGGGTATTATTAGGGGCAATCGCTCTCCAAATTCATATTTGCCGTCTTCGCTCCTTTGGGGTGCCATATTTTTCACCCGTGGCCCCTATGGATGCCGATAGCATCCTGAAAGACGTCATCATCCGCGCTCCTCGGTGGGCTATGGTGAAACGCCCAGGGCTCGGAGTAAACCACAAGACTAAGCGGATGAAGGACACACTGCGTCCTGGACCTCATCAGAAGTAAATGAGTATTTAAACTAGATGAGATGAGGAAAACGGATGAAAAGAATCTTCACATTACTTATAGTGCTAGTACCGTTACTAACTGGCTGTTGGAGTCGGCAGGAGGTCAATGATGTGGCGATTGTTCTCGGGGTAGCTTTAGATAAGGCGAAGAATGGAAATCTCTTGCTTACCTTGCAGATTGCAGTTCCCAAGGCATCCGGAGGAGCGAGCGAGGCCAACCAAGCTTCTGGGACCACAAAATCAACGATGATGGTTTCTGCAGAAGGAGCATCTATCATAGAAGCATATCGAATCATTCAAGAGAAAATTTCACGGGAAGTTTTTTTTGCTCATGGCCGTGTAATTATTGTGGGAGAAAAACTGGCAAGAGATGGGGTTTCTCCTATTCTGGATTTCTTTTCAAGACATCGGCAGGCACACCTGCGTAATTATCTTCTATTTACGAAAGGAAAGGCAGTTGACATCTTACGGACAAATCCTCACTTTGAAGCAATTACATCAGAAGAACTTAGGGAAAAGGAAAAAATGGAAGTTGGGGTAAAGGTTCGAGTAAGGGAGTTTTGGGATCGAATGCTGACAGATGGAGAAGAGCCTGTTGCAGCCCAAGTGTCAAATCTGCCTGTAGAAGCTGCAAGCCAGAATGAAAGAAAAGACTCTGGAGCATCAAAAAAAATCCCTTCTATTCATGGAACTGCAATCTTTCGAGGAGATCGGCTAATTGGCTGGTTGAATGATAAAGAAACTCGCGGAATTTTGTGGATTCGGAGTGAATTGGAATCTGGAGTCTTGGCAGTACCCATACCAAAGGAAAAAGGCGGCGGAAGGGTCGGCGCTCGAATATGGAAGGCATCCACCAAGGTTAACCCCGTATTACGTAATGACAAGCTAGCAATAAAAATCGAAGCTTATGGTGAAATAGAAATATTTGAGAATTCTTCAAAATTAGATTTAAGCAATCCAATGGTACTTCATACTCTGCAATCCGTCTTTGAAAAAGATGTGGAGGAAAGAATCCAACTAGCTCTAAATAAAACGCAAAAACAATTTAAATCAGACATATTTGGATTTGGACAGGCTGTCTATCGAGCATACCCAAAGAAATGGGAGACGTATTATAAACAGAGGTGGTATAAAATATTCCCTGATTTAGAAGTAACAATCGAGTCTCATGTGAAAATACAAGGGACGGGATTCACTACAAAACCGCTACTGATACCAGATCATATCAAAAATTAACAATATTCTTTTACATACCCTGTCTGGCTAACATCAACTATTATGCAAGTTATCTATAGTTCAAGGGGAAGATGACATGGAACGGATTTCTAATTTTCAACTTTTTACAATCACAATGTTCTTACAGATTGGCACAACAGTTATATTTGGCTTTGCTTCAGCTGCAGGTAGAGATGCCTGGCTTTCTATTTTAATCTCTACAGTTATAGGCATGAGCATCATTTTACTATATACGACCCTTATGAAAATGAACCCTGGTTTAACGCTTGTAGAATGGTTCCCTGCGCAATTTGGTCGATGGCTAGGTATACCTCTTGCATGGCTCTACCCTCTTTTATTTCTATATGTGGCAGGACGTATATTTTCTGACTTAAAGTCGCTAATACCAGCAACGCTTCTGCCAGGTACACCGCCATGGTTTGTTGTTATAAGCATGTTATTAGTTATTGTATATTGTCTATTTTCTGGAATTGAAGTATTGGCGCGGTTCACAGAGTATTTGTTACCCGTTCTGCTTTTGCTATTCATACTAGAGATTATCCTGTTATTTAGCTCAGGAGTTGTCGACTTTAAACATGTGCGGCCTATTTTAGGACAAGGCTGGGGAAAGATTTGGTCGGCTGTATGGCCGACAGGTATCACCCAAACGTTTGCAGAAACTTTGATCTTAGCTATGCTTTGGCCCTCTGTAAAAAAACCGGAAAAAGTCAGAAAAACAACTTTTATCGCAACCTTGCTATCAGGGCTTACCATTACTGCTTTTAGCCTAATGGCGATTCTCGTTTTGGGTGAAGGTATAGTCAGTCATACAGTATATCCCCTGTATGTATTAGTTAGACAAATATCAATTGCAGATTTCCTAGAAAATTTAGATGCAATGGTAGCTTTAACTATGATCATCATGGCCTATGTTAAGGTGACCATTTACTTATTTGTAGCAATTCGCGCGATTCAAATTTTACTGAATATGCTTGATAATCGCCTTATTATCTTCCCTGTGGCAGTTGTTACATATTTGTTAGGTATGACAATGTCCCAAAATATAAATGAACATTTCTATATTGGTATCACTGCGTTTCCTCTTTATGTATGGGTACCCTTATTAATCATTCTACCGATTCCACTATTAATTGTTACAGTGATAAGAAGAAAATTGCTTAAAACACACTTATAAAAAAACTTGCCGATTGGCAAGCCCTGCTCCCCGGATGAAGACAGAAGCGTAGTTGCACTGATACTGTATTCCTAAAATTTCTCACTACGTCGAATGGTCTATTTATACTTTCTGTGCAAAATGAATAAACCTGCGAGGAGTGTAACAGAAATGAATCAATACCTATGGCCATGGCAAACACATGTGATGCTGCAATACCCATGGGCACTGCTTGCATTTTTTATCATTCTTTCCATCCCTTTGTCCATTATTTCTTGGAAACGACAAAAGAAATAATGGATTAGACTTTCTTAAGGTGTAAAGAAAACTCGTCGATTGGTGAGCCCCGCCCTTGGGCGAAGACAGAGGCGTAGTTGTACTTATACTGTGTTCCTAAAATCCCCTCCTACGTCGAATTCACTTCCAGATGGAGATTTACACCTTACTACAGTGTAAGCAAAACTGAGCACAGGAAAATTATCCTCGCTCAGTCCTTTCTCGTTTTTGAATAGCTATCAGACTATAATCCACCTATACAAACACAAATAAATCCTGATTTCGTTTATATAATTCTTTAAATAATTCATAGTAATGACTATATATCTCTACATTCTCTCGGATAGGCTCGACTATCTCTGAATGAAATGAAATCAGCTTTTTACAAGCTTCTTCAAGCGAAGGATATATGCCTACCCCGACACCAGCGATAATCGCAGCACCTACACAAGCCTCTTCATTTGTTTTAGTCGTATACACGGGCTTATTGAAAATATCTGCTTGTATTTGCAGCCATAATCTGCTTTTCGCTCCGCCCCCTGATGCAATGACTCTATTAGCAGGAATGCCTAGTGATTCAATAATTTCCAAAGAGTCTCTTAGAGAATACGTCACTCCTTCCATTACTGCCCTCACAAGATGGTCATCTCGATGCTTGAGCGTTAAGCCAAAGAAAATCCCTTTTGCATTTGGGTCTAAATGTGGCGTTCTTTCCCCAGTTAAATAAGGTAAAAAGATAAGGCCTTCACTTCCCGGTGCAATAGTTTCTGCCATTTTCGTTAATGTTTGAAAATCATTCGCTCGCAAAACATTTGATTTTAGCCACCCCAGAGAAAGACCGCTATTTAAACTCGAACCTTGAATATTCCAAGTATCAGGGTGGATATGGCAAAATGTATTGGTTCTTAGTTGCGGGTCATACGCCGGTTTCTCAACCATTACCGCAATTTGTCCGCCTGTTCCAATATTTGAAGAAACAATGCCGGGGAAGACAATCCCATTTCCTACCGCCTGCATAAATTGATCTCCACCGCCAAATACAACAGGGATCCCTTTCTGTAACCCAGTCTCTTCAGCAGCACATGTTGTAATTTCACCAGCCACTTCGTATGGTTCATAACAAGGCGGGAACAAATTCTCCTTAATCCCCAGCTTGTTAATTAAAGAAGTGGCCCATTTTCGCTTGGCAACATCAAATGCAAGTGTACTGGAGGCATCTGTTACTTCAACTGCGAGCTCCCCTGTTAATCGATAGCGTATATAATCTTTCGGCAGAAGAATCGTATCAGCTTTTGCATAGTTTTCCGGTTCATTTTCCTTTACCCATAATAAAGAGGAAATTGCAAAACCTGTTGAAACCGAATTCATCATGCTGTCGATTACCTGTTCCTGCTGAATAAGTTGATTGATCTTTTCCACTTGTGTTTTTGAACGTTGATCGGACCAAATAATGGCGGGACGAATTACTTCTCCTTTATGGTCAACTAGTACAAGACCATGCATTTGGCCTGATAATCCGATTCCACCTATCAAAGCTGGATCTACATGTTCTTTTTCTAGTATTGTTCTCAATACATTAACAGTTGCAGACCACCATACATTAGGGGATTGCTCCGCATAACCGATTTCAGGCACTTGAATAGAGTAACTTTCTTGCGCATCTGCGATTACATCCCCTTCCACGTCCATTACAATTGCTTTTACACTTGAAGTCCCTAAATCAATACCTATTAGATATTTCATATTTACTTATGCCCCTTTCTTGCTCCCATTTCGATAAAATTCCAGTTCTATGAGTCTAATCAGGTAAAATAATGATTGCTTTAGGTCTACCTTCTATCTTTCTAGTTACTGTACTCCCTATTACAGTAACTAGAAAGATAGAGAGAATCAATATAATTATCCATTTTTACCATAGTCTACATCACCTCTATCCTATTCTTTTCTACTGTCATAACATAAAGTATATAAACATATATAAAATCTTATTTAGTTTCTCGACATGATGATCTACTTAACTGACATATCTATCGATGTATTACATTCATTCTTTATATCGGAACATTAGAATACAAAACAAGACCTCGCTGTACAGCGCCGAGGCCTTCAGGTCTTTTACACAGAGTTGCTCTTCATAAAGAAAACTCGTCGATTGGCGAGCCGTTAGGCAAAGACAGAAGCGCAATTGCACTTACACTTTATTCCTAAAATTTCTCGCTACGTCGAACGGTCTCCAGCTAGAAACTTCTTTCTTAAAGTGCAAGAAAAAAATCTAGCCTATTTCCATCGACTTTACTTTCTCTACATCATAAAAAATGAGTATTCATCACTTTATTTTTTAACTCTAGCCAGGTGGTTCTTTCGAAATATAGCAACTACTAATAAAAGAACAGGATAGAAAAAGCCTATTGTTAAAATATAAGGTACCCAAGTTAGAGTATCCCACTTCTGTTGATAAGTAAAATTCGGATACACACTAACAGAAAGAATAACTATCATCATTCCAATAGGGAAAGTTAATGGTCGATAATCTTTTAATTTGAACATTTGCCCTAGACCTAAAACAGTAGCGTAAAAATAAAGCGATGTTTTGATATAGAGCGAAAATAACCACATAACTTCTAGAATAGCTTCAATTCGTTCTAGAAAATTTCCGATAGTTGCTCTTCTAGCCAACTCATAGCTTGGATATAAATATCTTGCTGTATGAAAAGGGCCAAGAACGAAAATGCTCAAAGTTATAATCATAACCATAATAAGTCCGCCAATAAAATGACCAATAAAAAAGGCTTTGCGCATTTCTTTCCAATTATTCACATAAGCAGGAAAAACCACTAGTAAAGCAATAAGGGTTAGGGAAGCTATGCTTAAAAATACTAAGGCAGACCATACTATAGGCTTCATTCCTGTTTCTAAGACAGGCTGTATGTTGTTAGCCTTTATTTGAGGAAAGGTAGAAAGTATTAAAATTATAAAAAGGATAATAAAAAATGGGAACAAAATTTCCGCACAACGAGCTAATGATTCAATCCCAAGACGCACGCCCGTAACAACAACAATCATAAAGAGAATGTGGATCCATATCATTGGAGTTTCAGGCATAATTTCTGAAAGCAAAAAATTCCCTAAATAAAACACGACCTGACTACAAGAAGTTAATGTAAAGAAAATAAATACGAGAGAAACAGTTTTGCCCAACCATTTCCCTAAAAGTGTCTCATTTAATTCAATCAGGTTCTGATTAGGAAAATGGTTCCCTACAGCGCTATACAACCATACCAATAATAAACCTGCCCCCACACCAATGGTTGCTGCTATCCAGGCATCTTGTTTTGAATTAGCAGCCATACTTCCCGGGACAACTAAGATCGTACTGCCGACAGTATATAGCGTCACTAATGCCACAAATTGATAAAAGGATACTTTCCTTTTCTTGAGCATCTTATCCCCTTATCCCCTCTTTTTATTTTAATAAACCTTGCAAGATGTAACCTAACGGCTCAAAAATGACTGCCACCCAATCTAGAGGGTTTGGAATATCCAGCTGTAAACCCTTTGCAATACCTAACACGGTACTACACAGGAGTAAGAATGAAAATATCCATAATTCCTTTTTCATTTTCGCTTTCCAAAGCGAAGGAACTTCAATGATTAAAATGACTATGGCTACAAAGAGCATTCCTAAGACTGACCACATGTATGTTTGCTCCTTTGTGTCACTTACAAAAGTATGAATTGTAAAATGCGTTTATAAATCTTTTTTGATAAAGAAAACTCGCCGATTGGCAAGCCCTGCTCCCCGGGCGAAGACAGAGGCGTAGTTGCCCTTATACTGTATTCCTAAAATTTCTCACTACGTCGAATGAACTTTTATCTGGAAATTTATACTTTCTTACAGTATAAATTTAATGTTCCATAATTCTCTAAAAATCTAGCCCTAAAATCAAATTACATTTTTCCCTTTGCTTTTTCTTACCTTTAGAATAATGGCTTTGACCTCTTATGCTGTTTAGATTATCCAAAATATAGTTATATTTATGCCCGTTCCCTTCTCCGATTATAAGAATCACTACAAATTAGGAGAGAATCCATTTAAATTTATGCAGCTCCCAAATATTTGTTGAATTTGCTGAGTGTATCAAAAATCCCGAAAACTATTATTCCTTATATAAAAAATAAAGGATAACCGTTTAGGTTATCCTCCTAGAAAAATACAGAAACGCTATTTATTCCTTCTCAACTATTTGGCAGGAATGCTTATGCTTGTTACAGGATTTACCCGCGGGACTTTCCACCTGAAATGTTTACAGTCGTACCTGTGATATAGCTTGCACGGTCTGAAGCCAGATACGTAATCAGTTCACCGATTTCATCCAGCTGTCCGGGACGCCCAAGCGGGATTGCTTTACTGTAATCTGTTCCAAGACCCTCTACTGTTACTCCCCGTGTATAAGCTAATGCTTCATTATAAGCAGGTGTTGTTAAACCAGTTTGTTCATTAATCCCTGGTGCAACACCAACTACACGGATGTTAAATTTCCCAAGTTCTTTAGCCCAAGAACGGGTGAATCCATTAACAGCACCCTTTGTAGCAGAATAAGCACTTTGCCCGGCAGATCCCTCCATGCCCGCTTCGGAGGAAACATTAATAATAACACCCTTATTATTTTTGATCATTACTCGCGCAGCTGCTTGTGCACAAAGGTATGGTCCCTTCTGATTCACAGCAACCATGAAGTCGAAATCCTTATCATTTAACTCGTACTCCGGCTTTTCGCCACGGAAGTCAACAAGTAAACGCGGTAAGTTCACACCAGCATTGTTAACCAAAATGTCTACTGTTCCAAATCGTTCTACGGCTTGGCTTATCATATTCTCAACGCTTTGTTTATTCGTGACATTGCATTGGATATGGTATGTTCCATCAGCTTGTTCCCCAGTACTTACACTCAGATCAGCAACAATAACCTTTGCGCCGTTCTTTACCAAATTCTCTGTTATTTTTAAGCCGATTCCAGATGCGCCGCCTGTAACAATTGCTACTTGATTTTCTAATTGTAACCATGATTGATTCATTTTCTTTTCCCCCTTAATTAGCTATATAAAATTGAGTATGATTTAGAAAAGCGAAAATACGAAATAACTTCCGATTCTTCCTTGTAATTTTTGGATTTCCTGAATGATCCTCTAGGAAAAGTCTTTCTATTACTATTAAATTACTAACTCTATTTTCTAAGGATCTGAATCTGCGAGCCCACTTCTGGAACTTGAATGTCAGTATCCTCAAGATATAAAGTCCCTGGCAGTTCAGGAGTATCGAAGCCATTAAAGTTCAATGTAATATGTCCTAGTGATCCCAAGTTCTTTTTCACTGCATCGCCTACAGCTGTAATTTTATATTCTTTGTTATTGAATACTAAAACGTCCCCTTGTCCAATTTCACCGTCAATTTCTTTTACATTAATTAATAAGCAGTAGTCCGCTAGTTCAGCAGGAGCATTATCTCCGAATAAAATAAACATTTTTTCTCCAAGAAAGTCTGATACAGATGAACCAATTTTATTAATTGTAGTTTGGTAAACTGTTTGCATATTAATTCCTCCAACATCCTATGTGAGTTTATAGAGAGAAATAACATCAAGATGAATTGATTGTATTTCTCTCCGCCTTCTTCATGATGAATCAAATAATTATTTATCCTTTTCAAGCTTTATTCATACATTCCAAAGCTTGCGAGCCATGCAATAAATACCGTTGGTGCTCCTGTTAAGAAACGGGAATATAAAACAGCGGGTACTCCGACTTCAATCGTTTCAACCTCGGCCTCTGCTAGTCCTAGCCCTACTGGAACGAAGTCTGCCGCAGCTTGAGAGTTAATTGCGAAAAGCGCTGGTAATGCCAGATGAGCTGGAATGTTCCCTTTTCCAATTTCCACACCAATCAATGTACCGATTACTTGCGCAATAACAGATCCAGGTCCTAAAAATGGTGAAAGTAACGGGAAGGAACAAACTAGAGAAATTAAGAGTAATCCAGGTAAGGTGCCTGCATACGGTGACAAATACTTTGCAACTACATCCCCAAGTCCAGATGCTTTAATGACACCAATTAACATCGCAACAAATCCCATGAATGGCAAAATCGTTTTGATAACTGTATCAATCGCTTCACGGCCTGCTTGATAAAATACGCTGACAATGGAGCCCATAGCCATACCAATACGTGCAATCGCACCTTTAGGTTTTTGCTGTTCACTAATTTTCTTACCTGCGCTATACTTAGGTTGATTGCTTTTTTCTGCTTCAGCAGTAGATTGAACATTAGCTGTTTGAGGTGTTGCCGCACCTTCATACAAGCTGATATTCGCCGGTTTTACTCCAGAGACATAAATGTCTTCTGTAATGTGCTTTGCCAATGGACCACTCTTTCCTGTTGGCATGACGTTAATTGTCATGATTCGTTTTTGTGGATATAAACCGCATCGTAAGGTTCCGCCACAGTCGATAATGACACAGGCCATTTCGCTCTCTGGAACACTTGTTTTAAAGCCATCCACTAATTCACAGCCTGTTAATTCTGCAATTCGATCCGCGATATCAGGCTTCGTTCCACCTGTAATATACACAACTTTGTTTTTCGTTTCTGTCGGCGTAATTACTAACGGACCACCAAATCCGCCTGGTCCTGCTTGTACAAGAATAGGGTTATAGCTTTGAGCCACTTTGCCTTCTCCTCCGATTACTGCGCTGCTTGTACCCATGTGTTTCCCCTCCTTATAGATCAACTGCTTCTTTCAACTTCACACCTTGTTGTTTCGCTACAAAGGCTGTTGTTATATCTGTTACCCAGCCTCTTAGAAAGTTCGTCACAATCCCTACCAGAAAATAACGAACCGCCAATTCTGTCGTTTCAAAGCCGAGTGTTGTAATCCCGGCCGCAATTCCTAAGAATACGAATAATTCTCCTGGATTAACATGTGGGAACAGTCCATTGTGTGTGTGACAAGAAAATGACGCCGCCGCATAATAACTCGGTTTATATTTTTCTGGCAGAAATCTGCCTAGCGATAATGTCATTGGGTTCGCTAACACAAATGTTCCGATGATTGGAAGAACAAAATATCTTGTGAACGGGTTTTTACCTGACTTTCTTGCCAGCTTCTCTACTCTTTCTTCCCCGACTAGACGAATGAGAGCATTCATGGCAATCAAAAGCATAATCAATAATGGTACAATTCCAGTTACTAAGCTTACGAAAGTTTCAGCGCCTGCTCTAAACAAGCCCATAAATCCATCTGCGAACTTTACAATGTAATCCATCTTGCTTTCACCTCAACGTATTTATTTTTATTTTTTAGCTGGTATAAATAGGTCGATCCATCCTCTCTTAACCTTTAACTCACCTCCTTTAGCGATGATATGGTAGCTGTTCAAAGCATCGTGAATGGCCAATTTTGTTAATTTATTTACCTTCTGAAGATCCTCTTCACTTAATTTTAATAAGTTTTTCCCCTCAAAACCTTTTAAATTTCTTACTCCCGAGAAGACTGTTACTCCTTGCATTCTAGCAGCCCTTAAAATAGTATTTTTCCGGTCAATTGCAAACATAACAACCGTACCAGCCCGAAACATTGCCGTTTTCTTCCCAATCGCCACTCTTCCTAGTTTTCTCAGCTCGGCATATTTCTTATTAAAATGTCTAATCTGAAAAAAACCCAAAATACTTTGGAGAAGCCATGAACAACCGATTAAAACAATGATGTACCAAATCATGAATTCCCTCCCTTTCAAAAGTCGAACAGAACAACAAGTGATTGTCGACAAAATTAAATTTCTTTCTATGGATTGATTATATTACGACACAATAGATAATGTAATCACTTACATATATAACATTGTCACAATCATAATCACGACATTTTTTAAGGGATATACATTAAAAAATGTCGCGATTGACATAATGACATTTTTTAATAAAGAAAACTCGCCGATTGGCAATCCCTGCCCTTGGGCGAAGACAGAGACGTAGCCCTACTTATACTTTGTTCCTAAAATTTCTAACTACGCGAATTGTCTTCCAGCTAGAAATTTATAATTTCTTAAATTGTAAAGGAAAAAGAGATTCAGATATTAGGAAGTGAATAGTCTCAACGTTAATTACTCCCATAGAAGTAGTAAAGAAAACTTGCTAATTGGTGAGCCATCAGGTGAAGATAGAGGATTAGTTGCACTTGAATTTCGACCCTCAAATTTCTAGATACATCAAGTTAACATCTTAGCTGGAAGCCTCTCCTTTCTTAAATATAGAAAAAATTCACCTCTTTTTTTTCCTAGCTAGTCTCTCTCTTTAATTTTGTCGTTGACTTTACATGATGAATACGCATAATATTATTTCGATATTAAATTTTGTCAGGAGTGTTCGTAATGCTCGAAAAAGGAGAAATTCAGCTTAACTCTAGGCAACAGCAAATTCTCTTGCTTCTCCTAAGGTCTCCTTCTCCGGTAACATTGAAGGAAATTTCAAAGGAGATTGCAATTAGCGGCCGCACCGTTCAAAGGGAGCTGGTCGGATTGGATCATTTTTTGGAGGCCTATGGTCTTATCTTAAATAAAAAGACAGGAGTTGGGCTGTCTTTAGAAGGTGAGGAGTATGCTCGCGAGAAGCTGCTGCAGTACTTGTCCATCAATCAATCCAATAAAATATTTTCACCTGAGGAACGTCAATATATTCTGAAGCAATTGTTGCTCACATTAAAAGAACCAACCAAGCTTTACTATTTCAGTACAAAATTTAATGTGACAGAAGCAACGATTAGCAATGACCTGCTAAAGATCGAGCCTTGGTTTGAAAAACATGGTATCAAGCTTATCCGTAAGCCTGGATTCGGGGTTTATATTGAGGGAAATGAAAAAAGCATTCGAGAGGCAATTGTTGATTTATTTTATCAGCATTTTAGTCAGGAACAATTGATGGAGGTTCTTTCCACCTATTCGGATCCTTCTTCCGATAAGGTAAAACTGCACCTTTCCATCCGAAACCGGCTGCTGCAATTTATTGATCCTGACACAATATCCAAAATTGAAACGGTGGTACAGAAAACCGAGGAATGGGGTTACATCCTAACGGATAGCGCCTATGTGGGTTTAGTCGTTCATATCGCATTAGCTGTTCAACGTTTAAAAAACGGTGAGATTATTACAATTGCTCCAGATGCTTTTAACAGCATAAAGGATACGCAGGAATATGAAGCTGCCGGCAAAATGGCGGAAGACCTGGATTCCCTTCTTGCAATCCAGATCCCCTACAGTGAAATTGGGTATATTACAATGCATCTTTTGGGAGCCAAGGTGAAAAGATTACATTCAGCTCCTATCTATACAAATGAAATCGATGAATATGTGTATCATATGATACACATTGTAGAAAACGAAATTAGGGTCAATTTAGCTAGCGACTCTTCACTTATCGAACACCTAAGCACACATTTGAGATCAGCTATTCATCGAATTAAGTTAAATATGGAATTTCGAAATCCTCTTCTGGGGAACATTAAAGAAAAATATCCTCATATTTTTGCTGCTACCAATAAGGCAGCCACATACTTAGAAAAGAAATTGCACTGCCGGGTCCCAGAAGAGGAAATCGGATATTTGGCTATGCATTTTGGTGCTGCAGCGGTAAGAAATGAGGAGCTCAAGAATAAATCCTATCGTGTACTTCTTGTTTGCACGAGTGGAATCGGAACTTCCCACTTGCTATCAGCCCAGATTGAAAAGCAATTTTCTTATATAGAAGTTGTGGATGTTGTTTCCCTTCTTCATCTTAGTGAATGGATTAGAAAAAATCCGCCAGTTGATTTAATTATTTCAACAGTGCCATTTGAATGCGAAGGACAAGTGGTAGTTGTAGTGAATCCGTTTCTCCTTCCCCAGGATATTCAACTAATTGAAGGGTATTTAAAACAATTAAAAAGTTTAGAGAAGGGAGAGCGGGGAATTGTGCATACAAACATCGAAATTGAAGACACCGTTCAGAAGGTCAATCGTTACGGAGAGGCCATGACGCAGTTATTGAATCATGTGTTTATTTGTACTGATAGTGATGCGTCAACAAAGGAAGAAGTTATCAAGCAAGTAGCAGAATATGTACACTCCCGGTTTACTGAGATTGATTCTGCATCTCTCGCAGAAGAGCTGCGGAAAAGAGAAGAAATAGGAGCATTAGTTATTGAAGAAGAAAGGCTCGCGATGCTCCATTGCCGCAGTCATCTCATCAATCAGATGTGTATCTGCTTGTTT
Source organism: Ectobacillus funiculus (assembly GCF_004138295.1). GTDB lineage: Bacteria > Bacillota > Bacilli > Bacillales > Bacillaceae_G > Ectobacillus > Ectobacillus funiculus. The sequence goes on along the minus strand of NZ_SCFM01000058.1, from coordinate 11,988 downwards.
AAAGTAGAAAGAGACGTAGACTGGGAGCATAACACAGGCGTTCGTACAGTACTAGTCCTGCTCGCTCCAAAAGGCGCCCCGAAAGAACATATTGAAATTATTAGTGAAGTGAGTAAAGCATTAATTGAAGATGATTTTGTTAGAGCTCTAGGGGGAGCAGATATGGAAGAAGCTAAAAATCAAATTAAATCTGTTCTCGGAAAAGGATACTTATTGAAATCAAACGCATTATTGAGTAGGTGAACATATGAAATATTTAGATCGAATTGGCCGTTTGATAAGCAGAATGGTATTCAAAAATATGGCTGTGTTGATTCTTGTAGGTCTAATCAGAGTAGTATTCGGTCCTATTGGCTGGTCACCTAATCAAGAAATTTACCAAGTAGCAGTTCTTATGGTCAGCTATTTTATTCCTGTCCTGTTTGCCTACACCTCCGCTCAGATGCTAGGCAAACATCGGGGAGGCGTTGTTGCGGCTATCGTTATGTTTGTATTAGTCATAGAAAATCCCTCAAGCATACCGATGATCCTGCCCTCTATGGTAATCGGTCCTGCCATAGGGTATAGTATTAAGAACATAAATCGATGGCTGGAGGGGAGAATACCGACAGGGTTTGAGCTACTGTTTAATAATATTATTGATGCTCTAACCGCAATCCTATTTATATGTATCGGTATTCAGTGGGCTAACCCTATCTTCATAAAGATGATGAATGTTATCCTTCAGCAAGTAGAATTCCTGACCCAATCTGGCTATCTGCCATTACTAGCTCTTATTATTGAACCAGGAAAGGCCTTATTTTTTAATAGCGTAATCAACCACGGTATTTTAGAGCCATTAGGTATCCAACAAGCACAGGAAAACGGAAAGTCTCTCTTATTTCTTCTAGAAACAAACCCAGGTCCAGGATTCGGGATGTTACTAGGGTGCTATTTCTATTTAAACGGGAAGGAAAAGGAAAATCTAAAAGCAGCTCTTCCAGTCCATGTCCTCGGGGGAATTCATGAGGTATATTTTCCTTATGCGCTTATGCAGCCTTTACTTCTCATTCCTCTTATCCTAGGGGGAATGGCAGGAAATTTACTCTTCTACCTGCTTGACGCTGGATTAGCTGCTACTCCTTCACCGGGCAGTGTTATTTTATTGCTGATGATGGCAGCAAAAGGAACACATATGGCAGTTGCTGTCGGCTTTCTCGCCTCGGCTGCGGTGAGTTTTTTTGGATCTGTCCTTGTACTTTCCTATGATCATAAAAGAAGAGCCATCCATCAAACTGAAATTATAGATGAGGTTATAGATGAAGTTATACACGAAGACATATACGATAGTCTGTTAACTCCATTGGAAGCTAAGGAGAAAAAGATGGAAGTGAAAAATATCATTTTTGCTTGTGATGCAGGAATGGGCTCAAGCGCAATGGGAGCCGCTGCGTTACAAAAAAGGCTAAAGCAGGAAAATTTAGATATAATGGTGGATAACCTTTCCGTCGACGATATTCCTCAAGATGCTGATATCGTCATATCCAATATTCGGTTAACAGAACGAGCTCATGCATGTGCTCCTCAAGCAGAGCATATTTCTGTTACATCCTTTCTAGATCGATCATTTCATGAAGAATTGATTCCGCGGCTTAAAGCTCAACAGGGGGGTGAACCTGTTGGGAATTCTGACACAATTGATGCCTTTGAGGATCTGAATGAAGAACATGTTCTTCTGAATATGAAAGCAAAGGATAAATGGAAAGCGATTGAACAAGTCGGGACTGTACTGATTCATAGAGGGAATGTAGGAAGTCATTATATCGAGGAAATGAAGCAACGCGAACGGGTTTTCTCCACTTATCTTGGAAACGGAGTAGCTCTTCCGCACGGGATGAATGCCAAAAGTGATCAGATTAAAAAAGCAGGAATCTCTATTGCACAATATCCAGAAGGAATCACTTTCGCGGATGGACAAAAGGCTTACATTTTGATAGCTATAGCTGGAAAGGGAGAAAAACAATTATCCATTCTTTCACGTTTAGCCGAAATCATTGAACAAAAGGATACAGTGAATGGGCTAATCCATGCTACAACCCGTAAGGAAATTATTCAAATTATCAAGAATGGCTTGGCTAAGTCTCATAACAAAGGAGAAGGGAATAGAATTTAAATGATTGTAGAAGAAATGCTAGTAAAAAATACATTTGGCTTCCACCTCCGCCCAGCAACGATGTTTGCCGCTGCAGCCCAAGGATTCTCCTCCGATATTAAAATCGGCTACAACGGGAGGATTGTAAACGGGAAAAGCGCTATCGGTCTTCTCAAGCTAGAAATTAAAGAAAGAGAGGTTATTTCTATACAGATTGATGGAGAAGATGAAACGGAAGCCATGAGAGCTTTGATTCAATTGATTAATAGAGAGTTTATCTGACAGAACCTTATTCATAATCGCTCTTTTTCTAGGGTTGAGGCAGATACAAAAAGCCCTGCGTACATGCTCCCTTTGTACGCAAGGCTCTTTTTTAGCTGCTCTTTTCCGTCTGTTCCTGCTTAAAGAAGCTCTTCATCGCATGAAACACATCGGCTTTTTGCTTTAAGATATAATAACGGAACTTCTCATCCTTCACATTTTTATACGCTGACATGAGGGTCGAATGGCGATTATATTGGTTAACCTCACCGTAGCCAAACATGTTAGATACCTTCATTAAATCCTGCACAAGCTTTACGCAACGTGCGTTATCAGATGTGAGATTGTCACCGTCAGAGAAATGGAATGGATAGATATTATAACGGTCTGGTGAATATTTTGTTTCAATCAATTCTAGCGCCTTTCTGTAAGCTGAGGAACAAATCGTTCCACCGCTCTCGCCTTTTGAGAAGAATTCCTCTTCTGTAACGACCTTCGCTTCTGTATGATGGGCGATAAATTCAATATCGACCGTTTCATATTTTGTACGTAAAAAGCGAGCCATCCAGAAGAAAAAGCTGCGGGCCATATACTTCTCCCAAATCCCCATCGAACCGCTCGTATCCATCATCGCAAGCACAACCGCCTTTGATTCAGGCTTTAGTACCTCATTCCATGTACGGAATTTTAAATCCTCTGGGTGAATTGGATGAAAGGATGGCTTCCCGCTCATGGCATTACGCTTATAAGCAGTCATCATCGTTCGTTTCTTATCAATATTACCCATGAGTCCTGTTTTGCGAATATCATTAAATTCAATATGCTCTAGCTTATTTTCATCGGTTTCCTTACGTTTTAAATCTGGCAACTCAAGCTCACTAAATAGTGCCTGCTCAAGCTCTAAAATCGAAACCTCGGCCTCATAGTAATCATCTCCGGCCTGGTCACCTGCTCCCTTGCCTTTTCCCGGTCCTTTTTGCTGTCCTCCGCTCGAACCGTCACGGGCTACAACATCGCCTACCTTGCTGTCACCGCTCCCTTGACCCACATGCTTGTTTTTGTCATAGTTATAACGAATTTTGTATTCATCTAGAGAGCGAATTGGAATTTTCACCACGTCTTTTCCATTAGACATGACGATGCTTTCCTCGGTAATTAAATCAGCAAGATTATTCTTAATTGCTTCCTGGACCTTCTCCTGATGACGCTGTTGATCGTCGTGACCTTTTCGGTGGAGGGACCAATCTTCTCTTGCAATCGTATAATTATAGTTGTTATCTTCACTCACCGTGTTTCCCTCCTTCTATTTTTAGTTTGGTTTGTAAAGCAACTGTAGAACTTAAATATAATTACGCTTAGCTGATGCACCGTTTCACATACAGATGCATATAGTATGTTGTCGGCCTTTTTACTTTTGGGTATGAATGGTTGGTTACTCTATCTTATGCAGGCAGCACAAATAATTGACAAATAATTTCAGAATTGGACATCCTCATTTTTTTGCGCGGACTTGCATAAAAATGCTTTTCTAATGCGACCGCTCCGTATAGAAAACATATCTACAAGAATGCAAGGAAATTACTTATATGTGGACAAAAAAAGCATGCCTTTAGGCACACTTTTTTTGCACGTTACCGATTTAACAAGCTCCCTACATAGCGAAGCAGCTCATTGGCGGATGTAGAGTTATAGCCATATTCATCTATCAATCTCGCTACAACATCATTAATCTTCTTCAACTGACGTTCATCCGGCGTTTTAGTTGATGTAGTGATTTTAACAACATCCTTCAAATCTGCAAACAGCTTCTTCTGGATCGCTTCACGCAAGCGCTCGTGTGAATTGTAATCGAATCGCTTTCCTTTGCGTGCATACGCAGAAATACGGATGAGAATTTCTTCGCGGAATGCCTTTTTCGCATTTTCTGAAATTCCAATTTGTTCTTCAATTGAACGCATAAGCTTTTCATCTGGGCTCATTTCTTCGCCTGTTAATGGATCACGCAGCTTTGCCTTATTGCAATAAGCCTCTACATTATCTAGATAGTTATCCATCAATGTTTTAGCAGATTCTTCATATGAGTAGACAAACGCTTTTTGTACTTCCTTCTTCGCAATATTGTCATACTCCTTGCGAGCTAAGGAAATAAAGTTCATATAGCGTTCACGGTCTTCGTTACTAATAGATGGATGCTGATCGAGACCATCTTTTAAGGAACGAAGAACATCCAACGCGTTAATAGATGGTATTTCCTTTCGAATAATTGTAGAGGAAATGCGGTTGATGACGTAACGCGGATCAATACCGCTCATCCCTTCATCCTGGTACTCCCGCTGCATTTCTTCTACATCGATAGAGTTGTAGCCTTCGACCATTTCTCCATCATACAGACGCATTTTTTTGATTAAATCGATATCTGGGCGTTTTGGATCCTTAAGTCGGGTTAAGATTGTAAACATAGCTGCGACACGGAATGTGTGCGGTGCAATATGAACATCAGCTACATCGCTTTCACGGATCATTTTTTCGTAAATGCGTTCCTCCTCGCTAACACGCAAGTTGTAAGGGATCGGCATTACGATAATCCGAGAGTGTAGGGCTTCATTTTTCTTATTGGAGATAAAGGAACGATACTCTGTTTCATTCGTGTGTGCCACAATCAGCTCATCCGCTGAGATTAGGGCAAAACGGCCTGCTTTAAAGTTTCCTTCCTGCGTCAAGGAAAGCAAATGCCATAAAAACTTCTCGTCACACTTAAGCATTTCTTGAAACTCCATCATACCGCGGTTTGCTTTATTGAGTTCTCCGTCAAAGCGGTAAGCACGCGGGTCAGATTCAGAGCCATACTCCGCAATTGTCGAAAAGTCAATACTTCCCGTTAAATCAGCAATATCCTGTGACTTCGGATCGGATGGACTAAATGTTCCAATTCCAACACGTCGGTCTTCGGACAAAAATACGCGTTCTACCAGCATATCTTCAATACGACCGCCATATTCCTTCTCAAGTCTCATTAAATTTAATGGTGATAGATTACCTTCGATACGCACACCGTATTCTTGGTAAAATTCATCTCGCAAATGGTGCGGTATTAAATGCAATGGATCCTCATGCATCGGGCATCCTTTAATTGCATAAATTGCACCTTGATTTGTATGTGAATATGCTTCAAGGCCGCGTTTTAGCATCGTAACCAGCGTCGATTTTCCGCCGCTGACCGGTCCCATAAGAAGTAAAATCCGTTTTCTTACATCAAGTCTCTTTGCGGCAGGGTGGAAATATTCCTCCACAAGCCGTTCTAGTGCTTCCTCTAAGCCAAACAGCTGGTTGCTGAAAAATTTATAATGCCTGCGCCCATCAACTTCCTCAATACCAGCATCACGAATCATGTTGTAAATGCGGGAGTGGGCAGTTTGAGCGACCCACGGCTGTTCCTTCACAATTTCCAAATACTCGGCAAATGTGCCTTCCCACTGTAAACGATGCTCTGCTTCCCGATGCTGCTCAATCCTTCTTAAAATATCCATATCGGACCTCCCCCATTCTCTTGTTCCAAAAGGATTATTATAACTTTATGCGAGGATGTCCTTAAACATTCTCAAGAATCAGAAAAGAGTAAAATTCTAGAAGTTTAGGTCTTTTATAGAAAGCTCGCCGATTGGTGAGCCCCGCCCTCGGACAAAGACAGAGGCGTAGCCCTACTTATACTGTATTCCTAAAATTTCTGACTGCGTCGAATCCATTTCCAGCTGGAAATTTGTATTTTTTACAGTATAAATAAGAGCCAGTAGCCTTGATAGATTGGGGCTGCTGCTATTTCGTACCAGACACATATTTGTTCCGCAAAAAAGATTACAGCGCTTTCAAGGCTTATGCTAACAAATGAAAAGAAATTTTCTGTATAATAAAAAAGCGGGGATATTACATAGAGGGAGGAATTACAATGAAATTTATACTCATTCTAGGCGTAATCATCGCATTTCTAAGCGCCATATTCACTGCCGGCTATAACGATAAACCAGGCGCAAATAATTAAGAAATAAAGAGCTGCCATATAATCGGCAGCTCTTTATTTCTTAAAACCCTTCAATAATTCCGGGTAATTTTGTTGACGCAGTGCTTCATACACGAGAATAGCTGCCGTATTAGATAAATTCAAGGAACGAACATGCTCAGTCATCGGAATACGCAGACAGCGGTCAAAATTCCTTTGAATTACATCCTTCGGTAAGCCTGTCGTTTCTTTCCCAAATACAAAATAATAATCCTTTTGCAAATCACTGTAGTCAAAGGAAGAGTGCCTTTTTTCTCCAAACTTTGTTAAATAGAAAAACTCTCCCGCTGCATTTTTTTCATAAAACTCATCTAGCGAATCGTAATATGTAATCTCAACAAATTCCCAATAATCAAGCCCTGCACGTTTTAGCGTTTTATCATCTTCGGAAAAGCCAAGCGGACGAATTAGATGCAGCTTTGCACCTGTTACCGCGCACGTACGTGCAATATTTCCTGTATTCGCTGGAATTTCTGGTTGATATAAAACAACATGTACTCCCACAAATTTCACCTCTACCCAGTATTATATCACCTGCAGACAAAAAGAAAACAGGCAGCCATTGCGCTGCCTATACATTATCAAGAATACGAAAAAACTTATATTTCATTTGCGGTGTATATTTACTTGAATCTTGGTAGGCCCAGTAGCGTCTCCGGCTATCGGCTGAATGTGCATTCACAAGGGGCATACCATTTGCATCCTTTGCCGTCACAATTGTCGTATGATTCCACCGTCCATCATTTTCAAAATCATACGCAATTACATCGCCAAGAAGAAGCTCCTCAGGCTTTTCTACCTGCTGAGCCCGCAGGCCAATAGTAGCTCCGGTCAAGTACCGTTGAAAAGAATGAGCAACTGACCAACTCCAACTCCATTGCTGATTTTGATGCCACCATCCCCTCCCAACACTTGGATAACCGTTCATTGGGGATCCTCCAGCATGTAAGCATTGTGAAATAAAATTTGTGCAATTATCCTGAAAGTTACTATATGCCGGATTACGGCCATTCCACCAGGCTTCAGCGTATTTCACAGCTTCAAGGCGGCTATATTTATACGGAATTGGACTTCCCTTTCCCTTCGTCACTTCTCTCTCTAGTGTCTCTCCTGCTTCGTCCATTGTTTCATATGCAGCATACCGATCATCCTCGAGCCGTCCCCTCTCAAATATTGCACGGCGATACACCTGCTCCTCCTCCGCGTAGAAAAGATCCTTTTGACGAATGAAGTATTGAAAGTGAACGACATAGTCCACATCCTTCCGCTGCCCTATAGCAAGCTCCCGAATCACGCTCACCCGCGCGTCACATTTTATAATCTCCGCTTTTCGTTCCTTCAGTAGCTCCTTCTTGCGCCTTAAAACATGGGCAGCATCCCCTTTTAAATGGACGCTTGCACGTTCATTTCCAACGAGAAAATTCATTTGATGACGAATGATTGTCTCGAGCGCTGCTTTCACTCCCATTCTCATTCCCCCTCATCTTACAATATGAAGAAGGGATGAAGAATCTGCTAATTTTGTATATCTTGCAGCATAATTAAACCTTTTTCCATTTCCGCGAGTACCTGTTCATCTTGCTCTGCTTGCTTTGCCTTTTCAATCTCTTCTGCAGCTTCCTTCATTCCGATCCTTCCAAGTGCCCATGCTGCTGTTCCACGCATAACAGGCCGCGGATCCTGCTTCATAACAGCAATTAAATCTGGAACCGCAGTTTCATCCTTGTAATGCGCCAACGCAAGAATTGCATTTCGCTGAATCGGCTTTTTACCGCGCCACGACCCGGACATATAACCGTATTTCTCCTTAAACTCACGATTCCCAATCGTAAGAAGAGGCTTCAATAAAGGCTTCACCAGTTCTGGATTTGCTTCCATTTCTGGATGAAGATGAAAATCAATGCCTTTGTTTTTAGGACATACTGTTTGACATGTATCACAGCCATACAAACGGTTCCCAATTTTCACCCGATATTCCTCAGCTAAAAACCCTTTTGTTTGCGTTAAAAACGCAATACATTTTTGTGAATCAAGCTGTCCTCCCTGTATAAGCGCACCTGTCGGACAAACCTCCACACATTTATTACACGTACCGCAGCCTTCTTCAAGCGGGATATCCGGTGAAAACGGAAGGTTTGTCAGCATCTCTCCTAAGTATACATACGAACCAAACTCAGGCGTAATAATCGCACAATTTTTCCCGCTCCAGCCAATGCCAGCTCGCTCTGCAACAGCACGGTCGCTTAACTCTCCCGTATCCACCATGGACTTCACCTGAACATTTGGCACCCGCTCTTGTAAAAACTGTTCCAGCTTCTGTAAACGATCTCGCAGCACAGCATGATAATCCTGCCCCCAAGAAGCGCGGCAAAAGATCCCCCGGCGTTCTCCCCGTTTACTTTGTGGGGCATTCTTCAACTTAGAAGGATAAGCAAGTGCAATCGCAATAATAGACTGTGCACCAGACAAAACTAGTTGAGGATTTGTCCGCTTCTCAATATCAGGCTCTTCAAATCCAGACTGATACCCAAGTTCTTCCTGCCGAAGAAGGCGATGCTTAAGCTCCTGAAACGGCTCTGCACTCGCAAATCCAATTTTATCAATTCCAATGTGTTTGCTATATTCAATAAGATCTAATTTTAGCTGTTCCCAATTCATACTTGTTACCCCCCTTTCCTCTGCCTCTACACGATTTTTCTAATTTTATTTTTACACTTTCAGAAAGTATAAAAACTTCTAGCTCGAAGCCAATTTGACGTGGCGAGAAATGTTAGGAATACAGTATAGATACAACTACGCCTCTGTCTTCGCCCAAGGACAGGGCTCGCCAATCGGCGAGTTTTCTTTACACTGTAAGAAATTATAAATTTCTAGCTCGAAGCCAATTCGACGTAGTGAGAAATGTTAGGAATACAGTATAAGTGCAACTACGCCTCTGTCTTCGCCCAAGGACAGGGCTCGCCAATCGGCGAGTTTTCTTTACACTGTAAAAAAGTATAAATTTCTAGCTCGAAGCCAATTCGACGTAGTGAGAAATGTTAGGAATACAGTATAAGTGCAACTACGCCTCTGTCTTCGCCCAAGGACAGGGCTCGCCAATCGGCGAGTTTTCTTTACACTGTAAGAAATTATAAATTTCTAGCTCGAAGCCAATTCGACGTAGTGAGAAATGTTAGGAATACAGTATAAGTGCAACTACGCCTCTGTCTTCGCCCAAGGACAGGGCTCGCCAATCGGCGAGTTTTCTTTACACTGTAAAAAAGTATAAATTTCTAGCTCGAAGCCAATTTGACGTAGTGAGAAATGTTAGGAATACAGTATAAGTGCAACTACGCCTCTGTCTTCGCCCAAGAACAGGGCTCGCCAATCGGCGAGTTTTCTTTAAGATAAATAATTCATTTATAAACATTAAAAAACGCAATGCTTCGTTTAATCTAAGAAACGAAACACTGCGTTATGCACAATAGTTATAGATTTCTCTGAAGCAATTAAAGAGAATAAAGATCACAGCATCAGCTTGGACAACTGCGTATCAAGTTATACCTGCGCTTCAAGAAATTGTGAAGTTTTTGTTAACTGTTTAGAAGTATAGCACGAAACAACAAAATCGACAAGAATTTTAGCGAGAAAAGTCGAAAAAAGTTAGTCTTCGCAAAATTTGTTGAAAAGATTCCCAATGCCGAGCAGACTCTAGTATGGTTAAGAAAATTTTTCAAAAAGCAAAAGCTCTTAGCTATATTCATAACAACATCAATTTTAGATTCTTATATCCCGCTAAAGGAAAAGGCCTTTGGATAAATACCCCAAAGACCTTTTGTATACACGAGAGTAAAAAACTTTTCAGCAGAAGAAGTACCGGTCACTTCTTCAATGCCTTTTCAACTGCATTTTTAATTCCATCATAGCTAGAATCTACAAGGTTTCCATTTACATAAATAGTAGGAGCTCCCTGTACCTTCAACCCTAAGGCTAAATCTCTATCCTGCTGAACCTTCTTTTGAATGGCTTCACTATTCAAATCCTTTTGAAACTGCTTTACATTAATTTTAGGTAGCTGCTCCTTTACAATTTGCGTAAGCAACTCTTCCGTAATCCACACTTGATCTGTAGATTGTTGAGCCTCAAATAACGCAGTGTAAAACTTCCAAAAAGCTGCATGATCTTGTTTATAAATAGCTTCACCTGCCGCAGCACCTAAATCCGAATCGTCCCCGATGAATGGGAAGTTAATAAAATGAAACTGAACTTTTCCTGTCTCAATATATTCTTTTTGAATTTCAGGAAAAACATGCTCATCCCATTTTTGGCAGCCTGGACATTTAAAATCCGCAAACTCAACAATATGGACAGGCGCATCTTGGTCTCCTAAGGTTTGCTGTTCCTTATATAAGAATGGATCCTGCTTATCCTCTGTTTTCTTTCCGATAATTGTATAAACAATTACCCCAATCAAAACTAAGAATGCCAATGAAAAAATTATAAATAATGTAGAAAACTGTTTAGACTTCATCCTTTATTCTCCGTTGCTATTGTATTTACTTCTAGTATTGCCATTCCATCATGTAATACTCAGAAAGCATCTTCTATTACACATCATACCAATGTAGATGAAACTCGTCCAACAGAAAGGTCATTCGTTCAAAAAGCTGTCACATTCTTTATATAAAGAAAAAACCTTCACTTTAATAGTGAAGGTTTTTTATACCGGTGGTCGGGGTCGAACCGACACTCCAGAGGAACACGATTTTGAGTCGTGCGCGTCTGCCAATTCCGCCACACCGGCATGGAGGCGGCAACCGGATTCGAACCGGTGGATAAAGGTTTTGCAGACCTTGGCCTTACCACTTGGCTATGCCGCCGAATATCTTGGAGCGGAAGACGGGATTCGAACCCGCGACCCCAACCTTGGCAAGGTTGTATTCTACCACTGAACTACTTCCGCATATATGGCTGGGCTAGCTGGATTCGAACCAACGAATGACGGAGTCAAAGTCCGTTGCCTTACCGCTTGGCTATAGCCCATTAATTAAAATTCATGATTTACTTCTTCAAATTTCTGCTACTTTCCATTATAACCCATTCAAAAATCACTGTAAAGTTCTAAATGGGGCGACTGATGGGAATCGAACCCACGAGTGTTGGAGCCACAATCCAATGCGTTAACCACTTCGCCACAGCCGCCATTACAATAATGGCAGGGGTAGTAGGAATCGAACCCACACTGGAGGTTTTGGAGACCTCTGTTCTACCTTTAAACTATACCCCTATAAATGGTGGAGGGGGACGGATTCGAACCGCCGAACCCTGAGGGAGCGGATTTACAGTCCGCCGCGTTTAGCCACTTCGCTACCCCTCCACATGATGCCGGCTAAAGGACTTGAACCCTCAACCTACTGATTACAAGTCAGTTGCTCTACCAATTGAGCTAAGCCGGCATTATAATTTTTTCAAAAAATGTAATAAATGGTGGCTCGGGACGGAATCGAACCGCCGACACGAGGATTTTCAGTCCTCTGCTCTACCGACTGAGCTACCGAGCCAT
>NZ_SCFM01000056.1 GCF_004138295.1 Ectobacillus funiculus | reverse complement strand
TGACGTTTATGATGTTTTGTTCAGTTTTGAGGGAGCTTATCCTTCAAAATAGCATACATGTAAGTCTCTTTTTTATGTAACGGGTTCAAAAAAATGAATCGATGGATAAAAAAGTATATACATGAAATGTAAGCTGTTCCTTGAAAACTAGATAACAAATACTGTGCTATATGTAATGCAACAAAGTGTAAACTTTTAATGATTAAGTTAGAAAGGGCGCACGGTGGATGCCTTGGCACTAGGAGCCGATGAAGGACGGGACTAACACCGATATGCTTCGGGGAGCTGTAAGTAAGCTTTGATCCGAAGATTTCCGAATGGGGAAACCCACTGCTCGTAATGGAGTAGTATCTTTACCTGAATACATAGGGTACTGATGGCATACCCGGGGAACTGAAACATCTAAGTACCCGGAG
>NZ_SCFM01000055.1 GCF_004138295.1 Ectobacillus funiculus | reverse complement strand
GGAAGAGAAAGCAAACGCGATTTCCTGAGTAGCGGCGAGCGAAACGGAACATAGCCCAAACCAAGAGGCTTGCCTCTTGGGGTTGTAGGACGCTCTATACGGAGTTACAAAGGAGCGAAGTAGATGAAGCGGTCTGGAAAGGCCCGCGATACAAGGTAACAGCCCTGTAATCGAAACTTCGTTCCCTCTTGAGCGGATCCTGAGTACGGCGGAACACGTGAAATTCCGTCGGAATCCGGGAGGACCATCTCCCAAGGCTAAATACTCCCTAGTGACCGATAGTGAACCAGTACCGTGAGGGAAAGGTGAAAAGCACCCCGGAAGGGGAGTGAAAGAGATCCTGAAACCGTGTGCCTACAAGTAGTCAGAGCCCGTTTATGGGTGATGGCGTGCCTTTTGTAGAATGAACCGGCGAGTTACGATCCCGTGCAAGGTTAAGCCGAAGAGGCGGAGCCGCAGCGAAAGCGAGTCTGAATAGGGCGTCATAGTACGTGGTCGTAGACCCGAAACCGGGTGATCTACCCATGTCCAGGGTGAAGGTAGGGTAACACCTACTGGAGGCCCGAACCCACGCACGTTGAAAAGTGCGGGGATGAGGTGTGGGTAGCGGAGAAATTCCAATCGAACCCGGAGATAGCTGGTTCTCCCCGAAATAGCTTTAGGGCTAGCCTCAAGTGTGAGAGTCTTGGAGGTAGAGCACTGATTGGACTAGGGGCCCCCATCGGGTTACCGAATTCAGTCAAACTCCGAATGCCAATGACTTATCCTTGGGAGTCAGACTGCGAGTGATAAGATCCGTAGTCAAAAGGGAAACAGCCCAGACCGCCAGTTAAGGTCCCAAAATGTATGTTAAGTGGAAAAGGATGTGGAGTTGCTTAGACAACTAGGATGTTGGCTTAGAAGCAGCCACCATTTAAAGAGTGCGTAATAGCTCACTAGTCGAGTGACTCTGCGCCGAAAATGTACCGGGGCTAAACATACTACCGAAACTGCGGATTGATACCTTTGGTATCAGTGGTAGGGGAGCGTTCTAAGGGCGGTGAAGCCAGATCGGAAGGACTGGTGGAGCGCTTAGAAGTGAGAATGCCGGTATGAGTAGCGAAAGATAGGTGAGAATCCTATCCACCGTATGCCTAAGGTTTCCTGAGGAAGGCTCGTCCGCTCAGGGTTAGTCGGGACCTAAGCCGAGGCCGAAAGGCGTAGGCGATGGACAACAGGTTGATATTCCTGTACCACCTCTTTACCGTTTGAGCAATGGAGGGACGCAGAAAGATAGGGGATGCATGCCACTGGATGTGCATGTCTAAGCAGTTAGGCTGGTAAGTAGGCAAATCCGCTTACCGCAAAGGCTGAGCTGTGATGGGGAAGCCCGCATGGGCGAACTCCCTGATTCTACGCTGCCAAGAAAAGCTTCTAGCGAGGTAAAAGGTGCCCGTACCGCAAACCGACACAGGTAGGCGAGGAGAGAATCCTAAGGTGAGCGAGAGAACTCTGGTTAAGGAACTCGGCAAAATGACCCCGTAACTTCGGGAGAAGGGGTGCTCTTCGTAAGGAGAGCCGCAGTGAATAGGCCCAAGCGACTGTTTAGCAAAAACACAGGTCTCTGCGAAGCCGCAAGGCGAAGTATAGGGGCTGACACCTGCCCGGTGCTGGAAGGTTAAGAGGAGAGGTTAGCTCACGCGAAGCTTTGAATCGAAGCCCCAGTAAACGGCGGCCGTAACTATAACGGTCCTAAGGTAGCGAAATTCCTTGTCGGGTAAGTTCCGACCCGCACGAAAGGTGTAACGATTTGGGCACTGTCTCAACCAGAGACTCGGTGAAATTATAGTACCTGTGAAGATGCAGGTTACCCGCGACAGGACGGAAAGACCCCGTGGAGCTTTACTGTAGCCTGATATTGAATTTTGGTACAGCTTGTACAGAATAGGCGGGAGCCTGAGAAGCCGGAGCGCCAGCTTCGGTGGAGGCGCCTGTGGGATACCGCTCTGGCTGTATTGAAGTTCTAACCCGCGCCCCTTATCGGGGCGGGAGACAGTGTCAGGTGGGCAGTTTGACTGGGGCGGTCGCCTCCTAAAAAGTAACGGAGGCGCCCAAAGGTTCCCTCAGAATGGTTGGAAATCATTCGAAGAGTGTAAAGGCATAAGGGAGCTTGACTGCGAGACCTACAAGTCGAGCAGGGACGAAAGTCGGGCTTAGTGATCCGGTGGTTCCGCATGGAAGGGCCATCGCTCAACGGATAAAAGCTACCCCGGGGATAACAGGCTTATCTCCCCCAAGAGTCCACATCGACGGGGAGGTTTGGCACCTCGATGTCGGCTCATCGCATCCTGGGGCTGTAGTCGGTCCCAAGGGTTGGGCTGTTCGCCCATTAAAGCGGTACGCGAGCTGGGTTCAGAACGTCGTGAGACAGTTCGGTCCCTATCCGTCGCGGGCGCAGGAAATTTGAGAGGAGCTGTCCTTAGTACGAGAGGACCGGGATGGACGCACCGCTGGTGTACCAGTTGTTCTGCCAAGGGCATCGCTGGGTAGCTATGTGCGGACGGGATAAGTGCTGAAAGCATCTAAGCATGAAGCCCCCCTCAAGATGAGATTTCCCATAGCGTCAAGCTAGTAAGATCCCTGAAAGATGATCAGGTTGATAGGTCTGAGGTGTAAGCGTGGCGACACGTGCAGCTGACAGATACTAATCGATCGAGGGCTTAATCATACAATTGCATAACACAGTTTGTTATCTAGTTTTGAGGGAATATTACAATCCCTAAATAGGTCTAGTGATGATGGCGAAGAGGCCACACCCGTTCCCATACCGAACACGGAAGTTAAGCTCTTCAGCGCCGATGGTAGTTGGGGGTTTCCCCCTGTGAGAGTAGGACGTCGCTAGGCAACAAAAAATCCCTTCTGCATTTGCAGAAGGGATTTTTTTATATTAAGCTAATAAAATAAGAATACGTGAATACTAGCGGTAATATTTGACCATCCTATACGATAGAGAATTCAGTACAGGAGGTTGATCCGGGTATGGAGAAGCACGGGTTTTTATCCACGGGTTTAGCTGTTGGACTAGGTCTATTTGGGGTTGTCGGTCTATCGGCTGTTGTTTTAATTAAAATTATGGTAACTATTGTGGAATTATTTATAACCGTAACTACTTTAACAGTTTTGTAACTGAAGTAACGATAATAGAGCGCTGTATATACAAAAAAGACGTATCATACAGTGCTTTTTATTATCACATGATTCAATACCCCATGAAGCAAGTTATACTACTTGCAGACACAAAGTCCACTCTCTTCATTGTTCAATAGTCTCCTTAGATGCGATTAAAAAATAAACAAAGAATGCAACACAAATACAAGCAATGAACCCATATCCACCGAAAACATCAAATTTGGATGAAAAATAACCAAAGCCCAAACCGGTAATGATTAGAACTACATTTAGCCCTAATGACTGAAACGAATCAATGGTCGCTCTCATGGAGGAATTGATTCGATGGTGCAAGTATCCGGTTGTAATAGGTTCTATTATCCCTGAAAGCAAACAAATGAGGAAGATTGCTACCAAACTCGTATAGTCCTTAATCACTGAGATATAGATGAACCCAACAGCAAAAATAGCGGTCACGCCCGACAGTATTGTTCTGTAACGGAACCGGCTTTTGATTACATATGCAATTATATTTCCCGGAAGTCTCACAATCATAATGGCTGCCGAAAATAAGCCTGAATATAAAACCGGGATTTCCAATCTATTTAAATAAAGCTGCCAGAACTCATCGATGAAGCTTAAGGCTGCACCAGTAACCATGCCAGAAAGCACCACAAGATAAACACCTGGATGTTTTCTGAAAAAGCGCACGGAAGCTTTTATATGTTCTTTAATCTCAGTTGATTCATCGGATTTGCTTTTAACAGCTGTCTCAACTAGCATCAACGATACACACACAGACACAAGCATACTGACAAACGATATCCAATAATTCAACTCAAAACCATACCGGCTCGCCAAAAGACTCCCACACAATGCTGCTATGATGGCTGCTGTGAAATCACACACGTTCAAGCGACCAAGATACTTTTCAAAAGCTTGCTCTTGACCATTTTGCAGCAATGAATCATAAAGCATTGCATTTTCCGACCCGCTGCTTGCGGAACGGGCAATGCCTGCTAGGAAAATAGCAGCTGCAAAATGCCAGAATTCCGTTGCGAATACCAGTATAAGAAACATGAAACATTCTAATAAGGTGCTCAACACGATCATTTGCTTCCGTCCCCACTTATCAGCAATGATACCTGTTGGAACCTCAAGTAAAACAACGGTTATGGCAAAAATTATTTCTGTATATACGACCATCTGGATGGTCATTCCTCTTTGTTCCCAAAATAACCTTTCAATTACATATGCAGGTATTAGATTGTAAAAAAATCGTATCGCATATAGCTTCCAAATATTTAATCTATAGTTCATAACGAAGCTCCTCTCATTTCTGATTGCACTTAGCCAATCAAATAATGGAGGTGCTCGTGAACGATTGGATTCTACATCTTAGCAGGGAGGTCTTGCGTATGGTGTCATATCAACATCTCCTTTGGTTTTATATTATTCATCTTTTTTTGTTGCATTTCAAGAAAGTATAAATTTTTAGTCAAAAGCGAACTCGACGTAGCAGGAAATTTTGAGAACAAAGTGTAGGTGCAACTACGCCTCTGTCTTCGCCCAAAGGCAGGGCTCGCCAATCGGCGAGTTTTCTTTATTACATCAATCATAAGTTGTAGGAAATAATTGGTCAATTAGAAGGTTTTTTGGCAAATGTTTCACGGGGGCGGCGGCATTATGCAGTAGCTTCAGTGGATAACACTCAAGAATTTTTCGACAGGACAAAGGAAAATGCATACATATAAAACAAAAAATGCTTAGTAGGAATTTGCTAAGCATTTTTTGTTTATTGTTACACAATTTATTTCAAGGGCTGGCCAAAGCTTCCTTCAAATATGGATTCCTCTAAAGGACGGCGAGGAGATGGCTGTTCGCGCTGTTGAAGAGCTTCAGGAAGAGCATCCTTTTCACCTTGATAGCCAATGGCAACTAATGCATTAATAGCATAATCATCTGGTATTTGAAGGACTCCCCGTGCTTTATCAAAATCAATGCCGGTCATTGGATGAGTGATAAGCCCCTTATGGACTGCTTCTAACGATAAACTGCCCCATGCTGCACCTGTATCGAATGCATGGGAGCGATTATCGCCATGTTCTGAAGTCACCTTTGAGATAATCAGGGCGAAGGCAGGCGCCTTTTTGCACCAGGTTAAATTGAATTCACCAATGAAGGAATGGAATTGCTCACGAGCTTCTTGCGAACGGGCGATAATAAATCTCCAAGGCTGTACGTTAAAAGCAGATGGTGCCCAACGTGCTGCTTCAAATAAACTGAGCAATACTTCCTCAGGAACTTCCTTCTCTGAAAATGAACGAGGAGACCAACGATTTACGAAAACCGGATCAATCTCATATGTGGGCTGACGGAATTGAGCTACTTTAGATTGGGAATTTGAAGATATCATGATAATTACCTCCTGTTTTGTTAGTACCTATTCATTTTATAGTTGATGCTATTTATTTTCAAACAATATGATTGAGAATATTTGGATGAGATACTGCAGGCAATAAACGAGGGTAGTTCGGAAATAATGGGGCTTAGTTTACACTGTAAGAAAGTATAAATTTCTAACTAGAAGATAATTCAATGTAGCGAAAAATTTTAGGGGTAAAGTATAAGGGCAGCTATCCCTCTGTCTTCGTTCAAGGAAAGGGCTCGCCAATTGACGAGTTTTCTTTAGTTTCTTTCTTGATTTATATCTTTTCATTTAGCTAATACGCTTATTATTCTTATTTACTATTCAAAGTTATACCTTCAACAACATAACTGAAAAACGGCATAATGAATAAGTCTTATCTTATATCAAAAAATAAAATGAAGACAATTAAAAATGTTTATATGTTTTTTTATAAATGACTAGACATTTAATATAAAATGTCTATAATAGTTATTGTAAGCGATTTTGGAAAACGCTTAAAATAAAAAATGACGTAAAGGAGTTTGATCATAATGAAAAAGATTTTATTAGCTTGTAGTGCAGGTATGTCAACAAGTCTGTTAGTTACAAAAATGGATCAATATGTACAAACGATTGGCGAAGAGGCGAAAATTTGGGCGGTTGGACAAGATCAGGCTAAGAAAGAAATGGCCGAGGCTAATTGTGTCTTAATTGGACCACAAATGAGCTTTTTAAAAGGAGAGCTTCAAAAAGAAGCAGATAAATATGGAATTAAAGTAGAAGTGATCGACATGATGGCGTATGGAATGGCTGATGGGAAAAAAGCATATGAACAAGCACTTCGTTTAATGGGGGAATAAACAATGGAAAAAATCGATTTTACATCGTTAACTGATGAACAAACTAATTTTATGCTCATTCTTCATAGCGGGAATGCAAGAAGTAAAATTATTCAATCCTTGCGAGAATACCGAGAAGGAAATATTGGAGAAGCGGACAATCTTTTGATACAAGCAGAAGAAGATTTAAAGGTTGCCCATTCGATTCATTTTAACATGGTGCAGCAGGAAGCTTCAGGAAATAAAACTGAATTTGCTTTACTTCTGATACATGCGGAAGATCATCTGATGTCAACATTAACAATGAAAGAACTTGTTAAGGAATTGCTTGAAATATTTAAAACAAAAAACCTATAAAAAGATTCTAGCAGCTGAGAGGAGGAACTTCTTTGTTTGAAAAATTAAGTCGATATCTTGTTCCGATAGCTGGGAAGCTAAATAACAGTCGTTATTTAACCGTTTTACGTGATGCGTTTATGTTATCATTCCCATTAACCATTTTTGGTTCTATCTTTGTTGTGTTAACGAACTTGCCATTCTTAAATAAGTTGATGAGCGAAGAGGCGATTGCCACATTTCGTGATATGTTTGGAATTGCGTCCTCGTCCACAATGGGAATCATGTCTATTTTCGTTGTCTTTGGTATCGGGTACTATCTATCGAAGAGTTATGAGGTTGAAGCGGTTTTTGGTGGTGCCATTGCCCTCGTGTCCTTCTTGATTTTAACACCATTTATGCTTCAGCCTGAGGCAGGTCAAGCTGTTACAGGTGTCATTCCGGTAGATCGTCTTGGAGCGAAAGGGATGTTCCTTGGCATGATTACAGCCTTTGCTTCTGCTGAAATCTACCGTAAAATTGTTCAGAAAAACATTACAATCAAGATGCCTCCTGGCGTACCGCCGGCTGTCGCAAAGTCATTCGCAGCACTTATTCCGGCGTTTCTAACGTTAACTGTATTTTTAGTGATCAATATACTTGTGACGCAAGTATTTAACACAAATATGCATGATGTGATTTATAAAGCCATCCAAGCTCCATTAGTGGGATTAGGCAGTGGTATTATCCCTACTCTTATTGCGATTTTCTTAATTCAAATATTATGGTTTTTTGGTTTGCATGGACAAGTCATTATCAACTCTATCATGGATCCAATCTGGAATACATTACAAATTGAAAACTTAGATGCGTATACAGCCGGCAAACCTATTCCGCATATCATTTCCAAACCGTTCATGGAAATCTATACAGTAGGTATGGGCGGAACAGGGATGACATTAGCCGTAGTGCTTGCGATTCTATTCTTTATGAAGAGCAAGCAAATGAAGCAAGTCGCAAAGCTTGGTCTTGGACCTGGTATCTTCAACGTAAATGAACCGATTATTTTTGGATTGCCGATTGTGATGAACCCATTAATTATTGTTCCTTGGGTACTTTCACCAATGATTGTTACGTTAGTGTCTTATTTTGCGATGGCTTCAGGTCTAGTTCCACCGCCAACTGGTGTTACAGTACCTTGGACTGTTCCAGTATTCATTAATGGTATCATGGCGACTAACTCACTCGCTGGAGGATTATTGCAGCTTGTTAATGTGGCAATCGTATTTGTCATTTGGTTCCCATTCCTAAAAGTGATTGACCGTGTCAATGTGAAAAAAGAGAAAGAAGAAATGGATCAAGCTGTATAAGTTGTTGTTTGTTACACGATAGCGCAAAGAGGACAGGATAAAGCAGTTGCAGCGCATATTTTGCAAATCGTATGATTCTGTCCTTGATTTTTTAAAAATTTAATTAACAAAAAACAATGAATGTTAGAAGAGGGGAAACAGTGTATGTCAAACATAAATAAAGTAAAATACCGCTTTCCAGAGGGGTTTTGGTGGGGTTCTGCAGCTTCAGCTACTCAAACAGAGGGTGCGGCAGATGTAGAGGGTAAAGGAAAGAACATATGGGATCATTGGTATGAAGTGGAGCCGAATCGTTTCTTTAATGGAGTGGGTCCAGAAAAAACATCCCAATTTTATTATAAGTATAAAGAGGATATTCAATTAATGAAGGAAATTGGTCATAATTCCTTCCGGATGTCGATTTCGTGGTCAAGATTAATTCCAAATGGTGTCGGTGAAGTCAATCCAAAAGCGGTTGAATTTTATAATAATGTTATTAATGAATTCATTGAAAATGGTGTTGAGCCATTTGTTGGTTTATTCCATTTTGATATGCCGATGGAATTGCAAAAGATTGGTGGATGGGTCAACAGAGAAGTAGTAGATGCATATGAAGCATATGCTAAAACATGTTTTGAATTGTTCGGAGACCGAGTAAAAAAATGGTTTACTCATAATGAGCCAATTGTTCCTGTTGAAGGTGGTTATCTATACGATTTCCATTATCCAAATGAAATCGATTTTGGTAAGGCAGTCCAAGTTGGATACCATACAATTTTATCTAGTGCAAGAGCTATTAAAGCGTATAAGGAAATGGGTCAGGATGGAAAGATCGGTATTGTTTTAAATCTAACCCCTTCTTATCCTAGAAGCGAAAACCCTGCTGATCTAAAAGCATCAGTGCTGGCCGATGCATTTTTCAATCGATCCTTTTTGGACCCATCTGTGAAAGGTGAGTTCCCTCAAGAGCTTGTTCAAATTTTGAAGGAAGAAGGCTTTATGCCCGTTATTGAAGATGGAGATTTGGATATTATTAAAAATAATACAGTCGATATACTTGGTGTGAATTATTATCAGCCAAGAAGGGTTAAAGCAAAAGAGAATCTTCCAAATCCAGAAGCTCCATTTATGCCAGACCGTTATTTTGATAACTACGTAATGCCTGGACGCAAAATGAATCCACATCGTGGTTGGGAAATTTACGAAAAAGGTATATATGATATCCTTATCAATTTAAAAGAGAACTATGGCAATATTGAATGCTTCATTTCCGAAAATGGAATGGGTGTTGAAGGGGAAGAGAAATTCCGCGATGAAACCGGAATTATTCAAGATGATTATCGAATTGAATTTATCCAGGATCACCTAAAGTGGGTTCATAAGGCTATCGAAGAAGGATCAAAAGCAAAGGGGTACCACTTGTGGACTTTTATGGACAATTGGTCATGGACAAATGCCTATAAAAATCGCTACGGCTTTGTTTCAGTTAATCTAGATAAAGATGGGGAACGTACAATTAAAAAGAGCGGACAATGGTTTAAGAAGCTTTCAGAAAATAATGGGTTTTAAATAAAATTATAAGAGTTAGAAATCGAAACTTGACCATAAAACCTGACTATTCATTGATAAATTGACCCCTTTTTTGAAAAATATAAGAGATATAAAACATTTATATTATAATTAAGGAAATATATTCTTAATTAGTTGGGTGGTTCAGGTATGAATAAATATCAATCAATTTCTTTAGAGATGAGACAGAGAATCAAGGATGGGAATTATCCGATCGATCAACCAATACCAGACGAAATATCGCTGGCGAAAGAGTTTGGATGCAGCAGGATGACAATGAAAAGGGCACTTGACATTTTAGTAATGGAAGGTCTGCTTTATCGAAAGAGAGGACATGGAACCTTTATTGTTCAATCTGCTATACAAACTAGCCGAGTGAATGTCATTAGTAATGAAGCTTTGGGGTTATCAAATCTCATAAAGGATAAAAAAATTACGAGTAAGATGATAAAATTCGAGGTTCAATTTCCGACAACAGAGGTTGCGAAACACCTTGCGATTGACATGAAAACGCCAGTGTATTATTTAATTCGTCTAAGAATGATTGACGATGAGCCATATGTCATGGAAAAAACATATATGCCGACTACACTTATCCCAGGTATTAAAGATGAAGTTCTGCACAGTTCTATTTATAGATATATCCAAGAGGATTTGGGTTTGACAATAGCAGGTTCTCATCGAAAAATCAGAGCGTGCAAGTCGGATGAGTTAGATCAGGAACATTTGGAATGTTTACCCGATGATCCTATCCTTGAAGTCGAGCATGTTGGTTTTTTGAACAATGGGGTTCCTTTCGAGTACTCATTCTCACGCCATCGATATGATAAATTCGAAGTAACAACAGTTAATCCCGTACGATAAATAGTATTGGAGGAATGATTTATGTTAGGTGCAATTGAGGCTGGAGGTACAAAGTTTGTTTGCGCAGTCGGGGATGAGTCGGGCAAGATTATTGAGCGAATCCAGATTCCTACAACAGTACCTGAGGAAACTATGGCAGAAGTCATTCAATTTTTTAAGAAGTATAATATTGAAGCCATCGGTATTGGTTCATTTGGCCCTATTGATGTGAATACAGAAAGTCCAGCTTATGGCTTTATTACCTCTACACCGAAGATAGCTTGGAAGGACTACCCTCTTGTTAGAGTCATAAAAGAGACATTTTCAGTCCCTGTTGGTTTTAATACGGATGTAAATGCAGCAGCCTTAGGAGAGGCTACATTTGGGGCAGCTAAAGGTTTAGATAGCTGTTTGTATATAACGGTTGGAACGGGAATAGGGGCAGGAGCAATTGTTCAAGGGAAATTGCTCCAAGGCCTTTCCCATCCTGAAATGGGGCATATTTTAGTAAGACGCCATCGTGCTGATAGATATGAAGGAAAATGTCCGTATCATCATGATTGCTTTGAAGGTCTTGCAGCGGGTCCTAGTATTGAAGAACGCTGGGGGGATAAAGGGATTCATTTGGTAGAACGTACGGAAGTATGGGATTTGGAAGGTTACTATATTGCGCAAGCACTTATGCAATATATTCTGATTCTATCACCAAAAAAGATCATTCTGGGCGGCGGTGTTATGAATCAAAAGCAAGTATTCTCTTATATTTACAAGTATTTGCCGGAATTCAATAAAAATTATATATCCTTACCGAAGCTTTCTGATTATATTGTAAGCCCTGGCTTAGGCGACCGTGCTGGGATTACAGGAGCCCTCCAGCTTGCTTATCAGGCATTGCGAAATGAAAACCAAGTATAAATTATAATAAAAATCACTTGTGTTATATATTAGGATTATTTTATAAAAAGACCGTACTAGGTGTCGGTGTTATGAATCAAAAACAAGTATTCTCTTATGTCTAAAAGTGTTTGCCGGAATTTAATAAAAATTATTATATCCTTACCGGATCTTTCTGATTATATTGTAAGCTCAGGCTTAAGCAATCGCGCTGGGATTACAGTAGTCCTCTAGCTTGCTTATCAGGCATGGCAAAATGAAAATCAACTATAAATCAATTATATAATATATTAGGATTTATGTTTATAAGGGTTGTACTGGGCGTAGGTGTCATGAATCAAAAACAAGTATTCTCTTATGTGTGCAAGTATTTGTCGGAATTTAATAAAGGTTATGTGGCCTTACCAGATCTTTTTGATTATATGGGTAAGGCTCTGGTTTAAGCGACCGTGCTAGGATTACAAGCTCCCTCCAGCTTGCTTATCAAGTATTGCAAAATGAAAATCAAGTATAAATTGTAAGGGGAATCATTATGCAGCCATTATTTTTAAAACCAGTATTTAAAGAGCGAATTTGGGGTGGAACTGCTTTAGCGCAAGAATTTGGCTATTCAATTCCAAATGATAAAACAGGAGAATGCTGGGCTATTTCTGCTCACCCAAATGGGCCTTCAATAGTTGAAAATGGGCCTTTTGCTGGCGAAACACTGGATGTGCTATGGAAGAAACATCCGGAGCTCTTTGGAAACCCAAAAGAGGAGATTTTTCCTCTTTTAACAAAAATATTAGATGCAAACATGGACTTATCTGTTCAAGTTCATCCAGATGATACTTATGCAAAGGCCCATGAAAATGGCGAGTTAGGTAAGACGGAATGTTGGTATATCATTGATTGTAAAGAAGATGCCGATATGATTTTTGGCCATAATGCTCAAACAAAAGAAGAATTAATTCAGCAGATTAATGAAGGAAAATGGAATGAACTGCTTCGGCGAGTAAAAATCAAGCCAGGAGATTTTTTCTATGTGCCAAGCGGAACAATTCACGCCCTATGCGAAGGAACGCTTGTGTTAGAAACGCAGCAAAGCTCTGACACAACTTATCGGGTATATGACTATGACCGCAGAGACGACCAAGGATACTTACGCGAGCTGCATTTAGATAAAGCTGTTGATGTGACAACTGTTCCTCATCAAGTGGCTGGAAGTAAATCTGCTGTTCAATCAAAGGAGAATGTAACGATAACAACATTTGTAGAAGCTGATTTTTTCTCTGTGTACAAGTGGGATATTACAGGCAGTGCAGCGTTTTCTGATAGTGAACAATACTTACTTTTAAGCGTGATAAAGGGTGAGGGTTCATTGATTCATAATGGTGAAAATTATTCCTTAAATCAGGGCACACATTTCATTATTCCTGTAGGATTAGGAGAATTCGTTATAGATGGAGAATGTCAACTAATTGTTTCCCACACATAAGGGGGGAAGGATAAAATTATGAGACAAGATGATGTATTACTTTTTATCGGAGATAGTATAACAGAGTCAGGACGCTTTGAAGACTCTGAAAAAATTGGTTTTGGATATGTTAGATTGATTCATGATTACTTAGTAATAACGAATCAATCTCCAAAGATTGTGAACAAAGGGGTTAGTGGAAATCATATAACTGATTTAGTAACAAGATGGGACAGGGACGTAATTGAGATGAAACCTGACTATATTTCTATCTCTATTGGTATTAATGATGTTTGGCGACGGCTTGATCATCCTGAAAAAGAGCTCATTTTCCCTGACCAATATGAGAAAATCTATCGGAACTTACTAGATCAGGTAAAAACTAAAACAAAAGCCGAGTTGATTCTAATGGAACCCACAATCCATGGAGAAGAAATTGAATCTCCTGGCAACCAATTGCTAGCTCCTTACGTGGAAGCAGTCCAAAAACTTGCGAAGGAATATAACGCCATTTTGGTTGATACTCACCAAGTTTTTATAGATTATTTTAAGCAAAAGCCAATTCATAAGTTAACCGTAGATGGAGTTCATATGAATTCTATTGGAAATATGTTAATGGCAAAAGCATGGTTAAAATCCTTTTTCAATCATGAGTGAATCTATTCCTACATTCATTACTAACAAGTAACTAGATTGAGGTGCTTTAGCATGAAGATTGCAACAATTGGAACAGGTGCTATTGTGGACAACTTTCTTTCCGCACTAGATTCTATTGATGAAGCCCAATGCGTGGCGATGTATTCAAGAAAAGAAGAAACTGCTAAACCACTGGCTGAGAAATATAATATAACTTCTGTTTATACCGATTTGGATGAAATGTATTCTGATCCCAATATAGAATTTGTTTATGTTGCTTCTCCAAATAGCTTGCATTATGATCATGCTTATCGTGCGCTTGAGCATGATAAACATGTGATTTGTGAAAAACCATTTACATCGACAATGAGTGAAGTAGAAAGTTTAATTAGCCTTGCTAAAAGAAAAAAGTTAATGCTATTTGAAGCGATTACGACCATTCATTTGCCAAACTATCAATTAATTAAAGATAATATTGCAAAGCTTGGAGCTATTAAATTTGTTCAATGTAACTATAGTCAATATTCAAGTAAATACAATGCATTACTTGCAGGTGAGACACCAAATGTTTTTAATCCCAAATTTTCAGGTGGTGCTCTAACAGATATTAATATTTATAATTTGCATTTTGTTATGAATTTATTTGGAACACCTGAATCTATTAGTTACACAGCAAATAAGCATGCAAATGGGATTGATACCTCTGGAGTTTTGGTTATGAAATACCCTAAGTTTATTAGTGAGTGTGTTGGTTGTAAGGATACTCACAGTATGAATTTTGCTCTAATTCAAGGTGAAAAAGGTTATATTCATGTTGTAAACGGTGCTCAAGGGTGTCAAAAAGTGATTTTATATATAGAAGATAAGGAAGTCCCCTTGAATATGCAGACTACCCACAATAGTTTATATTATGAGCTATTAGAATTTAACTATGTTTATAAAAAAAGAGAATTTGAGCGCTGCTATGAGTTGCTCGATTACAGCCATTCTGTCATGAAGATGGTTGTTGCGGCTAGAAGGGATGCAGGCATCGTTTTTGAAGCCGATCTTGTATAGGAATCGATAAGAGCCAATTCATTGGCTCTTTTTTGCAATTTATATAAGGTACAAATTAGAATAGCTAAAACAAAAGTTAATTGTGAAAACTTCTAATAACTTTGGATAAGCCTACTATATAAAAATGTGTTACTGATACAAGGAATTGATCAAAATAAATGATGCAGATGGAGTGGAGGTCCAACATTGAAAAGGCGATGGATAATTTTTACCGTTTGTCTCATTTTTCTTATTATCTTACTAGTTTTTATCCTCAAGCTTTTTACCAAAGATGATCAGCCTAAAATTGTTGTTGTTTCAAAAGTAATAGATATAGAGTATTGGAGACTTTTTGAATCAGGAGCTAACAAAGCGTTTGAGGACTTTCAGATAGATGGTAAAGTAGTAGCGCCAGGTTCTGCAGATGCAACTGCAAAGCAGCTGGACATATTAAAAAGCGTCATAAGAGAAAAGCCGGATGCGATCATTGTTACCCCAATTCAGCCATCCGCCATTATGCCTATACTAGAGGAATATAAGAAAAAAAACATACCAGTGCTACTGGCAGATACCGATGCTGAATGGAAGGATAAAGTCACTTATATTGGCACGGATAACCTTGAATTTGGGAAAAAAGCAGGAGAATTATTAGCTTCTATGCTATATCCAGGAGATCAAGTAGCCCTTATTAAAGGGCCATCCTCCTTTCAAATGATGACCGATCGAATAAAGGGAGCGAAAGAGGCATTAGAAGATGCAGGAATGGAGATTGTCACGGAACAATCAGGATATGACGATTCGTTTATTCTAAAATCGGTAATGAAAGACATTTTGCAGACTTATCCTGCTATCAAAGGTGTAATTACTGCCGACGACGTGCTGGCTCTAGATGCATTAAAAATTCTAGACAAGACAGGGACAAAGATTCCCGTTGTTGGGGCAGATGGTATTACGGAAATGATTAAGTTTGTTAAGGAAGGCAAATTGAGTGCTACGCTCGGACAGAATCCTTATGATATGGGATACTTAAGTGTCGAGCAAGCCTTAAGGGCTATTAAGGGGGAAACTGTCCGAAAGCGGATTGATAGCGGAGTTGATATCATAACTCAGGATAATGCAAAAAATAAGCTGGATTTTTTGGAAGAAGCATTACAATTTGGGAGTAGGTTTTGAAAAAATGGAGAGTTTGTAGATATAAATTAGGACACCATTCCACGTAACGCTGCATGGAATGGTGTCCTCTTTTTTATACGTTTTATACATTTTCTTAAGTTGCTGGCTATGCCTAAAGTGATACGAAAAGTAAAGAAGAAAATTACAAAGCATAAATTGACCATAGAATCTAATATCTTTATAATTAAGTTATCGTTAAGGTTACAAATTAATGATAACGGCTACGTTTTTAGGAGGGGAATATCTTTTAAATTCAAGGAGGGTTTATTTATTTGTAATCTGTTTACTATTGTTTATAAAAAAATTACGATAGAGGTATCTGTTGTATTATAAGAACCGGAGGAATCGTTGTGAAAGGCAATATTACAATGCGTGATATAGCAGAGAAAGTTGGAGTTAGCAGTGTTACTATCTCAAAGGCACTTAATGATAAAGAAGGCGTAAGCGAAGAGTTGAAAGAAAAAATTAAAAGGGTTGCCGAAGAAATGGGCTACCGTTTTAATACACATGCTAAATCAATGAAGGAAGGATTATCATATAATCTTGGCATTGTGATACCAGAGCGTTTTTCTGTAACGACTCAGGCTTTTTATCTTCAATTTTATCAAATGCTATCAAAGGTTTTGGATAGTTATCATTATTCAGGGATATTGTACATCCTAAGCCAAGCGGATGAAGATCAGTTAGTTTTGCCAAGGATTTATAATGAAAAAAAAGTAGACGGGTTTATCGTTCTGGGCCAATTAGGGAAAAAATATGTAGAGTTAATTGGAAAAATTGAAAGTCCAGTCATATTTTTGGATTTTTACACGGACCAGAATGAAATTGACTCAGTTCTTACAGATAATTTCTATGGCGTATATGAATTGACAAATTATGTAGTGAGAAATGGCCATAAAAAAATAGCTTTTGTTGGAAATGTCCATGCTACAAGCAGCATTCAAGACAGGTACCTTGGTTATTATAAATCGCTATTAGAGCATCGGATTGAGCTTAGAAAGGATTATGTGATTAAAGATCGAGATGAGCTTGGCAGGTATATTGATATCGAATTACCGGAAGATATGCCAACAGCATTTGTGTGCAATAATGATGAGGTAGCGTATAATCTCATTCATTTGCTGCAAAAGAATGGGTTTCATGTGCCTGAAGATTGTTCAGTAGTGGGGTTTGATAATTCCATTCATGCTACCTTATCGGATCCGCAATTAACGACAGTTGAAGTGGATATAGAGGAAATGTCTAGAGTAGCAGTTAAGTTTATTATGGGAAAATTAGAAAATCCTAAGAAGAAGTACGGAAGGACTTTTATTAAGGGTAATATCGTTTACAGGGATTCAGTAAAAAAAATCGAACAAAAATAAAACAAGGAAGCAACTTCGCTCCCTTGTTTTATTTTTGTTTAAAATCCTATTAGCAAATACCAGTAACGTGTTTTACTTTTTGGCGTTGAAGATAGTGAAATAAAGCACCGAGCAAATTTGCATCGTTTTTAAATTGACACGTTTCAATGATTGGCCGAACCTTGGCTATTGATACGGCATCTAACAGGATATCAAGCTTTTGATTGATTTGTTCAATCAAATCAATACGACTGCTAATTGCACCACCTATTATAATTTTTTCAGGATCATACACGTATTGAATGTTATACAGACCATGTGCTAAAGATAAGTAGAAATGATCAATCGCCTTAATGCAATCTCGATCACCGGCTTCAGCTGCATCAAATATCTGCTGTCCATTTAATTTTTGAGGATCTAAGCCTTTCATCTTTGCGATCTGACGGACTAAACCACCTGTGGCGGCTAATTCGCTCCATGTTTGAAAGGTAATCGTGCCATTTTCACTTAAAAGATTCATTACCATATAACCGATTTCACCGCCATGCAGATTTGCACCTTTATGGATTCTTCGGTTTTTTATCAATGCCCCCCCAATTCCGCTGCCAATAATCGCAAACAGAACGTTTTGATTATGTTTTGCTGCGCCTTTCCAAACTTCCCCTAATGCAGCTGAATTTGCGTCGTTTTCTATTTCAACAAGCAATCCCGTTGCTTCTCCAAATATCTTCTTAAAATTGGGGCCATGGATACAAGGCAGAGCACTGGCACCACCGATAATTCCGCTTTCGCTATCTACTCCGCCAGGACAGCTGAATGCAATTCCCGCAACGTTGTATTTTTCTTTATTTTCAAGTGTTACTGAAATGATATCAGATTGAAATTTTTCAAAATCAAAATTAGAGGAGAGGTAGTCTCCTTTTATAAGAAACTCTCCATCTTCGTTGATGACAGCATATTTAACCTTGCTTCCACCGACATCAAAAACCATATAATTTTTCATAAATTAGCACCCTACCTTGGTTATATGAGTTATACCTCTTTTAAAATAAACAGTTTAGACGAAAAATCTCCTTCTTTTTCACGTTGCCAATACTCTGATGCACGATCAGTGTAATCTTCGGCAAGGACAATTCCTATATTCATTAACTCATCACCATAATGTGTTGTTTCCTTACCCTCAATACTGTAAAGTTTATCTGGATCAAGGCCCCTTAACTTAATACGGTAATATTTATCATTAGGTCTTGCTAAAACTTTATAATATCCAACAAGGGCTTCCCGCTGGTCTTCAGATACTACCATCCAAGAAACCTCATTTGATTCGAATGGATTTAGTAAGCGATAAAATCGTCCATTTTGAATAAGTTGCCGTTTTTCTTTGAAAAATGAAGTTTGCTCTTTTACTGCGGCTTTTTCTTCTTCGCTCAATTTGGTAATATCAAGCTCGTAGCCAAATGTACCAAAATAAGCAACATTTGCTCTAGTTTCCAGAGGTGTTATTCTTCCTACCTGGTGATTTGGAACCGCAGAGACATGGCTGCCAATGGAGCTTAACGGATAAACCATAGAAGTACCATATTGAATTTTTAGTCTTTCAACTGCATCTGTGTCATCACTAGCCCATGCTTGTGGGGCATAAAACAGCAAGCCCGGATCAAAACGAGCGCCGCCGCCTGCGCAGGATTCAAACAGAATTTCTGGATATTTCTCAATTAGTTTTTCATAGAGATTGTATACTCCTAATATATATCGATGGTAAACTTCCCCTTGTTGATCAACATCTAAGCTTTGAGAATAGGCCTCAGTTATATAACGATTCATATCCCATTTGATATAAGAGATTTTTGACTCACTAATAATTTTGTCCATAAGTGAAAAAATATGGTCAACTACTTCTTCACGGGAGAAATCTAAAACAAATTGATTGCGTCCATGAGATGTGCGTCGATCAGGGGTTGCGATAATCCAGTCTGGGTGCTCTTTAAACAATTTAGTATCTTTACACACCATTTCCGGCTCAAACCAAAGTCCAAACTGCATTCCTAGTTCATCGATCTTTTCTGATAAGCCTTTAATACCATTTGGAAGTTTTTCTTTATTTTCAAACCAATCTCCTAAAGAGCTTGTATCATCATTTCTTTGACCGAACCAACCATCATCTAAAACAAATAACTCAATCCCCAGCTCTCTGGCGGTTTTAGCAATGGTTAAGATTTTTTCTTCATTAAAGCCAAAATAAGTTGCTTCCCAGTTATTAATGAGAATTGGACGCTCCCTGTCGCGCCAATCTCCACGAGCTAGCCTCGTACGGTATAAGTTATGATAGGTTTGGCTCATTCCGTTTAATCCTTGATCAGAATAAACTATCACACATTCTGGTGTTTGGAATATTTCAGCAGGTTTTAATCTCCATTTAAATTGGAACGGATTTATTCCCATCATTACACGAGTAGCACCATACGTATCAACCTCAACCTGACCTAAAAAGTTACCGCTATAAACAAGACTAAAGCCATATACCTCGCCATCATGTTCAGTTGCATTCAATCTTTTTAATGCTAAAAAAGGGTTATGTGCATGGCTGCTTGCTCCCCTGGCACTATAGATGGATTGAATCCCTTTCGATATTTTTTGCGACTCCACATGTGCTTCACGGGCCCAAGCGCCAGCAAGATGGAGCATTTCATACTGGTCATCGGGTAAGTCAATACTGGTACTCATAGCATTATTAATATAGAAAGGTTCTTCCCCTTCGTTTATAAATTTAGCATTTCGACAAATTACATTTCGATCTTTATAAATTGTATAACTTAAAATTAATTTGCTCTTTAATACATCGTCGATTAAGGTAATCTCTAAAGTTTCCGCCTCATCGTCATTTTCAACATAGGTAGCTGGTAAGTTAGGCAGCTTTGGTTTACCAGGAATAATCTCAAAACTATGGTATTGATAATTTGTTATTTGGCTACCTATCTTATTGGTTATCATATGTGCAGGAAAACGGTAGTCAGTTGTTCCGAAGCTGGGATATTCTTGTTTTATATGCTCTAGAGATGAAGTATGGTCCCCTTCAAACATATTGCATGAAGGCCGTACTTCACGTTCAACCAAATGTTTAAAGGACTCACGGTGTTTAATGCGTTTTCCAAAATACAGGTGCTCTAATTGATTGCTTTTTTCTAGAACTCTAAAAATATAGCTTACATGCTCGTTAAATAGGTGGAATTCCCTTGAATCTTGATTAATATGAATACTCAATGCAAATCACCTCATAAAGAAGAATTAGGCTTACCAATTTTCATGGATGGTTTATATAATACTTAACGAATGGTCTAAATAACCTTGTAAACACTTACAATTATAGATAATGATAAATGCCCATAGTAGTTTAATACAATATTGATCCATGAATAAAGTTATTAACCTGTTGTATAAATTGAATTTTAACAAGTAAATAAAGTATTTACAACATATTTTATAAACTAAAATTAAGTTATCGATTAATGGATCGTCAATTGATTGTTAATTATCATTATTCAAATGAAAGAAACATCAAAAAACAATTCTCGTAGTTAAATGATTGTCCGTAAGTTATGCTACTTCTTCTATATAGATAGTACTGAATAGATCGGGATCCTTTAATAAATTGCCTCATTTTAAAATGAATCAAGGTTGAAATAAGAAAAATGATAAAAGGAATTAGAGAGACTTAAAGATAAAAGTGTATATAATTCGGTAAATTAAGTTACAAATATTTTTATTTAAGTAATTTTCATTAAAAAATTATCTTATTTAACTTAAAATGCAGTTGCTTAAATAAATTTTTTAAGTTAAGATTAGAGAGGAGTTGAAAGTGTTTTCATTTTAAGTGTTTGAAAAAACCTTCTTCATCTTTGTAACTAAGCTTATGAAAAGTTTAGTTGGTAATCGAGTTATAACTTAAATAATTAAATAGGGGGGCGAATAAGGCTTTAAAATCAAATGGAGGGTATACTTATATATTTCAGAATATTTATTTTTTTGTTTTTAGTTTAATTAGGAAAATAGGGAAGGAGGGAGGTAGATGAATAAATCTAGAACATTCTTGTTCTATATGTTCATTTTACCGTGGTTAATAGGTTTCGTCATTTTTACAGCTGGACCGATGCTTTACTCTTTGTATATGTCCTTTACGGATTATTCAGGGCTTGGGGCTGCGAAGTGGGTTGGAGTGGAAAACTACAAGAAAATCCTTACTGACGATCCTTTGTTTTGGCAATCTTTATGGAATACCTTATTTTATACCATAATCGGTGTGCCGCTAGGTTTGGTTGTTGGATATTTGTTGGCTGTATTATTAAATGCCAATGTAAAGTTTATGGGGCTGTTTAGAACAATCTTTTATTTACCATCATTGGTGCCAACTGTTGCCAGCTCCTTGCTATGGATGTTGATTTTTCAGCCTGATTTTGGTATTGCAAATGCAATTCTATCATTTTTCCATTTGCCAACTTCGAATTGGTTATTAAGTGAAGAAATGGTTAAACCATCTTTAATCATTATGAGCCTATGGGGGGCAGGCGGCGGGATGGTCATTTACTTGGCCGGTCTTCAAAATGTCCCAACCAGCTTATATGAAGCAGCTGAATTAGATGGGGCTGGGAAACTCCGCAAGTTCTGGCATGTGACTGTTCCAATGACTTCAAACGTAATCTTTTTTAACTTAATCATGGGTTTGATTGGATCCTTCCAAATATTCACACAGGCATATGTGGTTAGCAGCGGGAATGGCGGACCAAACTATAAGTCATTATTCTACGTATTCTATCTTTATCAAGATGCATTTAAATTCTTTAAGATGGGCTATGCTTCTGCACTCGCTTGGATTTTGTTTGTTATTATCTTAATCTTCACCGTTATTCAATTTAAATTCTTTGGAAAGAAAGTTTACTACGAGTTTGATGAGTAATTGGAGGAGGGAGGAACAAGGATGGAACTTACTGAAGTAAAATTAAAACCGAAAGTAAAAGCAAAAAAAGAGCGAAGTATTAAAAGAGGAAGAATGATTGAAAGAACTGTAACTTATACTCTATTAATTGGCTTATCAATCATATTTATCTTTCCATTTCTCTGGTTAGTCGGAACATCATTCAAGCCAGAAAATGAAGCCTTAACTTTCCCACCGACGATTCTGCCGAAGGTTTGGGAGTTTTCAAACTATCGAGATGTTTTTACGATGGTTAATTTCGGTCAGTATTATTGGAATTCAATCGTTGTAACCGTATTGACTGTTCTTGGAACGGTTCTATCTTCTACAATTGTAGCGTATGGATTTGCCCGTATAAAAGGGAAAGGGCGGAATGTCTGGTTTGTATTATTGTTAGCGACTATGATGCTCCCTCCTCAAGTTACAATGATCCCGGTTTATATGATTTTTTCTAAGCTGGGCTGGGTAAATACATTCCTGCCGTTAATTGTTCCGGCATTCTTTGGAAACGCATACTTTATCTTTATGCTTCGTCAATTCTTTAAAACGATACCAAAGGAACTTGAAGAGTCCGCCTTTTTAGATGGATGTGGGACATTCGGGATATTTTGGAGAATTATTCTGCCTCTATCGGTTCCGGCTGTTATAACAGTTGCTTTACTAAGCTTTATGTGGACTTGGAATGATTTTCTTGGACCATTAATCTATCTAAATGACGACTCTATGTACACACTTGCTTTAGGTATTCTGCAATTTAAGGGCGCTTTGATCATCTCATGGGGACCTATGATGGCTGCGAGTGTACTCATTCTCTTGCCTTTAATCATCCTATTCTTTGTAGGGCAGAAGTATTTCATACAGGGAATTGCTACTACTGGCGGTAAATGATAATGCCTCATTGGCTCTGGTTTTACTATAGATAAATGAATCCATTCTTTCTGGAAGCCCTATTTATCTATTGCATATTTCTTATATACCTATGGGGGTAAGTATTTATGAAGAAGAAAAAAGGTTTAGGATCTCTGCTCTTATCTTCTGTTTTAACTCTATCAGTTTTGTTGACAGGTTGTGGATCCAAGTCTGAATCTGCAAGTAAAGATTCAAAGGATGTGACGCTTCGAATTCTAACTTGGAACAATAATCCAGAAGGAACAAAGCTTGAGGGTGAGATTTTTAAAGAATTCGAAAAAGAAAATCCAGGCATCAAAGTAAAACCAGTTTTTGCGCCGTATGATAAATACAATGACAAATTTTTAACAATGTCTGCTGGTGGAGACCAACCTGACTTAGTTTGGATTCAGCCTTCTGCTTTCGGTCAATTTGTTGAGAAAGGTGTGTTGGCAGATTTATCTGATGAAAAAATCAACAAAGACGAGTATATGCCAAATGTACTTGAATTAGGGCAGGTTAATGGTAAACAATATGCGTTAATTCGTGATGCAGCGACAACGATGATTGGTTATAACAAGGACATGTTTGATGCAGCCGGCGTCCCATATCCACAAGACAACTGGACATGGAATGATTTTCTAGCTGCCGCGCAGAAATTAACAAAAGTTGAGAATGGTAAGACAGTTCAGTTTGGTATTGAAAACTTTTATTTAGATCAATTATTGGCATCCAATGGCGGCGGAGTTGTAAGTGCTGATGGCAAAAAAGTGATAATCGATTCACCAGAATCCATTGAAGCAGTTAAATTTGCACGTGATTTAACTAACAAATATCATGTACAGCCAACAGCTGCCCAAGCACAAGGGATGAGTAACCTATTTATGACAGGTAAAGCAGCTATGAGAATGACAGGTCCGTGGGATTGGGCTGAATATGCAAAAAATGTTGATTTTAAATGGGATGTTGTACCAGTTCCGGCAGGTAAAGCAGGAAACGTCTCTGCGGCTGCGTATCTACCAATTGGAATTGGTAAAAATACAAAACATCCAGATGAAGCATTCAAATTGTTAGAGTTCTTAACAACAGGTAAAGGCCAAGATATTCAAGCTGAAATTATCTCAGCAGTTCCGACTGTAAAACGTAATGCAGATCAGATCACAACTATGGCAAATGCTCCAGAAAATGCAAAAGCATTAACTGATATTCTACAAGGCGGAAAAACAATTATGAACGCTCCGTATATTCCTGAGTATTCTGAGATTTACAACAAGCTTATTCCAGTTACAGATAATGTTACTCTGAAGAATTTGGATCCTGCTGAAGAGTTGAAAAAGTTTGCAGATCAAGTTCGTAAGGATTATAACTTGAAATAATACTTTATTAGCGGGTACTTGTTTATGGAATAAAACGAGTACCCTTTTTCCTGAAGGGGTGAATAGAATGAATAAAAGCAGTTTTATTGAAAGTAAATTCTTTGCCTTTATAGATATCACTTATAGACTGATTAAATCCAATTTACTATTTTGGGGACTTTTATTTAAGAATTTTATTATCTTCGGAGTAACAGTTTCCTTTTGTACATTGATAGAAGTTGTCGATGAAATCTTTGCTGGTAGTGGAAGGTCAATTAGAGAGCTGTTTCGAGAAATAAGCCCTAAATATAAAAATAAGAAAAAACTATCATTGATAACCATTGGTTTAATCATTTATTTAAGTGCTTTCATCATTCTACCATTTCCTGCTTTAATGAATAGCTACTATGCTTCCGTTATCAAGTTTGCGTTAATTTACATTTTCCTATTGGCACTAGTGTTATTTACTTATATTGCGTGGGTTCTAGTGAAAATGGACTTATCTTTAAAACAATCAATTTTGTATAGTTTCTATCTATTGATTAAGCGTTTTTTTCGAACAATTATATTAGTCCTTACTATGATAGCTATTGCTTTTGCAGCAAGAATGAATTTTATCTTTTTATTTTTCTTTGCTCCGTCCATATATGCGATGTTTGTGAGATTTGTGCTGAGAAAAGTATAAAAGATGAAATTCTAAGATGTGTAGGAAGGAGGCAGCTGATATGCATAGCTTGCGTTGGGCCTGGGGGTATATAGGGAAATACCGGGCTAGATTAGTAATGGGTCTTTTTCTGGCATTAATCGTTTCAGCATTAAATATGTTGAATCCTTATCTGGCAGGAAAAATTGTTGATAAGGTTATGTATGGAAACCAAAAGAATTTGTTATGGACGTTCTTAGGACTGATGATTGGTTTTACCTTGTTAAGAACGGCTATGCGCTATGGATATCAAATGATGTTTGAAAAATTATCCCAAAATGTCATTTTTGAAATGAGGGAACATCTGTATAACAGGCTGAATGAACTAGATTTCAGTTTTTATGATCGAACGAAAACAGGCGATATAATGGCCAGAATGACGGGGGATTTGGAGGCTGTTCGACATTTCACCGCATGGACAATTTATATGATCTTTGAGAATTTTGCCATTTTAGTTTTTGCTATTGGATTTATGTTTTATCTCCATCCGCCATTGGCTTTGGCAATGGTGTTGGTTACACCAATCATTGGTTTTTTTGCATATCGTTTAACCTTTACTGTCAGGCCGACCTTTACAGAAATCAGAAACCAATTTGCAAAATTAAATTCAGTTGTCCAGGAAAATATAAGTGGAAATCGAGTCGTAAAGGCTTTTGCAAAGGAAGAGTATGAGATTGAGAAATTTGCCGTTGAAAATGAGGCTTTTAAAGAGAAGAATCTGAAGTCCGCGAAAGTATGGGAAAAATATTTGCCCATCCTCGATTCTCTAGCAGGTGTATTAACGGTTGTGATGATTTTGGCCGGAGGTATTATGGTTATTCGCGGATCTCTTACTTTTGGGGAGCTAGTTACATTTAATTCTCTAATTTGGGCATTAAGTAATCCAATGAAAATGGCTGGCTGGCTGGTTAATGATGTACAAAGGTTTATCGCCTCAGCCGAAAAGGTGGAGGACTTGCTTAATGTTCATCCAAAAATATCTAGTAATCCTAAACTACATAATCCCCAAGGTCTTAGTGGATTTGTGGAATTCAATCATGTCCACTTTAGTTATGGAGAGGAGCCTGTACTTAAAGATATTAGCTTTAAAGTCAACCCAGGTCAAACGGTTGCGGTTATTGGCTCCACTGGTGCAGGGAAGTCAACGCTGGTGAACCTATTGGGCCGCTTTTATGATACGGCAAGCGGAGAAGTAAGAGTGGACGGAATTAACGTCCAGGACTGGGACCTTCATAAGCTAAGGGAAGGTATGTCAATGGTAATGCAGGATATTTTTCTCTTCTCCGATACTATTGAGGGGAATATTTCGTATGGCAATCCTAATGCATCATTTGAATTGGTACAATCCGCGGCTAAAATGGCGGAGGCACATGAGTTTATCACTACTTTACCTGATGGTTACGATACCATCATTGGTGAACGCGGGGTAGGTCTTTCTGGTGGTCAAAGACAAAGAATCGCCTTAGCCCGGGCAATTTTAAAAAATTCAGCAATACTGATTCTTGATGATACAACATCTAGTGTGGATATGGAAACCGAGCTTCGTATCCAAAAGACATTAAAATCACTTCAACATGGTAAAACTTGTTTTATTATCGCTCATCGCATTTCCTCTGTAAAAGAGGCAGACTTAATTCTAGTAATGGAGAATGGCAGAATTATTGAGAGAGGAAAACATAAAGACCTTCTTAAGGAAAAAGGGTACTACTATAACGTATATAAAAATCAATATGGACATTTTGATTATAAGTTCCATGATGAGGAAGTGATATAAATGGCACGTAATAAATTTGATGTGGACGAAGAATTAGAGACTCCGTTTAGCCTCATGCATTTGAAGCGGCTGTTAGTTTATATTGCACCTTATAAAGGAAAAATTACATTAACCGTTTGTATTATGTTAATCGCGAGCGCTGCAAACCTCATTGGACCATACTTAATTAAACAGGCCATCGATAAAGAAATTCCAGAGAAAAATATAAACGGTCTATTAATTCTCTCAGGGATTTACCTATTAGCTCTAATCATTACCGGAGTTTGTATGAAATATAGGATTCGAATGATGTCAGACATTGGGCAGAGTGTAATAAAAAAAATTAGAGCAGATT
This sequence comes from Ectobacillus funiculus, assembly GCF_004138295.1. Classification (GTDB taxonomy): domain Bacteria; phylum Bacillota; class Bacilli; order Bacillales; family Bacillaceae_G; genus Ectobacillus; species Ectobacillus funiculus. Next base: position 18,307 of record NZ_SCFM01000055.1, on the reverse strand, counting down.
TGTTTATTCATTTACAGAAGCTATCATTCTCATTTTATGACAACAGACCGCATGGAAAAATCTTAGTTCGAGTTGTCAACTATGTGAATTCCTTAAGTGATTTGCTATCAAATGGCCTGATTAATTTAATTACTGATATCTTCAGTCTTGTGGTTATTTTAGGTTTTATGCTCTTTATAGATGTAAAGCTGACTTTTTTGGCGCTGCTTGGTTTCCCCGTCCTTGCAGCTATTATATTCCTTATTAAAAATGCTCAGCGAAAGGCTTGGCAGAATTTAAGCAATAAGCAGTCGAATATGAATGCATATATTCATGAAAGTATTAATGGAATTAGAGTAACTCAAGCCTTTGCTCGAGAAGAAGAAAATAAAAGGATATTTCAAGAGGTATCGGACGGGTATCGAAGCTCTTGGATGAAGGCTGTATATATTCAATTTTTGCTTTGGCCTTCAATTGAAAATATTTCTGTTCTCACAGTTTCATTCATTTATGTGATTGGAATTTCTTTCATTGGTAATGGGGTTACGGTAGGTTCATTAGTTGCATTTGTTGGATACCTATGGATGTTTTGGACACCGTTGGCGAATATCGGGATTTTTTATAATGCGATTATTAATGCAATGGCCTATTTAGAAAGAATCTTTGAAATGATGGATGAAAAGCCGACAGTAATGAGTGATCCTGATGCTGTAGAACTAAAGGAAATTAAAGGTAAAGTAGAATTTAAAAATGTTGTTTTTGGATATGAGGAAGAAAAGATTCTCAATAACATTAGCTTTAAAGTAAATCCAGGAGATACTATTGCACTCGTTGGTGCGACAGGATCAGGAAAGACCACAATTATCAGTTTGCTCAGCCGTTTTTATGATATTAACAGCGGTCAAATTAAAATTGATGATGTTGATATTAAAACAGTGACAATCCCCTCCCTTAGAAAGCAAATGGGAGTTATGCTTCAGGATTCCCTCATTTTTTCAGGTACCATTATGGATAATATCCGTTATGGCAGGCTAGACGCTACGGATGAAGAGGTCATAATGGCAGCAAGGGCGGTTCGGGCACATCAATTTATTATCGAGATGGAGGATGGCTATCAAACTGAGGTGAATGAAAGAGGAACAAGGCTCTCTAATGGACAAAGACAGCTTATCTCCTTCGCAAGGGCCTTATTGGCCAATCCAAGGATTTTGATATTAGATGAGGCTACCTCATCTATCGATACTGAAACAGAAATTGCATTGCAAAAGGGTCTTGAGACGTTATTGACAGGAAGGACCTCCTTTATTATTGCCCATCGGCTTTCCACGATTCAGAGCGCAACCCGAATTTTATTTATTGATAAAGGAGAAATTTTAGAAGAAGGCTCACATGAGGATTTAATGAATACAAAAGGACATTATTGGAAGTTGTATCACTCTCAACATCTGTCCTTGAATATTGGTTAAGATATAGAATTTTGTTTTTAAAAGTATATACATATTTATTATAAAGTATAGACAATTAAAAAATAATAGTTATAATAGGTTATGTAAACGTTTTATTTATTAATAGCTTGATTCCAGTACGAGCAAGGAGATTGACTATCTTAAAAAAGGGAGTTCAGGGTAAAAATCTTAAAAGATACTCATTTTATCAAAAATTTATTATTGCTAGACAATTTCGGGCACAACTCGTTTGTCTAAAATAAGAGAGGGGTAAAACTGATGGAAAAGAAAAGTGTAATCCCAGAAGGATTTTTTTGGGGAGGTGCTGTCACATCATTTCAAACAGAGGGTGCCTGGAATGAAGATGGAAAGGGACCTTCCATTGTAGATGCCAGACCTGTTAAGGAAGGGCAATCGGACTGGAAAACAGCCGTAGATTTTTATCACCGTTATAAGGAAGATATTTCTCTTTTTCAAGAGATGGGCTTTAACGCATATCGAACAAGCATTTCTTGGTCAAGAATTTTCCCGGATGGTGAAGGCGAAGTAAATGAAAAAGGCTTACAGTTTTATGATGATTTATTTGATGAAATGCTGGCAAAGGGCATCCAGCCAGTCATTACCCTTTATCACTTTGATTTACCGCTTGCCCTTGCTGAAAAATACAATGGCTTCGCTTCTAGAAAAGTTGTGGACTTATTTGAGCGTTATGCAAGAACAGTCTTTAAGCGTTTTGGCCATAAAATAAAATATTGGCTAACATTTAATGAGCAGAACTTAGTATTAACAAGCCCGGAGTTTTGGGGTGTCAAATTAGATGATGCTGAGAATGAAGAAGCGTTAAGATATCAAGTGACTCATAATGCGTTTGTTGCTCATGCAAAAGCGGTTAAAGCTCTTCATGAACTTGTACCAGGGGGACAAATGGCTGGAATGGTTACCTATCAGGTAACATATCCACATACATGCAAGCCGGAAGATACAATTGCGCATATGAAAGCAAAAGAACTCTTAGTTGATTTCTACTTTGATGTATTTGCTCAAGGGGAGTACCCAACGTATGTGACAAAAGATCTTAAAAGAAAAGGCATTATGCCTGTCTTTGAGGAAGGCGATGCTGAACTATTAAAGGAAAATACTGTGGATTATTTAAGTATCAGCTACTATCAAAGCCAGACAGTAAGTGCTGAGAAAGCTGATGGAAAGTGGCTTATTTCCGGGCTAATACCTAATCCTAACTTGAAAACAAATGAGTGGGGCTGGGCTATCGACCCAATCGGTTTTCGAGTTTGTCTAAAGGATATGTATGCACGTTATAGATTGCCAATTTTTATTACGGAAAATGGAATTGGTGTTCGTGAAGAATTAAATGAAAACAATACGGTGGAGGATGATTATCGGATTGAATACCTAGCTGAACATATTAAGCAAATGAAGCTTGCGATGGAAGAGGGCGTAGATGTAATTGGGTACCTTACTTGGGGATCAACGGATCTTATCAGCTCTGGCGGGCAATTTGAAAAACGTTATGGCTTCATCTTCGTTAACCGTGGTGAAACAGATATGAGAGATTTGAAGAGATATAAGAAAAAGAGCTTTGATTGGTTTAAGAAAGTTATTTCCACAAATGGACAAGATTTAGAATATAAGGAAAGTATCTCTTCAAAATAAAATGGGTGCAGGTTAATCCGATAGGCTTAAAAAAATGGAGATTAGTATTGTTACTAGTCTCCATTTATACATAGGAGGAAAAGCATGAATACAAATATCATGAAAATTCCAGATCATTTTATTCTTGGCGCTGCTGCATCTGCTTGGCAAACTGAAGGATGGTCTGGGAAAAAGGACACACAGGATTCATATCTGGATCTTTGGTATAAAAATAATCAGCATGTTTGGCATAACGGTTATGGACCTGCAGTGGCAACCGATTTTTATAATCACTATCAAGAAGATATTGATTTAATGAAAGAAATAGGCTTAACACATTATCGGACCTCTATTAACTGGTCCCGCTTTCTGGTTGACTATGAAAATGTAGTTGTGGATGAAGAATACGCAAGTTATATGGATAACGTAATCAATACACAAATAGAAGCCGGTGTTGAACCAATGATTTGTTTAGAACACTACGAATTGCCAGCGGTTTTATTTGAAACTTACGGTGGCTGGGGTTCGAAGCGTGTTGTAGACTTATTCGTACAATATGCTGAGAAGGTATTTGAGCGGTATGGTGATCGTGTGAAATATTGGTTTACGTTTAATGAACCTATTGTCATCCAAACGAGAGTTTATTTAGATGCTATACGCTATCCTTTTGAACAGAATACAAAGAAATGGATGCAATGGAATTTTAATAAAGCTTTGACTACTGCGAAAGTTGTACGTTTATTTAAACAGAAACAGTATAAAGAAAAGTACGGTGCAAAGATTGGCGTTATCTTAAATCCTGAAGTAACTTATGCCCGATCCACTGCAAAGCACGATATAGAAGCTGCAAGGATATATGATTTATTCTATAATCGAGTCTTTTTGGATCCTTCTATTAAAGGAGAATATCCAGAAGAGCTATTTGAATTAATGGAAAAGCATGATATCTCATTTGATGCAACAAAGGAAGAGTTACAGGTTATAAAAGAAAACACGGTTGATTATGTTGGGTTAAACTTGTATTTTCCGCATCGGGTAAAAGCTAGGACAAATGCATGGGACGAAAGAACTCCGTTTCATCCCGCCTTTTACTACGAAATGTTTGAGCTTCCTGGCAGAAAAATGAATCCATTTCGCGGATGGGAAATTTACCCGCAAATTATGTTTGATATGGCTATGCGAATGAAGGAGGAATATGGAAATATTGAATGGTTTATTGCGGAAAATGGGATGGGGGTAGAAAACGAGTTTAACTATAAAAATGAAAACGGGATGATTCAGGATGATTACAGAATTGAATTTATCAGCAATCATTTAAAAAGCCTGCTGCATGCCGTGGAGCAAGGTTCAAATTGTATTGGTTATATGCTATGGGCTTTTACAGATAATGTTTCACCAATGAATGCTTTTAAAAACAGGTACGGACTAGTTGAAATTAATTTAGAACAAGATCGGAATCGAATAATGAAGAAGTCTGCTTATTGGTATAGAAACCTTATTAAGGAAAGAGAATTACAAATTAAGAAAGATATATTTAAATAGGGTTTTAGTTGTTTTTTTAATCTGATTTTATAGGATTAACTATTCAATGGGCTATTTCTGACGGAGTAGACATTCTAGGATATTGAGTGTGATCTTTTAATTTTCTTATATAAATTAGAAGGAGAATTTTAATAGAATGGCCAGAAAATACTTTGCTTTAATGTTGACCACTTTAATGCTAACCCCTATATTGGCTCCTGCAAGTACATATGGGGCAGGAAATGCAGAAAAAGGGAAAAGCTCCAATGGAGTTTCAGAGATTGATTTAGTAGACAGGAAAGCGACCGGTGAAACAAGATCACTTTTCTCCTACCTCAATAATGTCAGAGGAGAAGCTATCCTGTTTGGACAGCAACATGCAACGACAGAGGGCTCAACCATTAGTGTACATGATGGGACAGAATCAGAAGTAAAAAATGCCGTTGGTGATTTTCCTGCTGTTTACGGCTGGGATACATTAAGTCTTGAAGGGAAAGAAAAGCCTGGAGTTTGGGGAGCCTCGAACGAAGTAAACCGGGATGCCCTTATTGGTGTAATGAAAAAAGCCTATGAGCGGGGCGGGATCCTTAATCTTAGTGCCCATATGCCCAACTTTGTAACTGGGGGAAGTTTTTACGATACCTCAGGATCTGTAGTCTCCCATATTATGCCTGGCGGGGACAAGCATGAAGAATTTAATAAATACCTGGACATGGTGGCGGACTTTGCCAATCACTTAAAGGATGAACAAGGGAACGCTATTCCTGTTGTCTTCCGTCCGTTCCATGAAAATAACGGAAGCTGGTTCTGGTGGGGGGCTGCTTTTACTACTCCAGCCCAGTATAAGGAACTATTCCGTTATACAGTTGAATATTTAAGGGATAAGAAGAATGTAAGAAACTTTCTTTACGCTTTTTCTCCGGGAAGTCCGTTTAATAATGATGAATCCAAATATTTGCTGACCTATCCTGGGGATGATTATGTTGATATCCTTGGCTTTGACACCTATAACAATGGCGAGGGCACAGATCTGTGGCTGAAGCAGGTAGTCGAGGATGCGAGCCTGATTTCAAGAATTGCGGATTCCAAAGGAAAGGTAGCTGCTTTTACCGAGTTTGGGTACAGCAATATGAAAATAACAGGAAATGCGGAAAAGGAATGGTTCACCAAGTTATTGAATGCTCTAAAATCTGATCCTGATGCAAAAAGAATGGCTTATATGCTGACATGGGCCAATTTCAGCGCTGAAGGCTCTTTTACCCCGTTCAGGAATCATCCTACCTACGGGGATCATGAAATGCTTACTGATTTTACCGCTTTTTATAACGACGAATATACCGCTTTTAATAAAGATATAAACAATGTTTATACCTTAAAAGCCAAGACGAACAAACAGGAAGATGGCTTTATCCACACAGTTTCTCCAACTGACAGGGAGACCGTTAAAAGCACAACAACAACAATTCGTGTCCGTGCCATTAATCAGCCTGTTTCGAGAATGGTTTATTCCGTTGAAGGGATGGAAGGAGAGAATCCATTAACCTACAATCCAAAAGAAGACTACTATATGGCAGATTGGCAACCAAGCGCTAGCCAAAACGGAACAAGCGTGTTGCTGACAGTAAAAGGATACCTGGGAAAAAGGGTTGTATATGAAGAGCCAATCAAGGTCAATATAGAAGCTAAGGATATACTGGTGAAAGGGTATCAATTCGACTCTTCTATAGCAGATATCGAATCATTGGGAACATATCCGGAGTCCATTGATATGAAAGTTAGCCATTTCAATTGGAGCAATAATGGCGTACTAAAACTGGATGTAAACCTTCCGGATGCTTCGCAATCCTGGCAGGAATTGAAGCTCAAACTTGCCAATCAGGAATTAACTAATGTAAATAAACTTAAATTTGATGTTTATCTCCCTATCAGCGGCAACGAAAATGCATCGATTCAGGGAGTGGCATTGGTTCCGCCAAACTGGAATGACAAGTATGGCATGGGACAGGAAAAAACTCTTTCAAGTCTTGAGAAGGTTACGATTGGTCAACAAGTGTTTGGAAAGTATACTGCTGAAATCGATTTGCATTCAGCCAGAGGAGATCTGGAAACAGCAGATGAGCTGGCGTTTTCCATTGTAACCAGCAATGTTAAGTACAGCGGACCAATTTATGTGGATAATATTCAATTGTTAAACAACTACATTGAACCAGTACTGGATCCGCTAACAGTAGATAATTTTGAAGTATACAGTGGAAACACTGAAAAGCTACAGTCAAAATATACTGTTGCTTCGCAAGGAGATAAAGTCAACCTTTCGTTGGATGCTGAACACAAAAATTCAGGAGAATTCGGATTGAAATATGAGTACAATCTTGGTGGAGCCGGCTATGGCGGAATGACAAAAATGCTTGGTGGGGTCGACTGGTCAGGACAGAACACTTTAAAATTCTGGTATCTTCCAGATGGCAATGACCAAAAGCTTGTCATTCAAGTAAAGGCAAATGATATTGCATTTGAAGCCTATCCATCCCTAGCTGGGAATGAACCGCAGTTAATAGAAATTCCGTTCAGTGAATTTACTGTTGCGCCATGGGATGCCTCCCATGCAGGTGCTGTTCTTAATGAAATAAATGTCAAAAAAGTGCAGGAGTTCTCAATTTACGTGAATGCAAAACAGCCAGGAACAACCTTATCAAGTGTCCTGTATTTTGATGATATTCATGTGATTAATAAGTAGGCTTGCCAACAGCGGCTTCTCTTAACAAATTGATAGATTCAGAGGAGATTAATGGATTGGAAGCTGCTGTTTAGATTCCCTTTAGAAAGATATTGGAGAAGAATAGAAGAGGCTCTTGCCAGACGCAATTGCCTCTTCTGTGCAGGGCTCGTCAATTGGCGAGTTTTCTTTACATTGTAAGAGAGTATAAATTTCTAGCTAGAAGCGAATTCGACGTAGTCGGAAATTTTAGGAATACAGTATAAGGGCACTTCATTTCAAAGATTGGCAAAACTTCCTTCATCCTCACGTTATGGCCATAAATCATTTTTTCATACTTAAGTTTCCATCTAATTTCAAAGATATTCCTCCTACTAACAAAAAATATGCATAAAAAAGCCTGTTTCCGTGCATTTTATAATAAATGCCTTTTCAGGATAGAAAATGTGTGCAGAATCTCTAGTAGTGCAAACACAATATGAATTGTAAAAAGTGAATTGGTTGGTTAACAAAATAATGTGCTAATTATTATGAAAATAATAATGCTGAATTAGGCCGCAACGATATTTCGTTTCTAATTCTTTCCTTAATATGATAAACAAATTATTGTAACTCAAATTTGTTAAATCATTACATATGTTTTCAATCATTCTTGCTTTGGTTGTTTATCAGTTCCTCCTTTAACTCATACTGCAACAGCATCAAGGTAGAGAACTCTCTTAATCCGTAGATAAGATGCGAGACTTCTGTTTCTTTATGCGTATTACATTATAGATGAATAAATAGGGTTAATACATCGCATATTTAGATGGGTACAATAGCCATGAGTCAGTTCAAATGGCTAATGGATGAAAAATTAGAAAAAGATGGCCTGAAAAAAGGAGTGCTTGTGGAGGTGGCGATATGAAATCTGCTAAACCACTTTTTAATAACCTGCAGCGAAATGTACAAGAGATAAAGAATCTTACAGGGAATAGCTCGGACATCACGATTCGCTTATTCTATAGCGGAGTTGCCAATGATTTTGAAATGGCTGTTATCTATATAAAGGGCTTAACTGACATTAACGTCATTAATAATGATATCATGAAATCTTTAATGTCTGATGCTGAAAAAAAATCCATAGCGGGAAGGGCAGAATGCAATCTCCTAGCGATGATTAAAGATCGCATTCTTAGCGTTAGCAATATTACAGATATAGATAATATGGATATGCTGTTGTCTGCTTTATTCTCTGGTAATACGGTTATTCTTGTGGATGGCTGGAAGCAGGGCATTTCGGCGAGTTCTTCTAAATGGGAGGGAAGAGGAGTAGAAGAACCCTCTTCTCAAAGCGTTATTCGTGGACCAAAAGAAGGATTTGTTGAAAGCTTAGGCATCAATATCGCACTTCTTCGGCGTAAAATCAAAAGTCCCAATCTATGGGTGGTTGATCGGAAAATAGGAAGAGTGACTCAAACAGATGTGGCTGTCATGTATGTAAAGGGGATTGCCAATGACAAAGTGGTGGAGGAAGTACTTGAAAGGCTAGACAATATTGATACAGATAGCATTTTAGAAAGTGGCTATATCGAGGAATTTATCCAAGATGAAACCTTTACTCCCTTTCCTACTATCGCAAACTCAGAACGGCCTGATACAGTAGCTGGCGCTATATTGGAAGGACAGATTGCGATTCTTGTTGATGGAACCCCTTTTGTTCTCCTGGCCCCTGTGACGTTCTTTAGATTTTTCAATGCAAGCGAAGATTATTATCAAAGATATGATATTGCGTCATTTCTTCGTATCCTGCGCTATATGTCTTTTCTGATATCGATACTTTTGCCCTCTCTGTATATTGCTATCACTACTTTTCACCAAGAGATGTTGCCTACTACACTGCTAATAAGTCTGGCTGCGCAACGAGAAGGAGTTCCTTTTCCAGCTTTTGTTGAAGCGATGGCAATGGAAATTACATTTGAGGTTTTACGGGAAGCAGGTATTCGTATGCCTAAGGCAATCGGTTCCGCGATTTCAATCGTTGGAGCCCTTGTGTTAGGGCAGGCGGCTGTTCAAGCAGGCCTTGTCTCTGCAGCTATGGTGATTGTTGTATCCTTTACAGCTATCTCGAATTTCATAGCTCCGGCCTTTAATATGTCCATTGCTGCTCGCTTGATTCGCTTCGGTTTCATGTTTCTTGCCGCTACTTTAGGTTTATTTGGAGTTATGTCAGGTCTTATTGCTCTTTTGATTCATTTAGCTGGATTGCGTTCTTTCGGGATACCGTATTTAATGCCCCTATCTCCCTTGATACCAGCTAATTTAAAAGACTTACTTGTGAGGGTACCTTGGTGGGCTATGCTCAAACGCCCACGTCTGTACAGTCAGGAAAATAATGTCCGTCAAGGGACAAGTCTTAAGTCTTCTCCTCCTTTTAGAAAGAAGGAGGAATAAGGTATATGAGGAGGGAGGAAACAGGTGAAACGTTCTTTGATGTTGCTGTTAATCCTATTCATTTGCTTGCTTGAAAGCGGATGCTGGAATCGCAGAGAATTGGGGGAGCTTGGAATTGTGATGGCAACAGCTATTGATATGGATAAGAACAATCAATGGGTAACCTCATTTCAGGTCGTTAATCCGGGGGCAATCGCTACCCAAACTGGCAGTGGTAATAGCCAATCACCCGTTACTACGTTTTCTACAAAGGGGAAAACACTTAGAGATGCGTTTCAAAATGTCAGTATGGAAACACCGCGCGCTCTTTTTTTGGCTCATAATCGTGTCGTGCTTATAAATGAAGATGTTGCCAAGAAAGGGGTCAAGCAAATTATTGATTTCTATCTAAGGGATATTGAAAGCAGGGAAACCATGAAAATTATCCTTACAAAGGGAAATGCAGGGGAGTTTTTGGAAATACTTACCCCTATTGAAAAGATTTCTGGTAACACTATTAGGAAGATTTTTGAAAAAGAAGAATCTAGTCTTTCTATGATTAGAAGTATCAATATGCATGAATTCGTGACTACATTAGCTAGTAGTCCTTTGGAAAGTGCTGTATTACCAGAAATCAAGGTTTCCGGTGAACAGAGAAAGCAAACAGCCTTGGAGGCACTTCAAAAGACACGAAGACATGCTGCTATACAATTAGGGAGTATAGGGGTGTTTAGACAAGCGAAACTAGTAGGTTGGCTGAGTCAGGAGGAAAGCTTAGGGTTAGCTTGGATATCCGATGCTATCTCCAATACAGTTGTTACCTTTCCTTGTGATGGTACGACTTATGATAAACAATTATCTTCTTTTTTCGTAGAAAAGGGATCCACAAAATTAATCCCTAGCTTAGTAAATGGGAAGCCAGAAATAACTGTTGATGTTAAAGCAAAGGGAGTATTGGAAGAATCAGCTTGCAAACTTAATCTACAAGATCCTAAAGTGCTGACAAAATTAGAGCATTCTATTCAAGATGAAATCAAAAAAGAGATAGAAGTGGCATTTAAAGGAGCGAAAAGACTGAAAACAGATGTACTTGGCTTTGGGAATGCATTCCATACAGAATATCCAAGTTACTGGAAAGAAATGAAAGACAACTGGGGCGAAGCATTTATGGATATAAAAATGAACGTTAAAGTTAAGGCCAATATCCGTCGTACCGGTATTATTAACAACTCTGTTTCTAAAATACTTAAATAAGGAATTTTCTAAAAAAAAGAAAGAGGAGGCGAAAGTTCTTTTGCACTGTAGGAAAGTATAAATTTCCAGCCAGAATGGATACGATTGATTTTACTCTCGATCGAAGCGAAAGGGGAATAGAACATATACCTGACTACGCACTGAATTATAATGGTAGTCGATCCTAGGATAAAGGAATGTTTTACATATGGAAAGAATCAGCAAACATCAGTTAGTGGCTATGATCATACTATTTGAAATAGGAAGCGCTGCTTTGTTTGAGATAGGAATCAGCGCCAAACAGGATGCCTGGTTAGTAATGTTGATCGGTATGATTCCTGGCTTTTTGCTGTTCATGTTATTTCTAGCCATTCAGCGTCTAGAGCCGGATAAAGATTTGATTCAAATGTTAATTCAATATTTTGGTTCGTTTTTCGGGAGGTTAATCGCCTTTTCCTATGTCTGTAATTTTATGTACGAATCTATGCGGAATGTGCGGGATTTTGGAGATCTTACGCTCATGACCTTTCTTTCCAAAACCCCTATCTCCGTCGTTATGCTAGTTATGATGCTTCTAGCAAGTTATGTCCTTTTTAAGGGGGTTGAAGTTTTTTTCCGCGTGGCTGAATTTATGCTGCTAGGAGTGTTATTCTTTTACCTATTATTAATTATCTTGTACTTTAGCTCGGGTATTGTACATATAGATCGTCTATTTCCTATCCTCGAAAATGGAATCATACCGGTACTGAAGGGTGCCTTTCCAGACCCTATCCTTTTCCCATTCGGGCAATTAGTACTTTTCCTTATGTATTGGAACTATTTGAATGATAAGGACGATATAGTTAAAATCTCTATTCGAGCTTACGTATTTGTAGGCATTTTTCTTACGATTCTTAGTATACTGAATATTGCTATCTTAGGAGTACCATACGTGAGTGTTAGTAACCTTCCGCTGCTGGCATCTGTCAGACTTATTCAAATAGCTGATTTTCTCGAACGTTTTGATGCTTTTGTAGTTTTACTCTTATATGTAGGGATATTCATTAAAGTAACATTATGGTATCTGGCGGCTGTTTTAGGGTTAGGTAGATTACTCAACACGAACTATCGAAAACTAATCCTTCCAGTAGGAGGAATTATTTATGGTACCTCCCATCTACCGCCAAGTTGGACCTATCACATATGGTTGGGGAAATTTCTTGGTTTAAAATATTTACAGGCCCCATTCTTTATAGTTTTTATACCGACACTTCTCTTTCTATTTATGTTTGTTAAAAAAAAACCTGACCAAGCTAAATAAAAAACAAGAGGCTGGGAGAAGGGCCCGTGGAACTGATACAAACAGCTTTAATCGCAAAGTAAAACTTCTGATATTTGGCAGATTCCTTCTTGGTGGGCCTGCCTTTTTTGCAGCCTATGTTATTACTTATCATTTATATTTGCTTAGGAAAAGCTAACCCATTAATCCTTCTCGTAAATTCATGACCTTTCCAAGCTCACTAGAGAATATGAGAAAGGCTTCCTTATCTCGTGTATCAAGCGCTTCATTCACTTTAAAGCGCAAATAATTGATACGTAAATCTAAATCAGAGATGGCACAAATGGTTCCTTTCATACGCAGGTGTTCAATATCCTCTAAAAACATAAACATATTATATTCGTCGTTAATCGTGATAAGGACGTACCAGCCCATACCGTCGACATATCTTCTCTCTTCTTCAATCGTTAGGATATCACCCGCTGAAAAGTAGATTGGATGTCGCTCGGGGCAGTTGCAATTTAACTCGTATTCAAATGACTTTAGTGTAACAAAGTTGCTATTCATGGTATTACCTCCTTATAGTGATCTATAGTCTGTTGGTATTTTTCTTGCATCATTTTTTTGCTAGGCTATTTTTAGCTATCAAAGTCAAACTTCTTCTCTTCTAAGGCTGATTGTTCCTCTGGCTTGAGCCTAACCTTTCCCTTGTCCTATAAATGTAGGAACTTTTCTTAAAGATGAAACAGAAACAAGGGGGAGGTTTATATTTTTACACTGTAAGAAAGTATAAATTCCCAGATAGAAGTGAATTCGACACAGTGATTTTTCTTTAGTTGATATTTATTATCATTTATGTTCACTATTTTAATTGATATTGATTATCACTGTCAACTGATTCTGCATGCAAGATATATTTTTTGAAATCCAATAACAAAGGCTAGCTGTAGTAATGTTCAGTGGTTGAAACAAATGAATCTTAGGGAAGTTACTAAGAGGAAGACTTTTCTAAACTAGATTGCAGAACTTAAGCTATGTGTTGCTATTATACAGTTTGTCTTGTAACAGAATTTCTTTGCACATAAGGCTTTTGTTTTATACTTCAAAATTATGTTAAAATAGATTAAAAGAATGAAAGAGGATGGATCTTGTCACTTTTGTTGGAGTAAGGGGAATGTCTCCTTCTAATATTAGGTAGGGAGAGGGAATGTTGAAGCTAAAAAAACTAAAACTGCAGCAGCGAATTACCTTGTTCATTATTGCTCTTATTATTTTAATTGTTTCGCAAATCAGCTTTCTATTTTATTACGTGCTATCTGATACGGTCGAGAATCAATTAGGAAAACGTGCGCTTCACGTTGCGAAAACTGTAGCGGCTATGCCTGAGATTAGATCCGCATTGCATACGGAAAACCCGGCAGCTATCATTCAGCCGATTGCGGAACGCATCCGGCTGGAAACAGATGCTGAGTTTATTGTCATCGGCAATAAACAGGGAATACGTTATTCTCATCCAAATCCGCAGAGAATTGGCAAAAGAATGATGGGCGGAGATAATGATAAAGCACTTGTAGATGGAAAAGCTTATATATCCAAGGCAAAGGGCACGCTTGGATTATCTTTGCGCGGTAAAGCTCCAATTTGGGATGAAAACGGAAATATCATTGGGATTGTCTCAGTTGGCTTTCTGATGGAGGATATTAATCAAATTGTAGGCGAATACGATTATACCATGTGGGGGATTGCCCTTTCTGGAGCAGTCATTGGAATCATTGGCTCTGTGTATCTCGCGCGCAATATTAAAAATTTAATGTTTGGTCTGGAACCCGAGGAAATTGCATCCCTGTACGAAGAGAGAAGTGCTTTAATTCAATCGGTTCGAGAAGGGATTATGATGATTGATAAGCAAGGAAGGATTAGTCTTTTAAATCAAGCCGCATATGAAATTCTCCTTATTCGTCAGGAACAAAATGTAATTGGAAGGCCTGTTCTAGAGGTGATTCCGAATACATCTATTTTAGAGGTACTTCGCAATGGTGAAGAACAGCTAGATCGACAGTTAAAATTAAAGGGACGAACTATTATCGCAAATCGGTTGCCTGTTAAAATTGGAAATGAAGTAATAGGCGTTGTTTCGAGTTTTCGTCTTAAATCTGAAATCGATCAACTAACAGAGGAGCTTTCACAAGTCAAACGCTATACAGAGGCTCTCCGTGCTCAGACACATGAGTTTAATAATCTTTTGTATACGCTTTCAGGGTTGATTCAGCTAGAATCCTATGAGGAAGCACTGGAACTTGTGCATAAGGAAACAGCGGTTCAGCAGGATTTTGTCCAGTTTATTATGAGCAGGCTGAAGGATCCTAGGCTCGGTGGGATTTTAATTGGTTTTTATAACCGTGCAAAGGAATTGAAAATTAATTTTGTGCTTGATCGGGAAAGCAGTCTGGAGAGATTAGCTGAGCATATTGATAGCAGCTATTTTATTTCTATCCTTGGCAATTTAATTACTAATGCTTTTGAATCTGTTGAGAGAAATACGGATAAGGAAAAACAGGTACGCTTATATATAACAGATATCGGTGATGATTTGCTTCTTGAGGTTGAAGATTCGGGATTGGGTGTAGATGACAATCTAATTCCATATATTTTTAAACGCGACTTTTCTACAAAGGATGGAGGAAATCGTGGATACGGTTTGGCGAGAGTGAAGGAATTGGTAGATGATTTGCACGGCAGCATTGCAATTGAAAAGGGAGATTGGGACGGCGCATTATTTATTGTGGCAATCCCAAAGGAAAGGTGTGGAGAGAATGTCTCAGCCTACTGAGGTACTGATTGTTGAAGATGATGTTCGAATTGCGGAAATTCATCGCCGCTTTACGGAAAAGATTGGCGGGTTTACAGTCGTTGGAACGGCAACGAACGGTGAGCAGGCAAAGGAGTGGATCGAGCTTGTGCAGCCGCAGTTGATCTTGCTTGATGTGTACTTACCTGATATGAGGGGAATCGATCTTGTACCGTTTATTCGTGAGAATGCCAAGGAGGCTGATATTATTATGATTACGGCCGCCTCGGAGGTTGATGTTGTGCGCCATGCAATGCGAGGCGGAGTATTTGATTATATCGTCAAACCTTTAACGTTTGATCGATTTAAAAGGAGCTTGGAGCATTACAGGAGTAAGATGCAGCAGCTTGAGCAGCAGGAGAAGCTATCTCCTGATCAAATTGAAGGCTTTTGGAGTACAGGAGCGCCTAGTGCGGCGATTTCTATGACGGATGCTTCACCAAAGGGGATCGATCCTTTAACGCTAGAGAAGATTTTAAAGTGTGTTTCAGGAATAGGAGAGGAAGGAATTACAGCAGAGCTTCTTAGCCAGGAGTCGGGGGTGAGCCGATCTACGGCAAGGCGTTATTTGGAGTACTTGATTTCACAGCGGAAGATTTATGCGGAGCTTATTTATGGGAATGTTGGCCGTCCTGAACGCAGGTATTTTCAAGTATAGAGATTGAGGCTTTTATGAACGAAATGATGTTTATATCATTCATAGAAACTTAAATGTAGCTAAATATCCTGACAAAAAAGACAGCGCTTCTGGGGCTATTGACAAACTAAATGGCTCCATTTCAAAGCATAGAATACAGTAAATAAAAAGAAGACAAATGCTACCTGTTGTATTTGTCTTCTTTTTGTTTTGAATAGGTATTTGTCAACACAGCCCCTTTTGGCCTGTCTTTTTCTACACTGTAGGAAAGTATAAATTTCTAGCTAGAAGTTATTCGACGTAGTCGGAAATTTTAGGAATACAGTGTAAGTGTAACCACGCCTCTGTCTTCGCCAATCGGCGGGTTTTCTTTATGGAAAAGCAAAATACATTTTAAGACATTAGAAATCTCAATAAAACATATGAATATACATATTTTATTAAAAGTATATACTTTTAATTCAGTTTCTTATATACTCTTTTTAGAAGCAAGCTCAAAACATGTATCGTTGTGAATCTTTAAGCAGATGCAGTTTGTAATTTATGAAGGGATAAGATGAAGAGAGTGCACAATACAAATTTCTCGAACAGTTTTGGCGGTGAACATCTTCTGCAGTGGTTTAAATAAAAAAGCTGCAGGAAAGTGAAAAAGAAGATGAGGTTTAGATGTAATATCTTCTATTCGTTAGGCAGAGTGATCGATTTAGCATGAAATATAAACATAGGAGAGATAGAAATGGAAATTTTTAAACAGCAAATTCAAGAAGAACTTCATCAACATATCATGCCTTTTTGGCTTACTATGAAGGATGAGGAAAATGGAGGATTTTATGGGCAGGCAGATTATAAATTGAACATAAATAAGCTAGCTGATAAGGGAGGGATTGTTTTATCGAGATACCTTTGGTCCTTTTCGGCTGCTTATCGGGTGACGCAAAAGACTGAGTATGTGGAATGCGCGCACCATGCATATGATTTTCTTGTGCAAAAATTATATGATCATGAGTTTGGCGGAGTATATTGGTTACTTGATTATCAAGGAAATCCGAAAGATACAACCAAGCATATTTACAATCAATCATTTGCTATTTATGCCCTTAGCGAATATTACCGGGTAACAGGAAAAATGGAGGCGCTTGAATTAGCTATTAAGCTGTTTCGTTTCGTGGAAGAGGCGTATTGTGCTGAGCGGAATGCGTATTGGGAGGAATTCACGAGAGAATGGATGAAGAAGCCAAATGAAAAGCTTGGCAGTGGATCAGGTGCACCGATTACCACAAACACACATCTTCACATTCTGGAGGCATATACAACTCTATATAAAGTTTGGCCTGATCAGCTTTTGCGTGATCAGCTGCAAAACTTAGTAAATATCTTTTATGAGAAAATTTATAGCAAGGAAACTAAATTTTTATACGCTCTCTTTGATAAAAACTGGAATAGCATTTCAGATAAGAAATCATATGGTCATGACATCGAAGCGAGTTGGCTCTTAGATGAAGCCTTAAAGGCACTTGGACAAGACCAGCGTGAACTTGTTCAAATGGTTATTGATATTGCTTACAACATTGCGGAACAAGCTATTTTAGAGGATGGTTCACTTGCAAATGATAATAAGAATGGTCAAACGGATTTTACTCGCGTATGGTGGGTGCAGGCAGAGGCGATTGTTGGGTTTTTGAATGCTTACGAGCGAACTGGCGATGAAAGATTTGCTAAGTGGGCTAAGAATTTGTGGAGCTATATCCAGCACTGCATTATTGATCCTCGAGATGGCGGGGAGTGGTATTGGTCTGTGGACCCTGATGGCAATCCTGCCAAATTAGATATTTCTAACCCGTGGAAGTGTCCCTACCATAACTCACGATTTTGTTTAGAAGTGATTGAGAGACTTACACAGAAAAGAGTAATTGCAAAAAAATGAAGGCTGCCGCTATCGAAGGATAATGTATGAGGGATAAGGAATCGATTGTAAAGCATGAAAAAGACAAAAAATTTTAATATCTAACGAGCCCTGAGGTGTTAGAGAAGATGAGTGGGCAGCAAAATTTATCATTTTCTGACAGAAGACTCCACTTCAAGCACGTGATGGGCGTAGCCCAGTGGTAAGTGGAGGATGAATGTCGGCTAGGCAATCGCCTAGCATGTTTGGTGAATAGGGACATGTAGCTAGACGAACGTACGTTCCTTTGGTAATATATAATTACCAAAATGAACCAGAAGGGAGAAGGAATGAAGAAGTGCTATTTTTCCAATCGAATCTATAAACACACGATCCCCCACGATTTGAATCAGGAACTCTTTCATTCTCTCCGTCTCTATAATAGAGCCATGCGCACGGCTTATGCTTGGCAGACAAAACATCTACGCAAGGGGAACAAACCGTATGAAGGCAGTCTGCATGTTGCGATCAAGCAGCGATTTCAACTGGACGACTATTATGCGAATAGTGCAGTCCAACAAGCAAACGCCCTTCATACATCACAAAAAGAACTACAAGCATTGTATGTCAAACAGATAGACAGTGTCGTGCAATCGATTCAAAAGAAATTAAAAAATGTATCGTAGAAGATCCAGAACATCCTCATCTCAATCACTCAAAAGCAGA
>NZ_SCFM01000054.1 GCF_004138295.1 Ectobacillus funiculus | reverse complement strand
CGCCAATCGGCGAGTTTTCTTTACACTGTAGGAAAGGATAAATTTCCAGCTGGAAGCTAATTCGACGTAGTCCGAAATTTTAAGAATACAGTGTAAGTGCAACTACGCCTCTGTCTTCGCCCAAGGGCAGGGCTCGCCAATCGGCGAGTTTTCTTTAAAAAATAAGAAAGTATAACTTTTGGGGATGATGTCTAGCTCCCAAGGCCCAAAATGGTAGACTTCGGCTCACCCCTACGCTGCCATAAAAGGCGGGATGTGTCTGCTTTTCTTAAAAAGATGACAGACACATCGCCCAGATATTTACATAGGATAATAAGCAGAATGGATAAAAAAATATGAAAAGTCTGTATATATGCTGTGGAATTGTCAAGGATGTAAATATGGAGGTGGAGAGAATGAAAACACTTTTAACAGACTTTGAAACTAAACAATGTATTGTATGTGACTCAAAGCAGGAGAAAGGAATTTTTCTCTATAATGGGTTTATATGTGAGTCCTGTGAGCGTGATATTGTGCAAACAGATACAGATGATGCAAGATACTTATTTTATTTACAACAGCTTCGTAAAATTCAATTGCCAAAAGTGTGACTCCCTTTAAGTAAAATAAGTGGGTTTTATAGATTATTTTTATAACAATAGGCATAAGGCCTATTATTTTTTTTGCCTGAAAAAGCGTACAATAAGGAAAGAAGTTTTTATAAGGGATACAAGTATCATAATGCAGTACTATCTAGGTTCCATAGTTCGCTTTTTAATGAGTAAAGGAGAAACAATTGTGAGAAACAAAAGTACACCACTATACGATGCTTTAGCAAAGTTTGCAAAAAAAAGACCAGTATCTCTTCATGTACCAGGACATAAAAATGGATTATATTTTCCATCTGAGGGGATGCAGCATTTTCATAGTATACTAGAAATAGATGCAACAGAACTATCAGGTTTGGATGACCTGCATTCTCCTTCTGGTTGTATTGAGGAAGCGCAGCAACTGTTGGCAGAGCTTTACGGCTCTTCAGCGAGTTACTTTCTTATTAATGGATCTACAGTTGGGAATCTTGCGATGATTTTGGCCGTTTGTAAAGAGGACGATATTGTGCTCGTACAGCGTAATTGCCATAAGTCCATTATACATGGCTTGGAGTTAGCAGGAGCCATACCGGTATTTTTGGCAGCTGAAATAGACCAAACTTCATATGTTCCTTCTGGTATTGCATATGAAACAGTGAGAGCAGCGTTAGAACAATATCCACGTGCAAAAGCAGTTATCTTAACGCATCCCAATTATTATGGACAAGCAACAGATTTAACTGCGATTATTGAGTTAGCGCATAATATGGATATTCCTGTTTTAGTTGATGAGGCACATGGTGCGCATTTTTGTTTGGGGAAACCTTTTCCAAAGTCAGCATTGGAATATGGGGCTGATCTTGTCGTTCATTCAGCGCATAAAACTTTACCCGCTATGACGATGGGGTCCTATTTGCATTTTAACAGCAGACTAGTTGATCAAGGAGAGGTGTCTCGTTACATAAGTATGCTTCAATCAAGTAGTCCTTCTTATCCGATTATGGCATCTTTAGATCTAGCCCGATTTTCCCTCGCCTGTTGGAAAGAATCGGGTACAGAGGAGCTTCAATCATTTATCATACGATTCCGTAAATCTTTAGAAAACATTAGGCAAATTAAAGTTTTATCTCATACAAATCAGGATCCATTAAAGGTTACAATTCAGACAAGATGTCATTTATCAGGATATGAACTTCAAGGACTTTTCGAACAGAGAGGTATTTATACAGAATTGGCAGACCCATATAATGTTCTTCTTATCCTGCCCTTACATGTATCAGAAGTTTACCTAGAAGCTGTATCTGACCTGCATGAGGTATTGCAACAGTATGAAGCCATATCAGAACTCAATATTCCTCCCTTCATGCAGACAGATCTATATTCTGTTTTGCCGTTTAGTTATAAAAGATTGAAGGGATATAAGACGAGAATTGTTTCATTGGACCGGGCAGAAGGACTTATTGCGGGAGATATGATTGTTCCATATCCTCCGGGAATCCCTCTTATTATGAGAGGAGAACGGATTACAAAAGAGCAGATAGCACAATGGCATTTGCTAGTGAAAAGCGGTTCGCGTTTTCAGGGGGCCTCCTATATACAAGAGGGTAATATAAAGGTATATGAAATAGAAGGAGAAGAGAAATGAGTACAAAAGGTATGTTTATTACGTTAGAAGGACCAGAGGGCTCTGGAAAATCTACTCTTATTACAAAGCTATCTCCGCTTTTACAAGAAAGAGGATATAAAGTCATGGTTACGCGTGAACCTGGTGGAATTGCAATTGCAGAGGATATTCGTGCGATTTTGCATAACAAGGAATATACAATGATGGATGCGAGAACAGAGGCTTTGCTTTTCACCGCAGCAAGGAGACAGCATTTAGCGGAGAAGGTAATTCCAGCTCTTAGGGAAGGGTATATTGTGATATGCGATCGTTTTGTAGATAGCTCACTTGCCTATCAAGGATATGCGAGAGGATTAGGGGTCGAGCAGATATGGAATATGAATCAATTTGCGATTGAAGATTGTATGCCTCAGCTTACTGTCTATTTAGATATAGAGCCTTCTGTTGGATTAGAGAGAATATATCAGGATCATAACAGGGAGATAAACCGTCTTGATTTAGAGAGCATTTCTTTTCATGAACGTGTACGAGAGGGGTATGTACAGTTAGCAGAACGTTTCAAAAATCGTATCGTTACAGTAGATGCTCATCAGCCTGCAGGGATTGTTCTTGAGAAAGTCCTACAAATTATTGAAGAACGGTTGTAATGAATTGGAAGATAGGCGTTTCCTCCCTATAGATGCAAAAAAATTGCTATAATAGAGGGGGACGTCAATTTCAGATGAGAGAGTGGTAAGCATGGCAAAAACGTGGGAGCAGCTTCGAATGATGCAGCCAATTGCCGGCAAGATGCTCACAAACAGTATTGTTAAGCAGCGCCTTTCCCACGCATACCTGCTGGAGGGACCAAAGGGAACTGGAAA
The DNA here is from genome assembly GCF_004138295.1 of Ectobacillus funiculus. Lineage (GTDB taxonomy): Bacteria > Bacillota > Bacilli > Bacillales > Bacillaceae_G > Ectobacillus > Ectobacillus funiculus. The sequence goes on along the minus strand of NZ_SCFM01000054.1, from coordinate 48,245 downwards.
GCTCGAGACAGCGCTGCAAATTGCAAAGAGTGTATTTTGCTCACAGCGTGAAGGGTTTGAGCCTTGTCTGGCATGTAATAATTGTCGTCGCATCGAATCGGGCAACCATCCAAATGTATATATAGTGAAACCAGACGGATTGTCTATTAAGAAGCAGCAAATTCAGGACCTTCAAGAAGAATTTTCTAAAACAGGTTTAGAGTCTAATAAGAAGGTTTATATTATAGAGCATGCTGAACGTATGACAGCGAATGCTGCAAATACGTTATTGAAGTTTTTAGAGGAACCAAAGAGTGAAACAACAGCTGTTTTGTTAACAGAGCAAGTTCAGCAAATATTGGATACTATTTTATCAAGGTGCCAAATCCTTACCTTTCTTCCGCTGCAAAAGAACCTGCTGATTGAGCAGCTAAAGGAGCGAGGGGCTTCCTTATCGTTAGCCAGTACAGCTGCACAGCTTACAAATAATCTGGAAGAAGCGCTATCTTTTTGCGATGAGGAATGGTTTGCACAAGCTAGAACTTTAGTGATAAAATTATGTGAAGCCTTAGGGAAGGAAACTTCATCACTCTTTTTCGTACAGGAGAAATGGATAAAGCATTTTGCAGAGAAAGAGCAGCTGCAGATGGGGTTAGATATGCTTCTTCTCATTTATAAGGATTTATTATATGTACAACTAGGAGAGGGAGAGAAGGTTGTGTTTCAAGATCAAAGAGCGCTGTTAGAATCTCTCTCGTATTCTCAGAAACGAATGATATCGGCTCTTTCCTATATATTAGAAGCAAAAAATAAACTCAATGCTAATGTCAGCTTGCCGCTTGTGCTGGAGCAATTAGTATTGCGTTTGCAGGAGGGATAGCAGTTTGTATGATGTAGTAGGAGTGCGTTTTAAGAAGGCCGGCAAAATCTACTACTTCGACCCGAATAACTTGGACATCGGAGAGAATGAATTTGTCATCGTTGAAACAGTCAGGGGCGTAGAGTACGGTAAGGTAGTAATGAATAAGAAACAAGTGGATGATAATGATGTTGTATTGCCGTTAAAAAAAGTCATTCGCATTGCAGACGAAAATGACCGTACCATCGTAGAGGAAAATAAGAAAGCGGCAAAAGAAGCATATGAAGTTTGTTTGCAAAAGGTAACAGATCATGAGCTAGATATGAAGCTCGTGGATGTCGAATATACATTTGACCGGAATAAGGTGATTTTTTATTTTACAGCGGATGGAAGAATTGATTTCCGTGAGCTTGTAAAGGATTTGGCATCTATTTTCCGTACACGTATTGAGCTTCGGCAAATTGGAGTACGTGATGAGGCAAAAATGCTAGGCGGGATCGGACCGTGTGGCCGGATGCTTTGTTGTTCAACTTTTTTGGGTGATTTTGAACCTGTGTCAATCAAGATGGCAAAGGACCAAAATTTATCATTAAATCCTGCTAAGATCTCAGGCTTATGCGGAAGATTAATGTGTTGCTTGAAATATGAAAATGACGAATATGAAGCAGCTAAGGAGCAGCTCCCGGATTTGGATGAAAAAATACAAACACCGAACGGTCTTGGTCGTGTGGTAGGGTTAAATATATTGGAACGATTAATTCAAGTTGAGCTCATGGATAAAGAACATATTATAGAATTCACGTTAGATGAACTCATCAATGAGGGAGTCGTTTCGAGTCAAACCACAGATTGATGAGGTGGGTGCTTTTGGAGAAGAAAGATATTTTTGCAGCGGTTTCTAGTATGGAGGAGCAGATTGGGTCCCTTTATAAACAGTTAGGTGAACTCAAGCAGCATATTGCTGAATTGCTCGAAGAGAACCAGCATATTAAGTTAGAAAATGAAAATTTGCGGCGCCGTTTTGATGACAGGAAAGTTGAGAGTCAGAGCCGAGAGTCCCGAAAGCGAAAAGAGCAGAAACCAATCACAGATATTGGAGAGGGATACGACAATTTGGCAAGGCTGTATCAGGAAGGATTTCATATTTGTAATTTACATTATGGAAGCGTCCGTAAAGAAGGAGATTGTTTATTCTGTCTCTCATTCCTAAATAAGAAATAAAATTACCTTTCCAACTTATTGGAAAGGTAATTTTTTGTCATTTATACATACTAAAAAAGACTTGATCAGGAAGGATAGAGGTTGAAAGAAGATGGAGTTATATGGTGATGAACGTCTTGATTATTTATTGGCAGAGGATATGAAAATTATTCAGAGCCCATCCGTGTTTAATTTCTCTTTAGATGCAGTCCTCCTTGCAGATTTTGTATGGTTGCCTATTCAAAAGGGAAATATTCTAGATCTATGTACCGGCAATGCCGTGATTCCGCTTTTAATGAGCAAGCGTACAAAGGGAAAGATTACGGGGGTAGAGATACAGGAGCGCATTTATAATATGGGTGTGCGCAGTGTGAACTATAACCACTTAGAAAATCGTATTCATTTGATTCACGGTGATTTGAAAGATATGCCTAAGGAGCTTGGTTATCATAAATATGATGTAGTTACCTGCAATCCTCCTTATTTTCAAACACCAAAGCCTTCAGAGCAAAATTTGAATGAGCATTTAGCAATTGCCCGCCATGAGATTTTATGTACATTAGAGGATGTTGTACGGGTGAGCAGTCAATTGGTGAAGCAGGGAGGGAAGGTGGCATTTGTTCATCGCCCAGGGCGGCTGTTGGACATTGTTACATTAATGAGGCAGTATAAAATTGAGCCAAAGCGCATTCAGTTTGTATATCCGAAGCAGGGGAAAGAGGCTAATACGCTGTTAATAGAGGGGATAAAAGACGGAAATCCAGATTTAAAAATCTTGCCTCCTCTGATCGTATATCAAGAAAATGATGAGTATACAAAGGAGCTTCGTAAAATTTTATATGGAGAAGAGTAGTCACTTCTTTTACGTGTTATTATGCAGTGACGGCACTTATTATGCTGGATATACAAATCATTTGGAAAAGCGTCTGGCTGTTCATAATAAGGGGACGGGAGCCCGTTATACAAGGGGACGCCGGCCTGTCAGCCTGTACTACTATGAAGAATTTGCGCTCAAGAGGGATGCAATGAAAGCAGAATATCGATTTAAACAGCTTACACGTAAGCAGAAGGAAGAGTATATGCAAAAAGGAGAACGATATGTGGCAGCAAAAAAGCTTTCAAACTGAAGGGACAGGAACATTAGTATTAGTTCCGACACCGATAGGGAATTTAGAGGATATGACATACCGCGCTGTCCGAATACTTCAAGAAGCAGATCTGATTGCGGCAGAAGATACGAGACAGACAAAGAAACTTTGCCATTATTTTAAGATTGAGACACCTGTAACAAGTTATCATGAGCATAATAAGGATATAAGTGGGCAAAAAATATTAGATTTGCTTGCAGAGGGAAAAACAGTAGCGCTTGTGAGTGATGCAGGCACTCCTTGTATTTCTGACCCAGGCTATGAATTGGTTGTAGCGGCAGTTGCGCATCAATATACCGTTGTTCCGCTTCCAGGAGCTAATGCAGCACTCACAGCCCTGATAGCCTCTGGATTGCCGACAAAGCATTTCCACTTTTATGGATTTCTACAAAGGCAGAAAAAAGATAGGAAAGAGGAATTAAGCAGCCTACGGCATGTGCGAGATACTCTAATTTTTTATGAAGCACCACACCGTCTAGAGGATACATTACTTGCTATGCTAGAAGCGTGGGGAAACCGTTCAGTTGTGCTTTGCCGCGAATTAACAAAAAAGTTTGAGGAATTTATCCGCGGTACGTTGGAGGAAGTTGTACAATGGGCAAAATCTTCAGAGGTACGAGGAGAATTTTGTATTATTGTTCAAGGATCCCTAGAAGAGCCAATAGAGGAAGAGCTTTGGTGGCAAGCAATGTCTGTCTATGATCATGTAGAGTTTTATATATCTGAAAAACAGCTATCTTCAAAAGAGGCAATTAAAGCTGCCGCAAAGGATCGAGATATACCGAAGAGGGATGTATATCAAGCATATCATATAGAAGAATAAGAAAAGCTTCTCTTTGAAGAAAAGAGAAGCTTTTTTTACACTATAGGAAAGTATAAGTGATTCGGCGTAGTCAGAAATTTTAGGAATACAGTATAAGTGCAACTACGCCCTGTCCCGCCAATCGACGAGCTTTCTTTATTGCTATTACTTCGTAACTGCAAGATATTGTTGTAATTCTTTTAAAACTGCTTCTGCGCCTTCTGTGCTTAATACAATTTTACCATCAGCTAAAGATAGGTTTTTATCAGATACTTCACCTGTTACTTGGCAAGTCATGTTTGGTTTATATTTTTTTAAGATGATTTTTTCATCATCTACATAAATTTCAAGAGCATCCTTTTCTGCGATTCCTAATGTACGGCGTAATTCGATAGGAATTACCACGCGACCCAACTCATCAACTTTACGAACGATACCAGTAGATTTCATATTATTGTATTCTCCTCCCAAGGATTTATTATAAGTGATTTTTTATGTCTTATTTCTTCATTTTTCGACAAAAACTTCATATGTTTATGATACCAATTATTTACATTTTGGTCAATTAGTAAATTACAAAAATATCAAATTTTTTAAAATGTAAGGCTTTATTGTAAATTTTTAGACTTCTGCACATAGAAAATTTTTTTTGCCAAAGAACAATTTTTTCGACATTATAACAAATTATCTTCATTTCTTATAAGTATAATATCACTTTTTGTCGAAAAAAGTCTAATGAAATTTCTTTTATTTTGAATTTTTAGGATGGTTTGGTTGAAAAGTATTCATATTCCCATAAAAAAATAAGAGTATCTGAGGGAAGAATGTATATTTTGAGGAAGCAATAGAAATACATGATAATATATATAAAGGCAGGTAACAGGCTCTCGTCTTTACATTAGAATTTTTGTTATACTGTTTATAAATACATATAACTAAGGTCCTTTGGGAGGTTTAACAGTGACAGAAGGAAAGAAAACATTTTATATTACAACGCCAATTTATTATCCGAGCGGCAAGTTACATATTGGACATGCATACACAACAGTAGCGGGTGATGCGATGGCTCGTTATAAAAGACTAAGAGGGTTTGATGTTTACTATTTAACAGGGACCGATGAACATGGTCAAAAAATTCAAAAGAAGGCAGAAGAACTAGGCGTTACACCTCAGGCATATGTAGATGACATTGTGTCAGGAATTAAAGATTTATGGAAAAAAATGGATATATCCTACGATGACTTTATTCGCACAACGGAAGATCGTCATAAGGAAGTGGTAGAGAAAATTTTTGCCAGATTGCTCGAGCAGGATGATATCTACTTGGATGAGTATGAAGGTTGGTACTCTGTTCAGGATGAAACGTTTTATACGGAGCATCAGTTGGCAGATCCGATTATTGAAAATGGAAAGGTTATAGGTGGAAAGAGTCCTGATAGTGGTCACCCTGTTGAACTAGTGCGTGAGGAATCCTATTTCTTTAGATTAGAGAAGTACGCAGACCGTTTATTGCAGTATTATGAGGAAAACCCAGGGTTTATCCAGCCGGAATCACGTAAAAATGAAATGATTAACAACTTTATTAAGCCTGGACTAGAGGATCTGGCTGTCTCCCGAACGTCTTTCGATTGGGGCATTAGGGTGCCAGGCAATCCGAAGCACGTTATTTATGTATGGATTGATGCATTATCCAACTATATTACTGCTCTTGGGTATAATACAAAAAATGATGAGAAATATCGTAAATATTGGCCGGCAGATGTTCATTTAGTCGGAAAGGAGATTGTCCGCTTCCATACAATTATTTGGCCTATTTTATTAATGGCTTTGGACTTACCGCTTCCAAAAAAGGTATTTGCGCACGGCTGGATTTTAATGAAGGACGGCAAGATGAGCAAATCAAAAGGAAATGTAGTAGATCCAGTTACGTTAATAGATCGTTATGGTTTAGATGCTCTTCGTTATTATTTGCTTCGTGAAGTTCCATTTGGCTCTGATGGCGTGTTCACCCCAGAAGGATTTATTGAGAGAATCAATTACGACCTAGCAAACGACTTAGGAAATTTGTTAAATCGTACGGTTGCAATGGTTGATAAATACTTTACTGGAGAGATCCCTGCCTATAAAGGAAATGTAACAGATTTTGACGTAGCGCTAGTATCCTTTACAAAAGAGACAGTAAAGCATGTAGAGAATGCAATGGAGAATATGGAATTTTCTGTGGCGTTAACAGCGATTTGGCAGCTTGTTAGCCGATCCAACAAGTATATTGATGAAACCCAGCCATGGACATTGGCAAAGAGTGAGGAACATCGTGACAAGCTAGAGGCTGTGATGGCACATCTTGCGGAATCTCTACGCCAAATAGCTGTAATGCTTACACCATTCTTAACAGAGGCGCCAGTTAAGATGTTTGAACAGCTTGGTGTTGTAGAAGAATCATGGAAAACTTGGGATAGCCTACAGAACTTTGGGGTTATAAAAGGCGGAACAAAGGTATCCAAAGGGCAGCCTATCTTCCCGCGTTTGGAAGCAGAACCTGAAGTAGAGTATATTAAATTGAAGATGCAGGGATCAGCTCCAAAAGTGGAAGAGAAAAAGGAAGAATCAGCGTCAAAAGAGGAAATTGTGGAAATATCAATTGATGACTTTTTTAAGGTCGATTTGAGAGTGGCGGAAGTGTTGCATGCTGAACCTGTTAAAGGCGCAGATAAGCTATTGAAGCTGCAGCTCGACTTAGGCTCAGAAAAACGGCAGGTAGTCTCAGGAATTGCCAAGTTTTATTCTCCAGAAGAATTAAAAGGAAAAAAAGTTATTTGTGTTACAAACCTAAAGCCTGTAAAGTTACGCGGTGAATTGTCACAAGGAATGATCTTAGCGGGTACTGACAATGGTAAATTGTCATTAGCAACTGTTGATCAGACGCTAGCTAACGGGACTAAAATTAAATAGATTTGATAAAAATAGGGATGTTTCACGTGTAACATACAGGAAACGTCCCTTTTCTATGTTGATTACAAAAATATTCCATATTTGTAGCGGAATTGTAATATAGTTGTTATTCGGCTGTTAGGAAAGTAATTTATTGTTATGCTAGACTTAAAACAAGTAAAGGGGATATCGTTATGCTATTTGATACGCATGCCCATTTAAATGCGGAGCAATTTAACGAAGATTTAGAACAAGTAATAGAACAAGCAAAGCAAGCAGGAGTTACAAATATCGTTGTTGTTGGGTTTGACGATGTAACAATCCCAAGAGCGATAGAGTTGGCTGATAGGTATGATTTTATCTATGCAGCTGTTGGATGGCATCCTGTTGATGCAATTGACATGACAGATGAACATTTACAGTGGTTAGAGGAATTAGCTGCTCACCCTAAGGTGGTTGCACTTGGGGAGATGGGTCTTGATTACTATTGGGATAAGTCTCCAAAAGAAGTGCAGCAAGAAGTATTTCGAAAGCAAATTAGACTAGCTAAGAAAGTAAAGCTCCCAATTATCATCCATAATCGTGAAGCAACCCAGGATATCGTGGATATCTTGAATGAAGAAGGTGCTTCTGAGGTTGGAGGTATTATGCATTGCTTTGGCGGAAGTGTTGAAACTGCCAAACAATGTATAGATATGAATTTCCTCATTTCACTAGGTGGACCTGTAACGTTCAAAAACGCAAAAAAACCAAAGGAAGTTGCAACAGAGATTCCCTTGGAGAAACTGCTAATTGAAACGGATTGTCCGTACTTAGCTCCCCACCCGTTTCGAGGTAAGCGTAATGAACCTGGTTTTGTAAAACTTGTCGCAGAAGAAATCGCTCAGTTAAAAGGGATTTCTTATGAGGAAGTAGCAGCAAAAACAGCAGAAAACGCAAAACTACTATTTAATCTTCCATAAAAGGCGGCGGCATGCTCGGATGCCGCCCGCTATAGAACCTGTACCTATTCCACTATTTTCATTTCAACTTTGCCAGTCTGCTAGATTAATAAGAGGGAGCCTAGCTAGTCAATCGTATCTCAACGAGAAAAAGGAGGCGTTTCAGCGTGATGTTTCACACGGGAAAGCTATTATCGAAGTTAAGGACGAGCAAAAAACTAGCATTACAACTTACAAGTGCTCTGATAGTTTCAAGTTCAGTTGGTACAGCTGCTTATGCTGCAACAAAAGAGAATGTAACTATTGAACTAGATGGGAAAAAGCAAGTAGTATATACACATGCTGACACAGTAAAAGAATTGTTAAAAGATGAAGAAATTAAGGTGGCAAATCGAGATTATATCTCTGCATCTTTATCTGAAGAAGTAGAGGATAATATGAAGCTTGTCATTGCAAAAGCCAAGCCCTTTACCTTAGATGTGAACGGGAAATCCCAAGCGGTTTGGTCAACAGCGAAAACCGTGCAGGAGCTGTTAGATCAGCAAAAAATCCAGTTAGGTGAACATGATAAGGTAACGCCAGAAAGGAATACAGCGATTCAGGGTCACAACACGATTAAGGTAGAGACAGCATTTCCTGTTATATTGAATGTCGGTGGTCAACAAACAAACGTATGGTCAACTTCGATTACTGTCGCTGACTTTTTGAAGCAGCAGCAGGTGGCGTTGCAGGAGTCAGATAAGGTAACCCCAGCACTAGACCAACTCCTTGCAGAAAACACACCTGTGACTGTTACAAAAGTAGAAAAAGTCACCGATGTGGTGGAAGAACCAATTCCGGCTGCGGTAGTTAAGCAGAAGGATGATTCTCTCCCAGCAGGCACTGAAAAGGTGCTTCAGGAAGGAGAGGATGGGACGATCCAAAGAACCTTTGAAGTAGTGAAGGAGAACGGGGTTGTCACGGCACGAAATCTTCAAAAGGAAGAGAAGCTGAAGGACAGCCAAGATCGCATTATTGCTGTTGGAACAAAGAATGTAGAAAATTATGATACACCATCCCGTGGTAATGAGGCAGGAGCTGCTGATGAGTTTTATGTAGAGGCAACAGCTTATGGACCAGATTGTGGGGGCTGCACAGGGATTACTGCTAGTGGATACAATATTAAAGCAAATCCGAATATGAAAATGATTGCGGTAGACCCGAGTGTTATTCCGCTAGGATCAAAGGTATGGGTAGAAGGCTATGGCTATGCGATTGCTGGAGATACAGGCGGCGCAATTAAAGGACATCGCATTGACGTGCTATACCCATCTGAAGCAGCAGCATCTTCCTGGGGACGTAAACGTGTGAAAGTCCGTGTTTTACGATAAAATAAAGTGTAAAGAAGCAGAGGTAGCACCTCTGCTTTTTAATTTTTTTATATATGGAAAATAATAATGGAAAAGCTGTTTGTTTTTTTGTTTAATTAGTTAGGGAGTAAAGAAGGAAGCATGGAGGCAGGAATGAAAATAAAAGAAGTGATTGTCGTAGAAGGTAAAGACGACACAGTTGCAATTAAGCGGGCAGTAAATGCAGATACGATTGAGACGAATGGTTCTGCAGTAAATGATGAAGTAATTGAACGTATTCGTCTTGCGCAACAAAAACGAGGTGTTATTATTTTTACAGATCCAGATTTTCCTGGAGAACGCATCCGCCATATTGTTTCGCAAAGGGTACCAGGCTGTAAACATGCTTTCTTACCTAAGGAGGAGGCTCTGGCAAAGCGTAATAAAGGTGTGGGAATTGAGCATGCCTCTAATGAAGCGATACGACGTGCATTGCAAAGTGTAAAACAGGAAGTGGAAGAATACATAAGTGAAATCACATGGGAAGATTTAGTGACAGCTGGATTGATTGGCGGCGATAAAGCCAGCAGTCGGCGCGATCGCCTTGGAAAGCTACTAAAAATTGGTCGTACAAATGGAAAACAGCTATATAAACGAATTACAGTGTTTCAAATTTCCAAGGAGGCTTTTGCAGCTGCGTTAGCCCAAGTGTTACAGGAGGAAAAAGAATGAAGGATATTGCAACACCAAATCGGACGAAGGGCATTCTAGAGAAGTATGGATTCTCATTCAAAAAAAGCCTTGGACAGAACTTTTTAATTGATACAAATGTTTTAAATAGGATTGTTGATTTTGCGGAGATGAGCTCGGAAACAGCTGCCATTGAGATTGGGCCAGGCATCGGGGCTTTAACTGAACAACTAGCAAAGCGAGCTAAAAAGGTTATTGCATTTGAGATTGATCAAAGGCTGCTTCCGATTCTTGGGGAAACCCTAGAGCCTTACGATAACGTGAAAATCATTCATAGTGATGTGTTAAAGGCGAATGTGAAGCAGGTTGTAGAGGAGGAATTTGAGAAAGATCAAGACATTATGGTTGTTGCTAACCTTCCCTATTATGTTACAACCCCTATTTTATTTAAGTTATTAGAGGAGCAGCTGCCAATTCGGGGTATTGTTGTTATGCTTCAAAAGGAGGTTGCTGATCGTATAGCAGCAGCGCCAGGAACGAAGGATTATGGCTCTCTTTCTATTGCCCTGCAGTATTACACAGAGGCGGAAACAGTTATGATCGTTCCACGTACAGTATTTGTTCCGCAGCCAAATGTAGATTCTGCTGTAATCCGTTTGACAAAACGCGAAAAGCCGGCGGTCATGGTACAGGATGAAGCGTTTTTCTTTGAGGTTGTACGAGCTAGTTTCGCGCAGCGTCGTAAAACATTAATGAATAACCTCGTCAATAATCTGCAAGGTATTCCCAAGGATAAGGAACTGCTAGAACAGACGCTTCAGGAGGCAGGAATTGATCCAAAGAGAAGGGGAGAGACATTAACCATTGAGGAATTTGGCCGTTTGAGCGATGCTCTATACAATCAGAAGAGGAACTACCATTCTGTTTGAGTTATCAAATTCTTATCTTTTTGTAAGAAAAATTTTCATTTTTAGTCGTTACAGTACGTGTGCTGAAATCATCCGCCTTTTTGAGAAAGGCGGTTTTTTTCACTTTAAGAAAGTATAAATTTCTCACTAGAAGACAATTCGACGCAGTGAGAAATTTTAGGAATAAAGTATAAGGGCAACTACGCCTCTGCCTTCGCCAATTAGTGAGTTTTCCTGACCTGTCTTAGGAGAGATTCACCCCTGATTTATCTTTCTTAGTCACGCTTTTTTAATTTTCTCATAGGCTAAAAACAGAACACCAACGTTGCAGTTATACCCTGCGCACTTATGAGGCTGGAGGTAGAAAGGAATGGAGGTAAAGGTTGGAGATTTAGTGGAAAGAAAGTCTTATCAACGTGATCTTCTTTTTCGTGTTACAGAAATTAAAGAAGAGAACGGAAGGACCCTTGCGATTCTTTTTGGAGCAGAGTTCCGTATCGAAGCTGATGCACCCATAGATGATTTGATTATAGTTGGTCAGCGTGAATATAAGGCTAGAGAAAAGCAAGTAATTGATACACTTGAAAAGGCATATCGTTTATTTCAACAAGATCACCATTTAGCAAAGCAGCGTAATGAATATTATTCTACGGGAGGATACACGAACGAAGTCAGCTACTTTCAAGTGCCTGGGCGAGTACTTCACTTAGATGGAGATCCACTATATCTACAGAAGTGCTTAGACTTATACACAAAGATAGGAGTTCCTGTACAAGGGGTGCATTGCAAAGAAACAGAAATGCATGAAAAGATTGGGGGATTACTTGATTATTATCAACCAGATATTCTTGTGATTACAGGGCATGATGCTTATGCAAAAACAAAAGGGAAAATGAATGAAATGAAAGCATATCGCCATTCTAGACACTTTGTACAGGCTGTCCGAGAAGCAAGAAAGAAATATCCATCACTAGATCATTTAGTGATTTTTGCAGGAGCCTGTCAGTCGAACTTTGAAGCACTAATCCGAGCGGGAGCCAATTTTGCCAGTTCACCATCACGGATTAATATTCATGCTCTAGACCCCGTGTACGTTGTGGCGAAAATCAGCTTCACCTCTTTTATGGAGCGGGTGAATGTGTGGGATGTTATACGGAATACAATCACAGGGGAGAGAGGGCTTGGCGGTATTGAGACGAAAGGGATATTGCGAACAGGCTTGCCATTCCAATATTACGAGGAGTAGTAAACAAGCAAGGGCTTTGTCCTTGCTTGTTTACTATCAGCTTTTACACCTTAAGAAGTATAAATTTCCAGCCGGAAGTGGACTCGACGTAGTCGGAAATTTTAGGGAGACAGTATAAGTAGGGCTACGCCTCTGTCTTCGCCCAAAGGCAGGGCTCGCCAGTCGGCGAGTTTTCTTTACACTGTAAGAAAATATAAATTTCTAGCTAGGGGACAATTCGACGTAGTGAGAAATTTTAAGAATACAGTATAAGTGCAACTACGCCTCTGTCTTTGCCCAAAGGCGGGGCTCGCCAGTCGGCGAGTTTTCTTTAGATACATAAAAAATATGAAATGAGTACAAGCTATGTATGTTGAGCAGCAAAAACTGAAAACAGCGAGGTGCAGCGAGAAATGGCGAAGCAGTTGAGTGAGATTAAAACCGTTTTGGATAACCAGCTTGGCAGAAGGCTTACATTAAAAGCAAATAGTGGGCGAAGAAAAACGATTGAGAGATCTGGATTTTTGGCAGAAACATACCCTTCCGTTTTTGTCGTACAGTTGGACCAGCAGGAGGATACATTTCAGCGTGTATCTTACAGTTACGCGGACATTTTAACGGAAACAGTGGAATTGACTTTTCTAGATGAGCATGGCAGTGACATAGCATGGGGCGGACAATAAATTATCTATTTATACCATTACATAAAGTACCATGAGTGAGAGCTTTATTATTTTGCATACTAGTTAATAAAGCAGCTGAAAAGGGGGTTCTTAATATTGAGCAGAAGAAGAGGGATTATGTCTGAGCAATTTAAAGAAGAACTTGCGAAAGAGCTTGGATTTTATGATGTTGTAAAAACAGAGGGCTGGGGCGGTATTCGTGCCAAAGATGCAGGGAATATGGTGAAACGTGCTATTGAGCTTGCAGAGCAGCATCTGGCAAATCAACGAAATCAATAGCTTATCGATTTTCTATGCTGCGGCGCCGAGGGAGAAATTCCTCGGTTTTTTCTTTTTATTGGGTTTCCTTTATAATGTGTCTATATGTATGGAAGAACAGCATGGCATTGTTAATTTTATGATAAAATAGACGGTAAAAGATTGAGTACATAGAGTAGGTGAAAAGTTTGAAGCTGCTAGTGAAAGCACCAGCCAAAATTAACTTGTCCTTGGATGTGTTAAGAAAGAGAAACGATGGGTATCATGAGGTCAGGATGATTATGACAACAATCGACCTAGCTGACCATTTAGAACTTACTTCATTGGAGGAAAATCGTATTGAAGTTGTTTCACACAATCGGTATGTACCAGATGATCAGCGAAATCTTGCGTATCAGGCAGCCGATCTCTTAAAGAGACGCTTCGGTATTCGACAAGGAGTTTCCATAGCGATCGAAAAAACAATCCCGGTAGCTGCGGGTCTTGCTGGGGGGAGCAGTGATGCAGCAGCGGCGCTACGCGGTTTAAACAAAATCTGGGGACTTGGGCTCAGTATGGATGAACTAGCGGAAATTGGTGCTGAAATAGGATCAGATGTTTCGTTTTGTGTATATGGAGGAACTGCAATTGCGACTGGGAGAGGAGAGAAAATCGAGCATATTCCTGCGCCGCCTCCATGTTGGGTTGTTTTAGCTAAACCGCAAATTGGTGTTTCAACAGCTGAGGTATACCGCAATCTGCAGATTGACCGGATTACTCATCCAAACGTGGATCAAATGATTCATAGTATCTGGCACAGTGATTATGAAGGTATTTGTCATTCAGTTGGAAATGTCTTGGAAGATGTAACGTTTCGCATGCATCCTGAGGTTGCGCATATAAAGGAGCAAATGAGAAGGTTTGGGGCAGATGCTGTATTGATGAGCGGAAGTGGACCAACTGTATTTGCATTAGCCCACCATGATTCACGCATGCATCGTATTTATAACGGATTAAAGGGATTCTGTGAGCAAGTCTATGCGGTACGTACGCTTGGCGAACGAGAAAGACTTGAATAGATACGTATGATGCGTTATGATTTGTTTAGAATATTCGTGATTTGAGGTGAGGGTATGAAAACAAGACGTAGTACAAGATTGGTTGATATGACGTATTATTTATTGCAACATCCTCGTCGCTTAGTTTCTCTCACTTTTTTTGCTGAACGGTATCAGTCTGCCAAATCCTCTATTAGTGAGGATTTGGTTATCATTAAGCAAACGTTTGAGCAACAAGGAGTCGGCACGTTGCAGACGATACCTGGTGCAGCAGGAGGAGTAAAGTATATCCCGTATATGAATAGTATAGAGGCGGATGCGTTGATTGAAGAGCTTTGCAGGCAGTTGGCAAATCCAGAGCGTCTTCTTCCGGGCGGCTATTTATACATGACAGACTTATTAAGTAATCCTCGTTATATTAATGGAGCGGGCCGGTTGTTTGCTTCCTTATTTGCGGGTCAGCAGGTTGATGCAGTTATGACAGTTGCGACAAAAGGAATTCCGCTTGCTTATGCAGTAGCAAATTATTTGGATGTGCCTGTAGTGATTGCTCGTAAAGACAGTAGGGTGACTGAGGGGCCTACTGTAAGTATCAACTATGTATCTGGTTCAGCCAAGCGTATCCAAACAATGACTCTTGCGAAAAGAAGTATACCAGAAGGTGCGAATGTCCTCATTGTTGATGACTTCATGAAGGCAGGAGGCACAATTCAGGGAATGATTAGTATGCTGGAGGAATTTCAAGCAAATGTGATTGGGATCGGTGTACTTGTAGAGGCTGATCATATTGAGGAGCGCTTAATTGAGGACTATGTTTCTTTAATCCGTTTATCTGAAGTGAATACGAGAGATAAGGTGATTGAAGTGGTAAAAGGAAATTATGCTCTCCCTGAATTTAAAGAAGAAATGGTATCAGAAGAAGAGATAAAGCTATAAGCTTTATCTTCTTTCATACATACATTTTGAAGAGGGAAAGGTGAGATAATATGAAAATCGTACATACTGTAAAAGCACCGCAAGCAATTGGTCCATATTCACAAGGGATTATCGCTGGAAACATGTTTTACAGCTCAGGACAAATCCCATTAACAGCGGAGGGCCAGCTTGTTACAGGAGATGTGAAAGAACAGACACATCAAGTGTTTGCAAACTTAAAAGCAGTTTTAGAGGAAGCAGGAGCATCATTCGAAAGTGTTGTCAAAACAACAGTATTTTTAAGCGATATGAATGACTTTAATGATGTAAATGAGGTATACGGACAATATTTCTCTGAGCATAAACCTGCACGCTCTTGTGTACAGGTAGCGAGATTGCCAAAAGATGTAGCGGTTGAAATCGAAGTAATCGCTCTCGTGCAGGCATAAAGAAAACTCGCCGACTGGCGAGCCTTGCTCTTGGGCGAAGACAGAGGCGTAGTTGCACTTATACTTTATTCCTAAAATTTCTCGCTACGTCGAGTTTACTTCTAGTTGGGTATTTACAGTTTCTTACAGTGTGGAAAATATAACCATCTTATGTGCCATAACAGTTTATTTTGAAAATTTTTAAAAATTTGAAGGAATAACCAAAAGATTGTGGAATTTATACTCCATATCGCTGATTTATGGAAAAGGGTGGTGAACATAAGATGGAAGTGACTGACGTAAGATTACGCCGCGTAAGCACAGAAGGCCGCATGAGAGCTATTGCATCTATCACACTGGATCATGAGTTTGTAGTCCATGATATTCGAGTGATTGATGGTAATAACGGCTTATTCGTAGCAATGCCAAGCAAGCGCACTCCGGATGGAGAATTCCGTGATATCGCGCATCCAATTAATTCTAATACACGCTCTAAAATTCAGGATGCTGTATTAGCAGAGTATCACCGTTTAGGTGAACTAGAAGAGGTTGAGTTTGAAGAAGCAGGTGCTTCATAAAATAACCAAAAAGTCGAAAAGGCATTTTTGCGTAAGGCAGACTCCTGGAAAACAGGAGTTTGTTTTTATGTTTAGGCGGATAAACAATGGATTTGAAGATATCCCTTATGTATTTTGTCACCTTCTAAGGCTAATGTACGTTTGCTCCACTACAATAAATAGGTTATGCAAATATTGCAGGAGCGTCTGAAGAGATTGAAATGAAACGTAATCCCCATGATAAATTC
Source organism: Ectobacillus funiculus (assembly GCF_004138295.1). GTDB lineage: Bacteria > Bacillota > Bacilli > Bacillales > Bacillaceae_G > Ectobacillus > Ectobacillus funiculus. Next base: position 32,108 of record NZ_SCFM01000054.1, on the reverse strand, counting down.
CTCATCCCTATCTTTTTTTCCCCATAAGCTTTAAGATATGTTTCACTTCTTGAAAAAATAGATAACAATAATACAACAATGGGTAAAAGCTGTGGTAAAATTTAATAGTTGTGCTTCGTTTCTTGAAATAAAAAACGTTTTAGGATAATATTCTTAATGGATAAATAGGTTGTGATGGAGGGTTTATATGTCAAATCGATTTGCGATCATTTTGGCAGCAGGGCAGGGAACGCGCATGAAGTCCAAGTTGTATAAAGTGCTTCACCCTGTTTGTGGAAAGCCAATGGTGCAGCATGTAGTTGAGCAGGTGTCACAGCTGGGCTTGCAAGAAATTGTTACAATTGTAGGACACGGTGCGGAATTAGTGAAAGAACAGTTGGGAGAGCAAAGTAAATTTGCCTTGCAGGCAGAGCAGCTAGGCACAGCGCATGCGGTATCACAAGCTGTATCTTTGCTAGGACAAGAAACAGGAACCACTCTTGTCATTTGCGGTGATACGCCTTTAATTACTGCTGAAACGATGGAAGCATTGTTACAACACCATGAAGAGATGGGTGCAAAAGCGACAGTGTTGACGGCTTATATAGAAGACCCGACTGGATATGGACGCATTGTTCGTAATGATAAAGGATATGTGGAGAAGATTGTTGAGCATAAGGATGCAAGCGATGATGAGAGAAAGCTTCGCGAAATCAATACAGGCACATATTGCTTTGACAATCAGGCATTATTTGAATCGCTTAAAAAGGTTTCAAATGAAAATGTGCAAGGGGAGTATTATTTGCCCGATGTTATTGAAATCTTAAAAAAGGAAGGTTCAATTGTTTCCGCCTACCAAACAGATCGCTTTGAAGAAACATTAGGGGTAAATGACAGAATTGCTCTATCACAAGCAGAAGATATTATGAAAAAGCGCATTAATCAAAAGCATATGATGAACGGTGTTACGTTAATCGATCCTAACAATACGTATATTTCCGCAGATGCAGTAATTGGAAGTGATACAATTATCTATCCAGGAACAGTGATTGAAGGAGAAACAACAATTGGTTCTGATTGTGTCATTGGGCCGCATACAACATTAAAGGATAGTGGAGTAGGAAACGGAACCGCAATTCGTCAATCTACTGTTCACGATAGCAGAATTGGCAACGATGTTGCTATTGGACCTTTTGCTCATATTCGTCCTGATTCTGTAATTGGTAATGATGTGCGTGTTGGAAACTTCGTAGAAATTAAAAAGTCTATCTTTGGTGATGGAAGTAAGGCATCTCATCTTAGCTATATTGGAGATGCAGAGGTAGGCACAGATGTGAATCTTGGCTGTGGCTCCATTACGGTAAACTACGATGGTGAAAATAAGTTCAAAACTGTTATTGGCGATGGTGCTTTCATTGGCTGTAACTCCAACCTTGTTGCACCTGTAACGGTAGGAGAAGGAGCCTATGTTGCAGCAGGTTCAACCATTACGGATCATGTACCTGCAAAAGCGTTATCGATTGCGCGTGCGCGTCAAGTGAATAAGCAAGACTATGTAGAGAAAATGTTACAGAAGAAAAACTAATGTGGAGGGTTCATTTTAATGCCTAATCAGTATTTAAATTCAAACTTGAAGGTATTCTCACTTAATTCCAATAAGGTTGTTGCGGAACAAATCGCAGAGCGAATTGGTGTAAAATTAGGAGAATGCTCCGTAACCCGTTTTAGCGATGGTGAAATTCAGATTAATATTGAGGAGAGCATTCGTGGTTGTGACGTGTTTGTCATCCAATCTACAAGCTATCCGGTAAATGAGCACATTATGGAGCTATTAATCATGATTGATGCTTTAAAACGTGCATCCGCTAAAACTGTTAACATTGTGATACCATATTATGGCTATGCACGTCAAGACCGTAAAGCACGTGCGCGTGAACCGATTACTGCAAAACTTGTGGCTAACCTTTTGGAAACAGCAGGTGCAACTCGTGTAATTACACTTGATTTGCATGCTCCACAACTTCAAGGTTTCTTCGATATTCCAATTGATCATCTTATGGGTGTACCGATTCTTGCTGATTATTTCTCAAAGAAGGAATTAAAGGATGTTGTTGTTGTCTCCCCTGACCATGGTGGAGTAACGCGTGCAAGAAAGCTGGCAGACCGCTTAAAAGCTCCAATTGCAATTATTGATAAGCGCCGCCCTAGACCGAATGTGGCAGAGATTATGAATATTGTTGGTCATATTGAAGGAAAAACAGCTATTCTGATCGATGATATTATTGATACAGCCGGTACCATTACTCTAGCAGCAAATGCTCTTATAGAAAATGGCGCGGCAGAGGTATATGCATGTTGTACACACCCAGTCCTGTCTGGTCCTGCAATCGAACGCATTCAAAACTCCAAAATTAAAGAGCTTGTTGTGACAAATTCAATTTTGCTTCCAGAGGAGAAGAAGATTGAAAAGATCAGGGAGTTATCTGTAGGCCCATTACTCGGAGAAGCGATTATCCGCGTTTACGAAAAACAATCTGTAAGTACATTATTTGATTGATTTTTATATAGCAAGTTAGACGTAACCTGAGACGAGGTTACGTCTTTTCGCATCAAGGATAGAAAGAAGGGAAAAGAATGAAGCTAATTGCAGGACTTGGAAATCCGGGAAGAGAATATGAAGCAACAAGGCATAATATTGGGTTTATGGTAATCGATGAATTGTCAAAGCGTTGGAATATTCCATTAAATCAACAAAAATTTAAAGGAATATTCGGGTCCGGTGTCGTAAATGGGGAGAAGGTAATCTTATTGAAGCCGCTCACGTACATGAATTTATCTGGAGAAAGTATTCGTCCACTTCTTGATTACTATAAAATTGAAGTTGCTGACTTCATTGTACTGTATGATGATTTAGATTTGCCAGTTGGAAAGCTGCGGTTACGTACAAAGGGAAGTGCCGGTGGACATAATGGAATCAAGTCTACGATTGCGCACTTAGGGACGCAGGAATTTAATCGCATTCGGATGGGGATTGATCGTCCAAAGCACGGCATGAAGGTTGTGGACTATGTACTAGGACGATTTGCAGCAGAAGAAATGTCAGAGGTACAACATTCTATTCAAAAAAGTGCTGATGCATGTGAACAATGGTTATCTGCACCTTTTTTACAAGTTATGAATACCTTTAACGGACAATAAAGGACGAATAATTCTACGCCATTTCATCCATACTAGTAATAATTGCAAAAAGTTCAGGAGGATGGCATGAACGCCCATTATTATTGTCGTTATTGTGGATACAAGGTTGGCTCCATTGAAGGAGAAGAAGCACAGGAAATGGTTTTAGGGAATTTAACAAATGAAGAACAGTTAGAAATGACACACTTCGATGAAAATGGGAATTTATTTGTAAAAACCATTTGCGAATCGTGTCAGGATACTTTGCAGCATAATCCACATTATTATGAATACGACACATTTTTGCAATAAGCTTTGGCTTGTCCAAAGCATTTTTCTGTTTGCTATTTGCAAGTATGCTGCATAAAAATATATTAACTTGCTCTTTTGTCGAGAGGGGTTTTGACGATGATAGGATTATTGGAGAGCTTTTATGAAAGTAAGGAGGTTCAGTCTGTTTTAAATGGATTGAACGAGGGATTGAAAGAACAGTTAGTGTCCGGGATGTCTACGTCTTCCCGTTTGCTGCTTTCAGCTGCATTATATAAACAAAAAAAGCGTACGCAGCTTATTGTAACGCACAATTTATATCAGGCACAAAAGGTTTATGAGGATATGGTATCCATTTTGGGTGAAAATGAAGTATGGCTATATCCTGTTAACGAGTTGATTGCTTCAGAGATAGGAGTAGCGAGCCCGGAATTAAAAGCGCAGCGAATCGAGGTACTCAACCATCTTGTTCAGAATGAGCCTTCTATTGTAGTTGCACCTTTAGCTGGTTTGCGCCGTTTTCTTCCTGCAAAGGAACTTTGGGCGCAGCAGCAAATTGAATTAAGGGTCGGCGAGGAAGTCGATTTAGAGCATATGGCTCGTATTCTAGCTTATATGGGCTATGAACGAAAATCGATGGTGGAGGCGCCCGGAGACTTTAGTATTCGCGGTGGTATTCTAGATTTATACCCGCTTACTGAGGAACTACCAATTCGCCTCGAGTTTTTTGATACAGAAATTGATTCTATTCGTACGTTTACAGTAGAAGATCAACGTTCTCAGGAGAAAGTTTCAGCTATTTCCTTTGGACCAGCAACAGAATTTATATTTGCCGATGAAGAGCTTCGTCAAGGAACGATGAAGCTAGAACAGGAATTAACGAAGACAGTTAAAAAGCTTAAAGATGAAAAGCTGAAGGAGCTGCTAGTAGAAACAGTTACTCATGAGTTGGAAAAGCTAAAGAATGGACAAATAATTGAACAAATGTTTAAGTATCTGTCTCTTTTTTATCCACAGCCTGCTAGTCTTATAGACTATTTGCCGGATACGGGTATTGTGATACTAGATGAAATCTCACGCATTCAAGAAACTGCAGATCAGTTAGAGAAGGAAGAAGCGGAATGGTATATAGCGCTGCTTGAGGAAGGAGCTATTGTACAAGATTTAGCTTTTTCTCATGATTTCACAAAGCTTCTGCAGCAGCGGGATCGCAGCTTTTTATATTTAACTCTATTCCTTCGTCATATTCCTCATACGCACCCACAAAATATCGTCAATGTAACATGTAAGACCATGCAGGATTTTCATGGTCAAATGAATCTATTTAAAGCAGAGATTGACCGGTGGAAAAAGAGCCATTCCACTGTTGTGATATTAGGGGCAAATGAAGAAAGAATGAAGAAGCTTGAGAAAATTTTGAATGATTATGAGATAGATGTTGATGTTCTACCAGATTCTGTGCAGCTTATTCCAGAACGTATACAGATTGCCAGGGGCGATCTTCATGCGGGATTTGAACTGCCAATGCAAAGGCTTGCGGTCATTACCGAGAAGGAGCTTTTTAATAAAAAGGCGAAAAAGCCGCAGCGCAGACAAAAGCTCTCTAATGCTGAGCGTATTAAGAGCTATTCCGAATTGAAGGTTGGAGATCATGTTGTCCATGTAAATCACGGTATCGGTAAGTTCTTTGGTATTGAAACTCTAGAGATTAACGGTGTGCATAAAGATTATTTGCATATTAAATATCAAGGAAATGATAAGCTGTATGTCCCAGTTGAGCAAATTGATCAAGTGCAGAAGTACATTGGTTCAGAAGGAAAGGAACCAAAGATTTATAAGCTGGGTGGAACAGACTGGAAGCGTGTTAAAACAAAGGTAGAGAAATCGGTTCAAAATATCGCTGATGATTTAATTAAGCTGTATGCTGAGCGTGAAGCATCAAAGGGCTATGCCTTTTCTCCAGATGCGTTAGAGCAGCGCGAGTTTGAGTCCTCTTTCCCATACCAAGAAACAGAGGATCAGTTGCGTTCAATCACTGAGATTAAAAAAGATATGGAACGCTCCCGCCCTATGGATCGCTTATTATGTGGCGATGTTGGCTATGGAAAAACAGAAGTTGCTATTCGGGCAGCATTTAAAGCCATTATGGATGAAAAACAGGTGGCAATTCTTGTTCCGACAACTATTTTAGCGCAACAACACTATGAAACAATTCGAGAGCGTTTTCAAGATTATCCCATTAATATTGGTGTGCTAAATCGATTCCGCACACGAAAGCAGCAGAACGAAACAATGAAAGGGTTAAAGGATGGAACGATAGATGTTGTAGTAGGGACGCATCGTCTTTTATCCAAGGACATTATCTTTAAAGATTTAGGTCTTCTGATTATTGATGAAGAGCAACGCTTCGGTGTAACGCACAAAGAGAAGATTAAACAGATGAAAGCTAATATCGATGTCTTAACGCTAACGGCAACACCAATACCGCGTACGCTTCATATGTCGATGCTGGGTGTTCGTGATTTATCCGTTATTGAGACACCTCCGGAGAACCGCTTTCCAGTTCAAACATATGTAGTAGAGTATAATCCTGCCCTAATTCGAGAAGCAATCGAACGGGAGCTGGCCCGGGATGGTCAAGTATACTTTTTATATAATCGTGTAGAAGATATTGAGCGGAAAGCAGAAGAGATTTCCATGCTTATCCCTGATGCACGTGTAACCTTTGCTCATGGAAGAATGAATGAAGGTGAATTGGAATCAGTCATGCTTGCATTTTTAGATGGTCAATATGATGTTCTTGTTAGTACCACGATCATCGAAACAGGAGTTGATATTCCAAACGTAAATACGCTAATTGTGCAGGATGCTGATCGTATGGGGCTATCACAGTTGTATCAGCTACGCGGTCGCGTAGGTCGTTCTAATCGTGTTGCGTATGCGTATTTTACGTATAAGAAGGATAAGGTGTTAGCGGAAGTAGCAGAAAAACGATTACAAGCTATTAAAGAATTTACAGAGCTTGGGTCGGGATTTAAAATTGCAATGCGTGATTTGTCTATTCGTGGTGCCGGGAACTTGTTAGGTGCAGAGCAGCATGGTTTTATTGATTCTGTTGGTTTTGATTTATACTCCCAAATGCTGAAGGAAGCGATTGAACAACGAAGAGGCGATACGGGAGAACAGCCATACTTTGATGTAGAGATAGATCTTGAAGTAGATGCTTACCTTCCGGATACGTACATTTCCGACAGCAAGCAAAAAATTATGATGTATAAGCAATTTAAGGGGATATCCTCTATAGAAGATATTGAAGGGCTTCAAGAGGAAATGATAGACCGCTTTGGCGATTACCCGCAGCAGGTTGGCTATTTACTGCAAATTGCCTTGATCAAGGTGCTTGCTGCACAGGAGCGTATTGAGTCCATCAAGCAGCTAAAGCAGCAGGTAACCCTTTTGTTCTCTGAACAGGCAACTCAAACTATAGATGGTGGAAAGCTCTATATGCTAAGCAGCAGTCTTGGAACTATGACTCATCTTGGCATGGAGGGATCAAGGTTAAAGGTAATCATCGATGTAAAAGGTATTGAGCCATCTAGATGGCTGACGATTACAGAGAATTTACTGCGAGGTTTGCCCAATGCGAAAAAAGAAGTTGTAAATGCTTGACTAAAGAAATAAAAAATGCAATTCGACGTGCATAGAACCTTCACAGTGAACAATACTATGCTTAACAGTTGGTGATTTTTACATGAAAAGGAGAAGATAGAACAAATCACCACTTTTATCATCAAGTAGAAAGTGAGGCAGCATTAGAATGAAAGCAACTGGCATAGTACGTCGAATTGATGATTTAGGTAGAGTAGTTATTCCAAAAGAAATTCGTAGAACCCTTCGCATTCGTGAAGGAGACCCATTAGAGATTTTTGTGGACCGCGATGGAGAAGTCATTTTGAAAAAATACTCTCCAATCAGTGAATTGAGTGATTTTGCAAAGGAATATGCAGATGCATTATATGATAGCTTAGGACATACAGTATTAATTTGCGATCGTGATACTATTATTTCGGTTTCGGGCGTTTCCAAAAAAGAATATTTAAATAAAAATATCGGTGACTTAGTTGAAAAGGTGATGGATGATCGAAATTCCGTTGTAATGACAGATGAAAGTGAAATTTCCATCGTAGACGGGATAAAAGAAACTGTTACATCCTATACGGTTGGACCCATCATTGCAAACGGCGATCCAATCGGTGCAGTCATCATTCTCTCTAAAGATAAAGTTATTGGAGATGTTGAGCAGAAAGCTGTTGAAACAGCAGCGAGCTTTTTGGCAAAGCAGATGGAGCAGTAGGAAAAAAGGCAGCATGTCGCTGCCTTTTTTTGCTATGATAATTTACACTTTAGGAAGTTGTGAATTCCCCGTTTGCCAAGTTGTGATATATAATACGTAAGAGCCTGGCAAAGAAGGAGATTTTTATGAAAGCCAAAAAATATTCTGCCTTTTGGCACGGTGCAGTTATTTTGACAGCAGCGGGTTTAATTACAAAAATTTTAAGTGCATTTTATCGAATTCCTTATCAAAATATTGCGGGAGATATTGCATTTTATACATATCAGCAAGTATATCCGATATATGGTCTTTGTCTTACTTTTGCAGTATACGGCTTTCCTGCCGTAATTTCTAAAATGATTGCTGAACAGAAGGAGGATGGAAAGGAGGAACGAGTGAGAGATATCCTTTCTATTTCCTTTTGGCTCTTGACACTACTTTGTACCATCGTGTTCCTATTCTTGTTTGCTGCGTCCCATTTTGTTGCACGAATGATGGGAGATGAGCAGCTCTACAAGATTGTACGAGTTGCATCCTTTTGCTTTTTATTTATGCCATTCATCTCTATGGTGCGGGGATATTTTCAAGGCTCGTATAATATGCTGCCAACCGCTGTCTCACAAGTAACTGAACAATTGCTCCGTGTGTCTACAATTGTTTTGTTATCATTGTATTTTGTTGCAAACGATTTTGATGTATATACAATTGGGGCAGGTGCAATGTTTGGGTCAGTAGTTGGGGGAATGGTCAGTGCTGTGGTGTTATGGCTATTTCTACGTCGCAATTTGCAGCATGTCCTCTTTCGCCGGTGGAGCAGCATTTCTAAAAAGGGAATGATTATGAGGGCGTTATTTTGGCAAGGGATCACAATTTGTGTTAGCAATCTTGTTCTGATTGTTATGCAATTTGTTGACTCTTTGACAGTGTACAATATGTTGATCGGAGCAGGAGAATTTGCGGATAGGGCAAAAGTAATAAAAGGGATATACGATAGAGGAATTCCGCTTGTACAGCTAGGCACTGTTGTTGCCACTTCTTTTTCATTGGCACTTATTCCTGTGATGACGGAAGCGCGGCGGAGAAAAGATACAGCACTCATTAGAGGCAAACTCCGTCTTGCTGTAAAGGTTACACTTGTCATTGGACTAGGAGCATCTGTTGGTCTTGCTTGCATTATAAAGCCAACAAATATAATGCTGTTTGAAAATCAGGCAGGCTCTGACCTGCTGGCCATTTTAGGGTTTTCGATCTTATTTAGCGCCTTGGCCATTACATCTGCAACTGTTTTGCAAGGACTAGGGTATACAGCGGCTCCTGCCCTCTTCACACTGGTTGGTGCTGTTGCGAAATATGCGGCAAACATTATTCTCATTCCTGAGCTAGGAGTAAAAGGAGCGGCGGTTGCGACTGTTATTTCATTAATGCTGATTGTCATACTAAATTTCTTTCTTCTTGCTCGTGTGGTTTGCACTTCTCTTATAGAGTGGTTTGCTCTTATTAGGATAGTGCTTTCTTGTGGGGCTATGGCTCTTTTTTTAATGCTCTATTTATTTATTGTAGAGTCTGTATTTCCAGGAGCGAGTCGCAGTGGGGCATCAGTTGAAGCTATTGCAGGAGCAGTACTCGGTGGATTGGTGTATCTTATTTTTCTTGTGAAGCTTCATGTTTTTACGGAGGAAGAACTCGGTGCATTGTTGCATCGTAGAGAGATTTCATTTCAAAAGAAAATGAGAAAGGAGAAGGGTGCATGATTACAATTTTAGGACTTGGTGCCGGAGAGTTAGAGCAGCTTACGCTTGGCGTATATCGAAGCATTCAGCGAGCATCGCATCTTTACTTGCGCACAAAGGAGCATCCCGTTGTTAAGGACTTAGAGGAGGAAGGAATTGCATATACATCCTTCGATGATGTATATGAGGCACACGATTCCTTTGAACAGGTATACGAGACAATTGCGGAAACATTACTTACAAAGGCAAAGGAGCAGGAGATTATCTATGCTGTTCCTGGGCATCCCCTCGTAGCAGAACGGACGGTACAGCTTTTATTGGAAAAGGGCCAGGCTGCTGGTATTCGCGTAAGAGTAGAAGGAGGACAAAGCTTCCTAGATCCTTTATTTGCGAGCCTGCAAATTGACCCGATTGAGGGGTTTCAGCTTGTAGATGCGACGTCCTTTGAGAGAGGACAATTGGAATTGCGTCATCATCTTGTATTCTGTCAGGTATATGATGCATTTATTGCCTCAGAGGTAAAGTTAACATTGATGGAGATGCTTCCCGATGAATATGAGGTATACATTGTAACTGCTGCGGGTACATCCTTTGAGAGTTTAAAAAAGGTGCCTTTGCATGAATTAGATCATGAAGCGGAATTAAATAATTTAACGAGTGTATATGTTCCGCCTGTTAAAGAAAAATCTGTACTGTATCAACAGTTTGACGTGCTGCGCAGCATTATTGCAGAGCTCCGTGGCCCAAATGGCTGTCCGTGGGATAAGGAGCAGACGAATGTTTCGTTAAAGAAATATTTAATTGAAGAGGCGTACGAGCTTCTTGATGCAATTGATGAGGAAGATGATGACCATATTGTCGAGGAACTTGGAGACGTTTTACTTCAGGTACTGCTGCATGCACAGATTGGAGAGGATGAAGGCTGGTTTTCTATCGATGATGTGATTCGCACATTATCAGAAAAAATGGTTCGTCGTCATCCGCACGTGTTTGGCAGTGTAGAAGCAACGACTGCTGATGAGGTCCTAGCAAACTGGGAAGAAATCAAAAACAACGAAAAGGATCGTGTGAAAGAATCTGTTTTATCGGGTATCCCAAAAAGCTTGCCGCAGCTGCTGCAGGCCTATGAATTACAGAAGAAAGCTGCAAAGGTTGGATTTGACTGGGATGATGTAAAGCCGATGATAGAAAAGGTAAGTGAGGAATGGAATGAATTTCAGCAGGAACTGGGAGAAATGAATGAAGAGAGAATGGTCTCTGAATTCGGGGATATATTGTTTGCGTTTGTAAATATTGCCCGTTACTACAAGATTAATCCGGAAGAGGCCGTGCATGCAACAAATCGCAAGTTTTTGAAACGTTTTTCCTACATAGAGATGAAGACAGCAGAAGTGAACAAGGATATGAAGTCATGTACGCTTGAAGAACTGGATGCACTTTGGGAAGAAGCAAAAAGCAAAGGAATATAAGCAGGAGGAATAGTATGAGATTAGATAAATTTTTAAAGGTATCCCGTTTAATTAAAAGAAGAACATTGGCTAAGGAAGTAGCTGACCAAGGTCGCATTTCTATTAACGGTCTACCTGCAAAAGCCAGTTCAGTCGTAAAAGTAAATGATGAGCTAACCGTTCGATTTGGACAGAAAATTGTAACAGTCAAGGTGAACGAGCTGAAGGAAACAACCAAAAAGGAAGATGCCCCTTCCATGTATACAGTTGTGAAGGAAGAAAAAGTACAAACAGAACAATCTGAAGGCTTGTTCTAAAAAAAATGTCCCCTTCATACATTGATAACAGTATGAGCCATGGGGGGAAGAGCATGAATAAGGGCTACCAGGCAACTTCTTTAAATAATCAAAATGCCTCTGTCGAGCATGACGTTATTATGCGTGGGAGAAGACTCCTTGACATTACGGGTGTAAAACAGGTGGAGAGCTTTGACAGTGAAGAATTCTTGTTAGAAACAGTCATGGGATTTCTCACAATCCGGGGACAAAATTTGCAAATGAAGAACTTGGATGTAGAAAAGGGCATTGTGTCGATCAAAGGCAAGGTTTACGAAATGGCTTATATAGATGAGCATCAATCGGAGAAGGCTAAAGGCTTCTTTAGCAAGCTATTTAAATGAGTCTAACCATTCAATTCTACACAATGCTTTCTATGGTTGGTATGGGTGCATGGGTCGGTGCGGCCCTTGACACGTACCAACGTTTTCTAAAACGTCCTAGACGAAACCGCTGGATTGTATTTGTCCATGATATTGTATTTTGGGCTGTCCAAGCTATGTTTGTTTTTTATGTGCTGCTGCTCGTAAATGAAGCAGAGCTCAGGTTTTATGTGTTTGTTGCTTTAGTATGTGGTTTTGCAGCTTATCAAAGTCTGCTCAAAACCTTATACATGGCAGTACTTGAGGCAATCATCAGGACTGTTGTTCGTACGTATCGTTTATTAGAGATGCTTGTCAAAATCCTTATTATTAGACCGATTGTATATCTTTTTCAATTTTTATTTACATGCATCTTGCTTTTGCTTCAGCTGTTAAGGACAACTTCTCTTCTCCTTTACAGACTGCTTGTACAGCTCCTGCTTCTTATTTGGAAAATCATTTTGGCTCCTCTTCGTTTAATTGGAGTTATAGTATGGAAACTCCTTCCCAACCGTGTTAAAATTTTTGTGAAGAAATATGCAGGAATTTTAAAGAAAATCCAGAAAGTGAAAGTGATAGTCTTAAAATGGTGGGAATACATTAAACGATGGTTAGGGGGACCTCGGAAATGAGGGAACTAAGAAAGTATGTAACGGAGAATCCAACAGAGAATCTTCAGCATACTATACAATCAGACAATTCGAAGAAAAAACACCTTTTGCGCCGACTTCTTGTGTTTTTTCTATTTTCCTGTACCGTTGTGGTAGGGTCAAATATCACCTTCTATCAGCAAAATGTAAGTATTAAAGAGAAGCAAAAGGAAGTAGAGAAGCTTTCAAAGGAAATGGAAGCAATGTCGGCGGAGGAAAAAGGCTTAAAGGATGAGATTAAACAGCTGAACGACGATGAGTATATTGCTAAGATTGCTAGAAGAGACTATTTTTTTTCCAAAGAGGGAGAAACTATTTTTCCGGTTGCTAAATGAAGAACCGGTTTTTTCCAAATGCTTGTAAGGCATATGTCGTTCATTGACACTATATTTTACAATCATATATAATAAAGGAAACTTGACTTTTGAAAAATTAAGGAGGAGCATTTTTTTTATGTCAATTGAGGTAGGCAGCAAGTTACAAGGGAAAGTAACAGGTATCACTAATTTTGGGGCTTTTGTGGAGCTGCCAGAAGGGCTAACTGGTCTCGTTCATATTAGCGAAGTAGCGGATAATTATGTTAAAGATATTAATGATCACTTAAAAATCGGCGATCAAGTAGAAGTAAAAGTGATTAATGTTGAAAAGGACGGAAAGATAGGATTATCTATTAAAAAGGCTAAGGATCGTCCACCGGTACCAGAGGGTGAACAACAGCAACAACAGCGTTCTGGACGTCCACAGCGCCCTCGTCCGTATAACCGTGATCGTGGCGGCGAACCCCGTGGTGTAGTGAAAGAAAACTTTGAACAGAAAATGGCACGCTTTTTAAAGGATAGCGAAGATCGTTTATCTTCCTTAAAGCGTAATACAGAGTCAAAACGAGGCGGTCGCGGCGCGAGACGCGGGTAACTTGCTGTTTATCCTTTCAAAATATAGGCACTCGAGAACGCAGTTCGGGTGCCTTTTTATTTCACTTTAAGAAAGTATAAATTTCTAGCTAGAAGACAATTCGACGAGTTTTCTTTATATACTCTAAAAAACTTTGGATTTTATGTTGACACTTTTTAAGATTATTGATATTATAAGTCTTGTCCGTTGGATGACCAAAATATGGCGGTGTAGCTCAGCTGGCTAGAGCGTACGGTTCATACCCGTAAGGTCGGGGGTTCGATCCCCTCCGCCGCTACCATAAAGGCCCGTTGGTCAAGCGGTTAAGACACCGCCCTTTCACGGCGGTAACACGGGTTCGAATCCCGTACGGGTCATCTAAAAAGAGCTAAACCATTGTGGTTTAGCTCTTTTGCACTTTAAGAAAGTATAAATTTCTAGCTGGAAGACCATTCGACGTAGCGAGAAATTTTAGGAATACAGTATAAGTGCAGCTACGCCTTCGCTAAAGGGCACGGCTCGCCAGTCGGCAGGTTTTCTTTATATTAATTCCCCTCTTCGTTCTTCTTTGTGAACAAGCTTGCTTTCTAAACATTGTTTCTTGTTTGCCCCATCTTACAGATTCTTGGATTCTTCAAAATAAATATACCTTGTATTCGATGCTATTAGTCAAAAAAGACGATTCCTCTAAAGATATTACAAATAATTTATGATAGTCTAACTGTTTATGTATAGAAATGGAAGGATTTCTATTAAAAAGTCGAACAATTCTGAAATTAGTTTCTGTTATTTTGACAAAATTTACCCTTTATACCATTTATAATTACAATTAATAAATTATGCGGGTGGTGTTAAGAGTATGTCAAGGACAGGAAAAAATACTGTCAATCCGAACTCTGACTTAGTGGCTATGAATCGTGGACCGCTAGCCCTCTCACGTTGGACAAGCAAGCTGAAAACATGGGTGGAACATGTTTTCTTCCGCTGGGGATTTGTTATTGCGTTGGTAGGCTTTCTTTTGGGGCGTGCATATATCCTAACAAATATTTTACCATTTGCTCTTCCATTTTTTGCAGCTGTGTATATTATGAAGCGAGATAAAATAGCATTAGCTTTTCTCGCTGTTATGGGGGGAGCCTTTACTGTATCGATTGAAAACACAACCTTCACCTTTGCCTCTATCTTTATGTTCTTCATATACAATATTGTTTTTGGCAGATTTACAACAAAAACTGTGGGGCTTGTGCCATTTCAAGTATTTCTCTCTGCATTAACAGCTCATCTGTCTGTTGTATATTTTCAGCAGGGGTCCTTAATCCTATATGACGTATTTATGAGCACAATTGAAGCGGGCTTGAGTTTTGTATTAACGATGATTTTTTTACAAAGCGTTCCCCTACTTACGGAACGGAAAGGGAAACAGCAATCTCTAGAAACGGAAGAAATTGTTTGTTTAATCATTTTACTAGCTTCCGTTTTGACAGGAACAACAGACTGGTTTTTATATCACTTATCGATTCAGCATATATTCACTAGATATCTTGTCCTGTTGGCGGCATATGTGGCTGGAGCTACAATTGGTTCGACGGTAGGAGTAGTGACAGGTTTGATTTTAAGTCTTGCAAATGTCGCCAGTTTATATCAGCTTAGTTTGCTTGCCTTTTCCGGGCTTTTGGGAGGCCTATTGAAGGAAGGGAAGCGTATTGGGGTCGGATTAGGACTTTTAATTGGGACAAGCTTGATTGCTCTTTATGTAGACAAGCAGGCGGATATAGCAGTGACGCTGTTAGAGTCAGTGGTTGCCATTATCATGTTTCTTCTCACTCCAAAATTTATAATGGAGAAACTTGCAAAGTTTGTCCCTGGAACAAATGAGCATTCAACAGATCAACAGCAATATTTACGCCGTATGCGTGATGTTACATCAAATAAAATTACGCAATTTGCTAATGTATTTCAAGCGCTATCTGGTAGCTTTGCTGTTTATGGGTATGTAGAGGAAGAGGATCAAGAGAAGGAAGCTGATATATTTTTAAGCGGTATTACGGCAAAAACATGCCAAACATGCTTTAAGCGAGAGCAGTGCTGGGCAGTGAATTTTGATAAGACCTATGATTATTTACGGGAGATTATGCAGGAAACACAGGAAGGGACTCTGCAAAGAAATACGAAGTTAATGAGAGAATGGGATAAATATTGTGTTAGAGGAACACGCGTAACAGAGTTAATCAATCAAGAGTTGTTTCATTTTTATAATGAACAGAAGCTGAAGAAACAAATGATGGAGGGTCGCCGTCTTGTTGCAGAGCAGCTTCTTGGTGTATCGAAGGTAATGGAGGATTTCGCTAAAGAAATCCAGAGAGAGAAGGAGAATCATCAAATACAGGAAGAACAAATTCTCGAAGCATTTCGAGAATTTGGGATAGAGATTGGACATGTAGATATTTATTGTCTTGACCAAGGCAATGTTGATATAGAAATGACAATTCCAACTGCATCAAATCAGCGTGGTGAATGTGAAAAACTGCTTGCGCCGATGTTATCGGATATTCTCAAGGAAACAATTGTTGTAAAGCTTGAAGAGCCCTCACAGTATCCAAATGGTTATAGTAATGTATGTTTTGGTTCAGCAAAAACTTTTTCTATTGATACGGGACTTGCTACCGCTGCGAAAGGGGGCGGACTTGTATCCGGTGATTCTTACTCTACGATGGAGCTGAGCATTGGAAAATATGCAATAGCTATTAGCGATGGAATGGGAAATGGGGAGCGGGCGCATCGCGAAAGCAAAGAAACGTTAAAGCTTCTGCAAAAAATTCTCCAATCTGGTATTGATGAGACCATTGCCATCAAATCGATTAACTCTATTTTATCACTAAGAACGACCGAAGAGATTTTTACCACATTAGATTTGGCCATGATTGATTTGCGGGACGCCAGTGCCAAATTTTTAAAAATCGGCTCTACACCAAGCTTTGTAAAACGTGGTGATCGTGTGATTAAAATAGAAGCAAGTAATTTGCCAATGGGGATGATCCAAGATTTTGAAGTTGATGTAGTAAGTGAGCAACTTAAAATGGGGGATATTCTCATTATGATGAGTGATGGCATCTTTGAGGGGCCGAAGCATGTGGAAAATCATGAGATGTGGATGAAACGAAAAGTTAAAGAACTGCAGACGGAGGATCCACAGGAAATTGCGGACATTTTAATGGAGGAAGTCATTCGCTCTCGCAATGGCTTTATTGAAGATGATATGACAGTAGTAGTAGCCAAGGTAGATAAAACAATGCCGAAATGGGCAACCATTCCGGTGTTTAGTAAACAAGCATAGGATGTATAAAAATTGTTTTCTCCGTCAAAGATAGTAATAGGATGGGGTACGAAATGTTGCTGGGTTCTTTCATGGCTAGACATGGAAAGCATTGGCGAAGATCCAAGGTGCAAACCTCGGGTCTTCTTTGTGTTTACAATATAAGAGGGAGTATACATTTCCAGCTAAAGCAGATTCGACGTATCCGGAAATTTTAGGAGCACGGTATAAGTGTCGCTACGCCTCTGTCTTCACCCAAGAGTGGGCTCCTCAGTCGGCGAGTTTTCTTTACACTGTAGGAAAGTATAAATTTCCAGCTGGAAGTGAATTCGACGTAGTCGGAAATTTTAGGAACACAGTATAAGTGCAACTACGCCTCTGTCTTCGCCCAAGAGCAGGGCTCGCCAATCGGCGAGTTTTCTTTATCGATATTTGTAAAATTTGTTGCGGGTGTTTCTTTTGCAGACAAATCATAAAAAGTGGTACGATTATGCTTATAGGCTTAATAGGTTTTAATCGATGAAGGGTGATTATAATATTGAAGGATGAATTTGTTCGGAAAGTAGATGCCTTTGTAGCAAAACATGAAATGCTTAATGCCGGTGAGAAGGTAGTTGTTGCTGTTTCAGGAGGAGTTGACTCGCTTGCGTTATTGTATTATTTAATGGAACGAAAAGAGAGGGAGGATCTCTTTATCGTTGTAGCACATGTGGATCATATGTTTCGAGGAGAAGAGTCATGGCAGGATCTTCTTTATGTACGCAGTATATGCGAACAGCTTCAGGTCCCATTTGAATCCGCTCGAATTCCTGTGGCTGCTTATCAGAAGGAGCATCACCTTGGAGCTCAAACTGCTGCAAGAGAGTGCCGCTATCGTTTCTTAGAAGAGGTAATGAACAAATATAAGGCAAATGCCCTTGCACTTGGCCATCATGGCGATGACCAAGTTGAGACGATCCTCATGCGACTTGTAAGGGGCAGCAGTATGAAAGGTTATGCGGGTATGTCAGTAAAGAGAGCATTCAGTCATGGTATGATCATACGGCCCTTTTTAGCTGTAACAAAACAAGAGATTGAACAATATTGCTATAATAAGGGAATTGTTCCTCGTGTGGATCCAAGCAATGATAAAGATACATACACAAGAAATCGGTTTCGTAAATATGTTCTTCCTCGTCTAAAAGAAGAAAACCCTGGTGTGCATGAAAAGTTTCAAAATTTTAGCAAGTTTATTCAAGAGGATGAAGACTATTTGCAGGAATTAGCCATCCAAAGAATGAATAAAGTAATTAGAAAAGAAACCAAAATACAGGTTGTACTGTCAATTCCTGACTTTGAATCATTGCCTATGCCTTTACAAAGGAGAGGGATTCAACTAATATTAAACTATCTTTATAATTCTAAGCTTCCTTCATCACTATCTTCTATACATATTGAGCAAGTACTGTCTTTTCTAAAGCGTTCCCATCCTTCAGGATCTCTAGATTTTCCAGAAGGACTGAAAGTAACTCGTACATATGAAGAATGTAGCTTTGGATTTTTAGAAGAGAAAGCCGTTCCTTTCTCTTATATGATGTCCGTCCCTGGGACAATCATTTTGCCAAACGGTGATGAATTGATAGCAGAATTTAGTAAGGAAGTTCTTTATCCAAACGATGGTGCTGTATTTGTTGCACCGAAAGGCGTTGTTTCTACTCCTCTTGTTGTTCGTTCCAGAATGAATGGAGACCGCATGCATGTTAAAGGTATGAATGGTTCCAAAAAGATAAAAGCTATCTTTATTGAAGAAAAGATACCAATACACAAGAGAGAGGAATGGCCTATCGTTTGTGATGCAAAAGGAACAATTCTTTGGCTGCCTTTACTGAAGCAAGCATCAGTAATTTCAGAAAAGGCTGATGAAGAAAAAGGTTACATAATTATTCGTTACAAAAGCAAGGAGTCTTCTAGGAGGATAAGCAGATGATGAATCAAGATATTGAGCAAGTACTCATTTCAGAGGAAGAAATACAACAAAAGCTTAAAGAACTTGGTGCTACTATTACAGAGGATTATAAGGGCACTCTTCCTTTAGCTGTTGGAGTACTGAAAGGTGCTATGCCTTTTATGGCAGATCTTTTAAAACGTGTAGAGACATATCTTGAAATGGACTTTATGGCAGTTTCCAGCTATGGAAATTCTACAACGTCTAGCGGTGAAGTGAAAATTTTAAAGGATCTTGATACTTCTGTAGAAGGACGGGATATCTTAATTGTAGAAGATATTATTGACAGTGGACTTACATTAAGCTACCTCGTGGATCTATTTAAGTACCGTAAAGCTAAGTCCGTGAAAATTGTCACATTATTGGATAAGCCGTCAGGACGAAAAGTGGATATTGAAGCAAATTATGTAGGTTTTCAAGTGCCAAACGCATTTGTTGTCGGCTACGGCTTAGATTACAGAGAACAATATCGCAACCTTCCCTATATTGGGGTATTAAAACCAAGCGTTTATTCAAATTAATATTATGAAGGCTTTACATTTGGATAGGAAGGTTTTTCTATGTTACTATTTACTATAAGTGTGTATGCTGTGAGAGGAGGTCAGGGATGAATCGCATCTTCCGTAATACCATCTTTTATTTACTTATATTCCTTGTTGTAATCGGTGTTGTGAGCTACTTTAACGGTTCTACTCAGCAAACAAAATCGATTAGCTATGACACATTCGTTTCTAGATTGGAGGGCGGAGAAGTACGCAGCGTTGAACTCCAGCCTAAAAACGGCGGTGTATTTGAGGTAAAGGGACAATTTAGTGATTCTAGTCAAGAAGATTACTTCGTTACATATGCCCCGAATACTGAGGAATTACAAAGAAAAATTAACGAAAAGGTAAAGAATACAAAGATTGATTATCAACCTGCAGAAGAAACAAGTGCATGGGTGACGTTCTTTACTTCTATCATTCCGTTTGTTATTATCTTCATCCTTTTCTTTTTCCTTTTAAATCAGGCGCAGGGCGGAGGAAGCCGTGTGATGAATTTTGGGAAAAGTAAGGCGAAGCTATATAACGATGATAAGAAAAAGGTACGCTTTAGAGATGTAGCAGGTGCCGATGAAGAGAAACAAGAACTTGTAGAGGTTGTAGAATTTTTGAAGGATCCACGCAAGTTTGCAGAGCTCGGCGCTCGTATCCCGAAAGGTGTGTTATTAGTAGGCCCTCCGGGAACAGGTAAAACACTTCTTGCGAGAGCTGTGGCGGGTGAAGCTGGTGTACCATTCTTCTCTATTAGTGGTTCTGACTTTGTAGAGATGTTTGTCGGCGTCGGTGCTTCCCGTGTTCGTGATTTATTCGAAAACGCGAAGAAAAATGCCCCTTGTATTATTTTTATTGATGAAATTGATGCTGTAGGCCGTCAGCGTGGTGCAGGTCTAGGCGGCGGTCATGATGAGCGCGAGCAAACCTTAAACCAGTTGCTTGTAGAGATGGACGGGTTCGGTGCTAATGAAGGCATTATTATTGTCGCTGCAACGAATAGACCAGATATTTTGGATCCAGCCTTACTGCGTCCGGGGCGTTTTGACCGTCAAATTACGGTAGATCGTCCAGACGTAAATGGTCGTGAAGCAGTCCTTAAAGTACATGCGCGTAATAAGCCTCTTGATGATACAGTAGATTTAAGAGCAATTGCAGCGCGTACACCAGGATTTTCCGGTGCCGATCTTGAGAACTTATTAAATGAGGCAGCTCTTGTGGCAGCTCGTCAAAATAAGAAACGAATTGATATGACAGATATTGATGAAGCGACAGATCGTGTAATTGCTGGTCCAGCTAAGAAAAGCCGAGTAATCTCTGAAAAAGAGCGAAATATTGTTGCGTATCATGAAGCAGGCCATACAGTAATTGGAATGGTGCTAGATGAAGCTGATATGGTACACAAGGTAACAATTGTCCCACGTGGTCAAGCAGGTGGCTATGCTGTTATGCTTCCAAAGGAAGATCGTTACTTTATGACAAAACCAGAATTGCTTGATAAGATTGTTGGTTTACTTGGCGGTCGTGTCGCAGAGGATATCGTATTCGGTGAGGTTAGTACAGGAGCTCATAACGACTTCCAGCGTGCGACAGGTATTGCAAGACGAATGGTAACAGAGTTTGGTATGAGTGATAAGCTTGGACCAATGCAATTTGGTAGTCCGCAGGGGCAAGTATTCCTTGGCAGGGATTTCCATTCCGAACAAAACTATAGTGATGCAATTGCGCACGAAATTGATATGGAAATTCAGCGTATTATGAAAGAAAGCTATGCGCGTGCAAAGGAAATTTTAACAGATAAGCGCGACAAGCTTGAAATCATTGCGAAAACATTGCTTGAAGTGGAAACTCTTGATGCGGAGCAGATTAGGGGCTTGTACGATAACGGTGTGTTGCCGGAGCGTAAGAAAAGCTCATATGCTGATGATGTGAAGGTCAATATCTCCGCAAAAAAAGAAGAGCCAGGTGCTGAAGAGCCTAAAGAGAAGGAGTGACGTCATGTCACTCCTTTTTGTTTCGAATGTAGGAGAGGATAGCCTCCAGCTAGAAGTCATTCGAGGTGGCCGGAGTTTTAGGGATGTAGTGTAGGTGCAACTACGCCTTTGTCTTCGCCCAAGGGCAGGGCTTGCCAATCGGCGAGTTTCTTTATTAAATACGTGCCCTGCTAGCTGATGAAAGTCTATTTTCTCAATCCATAACGTAACAATTACCTTTTTATGCAGTGAAAGCGAAATAAATTAGGTACAATATAGAGAAAGACTAGTTATAATTGCTATATATATAAAAATTTAGGATAAGTGGTGAGATCATGATTTTTGTATTAGATGTAGGGAATACAAATGCTGTATTAGGAGTGTTTGAAGGCGGACAATTACGTCAGCATTGGCGAATTGAAACAAATCGCCATAAAACAGAGGATGAATACGGAATTCTTGTAAAGGAGCTTCTTGCTTACGAAGGCATTACATTTCACGATATTACAGGAATTATCATTTCTTCGGTCGTGCCGCCTATTATGTTTGCACTTGAAAGAATGTGCGAAAAATATTTTAAGCTAAAACCGCTCGTTGTAGGACCAGGAATTAAAACAGGCCTAAATATTAAATATGACAATCCAAAAGAGGTTGGAGCTGATCGTATTGTGAATGCGGTAGCTGGTATTCAACTCTACGGAAATCCGCTTATTATAGTCGACTTTGGAACAGCAACTACATATTGTTATATTAATGAAAATAAGCATTATATGGGAGGGGCTATTACTCCTGGAATTATGATATCAGCGGAGGCTTTATATACAAGAGCAGCAAAGCTACCGCGTATTGAAATTACAAGACCACAGGATGTAATCGGTAAAAATACAGTAAGTGCCATGCAGTCTGGTATTTTGTACGGGTATGTTGGACAGGTAGAAGGAATTGTAGGGCGTATGAAGGCAGAAGCACAAAAAGAACCTCTTGTAATTGCAACTGGAGGATTGGCTAAACTAATTGCGGAGGAATCAAATATCATTGATATTGTTGATCCATTCCTAACGTTAAAAGGTCTGCATATTCTATATGAGCGTAATGCAAATTTGCAGCTTGAGAAGGGTGAACATCTATGAAAGATTATTTAGTCAAGGCACTGGCATTTGGTGGCGAGGTGCGAGCATATAGTGCTCTGACAACAGAAACTGTCAGTGAAGCGCAGCGGCGCCATGATACATGGAGAACAGCATCAGCAGCTTTAGGGCGCGCTTTAACAGCAGGCGCGATGATGGGAGCTATGCTCAAGGGCGACCAGAAATTAACGATTAAAATTGAAGGAAACGGCCCATTAGGCCATATTTTAATTGATGCAAATCCAAAAGGCGAAGTGCGAGGCTATGTAGCTAACCCGCATGTTGATTTTGAATCTAATGAGCATGGGAAGCTGCGTGTATATCAAGCAGTTGGTACAGAAGGCTTTCTCACTGTCATTAAGGATATTGGAATGCGTGAGCCCTTTATTGGACAAGTTCCCATTGTATCAGGAGAGCTTGGAGAAGACTTCACCTATTATTTTGCGGTTTCAGAGCAAACACCTGCATCTGTAGGTGTAGGGATTCTTGTAAATGGTGATGATACCATTAAAGCAGCTGGCGGGTTTATTCTGCAAATCATGCCAGGAGCAGAGGAGAAGACCATTTCCTTCATTGAACAGCGTCTTCAAACCATTCCTCCTATCTCTAAGCTTGTGGAGCAAGGGCTGATGCCAGAAGAAATTTTATCTGAGGTATTAGGGAAGGAAAATGTAAAGGTTTTGGAGAAGATGGATATAGCTTTCCGCTGCACATGTTCGCGCGAGCGTATTGAGAGTGTGCTTCTAAGTTTAGGAAGAGCTGAACTCGAGCAAGTTCGTGAAGAAGAAGAGCAAACAGAGGTACATTGTCATTTCTGTAATGAGAAGTATCTATTTACTCAAGAAGATTTAACTTCACTTATTGAAAGTCTATAGAAAAAAAGAAGCTGAATAATAAGAAACATCAATTGACAAATAAAGATTTATTTGTAAAAATAGAATAAAACCAATAAAAATACTCGGTATTAGGGGTGGCGGAGATGAAAGTAGCAAATTCTGTTTCAGAATTAATCGGACAAACACCGATTGTAAAGTTAAACCGTCTTGTTGAAGAGGATAGCGCTGAAGTATATGTAAAGTTAGAATTCATGAATCCTGGCAGCAGTGTAAAAGACCGTATTGGTCTCGCAATGATTGAAGCAGCAGAACAAGATGGCACGTTAAAGCCTGGTGATACAATTGTTGAGCCAACAAGTGGAAATACTGGGATTGGTTTAGCGATGGTAGCTGCAGCAAAAGGCTATAAGGCAATTCTTGTTATGCCAGAAACAATGAGTATGGAACGTCGTAACCTATTGCGTGCTTACGGAGCTGATCTTGTATTAACTCCAGGACCAGAAGGTATGGGCGGAGCTATCCGTAAAGCTGAAGAATTGTCAAAGGAAAATGGCTACTTCATGCCGCAGCAATTTAAAAACATTGCAAATCCTGAAGTACACCGTTTAACAACAGGGCCAGAAATCGTTGAGCAAATGGGCGATCAATTAGATGCTTTTATTTCTGGTATCGGTACAGGCGGAACAATCTCTGGTGCTGGCAGCGTATTAAAAGAAAAATATCCGAACATTAAGATTTGTGCGGTAGAGCCAACTGACTCTCCAGTATTGTCTGGAGGTAAGCCAGGTCCACACAAAATTCAAGGAATTGGCGCAGGGTTTATTCCTGATACATTAAACACAGAAGTGTATGATGAAGTGATTCAAGTAACAAATGACCAAGCATTCGAGTATGCAAGAAGAATGGGTCGTGAAGAGGGAATTCTTGTTGGGATTTCTTCTGGTGCAGCTGTTTACGCTGCGTTGCAAACAGCAAAGAAGCTTGGTAAAGGAAAGAAAGTACTTGCGATTATCCCAAGCAACGGGGAACGTTATCTAAGTACACCACTTTATCAATTTGAATCTTAATTTTATACTTACTTCAAATGGGTTTCGCAATCATTGCGCGCCTAGCTGAAGCATTTCTAACAGGGTGTTCCGTCGTTTGGGATGCCCTGTTTTTCTTTTGCTTTAGGTAAAGTATAAATTTCTTATATAAAATTGAGTTTACTGTATAAGGGGGGCTATTAAAGAGGAAACATTAGTTTAATGAGAAGGCTTACATCATTACCTCTTTCAGATGCTTCACTTTTTTCTGTACTTCGGCAGTGAAAAAAGTGAAACAGTTAGACAACTTCGTGTAGAATAAATAGTAGCAATAAAACGAATGAGGTGTAGGTATGCAAAGAACAGCCTTAGCGGTCTCTATCCCTTATAGCCGCTCCTTTTTTCATCAATATAAGTTCTTATCACAAAACAAAGAATACCATGTCATCCTTGAGAGTGGACGTGGTGGTCGATACAGCATCGCTGGTTTAGATGCAGTTGCGGTTTTGCGTGGAAAAGGCGAGGAGTTACGCATTAGAGAAGGGGAGAATGAAACTGTTCTAAGCGGAAATCCGCTTGATTTAATGAAGAGTTATATGGAGCAAAGAAGCACGGCGCCGAATGCTAGTTATCCACCGTTTCATGGAGGAGCGATAGGATATTTTAGCTATGATTGTATCCGTTATATTGAAAAGCTTCCGTCGATAGCAGAGGATGATTTAAATATTCCGGATGTGTTCTTTTTAGTTTTTGATGATGTTTTTGTGTATGATAAGCAGGAGCAGCTGTTATGGCTGATTACTCATTATGATACAGAACAAGACGCTGCGAGGAAGTACTTAGAAGAGTTAAAGGCTATGTGGACACAGGAAATTCCGACTGTGTTTAATGAAATAGAGAATGTTTCGGATGAGGAGGCAACCGTTTCTTTTACCGAAGAGGGATTTATAGATGCTGCTAAGCGTGTGCAAGAATATATTGCAGCTGGTGATGTATTTCAAGTGAACTTATCTGTTCGTCAATCCCAGCCTCTTAGCTCTCATCCAATGGAAATTTACACAAGCCTCCGAGAAATTAATCCATCTCCCTATATGGGGTATTTAGAATTGTCTGATTTCCAAATTGTCAGCGGTTCACCAGAGCTGCTCATTAAAAAGGCAGGGATGGAGGTTAGTACAAGACCTATTGCAGGAACCCGTTCACGCGGTAAGGATGAGGCTGAGGATGAGGCCTTGGCAAGAGAATTAATTGAAAACGAAAAAGAACGTGCAGAGCATGTTATGCTTGTGGATTTAGAGCGAAATGATCTTGGACGTGTATGTGAGTATGGAACTGTAAATGTTGATGAATTTATGGTGATTGAGAAATATTCACATGTGATGCATATCGTATCGAATGTAAAAGGTACATTACAAAAGGATAAGGATGCGTTCCATATTGTAAAAGCTGTCTTTCCGGGGGGGACCATTACGGGAGCTCCTAAAATTCGGACGATGGAAATCATTGAAGAACTTGAGCCTGTACGAAGAGGGATTTATACGGGATCTATTGGCTGGATTGGTTATTCAGGAGACATGGAACTTAATATTGTTATTCGTACTCTCCTTGCTAAGGATGGCCAGGCATATGTGCAGGCTGGGGCAGGCATTGTAATTGACTCGAATCCAAAGAATGAGTACAAAGAATCGCTAAAGAAGGCGATTGCTTTATGGCGTGCGAAAGAACGAAGTGAAGAAACGGTAAGGTGAGCATAGATGATTCTAATGATTGATAATTATGATTCCTTTACATTTAATCTTGTCCAATTTCTCGGAGAACTTGGACAAGAACTTGTTGTGAAACGAAATGATGAGGTGACCATTGGTGAAATAGAGGAATTAGCACCTTCCTTTTTAATGGTTTCGCCAGGGCCGTGCAGTCCAAATGAAGCGGGGATTAGTTTGCGGGTAATTGAGCATTTTGCGGGAAAAATCCCTATTCTTGGTGTGTGTTTAGGACATCAATCCATTGCCCAAGTGTTTGGCGGTGATGTAGTAAGAGCGGACCGGCTTATGCATGGTAAAACATCACTTATGTACCATGACGGCAAAACTCTTTTTCAAGGTATTCCCAACCCGTTTCATGCGACTCGTTACCATTCTCTTATTGTGAAGAAGGAAACATTACCGGATTGTTTAGAGGTTTCTTCGTGGACAGAAGAGGGTGAAATTATGGGAATTCGTCATAAAGAGCTCCCGGTTGAAGGGGTGCAGTTTCATCCGGAATCCATTATGACGTCACATGGCAAGGAGCTTTTGCAAAATTTTATTGCATATTATAGCCGGAGCAAGACGGTATGCTGATTTATGTAAATGGGCAGTTTGTTGAAAGTAGTGAAGCTGTAATTTCCCCATATGACCATGGGTATTTATACGGACTTGGGGTGTTCGAAACATTTCGTATTTATGAGGGTCATGCGTTTTTATTTCAAGATCATTATGAGCGGCTTACAACCGCTCTTTCCTGTTTACATGTTGAATGGCATATGACGATGGACGAGGCTTGGGAAATTATCAAGGAACTTCTTGTGAGAAATGATTTTCGAAATGCATATATCCGCTTTAATGTTTCTGCGGGGGCAGGAGAGATTGGTTTGCAAACGGAGGCTTATGAGCAGCCGTCTATTATTGTGTTTATAAAGCCATTGCCTCCTGCCGGGGATGCTATAGAAAAAGAAGGGGTTATCCTAGAGCAGAGACGCAATACACCAGAGGGTTCAGTCCGTCTTAAGTCACACCATTATTTAAATAATATCCTGGGAAAACGAGAAATTGGACAAGACCTCGGAAAAGAGGGTATTTTCCTAACTGAATCTGGATACGTGGCCGAAGGAATTGTGTCCAATGTGTTCTTTGTCAAAAATGGAATACTGTATACACCGTCTTTAGAAACTGGGATTTTAAATGGGATTACGCGGCAATTCATTCTTGCTCTCGCAAAGGAACGGGGAATCTCCTATAAAGAAGGCCTGTTTACGGAGCAGGAGCTATTAACGAGTGATGAGATTTTCGTTACAAACTCCATTCAAGAAATTGTACCGATTCGTTCTCTTCGTTCCCGTGCTTTCCCGGGTAAGAATGGAGAGTTGACACGACAGCTCATCGCAGCTTATCAACAATATAGGCATAAGCTTTGGAGTAAATTTGAATTGAGTGAAAGGAGAGGTTGAGGTTTGGGGTTAGTACCAAATATTCATTGCGGCTCACACGAGTTAAATATAGCAGAAAAAACAATCATTATGGGCATTTTAAATGTTACCCCGGATTCCTTTTCTGATGGCGGGCGTTATAATGTGGCTGAAGCAGCGGCTGCTCGTGCAAAGGAAATGGTTATGCAAGGAGCGGACATCATTGATATTGGCGGTGAGTCTACACGACCTGGCTTTACGAAGATATCTGTTGAGGAAGAAGTGAGTCGTGTAGTGCCGATGATTAAGGCTGTTGCACAAGAGGTAAGGGTACCTATTTCTATTGACACATATAAGGCTGAGGTAGCAAAACAGGCGGTTGAAGCAGGAGCTCACATAATTAATGATATTTGGGGAGCAAAGGCGGAACCCCGTATTGCAGAGATAGCAGCGTACTATGAGGTACCTATTATTTTAATGCACAATCGCGATAATATGAATTATCACAGTTTAATTGCTGACATGATAGCTGACCTATATGAGAGCGTCAAAATTGCAAAAGCAGCTGGTGTTCGAGATGAAAACATTATTTTAGATCCAGGTATTGGTTTTGCAAAAACAGCAGAGCATAACTTGGAAGTAATGCAAAATCTTGAAAAATTCACTATCCTTGGTTACCCTCTTCTTCTTGCAACCTCGAGAAAAACCTTTATTGGCCATGTTCTTGATTTACCTGTAGATGAACGGATGGAAGGTACGGGTGCAACAGTTTGTCTCGGTATTCAAAAGGGATGTGACATTGTACGTGTGCATGATGTGTTAGAAATGGCAAGAATGGCAAAAATGATGGATGCGATGCTTGGCAAGGGGGGGCAGCGTATTGGATAAAATCTTTGTCAATGAAATGGAGTTTTATGGATATCACGGTGTTTTTCCTGAAGAAAATAAGCTAGGACAACGCTTTAAAGTGGACTTAACAGTAGAGCTCAGTTTAAAGGAAGCTGGGATAACAGATGATTTGAATCATTCTGTTAACTATGGAGAGCTTTATAATACATGTAAGAACGTAGTTGAAGGGAAGCCCTATCAGTTGATAGAAGCTGTTGCCGAGAATATTGCGGCAGATATTTTGAAACAGTATCCGCTTATAAAGCGATGCACTGTCAAGATTATTAAACCGGATCCGCCAATTCCAGGGCATTACCGTTCCGTAGCAGTTGAAATTATGAGGGAAAGATTATGAAGAATACAGTATATTTAGGATTGGGCTCCAACATAGGCGACCGCTGCCGGCATTTGCGCGAGGCGGTTCTTTTATTGCAGGAGCATCATGATATTGAGGTCGAGGATGTTTCCTCGATTTATCAAACAGATCCTGTCGGGTATACAGAGCAGGATAAATTCTTAAATCTCGTTATAAAAATTTCTACCAATCTGAAATCCGACGAATTGTTGCAAACTATGCAAAACATAGAGCATCATCTAGGAAGAACAAGGGAAATTCATTGGGGACCAAGAACGATAGACCTTGACATTTTGCTGTATAATCACGAAAATATTGAAACAGAGAATCTTATTGTTCCTCATCCTCGTATGTTTGAACGTGCCTTCGTTTTAATTCCTTTATTAGAGGTTTACGCTGAATTGAGTTATAAGATTTCGCCTTCACAATTAGAAGAGATGAGAAGGCAAGAGGGCGTAGTTGTATGGAAGAAGAAAAACGAGGAAGATGTACTTGGGCTTTTCGAAAGCTGAAGGATGTGCACAGTGTTAGGTGTGTTTCTATAAGATTTATGAACAGAGGACAGAAGTTTTGAACGTTTCTATAGATAATCTATGAAGCAAGAGATAAGAAGGGAGGAAATAAAATGTTAAAGATCGGAAACATTGAAATGAAGAATCCGGTTGTGTTAGCGCCGATGGCAGGTGTATGTAATTCCGCATTCCGTTTAACTGTGAAGGAATTCGGTGCAGGATTAGTATGTGCAGAAATGGTAAGTGATAAAGCCATTCTATTTAATAATCAGAAGACCATGGATATGCTATATATTGATGAGCGTGAAAAGCCGCTTAGTTTGCAAATTTTCGGCGGTGAAAAAGAAACACTTGTAGAAGCTGCGAAGTTTGTGGATCAAAATACAACAGCTGATATTATTGATATTAATATGGGTTGTCCAGTTCCTAAAATTACAAAATGTGATGCAGGAGCAAAATGGCTGCTAGACCCAAATAAGGTTTACGAAATGGTTGCGGCTGTCGTGGATGCGGTTCAAAAGCCAGTAACAGTGAAAATGCGCATCGGCTGGGACGAAGATCATATCTTTGCAGTAGAAAATGCGCTGGCTGTACAACGCGCAGGTGGGCAAGCTGTTGCTGTTCATGGTCGTACTCGTTCACAGATGTATGAAGGAAAAGCAGACTGGAATATTATTAAACAAGTGAAAGAAGCGGTTCATATCCCGGTTATTGGAAACGGAGATGTGGAAACGCCTCAGGATGCGAAGCGTATGCTCGATGAAATTGGGGTAAACGGAGTTATGATTGGCCGCGCTGCACTAGGAAACCCATGGATGATCTACCGTACAGTAAAGTATTTAGAGACGGGAGAGCTTATGGCAGAGCCAAGTGTTCGTGAGAAGATTGATGTGTGTATTCTTCATTTAGATCGCTTAATTGACTTAAAAAATGAAAATATCGCCGTAAAAGAGATGAGAAAGCACGCCGCTTGGTATCTTAAGAGTGTTCGCGGAAATGCAAGAGTACGCAACTCTGTAAATGAATGTAATACACGTGAGCAGATGGTATCCCTTCTTACTGCTTTTGTAGAGGAAGTTGAGAACAAGGAGAATGCTGCACAAGCAGGATAAGTGTTTGACAATGCAAGACATACTGCCTATAATTACGTCGAAGACTGCCGGTGAAATGCTGGCAGTTTTTCTGGTTGCGGAGAAAATGCTATACTGTATATATTGTAAAATTTAAGAAAGCCTGGAGTTGATAAAATGAGTCACGAAGAGTTAAATGACCAGCTGCTAGTGCGCCGGGAGAAGTTACATAATCTGCGTGAAAAAGGGATTGATCCGTTCGGAAAGCGTTTTGAACGTACCCATTCTACAAAACAGCTATTTGAGTTGTTTGAAGGGATGTCAAAAGAAGAGTTAGAAGAAAAGAATGCGGTTGTTTCACTTGCTGGTCGCATTATGACGAAGCGCGGTAAAGGGAAGGCTGGATTTGCACATATTCAAGATTTAGAAGGACAAATTCAAATGTACGTTCGCCAGGATGCTGTTGGTGAAGAGCAATACGAGCTATTTGACACAGCTGACCTAGGGGATCTTGTCGGTCTAGAAGGTACTGTCTTCAAAACAAAGGTAGGAGAGCTTTCTGTAAAAGTAACAAACTTTACTTTGTTGACAAAGTCACTTCGTCCGCTTCCGGACAAGTATCATGGCCTCAAGGATGTTGAACAGCGTTACCGTCAACGTTATGTGGACTTGATTACAAGTATGGAGAGCCGTCAAACATTTATTGCAAGAAGTAAAATTATTCAAGCGATGAGAAGATATTTGGATGATCATGGTTATCTTGAAGTAGAAACTCCGATGATGCATGCGATTGCGGGTGGGGCATCTGCGCGTCCATTTATTACGCACCACAATGCATTAGATATGGAACTCTATATGCGTATTGCAATTGAGCTTCATTTGAAACGTTTAATTGTTGGCGGCTTGGAAAAGGTATATGAAATTGGGCGTGTATTCCGTAATGAGGGAATCTCGACTCGTCACAATCCAGAATTTACAATGATTGAGCTGTACGAAGCATATGCTGACTATCAAGACATCATGGAGCTTACAGAGAATTTGATTGCTCATATTGCACAAGAAGTGTTGGGAACAACAACAGTGAAATATGGTGAATATGAGGTAAACTTAAAGCCGCAATGGAAACGACTCCACATGGTAGATGCTATTAAACAATACTGTGGTGCTGATTTCTGGGGTCCGATGAGTGTAGAGGAAGCTCGTGCTTTAGCCAAAGAGCATAATGTTGAAATTAAAGATACTATGGAAGTAGGCCACATTATTAACGAATTCTTCGAGCAAAAGGTAGAGGAGCACTTAATTCAACCTACATTTATCTACGGTCATCCAGTAGAGATTTCTCCACTTGCAAAGAAGAACGATGAAGATCCACGCTTTACTGATCGTTTTGAATTATTCATCGTAGCTCGTGAGCATGCAAATGCCTTCACTGAATTGAACGATCCTATTGATCAGAAGGAGCGTTTTGAGGCACAACTGAAAGAGCGTGAGCAAGGAAATGATGAAGCTCATATGATGGATGATGACTATATTGAGGCGTTAGAGTACGGTATGCCTCCTACGGGTGGACTTGGTATTGGGATTGATCGTCTTGTTATGCTATTGACCAATTCTCCATCCATTCGTGATGTATTATTGTTCCCTCTTATGAGACATAAGTAAGGTTGAGCTTTGGAGGTTTCTCCAAAGCTTTTTTGCACCGTAAGAAAGTATGAATTTCTAGCTGGAAGTGGATTTGACGTAGTCGGAAGGTTTAGGAATGCAGTATAAGTAGGGCTACGCCTCTGTCTTCGTCCAAGAGCGGGGCACGTCAATCAGTGAGTTTTCTTTACACTTTTAAGAAAGTATAAATTTCTAGCTGGAAGATCATTCGACGTAGCAAAAAATTTTAGGAATAAAGTGTAAGTGCGACTGCACCTCTGTCTTCGCCCAAGAGCAGGGCTCGCCAATCAGCGAGTTTTCTTTATATGATAGAATTATGCAGTTCTTGAAAATAAAAAAACAATAAAAAACTATTGCATTTGAATGGATTAATTGTTATATTAGTATTCGTCGCTGAGAACAAGACAATCTAAAATGAATAAAAAAAGATTGTTGACATGAATAGCGCGAAATGATATAGTATGAAAGTCGCCTTTGAGCGATGGACAA
>NZ_SCFM01000053.1 GCF_004138295.1 Ectobacillus funiculus | reverse complement strand
TCAAACATTCCGATAAAGTGTTCTCCAAACCATTGAATCCATTCCATCGAACTCAACACTCCTTCCCATTACACCGTAGAGATATTTTTTTTAGATATTGATAACAAAGCATTTTCAGCAGCCTTTGTAAGAGCCGCACCTAATGCAGGTAGTTGTTTACGCTTTCCTTTTTTGCTTATATTTTGTTCTTGCACTTCGTTTATAACGGCCCCTACATGTTGTCCTTTGTAATTTCCTATTTCTTTAAACTTTGATAGGATAGAAAAACCATTAACCGCATAACATTCTTGAACGATATAATTACTATCTACAACAAGCATAACGATTGCCCCTGGGCGGAATTGTCTTCTTTCCATCCCAGAGAATAAATAATATCCTTTTTTCCGGGTGTATTTTTTCACAATTTTATCCATGTTTTTGCGATAGTATCGAACTTGTATGAAAGTCAGTACATGCTGAACAATTAATAAGCCACATAAAATAATGACAATTTCCATAAAGAGTAACGGCCTCCTTCCCAATTGCTCATTTAGCACGAAAACAGTGCTGCAAAACTCGTATAAAGCTTATTCTTAAAATTATGAGTTCTGCAACACCATCTACAAATCAAATTACTATTTAAATGACGCTACTATTAAAGTGTTGTTTCACGCAAATCTTGTACAGGGAATAAACGATCCTGAAGCGCTCGTAATTTCCAAACTGTTGTATTAGTGTCTAACTCTACATCATCCGTTGTTAGGAACTGTCCTTGGCGGATGTCTTTCTTAGCTACAACGTTACCGCTGATTAAACCGATTGGGATATGACCGTTTTGCTTCATGTCTTGATGCGTTTCAAGCACGCCGCGTACACAATAACCTCCGATACCGTCTAATGTTTCTCCAGCTTTAATGTCACGTTTTGCAACTGCAACAGTATCAGAAATTGGTGCGCCTAAAGGATGAATAGATGAGTCATGCTCTAACACCGCTTTTGCAATGGAAATTGGTGTTTCCAAACTTGCTAAATGATATGGGCGATATAGGATGTGATGATCTCTTTCGCCTTTTTTCAACAAGTAGTTCAATTCATGTGCTACACCTTCGTTTTGGCCTTTTACAATGACAAACACTCCAGGTGCAAGACCATCTACATACTCAACTACGCCAAATTTATTTAATACTCCGCCATTTTCTTTCAAATCTAGATCTTTCACAACTGAATCAAGATCTCCAGCGATTCCGTGCATTCCAACTACATCTGGCACAAATCCAATTGCATTCGATAATAAGTTCATTTCAGCCATTGTCTTAGTACCATCTTGGAAAGCGGCAAGCATGTGGGCAGCCATGTTTTTGCTCGCTGCTTCTGCTTTTGCAGTGTCAGGATTTGCTGTCACATTTAATGCATTATTCTTTCCTTTACCCGCAACTAATACTTCCATACCCATTGTTTTCGCAAATTCAAATAGCTCTAGTGTTGCTGCTGGCTCATCACCCGCTGAACCTGTGTAAATCAACCCAGCATTGTCAAACATCTTATGCATAATAGAACCAATTGTGATGTCTACTTCAACATTTAATAAAACAAGATGTTTTTTAGCTAGCAACGCCTCAAGA
>NZ_SCFM01000052.1 GCF_004138295.1 Ectobacillus funiculus | reverse complement strand
ACGTTAGAAGATTGAATCACTTGACGGAAATCATTTGTTACAATAATCTGCTCTTTCTTAACTGCTTTTGAATTATAATAATCTGCAGCTCTTTGTGCAGCCTCAACATTAATATCACTAATTCCTGTTACTGCCATGCCTGGAATACTAGAAATTTGAGCGATCATCCCAAATCCCATTTGTCCGGCACCGATAACACCCACTTTAATTGGCTCATTCGCACGTTCTCTTTCTAAAAGCTGTTGATAAATCGACATTGTTATATCCCCCTTTAAATACTCCTAAAGTTCAACCTTTTAATCGTTTTCCAATAATAAAGTTAAAAAATAAGACGAGCTAAATAATTTATTGTTTGTTAAATTTTTCAACATTATCTATAATGAAAAATATCTTAACTTTTTTCTTAGACAGTAACAAAAGATTCGTTTTATTAACATATGACACAGTGTTTATCATATGTTACTGCCATGTGCTTATAATAAAACGAAATGAAAGGGTTGTCAATAAATTTTGTGAAATAATATTAAAGAAATGGAAAGGAGCAAAAAATGAATAGAAAGGATTATTATTACGATCAACATGCCCCAAAACCACAAACAATCGTTCCTGCTGTTTCAGCTGTAATTGTTAATAACAGACAGGAAATTTTACTTCAAGAACGAGTGGATAATGAAAAGTGGTCTTTGCCCGGTGGAAAAATGGAGCCAGGAGAAACCGTAGAGGAAGCAATTAAGCGGGAGGTAAAGGAAGAAACTGGTTTTGATGTAGAGATAAAACAACTAGTTGGAGTGTACAGTGATCCTAATCATGTCATAGCATATGAAGATGGGGAAGTTCGACAACAATTTTCGATTTGCTTTTTATGCGAGGTTATAGGTGGTTCACTAGTAATTAGTGATGAATCAAAAAGGGTAGAATTTATTGCGCTAAGCAAGTTGGATTCTTTAAATATTCACGTAACCCAGAAGATACGAATTCAAGATGCTCTCAGCGGAGAGAGTAAAGCCTTTATAAGATAAATCAATTAATGAAATCTATGGAGGAACTAGATGAATAAACAAATGCATATTATTAAGAATGAACAGATTACAAAGGCATTAGAAGATACTACTAGACAATACTTAGTAGGTAAATTATCACACCCTCAGGCGCTTGAGCATATAGAGGATAACAAGCTAGAAATTGGCATCACCTCATATGATGAATTCTATAGTGAATTGCCGCACTATCATACTCAAGCATATGAATATCAGTACATGATCAGTGGCATGACAGAATATAAGGATGTAGAGACAGGTCAGCAATATACCTTTCGTAAAGGGGACTTTTATGTGACTCCACCAGGTATTAAATATGCCCAACGTTCACAACCGGGAACAGCTATTTTATTTATTAAAGCACCACCAGGCAACGATAAGATGAATGTTGAAGTGACAGATGAAATAAAAAACTGGCTTAGTGGGAAATGACGCCACTAAGCCTTCCGTATCAAAGTCACAAAAGCTACGGCATCTATATACTTAGCCTGGACTTGTTTTCTCCTCCCCTGCTAGAAAAGATAGGTCCAGACTGAGTTTCTTTGAGGAAGGTACTGGTCCTGTTGCGAATAATTTACAAAATCTCATTCGCCAATGTGGATTTTCCCCCACGTCCTAGTTTTTGAGACTGTTCTTCAATAACATCCTATACTTCAAAATCAAAATAAATCCCCCTTCATAACAGTAGTGAGTTCCTTTGCAGGGATCTCCCCTATAAAACATAACTGAAAATAAAAATAATTTTGATTTAATAACAAAATTAACTTACTATTAAAAATGTTATTGCTTCTGTATAAAAGTCATGATAGTATACTGAATATAAATTAACACAAATTAACAAAAAGGAACAAATTTGGTGTAAATCAGCATAATACAGATTCAGTGCTTGAGGATTATTAGTATAACTTTAATGCTTGTTTAACTATCATTGGGAAAAGTACTGATCAGGGGGATATTACACAAAACAAAATATCTTATTTGTATATTTCGAATTAATGTAAACATTATATTGATTGATGATTGAGTAAGTGCACCTTTTTTGTAAGCGGATACAACATCTCGCAAATGGCTATTAAGTAAAAGCAGAAAAACAAAGATAACCAATCTGGAACATGACATTGCGTGTTTTGAACAAGTCTCAACTCTCATATAAGTACTAGATAAATAGATCGTCCTCAACTTCCAGTTCTGGTGCAAAGATTATATTTATTTGAAAAAGGTATATAGATTCCTAATGAAATCTATTCTTATGCAGTTATTCCATTTATGTGCTTCATTCGAGATCCTGACGACATTTCGCGGATTCTATACGCTAAGACAACTAATGTAAATTGATATACCTAAAATAAGGTTTTTTGGTCAAAAGTACCCTTAGCGTAAGGAAATCAGAATTTTACCTTCTAGAAAATGTATCATCATACAGTATCCTCATTTTGTCGGCAGGAACTCGATATTTATAAAAAATTTTTTAGATGAAGGGAGAAACTTTTATGTTAGAAACAAAAATTATAGAAATTGGTCCAGCTGCTCCAGAGTTTAGAGAAGAAAATTTATTAATCCTTTTCGGTCCAGCTGCTCCACCTGAATTAAAGGAATTTTCAGTTGTTCATGAAGTAAAACAACAACCGGAAAACTCAATTGTTGAGGGTGGGACATTAGAAATTGGAAATAAAGTCTATAAGATTGAAAAAGTAGGGTCACTTGCTAATAAAAATTTTGAAGATCTAGGTCACCTTTCAATTTATTTTAAAGATGACACTTCACAGGAACTTCTTCCAGGAGCCATTTTAGTAACTCCTGAAGAATATCCAGAACTTAAGGTTAATGATTATATAGTGCTTAAATAGTGATTCTGAAAAAGTTCAAGTATTTAACAAGTTCTTTAATTGGGAGGGATAAATAATGGAGCTTTTTGTTAAATTAGCAGAGGGATTTATGGCAATGATTAAAGAGGGTGCCGGCGTATTTATGGGATTTGTTACAGGGATTATTCCTGTTCTTATAGTTTTGATTACAATTGTAACCGCTTTTATTAAGTTGGTCGGCGAGGAGAGAATCTTTGGTTTCATGAAAAAGATTTCTCGTTTTACCATATTTAGATATACACTCATACCGTTCCTTAGCATGTTTTTCTTAACAAATCCTATGGCTTATACCTTTGGAAGATTTATTCCTGAAAAACAGAAACCTGCATTCTATGATTCTGCTGTGTCTTTTTGTCATCCGATCTCTGGGATTTTTCCACATGCGAATTCAGCAGAGCTGTTTATTTTCCTCGGAATTGCTAATGGTTTTGCAAAGGTTGGAAATCAATCTGAATTGGCTGTTTTGTACCTTGTAGCTGGTCTTACCGTGAGTCTAATGCGAGGAATTATAACTGAGAAAATTACAGCATTCCTTATGAAACGCAATGAAGCTTCCAAACAAAATGTTGCATAATATGGGGGGATAAAACATGTCTGAATACAATGTGGTAAAGGTTACAAAGGGGAAAAATGGCTGGGGAGGGCCATTCATTTTAAAACCAGATTCTCAAAAAAAATATGTTATAAGTGTTACCGGTGGAGGAATTCATCCTGTTGCACAAAGAATTGCGGATTTAACAGGGGCTATTGCCGTTGATTCATTTAAAAATCCAGTAGAAAAAGAAGAAACATTATGTGCGGTCATTGATTGTGGGGGGACTGCTCGTTGTGGAACCTATCCAAGACTTAGAATTCCAACGATTAATGTTAAGGTAGCGAGTCCATCAGGTCCTCTTGCCAAGTTCATGACTGAAGATATATTTATGTCCGATGTATCTGTCGATGACATCGCATTAGCTGAATCAGAATCTGTAGCCTTTGTTGCAGCCACTGTTGCAGCGGCTGTTGAAGAAACAAATATACAAAGGAAGCCTGCAGTCGAATCAAAAATCAATGTGGTCCCTCAAGCTTCTATTGAAGTAAAGAAAATGAATCCTGTTATGAAACTTATTGATGTGATTGGCCGTGGTGCAGGAAAGTTTATGAATGTTATGTACCAATCAGGTAGAGAAACAATAGATACAGTTATGAGGAACATTTTACCGTTTATGGCTTTTGTTGCTGCTTTAATTGGAATTATTAACTTTACGGGAATTGGGGAAATTTTAGCTCATGTACTAACTCCATTAGCTGGTAATATAACAGGATTGGTAATACTAGCATTAATTGGAGGTCTCCCTTTCCTTTCTCCATTGCTTGCGCCTGGAGCAGTTATCGGAGCGATTGTTGGTGTATTAATTGGTGGGGAAATTGCTAAAGGTACAATTCCACCGGCATATGCTTTACCAGCACTGTTCGCCATTAATGCTCAAGTAGGATGTGACTTTGCACCCGTGGGTTTAACTTTGGGGGAAGCCAAACCTGAAACGATTTCAGTCGGTGTTCCAGCTATCCTATTTTCAAGGGTTATTACAGGACCTCTATCCGTATTAGTTGCCTATGGATTTTCATTCTTTTTGTGATGACAAAAGCTAAGTGTAATTAAAAAAAGGGGCGATATTCATGCTACCCAATAAAATGAGATTTGCCGTTTTAACAGAAAAAGGACATGCTGAAGTAAGGGTAAAGGAACTACCGAGGTTAAGAGAAGACGAACTCTTGGTCAAACAGGAGGCTTGTAATATTTGCACAACCGATTATCAACAATGGCTCGGTTTAAGGGAACATCAAGGGTACCCAATGGCTGGCGGGCATGAGGCGTCAGGAATTGTTATTGCAAAGGGCGATAAAGTAGGAGATGCCTTTGAAGTAGGAGACCGGGTAAGTATCTTATATGACTATTGTGCCATATGTGATAACTGCAAAGCTGATATGATTACAATCTGTCAAAGTAAAAAACTATTTGGAAAAAATTATTCTGATGAATATTATGGAATCTTTGGTTTTTCCGACTATTTTATTAGAAATGCAAAAAGCTTTGTGAAGCTGAATTCAGATTTATCGCCATCTGAAGCAGGATTTGTAGAACCCCTCGGATCTGTACTCCATGGTATGAGAAAGCTTAGATTACGAGGTGGATATGATACAGTTGCAGTAATCGGTGGGGGAACGATGGGTTTATTGAATGCAGCAGCTGCTAGAGCAATGGGAGCCAGAGTGATTGTTTCTGGAAGAGGAGAAAAGAAGCTGGAAATAGGAAGGAAAATGGGATTTGAAATGATTGACGCTGGCAACACGGATCCTGTAGAAGAAGTGAAAAGGTTGACAAATGGCCGTGGAGCAGATGCAGTTATTGTATCAGCAGGAGCAACATCAGCTAATCAACAGGCTTTAGAAATGGTGAAGGATCAGCATGGAAGAATATTATTATATGCTGCCGGATATCCAGTA
This sequence comes from Ectobacillus funiculus, assembly GCF_004138295.1. GTDB lineage: Bacteria > Bacillota > Bacilli > Bacillales > Bacillaceae_G > Ectobacillus > Ectobacillus funiculus. The sequence continues at coordinate 38,492 of NZ_SCFM01000052.1, read as the reverse complement.
CCTGAATTAAATGTGGATTCAAATGTAATTCATTATAAAAATTTAGAACTAGTAGGAACCTTTGGCTCTACTTTAGAGGATTTTAATAATGCAGGGGAAATGCTTAGCGAAAGACGAATTGATGTTTCATATTTAATAGAAGAGAAGGTCCCATTAACAAATATTCAGCAGGCATTTGAAAAGGCAAGCACAAAAGGTAATTTCAGGATATCAGTAATGTTACAGGAATAGCAAGCAGGTGATGATACAGGCCAGAGTGTAAATAAGAGAGGGGAAATGAACAATGAAATGTTTAGCAATCTCTGATTTATTTATTACGAAAGATATGATGGATGAAGGTTTAGTTGAATTACGTAATCAAGGTATTGAAATTACTATTAAGGAATGGCTTCATGAAGACCTGGAAACTTTACAGAGGGATAACATAAAGTTGGAGCATGAGGGCAGCGAGGCCATTGCTTTACCTGCTGAAATTGTAGATGGTATTGAGGATTATGATATTATCATTACTCAATTTGCACCGATAGGGAAACAAGTGATTGATAAAGGTAAAAACTTAAAAATATTAGGAGTGCTTCGAGCTGGAATAGAAAACGTTAATTATCGCTATGCGGAGGAAAAAGGAATTAAAGTATTTAATACACCTGGAAGAAGTGATACAAGTGTATCTGAATTTACTGTAGGTTTAATCTTGTCCGAAATTCGGAATATTTCACGAGGAAACTATCATTTAAAAAATGGGAAATGGGAAAAATATTACCCAAATGGTATTTTATCCCCAGAATTGAAAGAATCAACCGTTGGAATCATTGGGTACGGCGCGATAGGACAAAGGGTTGCTAACCTTCTTCGCCCATTTGGAGGGAGAATTATCTTTTTTGATGATTACTTCAAGGGGGAAACAGAAGATAGCCAGGTTGATTTGGATACATTAGTCAGAGAAGCAGATATCATTTCAATGCATTATCGATTAACAGAACAAACGAAGCATATGCTTAATAAGACCCACTTTGAAAAAATGAAGAGGTCTGCTGTTGTAATCAATAGTGCTCGATCCGGCTTAATCAATGAGCGTGATCTGATTGAAGCCTTACAAGAAAAAATAATTGCTGGTGCAGCGGTAGATGTATATGATCAAGAACCATTACCACAAGATCATCCTTATTTACAGCTCGACAATATAACGATAACACCACATATTGCAGGTTCGACAATTGGAAACTTTGCCAACTCACCTAAGATCCTGACAAAAAGAATAATTCCGGAGATTTCCAATCTAGCAATTAAACAAGGAGAATAAACGTGAAAGAGTTATTGATTATTATTGTTACCCTTATGATTTTACAATTCCTCACAGGGATTCTACACATTAAATATTATCAAAGCGTACTTAGAAAAATGAGTAAAAGATCAGAAGGTTATCTTGGTGTGGGAATGAACCGACAAAAATTTAAGTTAAATCAAATCTGCATTATGGTTACCGATGTTCATGGGGAAATTACAGAATGCCGAATTCTATCTGGATTCACTGTTTTTTCAAGGTTTCGTAAAGACCCTGGTTATGAAGGTAAAAATATCTTTCACATAGAATGGAACGGAAAAGAAAAATACAAAGAAGTAATGGAAAATGCTATCCAAATGATTAAAAATGAAATGGAAAAAAGAAACACGAATGCATTAACAACTATAGAATTGTCAGTTAATTGAATATTATCTATTGGTTCTCCTTGTAATGAGGAATATGCTATATATTCCTCATTACAAGGAGTCTTTTGATTTTATCATATAAAGGAAGTCTATGATCGAATCTCAACAAAGCCATCAAGAATTACCGAAGAGTATAAACAAGGTTTAGATGAGTTTTTAGGAAAAATTCCAATTCGTGTTATTAGCAAACCCTATCGGCTTATCCGTTATCTAAATCAGTCATATAAAACTATTAAACGGTATAAAAAATAAGGTCGAAATAGGTTCCATAATCAATACTTAACCTGATTCATAATCCGGTTCATATCCTTCCTACATAAAAACCCGAATAAGGCACTTATTTATAAGCGTCCATTATTCGGGTTATTGTTCACTGCTAAGTTAACAGGGGATATCTTATAATTCTTCCCCATTCGTTTCAATTACTTGTTTATACCAATGGAACGAATCCTTCTTATAACGCTTCATTGATCCGTTTCCTTCATTATCACGATCCACATAAATCATGCCATAACGTTTTTTCATTTCACCTGTTGTGAATGACACGATATCGATGATTCCCCATGGCGTATAGCCAATTAAATCAACACCATCATAAATGACTGCTTTTTCTAATGCTTCGATATGTGATTTTAAATATTGGATTCTTTCTGGATCATGGATGGAGCCATCCGCTTCTAAAGTATCCACAGCACCAAATCCATTTTCTACGATAAACAATGGAACTTGGTAGCGATCATAAAAACGGTTTAATGTGTAGCGGAGTCCAGTTGGATCAATGGACCAACCCCAATCACTAGCCTTGATGTATGGATTTTCTACACTATTAGGTAATCCGCCATTTACAACATCTCCAGTGTTATCATTTACGACATCGCTTTTGACAGTTGTAGACATATAGTAACTAAAGCCTAAATAATCAACTGTACCATTTCTTAAGATTTCGTCATCGCCTTCTTCGAACTTGATATTATATCCTTCTCTTTCAAATTCTTTTAAAGCGTAGCTTGGGTAGTAACCACGAACCTGTACATCAGGGAAGAAGTAGCGTTGTCTCATTTCTTCCTCAGCTAACATCACATCTTCTGGATTGCATGAATAAGGATAAATTGGTACATGAGATACCATTGCCCCAATTTGGAATTCTGGGTTAATTTCTTTTCCTTTTGCTACAGCTAATGCACTTGCAAGCAGTTCATGGTGTGCTGTTTGATACATCACTTCTTTCGCATTCTCGCCTTCTTTTACCATAACACCAGAGTTTGTCCATAAGAATATTGGATTGTTAACATCCATTTGGTTGTTGATTTCGTTAAATGTCATCCAGTATTTCACTTTATCTTTATAGCGATTAAAGCAAACTTCCGCGAATTTCACGAAACAGTCTACTACTTTTCTATTTCTGAATCCGCCATATTCTCTTGCCAAATGTAACGGCAATTCAAAGTGAGATAGTGTAATCACAGGTTCAATTCCATGCTTTAGTAATTCATCAAATACATCATCATAGAATTGTAGACCTTCTTCGTTCGGTTCAGCTTCATCGCCTTTTGGAAAAATTCTGCTCCAGCCGATCGATGTTCGTAAGCATTTTAATCCCATTTCAGCAAACAAGGCAATGTCTTCTTTATATTTATGGTAGAAATCAATTGCTTCGTGGTTTGGATAAAACTTATCAACTTCAATCGTTTCTGTAATTTCTCGCGGTACGCCATGTGCACCCGCTGTCATTACATCTACAACACTTGGCCCTTTACCGCCTTGATTCCAGCCACCTTCAAATTGATGAGCGGCTAAAGCGCCGCCCCATAAAAAGTCTTTTGGCAATTGTCCCATTTTCATTTCCTCCTTATTTCACTACTGTAAATAATTCCTGGTCTAATGTACTGTCTTTAACATCTTCGACAATAACTTCTTTATAAGCATGTGAATTCGTTATGATGATAGGTGTAATCGTGCTTAATCCTTTACTTTGGATAAATCCTTTATCAAAGCTGCTTAACAAATCACCTTTTTTAATTTTATCGCCATCTTTTACATGCAAAGTAAAAGGTTTTCCATCTAGGGTTACTGTATCCAACCCGACATGCACAAGTAATTCAACACCCGATTGAGAGCGCATCCCGATTGCATGCTTTGTAGGCGCAACCATAACAACTGTTCCATCAAACGGAGCATACACTTTGTTGCCGGACGGCTCTATCGCTACCCCTTGCCCCATTGCACCTGAACTAAATACTGCATCCGGAACCTCTGCAAGTGGTATTACTTTTCCGATAAATGGAGCAGCTACTGTTTCTTCATTGTTTTGAGGGCTATTTACTTGTAAATCAGCTCCACCTTGTGCTTGCTTTTCATTACCTGCTTTTTTTGCTGTGTCCTCACCGTATCCGAAGATCTGGATTAAAACAACAGGAAGAATAACCGCAATCGCAACCCCAATTAAAATTCCCCAGATAGACATTGGATAGTCTGCACTGATACCGTTTACAACTGTTAACGGTCCTGGCAGCCCTGCATATGCAAAATAATATGGATTAAAGAAACTTGCTACGATAGCACCAATAGCGCCTGAAATACAGCCAAATATAAATGGCTTCTTAAACTTCAAAGTTACCCCGTAAATTGCTGGTTCTGTAATACCAAATAATCCAGTTACACCAGCAGAAACACTGACTTTACGTACTTCTTGGTTTTTTGTCTTTAGAATAACACCAAGCACTGCACCAACTTGTGCGATAACTGCAATCGTTTGATACGCTTGGAATGAATCTCGGCCATGTAAATCAAAATTCGCTAATACCATAGGCGTAATGCCCCAATGCACACCGAAAATAACGACTACTTGCCAGAATCCACCGATAATTGCTCCAGCCAAAGCAGGTACATGTTCTGCTAAGAAATTGTATCCGCTTGCAATTCCGTTTGCTCCCGCTGTTGTAATAGGGCCAATTACTAGAATTGTTAATGGTACCATAATTACCATACATAAAAATGGAACAAATAACGGTCTAATTACCTCATTCATTCTCTTATTCAAGAACTTCTCAAGATAAGATAAAATCCACACTAAGAATAATGGCGGTAGTACAGAAGATGTATACGTAGTTTTAGATAAGGCCATCCCCAAGAAAGTGATGCTTTTTCCTGTTGCAATTTGCGCTGCCATGTCTGCCCATGTTGGACTGACTAATGCGGCACAGCATGCTACCGCTATATACATGTTTGTTTTAAAATGCTTCGATGCGGTAATTGCGATAAAAATCGGTAAAAATGTAAATGATGCCCATGATATAAAGCTAAAAACCTGATAAGTTCCTGTCTTTGCAAAGCTAGGAAAGACTAAATTAATTAATATTAACGCACCTTGCAAAATGCCGGCTGCAGCTAAAATATATATGAATGGTGCAAAAACTGCTGACATCGTAGCAATTACACGGTTTAATATCGTTCCTTTGTTCCCGCCTGCGTCGTCAGATGTGTCAAGCTTTACTAAACCCGCAAATTTCTCATAAACTTCTCCTACGTGCTGCCCAATAACAACTTGGAATTGGCCGCCGTTTTCCACTACTGTAATTACGCCAGGCATAGAGGCTACTTGTTCTTTTGCTTTTGGATTAGAACGTTTCAGTACTAATCTAAGTCTGGTTGCGCAACGTGTAGCTCCAATAACATTCTCTTCTCCACCGACAGCTGCTAAAATGTCCTTCGCAAGCTGTTGGTAATCTCTAACTTTCCCTGACAATTTAAATCCCTCCTTAATCTATCTATACGCTTACATTTTTATTGTACCGGTATAATCGAATTATAATTGTACCGGTACAATTAATCAATACCCAAATAAAATATTTATTTATGTATAACATTATTGAATGAGTTTTTTATAGGTTTATGCTATACTTCTGATTGTTGAATGAAATAAAGAAAACTCGCCGATTGGCGAGCCCTGCATTTGGACGAAGACAGAGGCGGAGTTGCACTTATACTGTATTCCTAAAATTTCCGACTACGTCGAATTGGCTTCTAGCTGGAAATTTATACTTTCTTACAGTGTAAAAAAAACTCGCCGATTGACGAGCCCTACATTTGGGTGAAGACAGAGGCGGAGTTGCACCTATACTGTATTCTGAAAATTTCTTGCTACGTCGAATGGTCTTCTAGCTAGAAATTTATACTTGCAGTGTAAATAAAAGAAAGTGAAATAAATAAACTAGCGGGGAATGTATATGCTAAAATACCAGCAAATTGTAACAGAAATTGAAAAGTATATTGAAGATAATGCACTCCAACAAGGAGATAAACTGCCAGTATTAGAAGCATTAATGGCGCAATTTGAAGTGAGTAAGAGTACAATTACGAAATCGTTAGATCTGTTAGAGAAAAAAGGAGTCATATTCCAAGTCAGAGGCAGTGGAATTTTTGTTAGAAGACTTAAGAGAAAAGGATATATTAGCCTTCTTACTAATCAAGGATTCAAAAAGGATCTTGAGGATTTTAATATAACTTCAAAAGTAATTGAATTAGATGTGAGAAAACCAACACAAGAAGCAGCTCATAATTTAAATATTGGACTCGATGACGATATCTATTATGTAAAAAGAATTCGGTATATTAACGGGCAAACATTATGTTTGGAGGAATCCTATTATAATAAATCGATCATCACCTATTTGAATAAAGAAATTGTTTGTGAATCAATATTTAATTATATAAGAGAAGGATTAGGCTTAAAGATTGGTTTTTCAGACTCATATCTTCGTGTAGATAAGTTGAATGAAGAAGAAGCGGAGTATTTAGGTTTAGAGAATGGAGCACCTAAACTTGACGTTGAAAGTATTATTCATCTAACTAATGGCCAGCCATTCGACTTTTCAAAAATCACTTATAACTATCAACAATCACAGTTCTTTATCCAAGCGAATAGTCATGTGTTATAAAGACAACTCGCGGATTGGCGAGCCCTGCCATTGAGCGAAGACAGAGGCGGAGTTGCACGTATACTGTATTCCTAAAACTTCTGACTACGTCGAATTGGCTTTCAGTTAGAAATTTACATTTTATTATAGATCAAAACATTACTGTCTAATCTCAAACCTTTAGATAGAAAGGAGTTAGTCATGACTGCCTTTTGGGGAGAAGTCGTCGGTACTGCCATTTTAATTTTTTTAGGAGGAAGTGTCTGTGCCGGCGCTTCTCTAAAAAAGTCTTTTGCTTATAATGCAGGCTGGTTGGCAATTCAATTTGCCTGGGGATTCGCGGTGGCTACAGCCATTTTTGCTGTAGGGAAATTCAGCGGGGCCCATTTGAATCCAGTTATAACCTTGGTTCTTGCATCTTCAGGGGATTTGCCCTGGTATCAGGTACCTATCTATATAATAGCTCAGTTTGCAGGCGCAATGATCGGTGCGGCAGGAGTATACCTACAATATTTGCCTCACTGGAAAGAAACAAAAGATCCAAAAGCTATACTTGGTGTCTTTTCAACGGGTCCAGCTATTCAGCATACGTTTTCGAATATTTTAAGTGAGATATTAGGAACTTTTATTCTCGTTTTAGGAATACTCTCTATTGGTGCCAATAAGTTTACTGATGGTCTCCATCCATTAGCTGTTGGTTTCTTAATTATTACGCTCGGATTATCTTTAGGTGGATCGACTGGTGCCGCAATGAATCCAGCCCGTGATTTAGGACCGAGAATCGCACATTTTCTATTACCCATTCCAGGTAAAGGAGATTCGAATTGGCGCTATGCTTGGATACCAGTTGTAGGACCTATTCTTGGCGGATGCCTAGGCGGATTCTTTTATAACAGTGTGTTTCAAGGAAAAATGCTCTCTCAGTTGTTGATTACATTAGTCCTAACTATCCTTGTATTAATTTTATCGTATCTTTCAGGAGTGAGAAAACAAAAGCAAACGCTTTCGAAGTCAGAGGCGGCATAAGTAATTACTCTGTAAAAGAACTCGGCGATTGGCGAGCCCTGCTCTTGGGCGAAGACAGAGGCGTAGTTGCACTTATACTGTATTCCTAAAATTTCTCGCTACGTCGAATTGGCTTCCGGCTAGAAATTTATACTTTCTTAAAGTGTAAGCAAAATAAAGGCTACACTATATATTGCATATATAAACATAAAGGTGCTTCCCCGAAGCACCTTTTGTTTATAATTATTTTTATAGCTTCATACTTTATTTTTTTCTATTTTCACATCAGGGATTGTCCAATGATACTGCCTGCAAATCGTAATACTATATCACTTTGAGTGTTGTTTTTTTGCTATTTTGACTGATGAGCTTTCAATTTTTATTTAACCGGTTTTCTGTTCAGCACATGCTCTCCAATACTCTAGTGATACAAAAATTTTCACACTAATGCAGCCTTTTCATGCTCAAACTCTACCCAAGTCGATCCGTTATCTGCAGAGCGAACACAATTTTCAATCCAGCGAATGCCATCCAAGCCAGCATTCATATCAGGGTAAACAAGATTTTTTAATGCTTCGTCATCATTTCGGTTTTTAGCATCCATCGCAATGGCAAATTTGAGATAAATATTTGCCCAAGAGTCAGACAAGCCTTCTACATGCAGCGCCCCTAAACGTTCATCAGCATTGCAGCTATCATCTAAATAAGGCATTGCACGAATTAAAGTTTGGGCAGGCTCACCTTGCACTTCATATCTAAGTTCGCCGCCTTTGTTATCCCACCACTCTAGGCTTCCCTTCGATCCTACAATGCGAATTCTATGCCCATCCATACATCCTGCATTGACAGAGGATGTCCAAAGTCTTCCTACTGCTCCGTTTTCATAATGCATGAGAACATAAGCATTATCCTCTAAAGGAGCGCGGCTTCCCACAAAGCTCTGGCGGTCACATAATAACTTCTTAATTTTCATCTGCGGCATAATCAGCTGGGACATATAGTAGGTATGTGTAGAAAGATCCCCTAACACAAAGCTTGGACCTGCAACCTTAGGATCAACACGCCATTTTTGCGCATCACTTGTTTTATCTGTTGCATCATTTGCACTAAAGCCATGCGTATACTGCAGTTCGACCATACGAATGTCACCAATTTTTCCTTGCTCGATCATTGCCCGCATTTGAAGCAGCATTTGATTTCCAGAAAAACCGTATGTTACCCCAACAATTTTTCCTTTTCTCTCCGCCAATTCTTTAATTTCTTCACCTTCTTCAGAAGTGAAGAATAAAGGTTTCTCACAAATAACATGTAAACCAGCTTCTAACGCGGCCTTACAAATTTCATAGTGAGTTCCGTTCGGAGTCGCAATAGAGACAACCTCAATCCCATCCTCTCGCTTTGCCTCTTCAGCAAACATTGTTTTGTAGTCAGAATAGCAGCGATTTTCATTAACGCCGAGATTTGCTCCAAATTCTTTCCCTCGTTCTGCATCAATATCAAAAGCTCCTGCCACTAGGGTAAAAGCAGTATTATCTCTTAATGCACCCGTTCTATGCTTATATCCAACCTGACTTAATCGGCCTCCACCTATCATCGCCCATCTGAAAGGTCTTGCAATTTTCTTTTCACCATTTAACATCATAAGCACCTCTTTTTTGAAATTTTGATTTTATTTTTAATTTTTTGTAAGCGTTTGCTATAGTTAAAATTATAGTCTTTTTTCCATTAATAACCTCTAATATCTTATTTTTGTAGCAGTAGAAAAACCGCATTTTGACAGAAACTTAGTAACTATTTTCCAAAAAAACTTCACAATCTTGCACTATAGGATACTCAAAAAAGAGATGAATTAATTTTTGCATCTACCAACTTTAATGGCAGAAAAGTAAAATTCCTCTTACCATTGATACGCAGTTCGTTTTGAAACTTATAAAACCTTTCTAAATTCTTTTGCATTAAAGGTCCATCCTAAATAATAAGAGCCTCCTCAAACGAGAAGGCTCTGATACTCATACCTATATCTTTTACGAATCCTCCCTCACAAGTAGCAAATAACACTAGGGATTGTTATATGATACCAATGTTTTTGAATACTCGGTTTTAGATAATACAATGAATAGAAAACGGAATAAAGTATCTATCTTCTAAGGTTATAACAAACCCACCATTTGAAGACCATGAAGAATTCCATCATCTTCAACAGATTTTGTAACATACTTTGCAGCAGCCTTAACCGTTTCTTCCGCATTCCCCATTGCCACGCTATTTTTTATAGCTAAGAGCATCTCGATATCATTTAATCCATCCCCAAAGGCATATTGACGCTCTTCTGGAAATCCTAGTTTTTCAACGAGCTTTTCAATCCCTTTAGCTTTTGATCCCCCCTTTGGGAGAATATCGACTGAAACAGGATGCCATCTCACAAAATCAAAATCCAGAAACTCCTGTTCGTATTGCTGTTCTTCTCCCTCTGGGCAAAAAAGCAGGGTTTGATACAATTCGCGTCCCTTGTAATAATGCGGATCATGCGCAGGAAAACGGCTAATTTTTAGAGTAGCAATGCTTTCCTTAATATAGTTATGCTCTGGAACGTTCGCCTTCATATCTTCATGATCCATAAAAACAACAGGATGATTGTTGTGAAGAGCTGCTTCTGTTAACCTCTCAAGAGATGGGATATTTAATGGGTTTGCATATAATACTTCATTATTTAACACGACGTATTGGCCGTTATAGCTAACAAAAGTACGAATATCCAATTCTTTTCGCAAATCCTCAAACATAAAAGGAGCTCGTCCTGTTGCGATAGCTACTTCATGCCCCTGTTCCTTTAATTCAAAAATGGCTTCTTTTGTTGAAGAGGGCAAGTCTTTATCATGAGTAAGCAAGGTTCCATCTATATCAAAAAAGATAACACTTCGTTCCATCATTTCTGTCCCAACTTTCGGTATATAATTTGTTTAGTCTCAATTGCTTTAAGTCATTCTCGTTATAATGCATCAAAACCATAAACAGCGGCAGATACACACGCTTAAACAGTTCCTCTCTCAATTAGCTTAACAAACATTTCCTGATTGGATACATCCCCATTTACAGCTTGAAGAAAAAGGCTGTTTCCCATCTCCTCAAGAGGCAAGTCTATTGTTGTAATATTCATCATTTGAGCTATCGGTTGATTATCAAAACCGATTATCGCAAGTTCATCGGGTATGGATACATTTTGATTGTGGCAGCAGGTAACAATTCCGGATGCGACTTGATCATTTGTAACTAGTAATGCTGATGGCGGTGTATCCATTTCACTTATTTGTTTGATGACTTTTTCACCGTCCTCAAAATATAGGCACTCATCAATAATATAGTCAGGATTGTATGATAAATTATATTTTGCAATAAAATCCTTATATGCACGCTTCCGATCATGACTATTTGCTCCTGATCTTCTGCCAATGCAATACCCAATTTTTTCATGACCTTTATGATACAAATATTCTAATGCTTCAGAGAAAATTTTGTATTGGTCTACAAAAGTGGATGCTATTTTTCCATTTGTAATGCTTTCACATAATACAATTGGTCCAAATGGCAAATGCTCTTCAATCGTAGACAAATCACAGGCTCTCGAGCAAATAATTAATGAATCGATCTGTTTTTGCTTTAACATTTGCAGAGCTTCCATTTCTCTGCTCTCCATGTAATCAGTTTGAAATAAGACCAACTTATAGTTATGTTCCAATGCCTGCTTGGCTATCCCCTTTAATAATAGAGCAAAATAAGGATGATCCGAAAAAGGAAGAACTACACCCATCAGCTGTGTTTTTCCCTTACTTAAATGAACAGCATTTATATTTTTATGATAATTACTGACCTTAATCGCCTCTAAAACAGCTTTCCGTTTTTCTTCACTGACATACGGGTGATTATTCAATACACGGGAAACTGTTGTGACAGATACTTCAGCCATCTTTGCCAAGTCTTTAATATTTGTCATACACTCACCTTTTTTAAAGAAAACTCCGCCGATTGGCAGGCCCTGCCCTTGGGCGAAGACAGAGGCGTAGTTGCACATATACTTTATTTCTAAAATTCCCTACTGCGCTGAATGAACTTCTGGCTGGGAATTTATACTTTCTTAAAGTGCAAAAAACGATGGTAGCCCCTTGTCAATTTTCTAACTGGTTATTGTAAATTTTCAAGAATTTGTTTTAGTATTCTCAGCAATACCATTTAAATTGACTTAGAGGTAAAAGTTATTTCTCATTAGATTGAATGAAATAATCATTGATGGACTGAATTGATTCCACTTCCATCGATTGTCCAGATGCCCTTAAACAAAAGTAAGTGGCCAAATAGATAACAAAGCAAAGTATAATGAATGCAAACATAAGAGCTTCCCCCCGCTTCCTGTTATTTGGTATGAGTGTAAATTATGAAACGCATACCATGTCAAACTAAAACTCAATAAAGAAAACTCGCTGATTGGTAAGCCCTGCCCTTGGTCGAAGACAGAGATGTAGCCCTACTTATATTCTTAAAATTTCCGACCACGTCGAATTCGCTTCTAGCTAGATATTTATCCTTTCTGACAATATAAAAAAACTGCACCCAAATTGTTAGTTGTCATTGTGTCTAACAATTTGGGTGCAGTTCACAAGAAAGTTGCCTTTTTTAAAATGAGTTGTAGGACACCCCCCATATGTCCAGAGTGTATGCAACAACACATGGGGTGTTAGTGAATTTATAAAGATAAAAAACTATATTTTACCCGTTGGTTCCCGTCTAATGCTTTTTCTGCAAATACAACACAAGTTCAGTACGGTTATTAAGCTCGAGCTTATCAAGAATCCGGGAAATGTAATTTTTAACCGTACCTTCCGTTAAAAACAATACGCTGCCGATTTGCTTATTGCTTTTCCCTTCCATCAGCAGCTCCACAACTTCGATTTCCCTCGGTGTCAATGGATTGCCTAACTGCTCCTGGAGTCTATTTTCGTCCACAGATGCAAGCTCCATAGAATGCAGTACTTTGGAAATTTTCGAGCTTACCTGTGAATGAAGCAGCATATTACCTTCACATGCCGCCCTAATCGCTTTAATAATTTCCTTAGAATTGGAGTCTTTGAGAATATAGCCGTCTGCGCCATATTTCAATCCGTTGAATATGTACTCGTCCTCATTAAAGGTAGTCAGAATAATGACTTTCACAGCGGGATAGGTTTCCTTCACGATTTTTAACGTATCAATACCGTTCATCACCGGCATTCGAATATCCATGAGAATAACGTCAGGCAGCATATTCTCCAATAACTTGAGCAATTCTTCCCCGTTTTCGGCTTCCCCGACAATATCAATCTCCTCATGCATGCTCAGAATTAATCTGAAGCCCTCTCTTACCATTGCCTGGTCGTCTACAATCATCACCTTTGTCATTTACATTACCCCCGTCTTTATAGCATTTGTTTTATACATGACAGGTATTTCGGCCAACAGCTTAAACCCGCGTCCTTTTTCTGATGAGAAGCTCACTTTTCCATTCAATAAACCAATGCGTTCTTCAATTCCTTGTAGACCATGAGATTTTTTGATTTGACTGCAGCCTTCGCCGTCATCTTCCACAATTACGCGTATCTTTTCGCTACTTTTAGTGATGTTGATCAAGAATTGCTGGGCTTTGCCGTGCTTTAAACCATTGGTCACCGCTTCACGCACTGAATTATAAATACAATTTTTCATGTCCTGATTGCCGGACTCTACCTCTTTATCAAAATTCAGCGTGAACTTTAACTTCCCTGAGGTTTGCAAGCTTTCTATCATGTCGTTCAATAATTCCTCAAGATCAATTTGACTGTTTACCGATTGATCTTTCAATACAGCAACAGCCTTCCGAAGCTCCTTAATCGATTTTTGTGAAAAATCATGAGCTTTCACAATTGCTTCCCCCGCCTTTTGCGGATTGGCTTCAATCATATTCTCAGCAAATTCCAAGTGCATCCGCAAAGCAATGAGCGAATGTCCGATGGAATCGTGCATTTCCTGAGCGATTCTCGTTCTCTCTTTGACAATTGTAATTTCCTTCAGCTTGGCGTGTGCCTCTATCAATTCGGCAGTTAACAGCTGGCCTTTTTCTCTCTCTCTAAACTGATTGCCCGAAACAAATAAACCAAAAGCAGCATCGCCATGTAGGGTATCAATGCTTCTTGAACATCCGCCTTCGCCATTACCATCCCTGCCAAATACACAACAACATGAACGGCTACAATTCCAGTTTGAATCGACCGGCCAGTCAAAAAAACTTCCACAAGAGGAAATACATAATAAATCCCGGTTGCAGGACTATCAAACAACACCATATAGATACCGATTACTGCAATATTCACTACCATTGAGACTGTATAAAGAATTCGATAACACTCCCATAAGCGATAGTGATTTCTGAAAAAATCATTAGCCTGCAGCAGCAAAATACCCGTTATCCATACAGCCTTCATTTCCGTTGAAAAGCCTTCGCGAGCCACAATTTCATACAAAATCAAAAAGCTAATCACCACTTTAAAGGCCCAAACCATTTTCTTAGACTTGCTGTTAACCATCCCTATCTCCTCCGAAAAAACCTATATACATATAAAGATATTATACTATTTCATTTGATAGAAAAAACATAATTCAAAGTCACATCAAAATGATGACTAAAGTCACATAGCAATTGTTGACGAACGTTACTACATTCGGGAAGGTCAATGAACTTATAATGAAGATGTAAAACAGAAAAACAAAATTCAATTGAAAATAAGCTTATAGAGAAGGAGAAGGAAAAATGAACGGAATAGGAATGTATGGAATAATTATTGTAATTGCCGGATTGGTGTTTTGGAGACGTACTAGGGCGATGGTTCATCCGATTCAAGGCTCAGGCATCAAAATACTGCTTCCTATGTTCTATTTAATTCCAGGAATTTATGCATTTTCGAGCCTTCAAATGCACTTAAAAATACGGGAAATGGCTGTTGCAGCTTTAATTGGGGCATTGCTTGCAGTTCCTCTTATGTTGCTACCAACTATGAAATTCGTCAGGATGGACAGATTTATGCACAAAAAAATAACACCTTTTTTATCGCATTGATTGGAGTTGTGGTGATTCGAATCGTATTAAGACAATTTATATCGGGCATTGATCCAGCAAGCTTGACTATTCTTTTCTTTACAGTGGCTTGCAGTTATGTTGTACCTTGGAAAATCGTTTCCTTTATTAAATTTAGAAAGGTAAAACAATTGCAGGCTCTCGGTAAAGAGATGTTACCTAATTAATTGAAGGGGGTGGTTTATGTTGAATTCGTTGTTAGGAGCCGAACAAACATCATCGTCGGGCCTAAAGAAATTGCTAGCTTCTCGGCCATTGATCTCATTCTTTGTCATGTCATATGGATTCTCATGGATTACATTAATTCCTTATATCTTATCACAATGGAATATCTTGCCCAATACTAAAGCGTTTGCCGTTTCCTTTGCGCTTAATTCATTTGCCGGTCCGTTATTGGCTTCGTATATTATGCATCGTATTATAGGAGGAAAAGAAGCCTGGCAAAATGTAAGAAAAGGCTTGAAGCAAGTCAAAGCTGGATTGAAATGGTACCTATTCATTCTTATCGGAATTCCTGCGGTGATGTTTCTAGGGATCATTGTCTTAAACGGTGGAACACTGCCGGATTTCCACGGCCTAACGTCTTCATACTTTGTAGGATACCTTATACAATTTATGCTTATTTTCTTTTTTGGCGGGCCATTGTCTGAGGAAATAGGGTGGCGCGGTTTTGCCTTACCGCGAATGCAATCAAGATATGGAGCATTGAAAGCATCTTTATTCATGGGGGTTCTGTGGGCCTTATGGCATTTACCGCATTTCTTAACAGCACCTCAAAGGGGCGGTCCCGGAACTGGCTTAGCTATTTTTTATATCAATTTACCAATCTTTATCGTGTTGTGTATAGCTATTTTAATCATTTTTACTTGGGTCTTCAATCATACACAGGGCAGTCTATTTATCGCTATCTTGCTGCACACCAGCATTAATGCCTTTAGCACACTGCAATCAAATCTCTCAGTACCCATTTTGACTCGCACAGATTTACCCTTCCTTATCGGATTTGGGGCTCTAGCTTTACTAATTATTGTCTTTACTCGCGGCAGTCTTGGATATATACAAAATAATCCCAATATGGCACCTGTTGAAAATGAAATTATCAGTAGATAGATTTTCAAAAGTAAAGAAGACCCTCTCCAATATATTTAAATGACCTTTGAGAGGGTCTTCTTTACTCATCCACTCAAATGGCTTACTATACAAAATTCACTTTATTTCAATTGTCTTTACCCTTCAATTCTTTTGGATTGGTGATCAAAACAATCTAGCTTTTATCAGGCTCGAAATCCCAATCAACAAAGATATCAATAATTCTCATTTTCAGGTAAGATTCCATCGAGCTGCTATTGTGCAGGAATGTCCTTTCCAATGTTCTCCCAAACCGCCCATCTTTCTACCCCTTTCAGTGCTTACTTGAGAACAAAACACATAATACTCCTATCTTCATTAAAGTCCCAATCCACAAAAATATCTGCGACAGGATTCCTAAAGATTTCTTCAAAGCGGCTATCACGATGTAAATATGACTTTTCTAGCTCATCCTTGGTAACCATGAGTGTCTGTTCATATCCCTTTATGATTAACTGCTTTTCAATTTGAACTAAAATTCCATCCCGTTTTACCAAATACATCTTTGGAGAGATAAAGAATGCCTCGGTTTTCTCAGGTTTTTTCTGTACCAAAATACTAATTCTTTCCACCTCAGCAATTAATGGTTTCAAATCAATAGAACCATTATCCTGATGGACTTGTTTAGTGATATCACCTTCAAATTGAACTGTTATCATCCCTGTATTTTGCGGATAGTTCCAATCATGGTAAAAACATTCGACATCCTGTTCAAATTCCAGTTCAATAATACCCTTCAATTGATTAAGGACCGTTTTCATAACTATATTCCGAGAAATATCGATGTTATCGGGATTACCGTTCTCCAGCAAAATAGACTCCAATGGAGACATGAATCCTCGTATGTAAAAAACTAAAAATTGCTCATTTGCATAAGCATAGCAAGCTTCCGGACCACGGCCAAAATTTTTTCTTAACAATTTGCTGGTTAGGCTGCTTATATCCATTAATTTTTGCTGTAGTGGCGATGACATAAGTGGTTCAACCTCGCTTTCGACAAAGGCAAAAAAATACTGCCTTACATTATCATGTCCAGGCAGTAAGATTTTTACTATTCAGGTATAAACCTTGTTAAAGCTAAAAATCAAATAGCTTTTATTTTGTTTATAATCCCACATCATGAATAAGTCCTCAATCAATCCATTAAATGCTTCTTCAAATAATTCTCTATGCTGAATGTATCCCTTTTTAATTTCTGCAGCATGGGTTAATAGTAACTCTATATTTCCTTGTTCTAAAAGTAAGTGTTCCAGTGGAAGCATAATTCCTTTAGATTCAACTACACAGATATTACGGGTATACTTGACAATCTTGAGCCCACTCGGGATTTTATGTAGCTGTGAACCTACCATTCGAACTAACGGAAATAACTTCCTCTCGAAACTTTCATCTATCTTCACGTCAGGATTGAAGTCATTATTCACCAGCAGTAAAATGCCAGAGTTAGTATTATAGTTCCAATCTTGATAAAAGGATTCAAAGGGAATTCCTAAAAGTTGTGATGCTTCTTGTAATAACTCATCGGACAAAGCTGCTATAACAGAGGACCGATATCTTATTACTAAATTATATTCCTTTTTGTCAGTTAAGATTTCTTCAGCAGGTGTCATAAAATTACGGATATAAACGTATAATCGGTTTGCTTTTAGCACTGTATAACAGGCTTCAGGTCCTTTTCCGATTCCGCGCTTGATTATTCTACTGAAAGAACTACTAACAGATAGCAAATCTTCTTGAGTTACAACCATTCAAATCCCCCTTATAAAAAATAAAAAGGCCTAACTTCACAAATAGGAAGTTAGGCCACGGTTAAGACGACTATAAAAATAGCTTCTACCATTTACCATCACAATAAGATAGTGTTTATTTAAAATGATACTTTTGAACAGAATAAGATAACTAATGACTGCAAGACATTAGACAAAATTCATTCTAACATCATTTCCAAAGGATAACAACACATTCAGATAAAAATTAGTAAATGAAGCTTCATTCTTGTGATAATAAAGGTAATTTTACATGAATGGAGGTTCCTTTTGAATCACTCTCTATGTATATGTCCCCTTTATGCTCCTTGATAATTTGCCAGCTGACTAGCATGCCAAGTCCTGTTCCGTTTTCTTTTGTTGTAAAAAAGGGCTTGCCAATTTGCTTAAGAATCTCGGACGGGATTCCGGAACCCTGATCGATGACGCTGATTCGAACCTGCCCATCAGCAGGGGAACTCCCATGTATTCGCAGCACTCCCCCATTAGGCATAGCTTCAATTGCATTTTTTATATAATTAATAAAAACTTGCTTCAATCGGTCACTATCACCTAAAATCCATCGATTGGTAAAATCGAATTGTGTTTCTATTTGAATAGTATTTAAAAGGGCCTGTGATGTCATTAAGGTAACAACTTGATCTAATAAAGCTTGAAGATTTACTCTTTCATATTTTTGCTTGGATGGTTTGGCGAGCACCATTAACTCCTTTAGAATTGCTTCAATTCGGTCAATCTCAGAATGCATAATTTCGAAATAAATTTTATTACCAACGTTTTCTCCCGTTAATAATTGTAGAAAGCCTTTGATAGCTGTAATTGGATTGCGGATCTCATGGGCAATCCCGGCTGCCAGCTGCGCAGCAGTAGCTTGTTTCTCCGATACGCGGAACAAACTACTAATTAAAGTATGATATTCTTTTTCATGTTCCATCGTAAGCCTATTTTGTTTGATGGATGTAATATCCTTTAAGACTAGATACGAGCCAAGAAAAGCTTTTTCAAAGAAAATGGGAATGGAGGTAACATTAACATCTAAGATACCTTCGTCGTTCACTTGTACCTGAGCATCAAAATTATCAAGTTTCTCCTGTTCTCTGCCTTTAAAGAAGGTATGCGCTTGATTTAAAAAGTCCGAGATAAACAGTTTATGTAATGTTAATTGCTGTAGGGGATCTCCTGAATAACCTAATAGTGGTTCACAAGCATGGCTGGCATATTCAACCTTCCCTTGCAAGTCAATTAATAGAAACGCATCATGATTTTGGGATAGAATTGAGAAGTCCTGATTCATGTTCGTATCTCTATATGCTTTTAAAAGGGCACTTTTCTGATTAGTTCCATGCATAACCATAAGGCAGATCTCCTTTCCTAATTTAATGAAATAAAAAAGCCACAATAAGAGCAGATGATTCCCTGCTTCTTACTGTGGCTTTAAAATCTAGCGTACATTTCTAGAATTCGTTACCATTTTAGATTTCACTACTTACTTCAATTTTCCAATTAGAACAGAGCATCAACTCTATATCCATAATAAATATATTATATTTTTCTATTTTTGGCAATAATCTGTCAATTATTTCTCTTGTTAAAGAAAACTCGCCGATTAGCAAGCCCTGCCCTTGGGCGAAGACAGAGGCGTAGTTGCACTTATACTGTATTCCTCAAATTTCTCACTACGTCGAATTGGCTTCCAGCTAGAAATTTATCCTTTTTTACAGTGTAAAAATTTACATCATCATTAATAGATTTGAAAACACTAATTCACTTTTAGTTTTTCAAGCTTTTGTTTATGAAATCCCTTCACAATCAACCAGACTGCCAAGCTCATCTCATAAACGCCCACAGGTAGAGCAATGAGTCCCTTTGTCGTAGAGAAAGGCTCTACTGCACCAAACATTTCTAATAAACCGGCTATAAATACAAGGGCAGCTGTAATCATCCCAAATAGCGCTAACGTTTTGGGCACTAAGCCTGTTCTAAAAAGTAAATAACTATACATGATCGTATTTAAGCCTAACATGAGATTTGGACCTAACATAGAAGTCCAACGATAAAAGGCCTGCAACATTAAACCGATAGTAAGAAGATTTTCTTCACCTGTTAAACTGTCTGCTTCATAATGTGTACTAAGATGTAATAAACCTAATATACTTACTAAGCCTATTGCAATAAAAACAGCTTCCATAAATCGAAAGCAAAGATACCCTAATGCAATATGCTCATTCCAACGGCGAAGATAAGGAAACAGCATGACTGCTGTCCCAATAGCTGTCACTACAAGTAAAAAATCATTCATTACACCGAGCAAAATCTTCGTTTGAAATCCATTTGCTACGGACATATACCATTGCTCTGACAATATCGGCTGATAAAAGACAACAGCTATGACCGAAGTGACCGCAGCTGCTATATATAAAATGCCGATGATAATTCCATTCATTCTGTCTCTTGTCATGATCTTTACCCCCCTTGAAATAACTACCAATTGAATTTCCTATGTTATACTGGTTATGAGGATCATAAAAACATTGATATAAGGAGTTATTATGGACCATTATGATGTAATTAAGGATGCCTTGCTATATATTGAAAACAATATTCAACAACCTTTATCATTGGATTCTGTTGCGAATACCTTCAACATGTCAAAATACTATTTTCATAGACTTTTTTCTGCCATGATGGGTTGTTCATTAAACAATTACATACTGTCCAGAAGATTGAATGCATCACTACAATTCATTCAAAACGACACCTTATCTCTAACAGATATTGCTTATCGGCTAAACTTCGGAACTCAAGCATCCTTCACCCGTGCCTTCAAACACCAATATGGTATAGCACCAAGCTCTCTTAGAGTTAAGGATACGACCATATCTCAAATGCCAATACCTTCAGTAGTTAAAAGACCCATTAAAAACATCAATGGTGATATTGTCACCGATTTCACCCTAACGGAGTTCAAAACAATCAGGGTCAGTGGCATAGCCTTTGAAGTTGATCTTGCAACTGATGATTACAAAACGAAGATCCGCTCTCATTCAAAAATGCTATTAGATAACATTGATAAGACAATAAATGGTCCATGTTATGTCATTTATTCAGACTGCCAGCCAAATTCAACCCGTTTCAAGGTTCTTTTCGGAATTCCATATGATATACAAATAGATAAGCCCTATTATTTTACCGTTGATATACCGCAGCTCTTTTGTGCTAAATTTAAATATTTTGGTGATTTACTTGACATAGGAGACGTCCTCGTCACTGATTTTGCAAGGTTTTTAAAGATCTCAAAGCGGGAAACTGAGAATTCACATATCGAACTCATTCAAGCTTTTGATAATATTCACAATCTTGATTCCGCCTACCACATATATACACCTATCAAAAAACTACCGATTGATTCAGATTTTTAATTTCACTTTAAAGTGATTACACTCTCGTTTATGCTCCTTTCTCGTTCGTAAAGTTATTTTGAATAATAATAAGATATCAAAATGGGGTTAGTTAGACTTTCCAAATCTTGCTGTAATTAGTTAGAAGATGATTACGGGAATGGTTTTGTACCCCAAAAAGGCACCCCTTTTGAGATGCCTTTGAATCAACTATTACACCTATTTTCTTTTTCAGCAAAATAATGACTTGTTATTTTCACTTTTCAAACCTACGAGTTAAAATGAAGTTGCCTCCAAATGCCTTTTTCACGCTTTTTGCTCACTCAGAAAGGAATGTGGAAAATGTTTATTACAAGTCCTCCTAAATTCATTAGTAGCACATATTTATAACCTGTTCTGATACCTTACATAACGGGCTTCACGCCTAGCTAACAAAAGCCGTGGAAGTCCTGCGTGTTATATACATATACCTCCAAAAGCAAAGGAGCCTTTCTTTATAGAAAAGCTCCTTTACTCATTGTTATCTTATTTATCTTTCCTCACCAATTGATGACAACGCCCGACAAATCACATATTTTTTCACATAATCTTTTTCATTAGCTGAAATGAAAAAATAAAGATTACTATCCCATTTATACGGGATAATCTTACCAATTACGGTAAAAATAAAGGCAAACATTCGAAATGGTGTGGCTAATGCTTAATTTATTCAGACTTAAAAAACGCAGACCTAACCAAAACTACCTAGCAGATTACCTAAAAGATGAACAAAGTGAACCAGAACAAAATATACAAACAAACGATTATATCGAAGACTGGGAAAAGGAACTCACTAAATCAAGAGATTACACAAAAACTTTCTATCTTAATCAAGAGTCAGAAAAAAAATTTCACTTTACCTTTCTATCCTCACTCGTTGAAGAAGAAGTGCTGGACAATAATGTCCTCCCCTCTTTACTTAATGGAGAGTTTTGGAAAATAGCCGATGTTAAAAAGCTGCTTCCGATTGCGGATGTAGAGCTATCAAGCAACACAGCTGATATCCCCCAAAGACTGCTTAACGGGTATGTAATGCTAACAATTGAAGGAGATACAAGTGAATTTGCCTTTATCTCTGCGTCCAAACAAGTTGTTCGATCGGTTACGGCTCCAGAAATTGAATTCAGCGTCGTTGGCCCTAAAGAAGCATTTGTCGAGGCCATTGGGCAAAACTTGAACTTGATTCGAAAACGTTTACCTATTCAGGAGCTAATAGCGGAAGAATTCTGCGTCGGAAAATTATCAAAAACGAAAGTAATCGTTCTCTATATCGACGGAATCATAAATAAAGAAATTGTCAATACGGTTAAGCAGCGGATTGATGATATTGAAAAGGACGAAATCGCTGACAGTTCGTATTTTACGCAGATGATCTCAGACAACGGGCATTCTCCTTTTCCGCAACTGCTTGATACAGAAAGACCGGACCGGGTTGCATCCAGCCTGGCAGAAGGGAAAGTTGTTATTTTAGTGGACGGCTCACCACATGCACTAATCGGACCAACCACTTTGACAGAGTTTTTTAACTCGTTTGAAGATTACTTTCTTAACTGGATTCTTGCTTCTTTTATCAGGTTAATACGTTTATTTGCGGTTACGTTTTCGATTTTGATTACACCTCTTTATGTTGCGGTGGTTACGTACCACTATGAATTAATTCCAAAGGACTTATTAATTACGTTAGTTACCTCAAGGCGGGTTGTTCCTTTCCCGCCAGTTCTTGAAGTATTGTTTCTGGAAGTAACGATTGAACTATTAAGAGAAGCAGGAGCTAGGCTTCCGACTAAGGTCGGCCAGACAATCGGCATCGTAGGCGGTATTGTTATCGGGACAGCATCTGTTGAAGCTGGTCTTACGAGCAATGTTCTTTTGATTTTTATTGCCCTGTCTGCTCTTGCCTCCTTCACAACACCTGTGTACCAAATGAGCAATACGATTAGGATTATGCGTTTTCCGTTTCTTTTCATGGCCGAATTATGGGGTTTGCTCGGGATAACAATCGCATTTTGTTTTCTACTTATTCATTTGCTTCGGCTTACATCGCTTGGCTTGCCATTTATGGAACCTGTTTTTCCACTCAGAATAAAGGATTTCAAAGATGCCTTATTTCGGTTCCCATTTAAAAGCCAAGCACTTCGCCCGCAGTTTTTAAGAACCAGCAATCCGGTTCGTTTTAGTAAGGAAAAGGCTTCTAAAAAGAAGGACATTGATGAATAACGAAAAAGGCAGGTAAGGAAACATGATGCAGGGATCCGTCCCGGAGAGACTACAAATTTCACCATTTATGGCCGCATATGTCGTCGTCGCAATGCAGATCGGAATTGGTATCCTCGGTTTTCAGCGAAGCATTGCCAAAGATGCTGGATATGATGCTTGGATTTCTGTTTTAGCGGCAGGATTAATTACCAACATCTCCGTATGGCTGATATATAAAGTATGCGAAGCTGTTGAAGGGGATGTGATGTATGCCAATGTTTACGTGTTTGGAAAAATCATTGGTAACAGCATAAATACCTTATTTATTGTCTATTTTATCATTACTTGTGCTGGCGTACTCGGCGGTCTGATTGAAATTATCCGTACATGGATGTTTCTTGATTTAAACCCTTTTGGGTTTGCAAGCGTTTATTTACTTTTAGGGATTTATATTGTCTATGGCGGGTTCAGAACAGTGGTGGGAATTTCCTTTCTCGGAACAGTCATTCCCTCTTATTTAGTGTTTACCTTCGGATTTGCATTAAAGTATGGGGATTTTACCAATTTACTTCCTGTTTTCGACCACTCCTTTAGCGACATGATAAACAGTGGGTACCATATGTCACTTAGTTATCTTGGCTTTGAAACTTTATTAGTTTTTTATCCTTTTATTAAGAAGCCTGAGCAATCAAAAAAATGGGTTTATATCGGGCTTTTGGCGACTACCCTTTTTTATACTGGTTTGGCAGTTGTTAGTTTTTCCTATTTTCCACCTAGCTTGCTCGAACGATCAATTTGGGCAACATTGGAAATGTGGAAAATTGTCAGACTCCCTTTTATTGAAAGGTTCGAGTATTTGGGAATTGCGAATTGGGCCTTAATCCTTATCCCGAATGTTGCGATTACATTATGGGCTGCCAGTCGGTGCGCCAAACGGGTTTATCGCATCCAACAAAAAAAAGCAGTCATTTTCATTGCCTTGTTATGTCTGATTATCGCGGTATTAATACCTACCCGCGAAAGGATGGATCTTTTCTTAGACATAGACTCAAAAGTTGGCTTCTCTTTAGTTTATATTTATATCCCCATTCTCTATTTACTACTACTCATTAAAAAGAAGGTGAAAACAAAGTGAAGACTATTCACTTCGCCATGTCCTTACTTTTTTGCACTATGTTTTTGACCGGATGTGTCCAGACAAATGTTATTGATGATGTAAATATTGCGACAGGTATCGGTGTTGATAAAAGTGGTGATCAATTGCTTGGAAGTATCATGATTCCCGTCTTTAAACCTGATAAGTCATTTGGGAATTTTACCTTTTCCGCCAAAGGAACTATTATGAGGGATTTGATGACCGAAATACAGAAAAAAGCTTCCCAGCCAATTGTCAGTGGAAGTCTAGATCTTGCTTTTTTTGGAGAAGATGTCGCGCGTGAGGGAATCAACCAAATAGTTGAAGTCTTCCTTCGGGATCCAAGCGTTGGCGCAAGAACCCATTTAGCTGTAGTAGATGGAAAAGCAATTGATATTTTTAAAGGTAGATATGGAGACCGCGGAAACGCCGCATACCTTACACAATTACTTGAACATAATATAGAAGGAGAAAACTTACCGCTGACCAACCTTCATCAATTTTTAGCTGCTTTATACCAAAAAGGGAAGGATGCTTATTTACCTCTGCTTAAGAAGAGGCAATCTCATTTGGTAAGCATAACTGGAATAGCCCTCTTCAGGAATGACCAAGTTGTCGCTATTCTTCCAGAAAATAAAATGTTTTATTTCAAACTGCTTGTCGACAAACATACCAGGGGTTCAGTAAAGGTAAAAGATAAGGATGAAGAATCCACTATCCAAAGTATCACTTCAAAGAATAAAATCAGACTAATAAGCAGGAGTCCCTATAAATTTGCGGTTCATATGAAAATAAAGGGGCTTCTTACAGAGCATAAAGAAAGGACCCTTAAGAAGGGCGAAGTACGTAAAATTGAGAAGCATTTGGAAAAACAAATTGTTGTAGAATGTAAGAAAATGATTGAGAGCTTTCAAAAAAAAGAAATTGACCCGGCCGGCTTTGGCCATATTGCGAAAGCCAACACACGAAATTTTGATTTTAACAAATGGAATGAGAACTATAAAAGTGCTCGATTTCAGGTTACTGCAGATGTAAACATAATTGAGGTTGGAGTTGTTAAGTAAAGACCTCCATAAGAAGATTCGCTGACTGGCAAGCCGTTAGGCGAAGACAGAGGCGTAGTTGCACTTATACTGTATTCCTAAAATTTCCACCTTCGTCAAATTCGCTTCTAGCTAGAAATTTATACTTTCCTACAGTGTAAAAAAGGGTCACTAAACTTTATTTAGTGGCCCTTTGACAACTATCTCCAAATGACTGTAACTAAAAAACCGCCTCTATTTAAGGTGAGGTTCCTTCCTTTTACTTCTAAAAAATTCCATTTACTTATGGTACGGTTACCATAAGTACCCCTTAACAAAATTAAGGGTCTGTTGCTCTTTTATTTTTTTGATAACAAGCGCACAAATTTCGTCATTACTGGCTCCATTGCTTGCTGCATTTCTGCCATGATGGTAGATAGATGAGCCGTTTGTTTCTCTTTAGCATATTTTTCAAGATAAGAAACAGCCGCCATGGAAATTTCTGTATTGACGTTTACTTTACAAATGCCTAATTCGATTGCTTTCTTTAGAACATTTTCAGGTGTTCCAGAACCGCCATGCAGAACGAGCGGGATACCAACTGCTTCACGAATCTTTTCTAGAAGAGCTAAGTCAATTTTCGGTTCGCCCTTGTACATTCCATGAACAGTGCCAATTGCAGCAGCTAAAAAGTCAATGTTTGTTTCAGCCACGAATGCCTTGGCTGATTGCGGATCTGTTAAAGTTCCATCCCCTTCTTCTTCGTCTGAGAATGCCCCCCTTGCCACAGAGCCGATTTCTGCTTCAACAGAGACTCCTGCCATATGGGCAATTTCCACAATCTCTTTGGTAAAACGGATATTTTGTTCAAGATCATATTTAGATCCGTCGTACATAACAGAGGTGAAGCCAGCTCGAATTGCTCGAATAATTGATTCTTTTTCATAGGCATGATCAAGATGCAGTGCAACCGGAACCTTTACCTTTTCAGCCATTGCTTTGATCATGGCTGAAAAACCTTCAACATCCACTGTAGGAAAATAACGTTCTCCGAGAGCGATAATCACAGATGTACCTTCCCGCTCGCTCACTTGGATAGCAGCTTGGGCTGTTTCTAAGTTATACACGTTAAAAGCCGCCACAGCATATTTGCCTTGTTGTGCCTGTGTTAAAATTTCTTTTGTATTCATTAACATGATCGTTTACTCCTTACTTGATAGATTAAGTTAAGAGAATTGTATACGTTTTTATAATTTTTGTATACAATTTATTTCATTTCTAGATACTATTTGAATGAATTAAGGTGAAGCGTACATAAGTAAAACACTTGTATTGTTGGGGGAACACGACAAAAATGCCCTCAGAATTCAATGAGGGCACTTTTGCTTATTAATCAGCTGTTTGTAGAAGATACTATTCATTACTCATTATGTGCAGATAAAAATTCAAGTCAGTTTCTAAGTGTTTTTTCATCAAAATTTCGGCCTTTTCACCATCTCTTGCCTTGATTGCTTCATAAATTTCTTCATGCTCATCAATAAGATGTGGACGATTATAGATAACAACGGTTTTTCTAAACAAATAAATAATCGCCTGCATCCGATCAATAATATCAATCATGACAGGATTATTACTTGCTTTCACAATATCATTATGAAAGCTTTCATTGGCAGACATGATTTCCTCTTTAGTGCCCTTTCTGCCAATCTCAACATACTCGTGCAGTTTTTCAATTTCATTTTCTCTTAAAAAGTTTGCCGCACATCGAGCTGAGTACCCTTCTAGCAGGATCCGGACATTAAACATATTCCGTAAGTCCTTCTCCGTTGGATTTACCACTCTCTTTTTAACAATTAGTCCTTCATATTCTAATTTTCGTATCGAATCCCTTATCGGTGTTCTGCTGACGCCAAGCTCAGCAGCGATTTTTTCTTCGACAATCTTAGTACCGCCAGGAAGCTCACCATTTAAAATTTTATCACGAAGAATTTCATAACAATGGTGATACGCCAGCCGTGAGCTGTTACTTTCAATCACAAATTTCACCCCAGTTTTTCATTTCTAATTATATCCATAGTACCAAATTATTTTAATAAAATCATGCTGGAGAAAAAAGTAAAAACCACATTCAGTATACGGAAAACAAAAAATGTACACGAATACAACAAAAAATGTATACAAAAATTATTTTTTAGTATACAATGAAACCGTAAACAACGATGTAAGCGATTGCTTACAAGCTTTCAATTCCAAGGCAGAAAACCTAATTGAAGATGATGAAAATGGGAAAAGCTATTTTTTTAAGAGGTTATCTGCTTTTCATAGGACGATGTTAAGACTCATTGTTGATTTGCAACATGAAAGCGAGCGCTTGAAGCGGAAATCAAAAGACAAATTAACTGAGCCTTTCACAAAAATGTATTGGGAGGAAAATAGCATGACAAAAAAGGTTGGCTTTATCGGATTGGGCATAATGGGAAAACCTATGGCTTTAAACCTTATTAAAGCAGGACATACATTAACAGTTAATGATTTAAATCAAGAGGCGGTACAAACATTATTGGAAGCGGGTGCAACAGTAGCTCGTTCACCAAGAGAAGTAGCAGAAAACAGCGAAATCATTATCACAATGCTTCCGGCATCGAAACATGTACAATCTGTTGTTTTAGGCGACAATGGAATTTTAGCAGGAGCAAAAGAAGGCTCCATTATTATCGACATGAGCTCCATTACTCCTGCTATTTCAATTGAACTTGCAGAAGAAGCTGCCAAAAAAGGCGTCGGCTTCCTAGATGCACCTGTCAGCGGCGGAGAACCTAAAGCAATCGACGGTACATTAGCCATCATGGTAGGCGGTAAAGAAGATGTGTTCGAAGCGGCAAAATCAGTTTTATTCGATATGGGAAGTGCGGTTACATTAGTTGGAAATAGCGGCTGCGGAGTTACAGCAAAATTAGCGAATCAGATCATTGTAAACCTTAACATTGCTGCAATGTCAGAAGCGCTTATCTTAGCAGCTAAAGCTGGAATCGATATCGAAAAAATGTATCAGGCGATCAGAGGCGGATTAGCAGGAAGTGCGGTACTGGATGCAAAGGTTCCATTAATTCTTGAAAGAAACTTTGCTCCAGGCGGAACCATTGCTATCAATATGAAAGATATTACTAACGTAATGGATACAGCTCATGAAATTGGCGTACCGCTTCCATTATCAAGCCACCTATTAGAAATCTTCCATGCGCTAAAAGTAGATGGAAAATTAATGGATGATCATGGTGGCATCGTACAGTATTACGAAAAACTAGCAAATGTTGAAGTAAGGGGTTCTAATCAATGAGTTCAAATAAAAGATTAGTGGAAGAAGTTTTTAGCAAAATACCTTTTGTCGATACAAGCCTTGTGAATGAAATGATTGAGAAAGAACTTAAAAATTTAAATAAAAAAATCATCGTACTGGATGATGACCCAACTGGTGTTCAAACAGTTCATGGAATTTCTGTTTATACAGACTGGTCTTTGGACAGTATCGAAAAAGGCTTCCAAGAAGAGAACTCCATGTTCTTTATCTTAACAAATTCACGTGGATTTACAGCTGCTGAAACAACAAAAGCGCATCAAGAAATTGCTGCAAATATCGTGGAAGCAGCGAAGAGGAGCAATCGCGAATTTACCATTATCAGCCGTGGTGATTCAACATTAAGAGGCCATTACCCGCTGGAAACTCAAGTATTAAAAGAAACAGTTGAAGCCAACTCTGATATGAAATTTGATGGTGAGGTAATCCTTCCATTCTTTAAGGAAGGCGGACGCTTCACAATTGACAATATCCATTATGTTCAATATGACGAGTATCTCGTCCCTGCAGGAGAAACAGAATTTGCGAAAGATCGTACCTTCGGCTATACCAAATCGCATTTAGGCGAGTGGGCTGAAGAAAAATCTAACGGTGAATATAAAGCGGAGAATATGACGTATATTTCACTTGATAGCCTGCGTGCACTAGATGTTGAGACAATTGAACAGCAATTACTGAAAGTTGAGAACTTTAATAAGGTCATTGTGAATGCTGTTGACTATGCGGATGTTAAAATCTTTACCATTGCTTTGATTAGAGCGATGAATAAAGGAAAGAACTTTATGTTCAGAAGTGCAGCTGCACTTACGAAGGTTATCGGGGGCGTAAGCGATAAAAACCTGCTCACTCGTGAGGAAATCATGAGTGAAGACACAAACAATGGCGGATTGGTCATTATCGGTTCACATGTTAAAAAGACTACAGAACAGTTTGAAGAGCTGAAAAATTCAGATACTGTTGAATTTATTGAGTTCAATGTTCATCTTGTACTAGAGCCTGAAAAATTCGAAGAAGAGCTTGCTCGAGTAATAGCGATGACAAATAAGCTTATTATTGAAGGAAAAAATGTTGCCGTTTATACAAGAAGAGAAAGATTGGATCTCGGAGAAGGCAAAAAAGAAGAAGAATTAAAGCTATCAGTAAAGATTTCCGATGCAGTTACCAGTATTGTAAAACGGTTAGAAGTAAGACCTTCCTATATTATTGCTAAGGGCGGTATTACATCTAGTGATGTTGGGACAAACGGTCTTGAAGTTAAAAGAGCAACAGTAGCAGGTCAAATTCGACCTGGAATTCCAGTCTGGACAACAGGCAGTGAAAGCAAGTTCCCGGGAATTTCCTATGTTATCTTCCCAGGAAACGTTGGGACAAAGACGGATTTAAGAGAAGTTGTTGAAATGCTAAGCAAAAAGTAATCTAAATGTCCTTTTAAGTTTGGCCCTGAGGTAAGGAGTAATACTCATCATATAGTCTTTCAGCAAGAATTTTTCATCATCAAGAATTAGATTATAGAATTTGAGTAAACTCCTTACGGAAGAGGGCCTCTTTTTATGAAGCCAAATAAGAGAAGAGGAAGAAAAAATGCCAATTATTTCAGTTACTATTGGGGTTGCCCTATTATTAGTATTAATGATGGGCACAAAGTTAAACGCTTTCGTATCATTAATTATCGTTTCGCTAGTGGTAGGAATCCTAGAAGGAATGACACCGATTGAGGCAGTCGGGTCCATTGAAGCAGGGCTAGGCGGAACACTTGGACATCTTACGATGATTATTATCTTTGGTGCCGTACTTGGTAAGTTAATGACTGATTCAGGCGGTGCGCAGCGGATTGCGACGACATTGATTAATGCTTTTGGAGAAAAAAGAGTTCAATTGGCTGCTGTTGTTACAGCTGCTATTGTTGGAATCGCTTTATTCTTTGAAACTGGGGTTGTTGTTTTAATTCCATTAGTATTTACCATTGCTACAGCTGCTAGAGTACCGGTACTATATCTTGGTATGCCAGTAATTGCTGCCCTGATTACTATGCATGGATTTGTGCCTCCGCACCCTGGTCCAACTGCGGTTGCAAATGTTTTTGGAGCAAATATCGGTTTAACTATGATTTATGGAATCATCATTGCCATTCCTGCATTTCTTCTTGCAGGTCCAGTTTATACAAAATTATTTAAAAAAGAATCGTTAGAAATTGAAATTCCAAAAGGCCTATTTAATCCTAAGCAATTTAAAGAAGAGGAACTTCCTAAATTCGGAATCAGTCTTCTCACTGCTCTTTTACCAGTTATTCTAATTGCGTTACAAGCGGTTGTAGAAATTTTTGCACCTAAATCGGCCATTGCACCGTTCACTGATTTTATCGGTAATGCGAATATAGCCCTGTTAATTTCAATCATTGTTGCCATCTTTACATTCGGTTTAAATCTTGGTAAAAAAATGCCAGAAATTATGCAATCTCTTAGTGAAGCTGTAAGCGGTATCGGGATGATTCTATTAATCATTGCTGCTGGTGGCGCATTCAAACAAGTACTGGTTGATAGCCATATTGATAAATATATTTCTGGTCTTATGGCTGGCTCTACCCTTTCACCGCTGCTTTTAACTTGGCTGATTGCAGCAATCCTAAGGATAGCAGTAGGATCTGCAACTGTAGCAGGTATGACAGCAGCAGGTATTGCTGCACCACTTGTCGCTTCAGCTGGTGCAAGTCCAGAATTGATGGTATTAGCTGCTGGTGCAGGAAGTGTTACCTTCTCACACGTGAATGACGCAGGCTTCTGGATTTACAAAGAATACTTTAACCTATCCATCGGAAAAACCATTAAAACATGGTCTGTCATGGTAACGATTATTTCTTTAGTCGGACTTGCTGGTGTCCTAATCTTGGATATGTTTATATAACCTATAAAAAAAGGCTTTGTTTTTCGGACAAAGCCTTTTTTATTTATCTCCGAGTTTTTGATTGAATAAGCTGATTTGACATTACCTCTTCCCCTCATACTCCTACTTCTATGTTAGGATAAGTCTTTTAGGAAACTCCTATTACGGTATTCTCGCTAAGACCAAAACTCCTAACCAAGCTCCCCTAGTTGAAGACAAACGAATGCAGTAACCAAATAATAAAGCCATACCAGCCAAATCCTTGGAATATATAGCACCTTTATAAAATTATTGCTATCATAATTTCATTTGATTAAACTATTAAAAAAGGAGTCATTAAAAAGCATTGCTATGTTTTTTAAGAATATTGCTGTCAAAATTAAGAATATTGCCACTTTTCCGTTTTCTTTAAGAAAATTGCTCTTTTCCACCAATCCTGTTCAGTTATGGTATAAAAGTCTCAAAATAATTACTATTAGTCTTTAAAGCTTGGACAAACGATATTATTCCTTTAAAGGCTCTACACCAAAGTCTGTACTTGATGCTGAATATATACCTTCTTTAGCCACTTACATGTAACAAAATTACAAGGAATATTCAGGATAGCTAATAAGGCATATTTTTGCAGAAAACTCAAGGATTGTTGCAATTAGGCTTGGTGACTCAAGTATAAGAACAGCTCGTGATATCTATTCATATATAACCCCGGGAGGCAACAAGAAACAGCATAAAAATTCGGGGAAGCAATTTGAAAAGGCAATGGATAAAATGGGATTAACCACATTTTATCCATTGCCTTAAAAATCCTTTTATTTTAAGGTTAACACTGTCACTGCCTCCACATGCGTGGACTGTAATTGACAACACAAGAAGTGTTGGTGATTTTACAAAAAAATAAAGGAACCAGTAACACCTGATTCCTTTAGCAATATTTCATTTAAAGCGCCATTTAGCTGTGTTTTTCACTTGTAGTAACACATATAAAGTAAAAATTGGCGGGAATGGGTCCGGTTCAGGACCACCTTCACACCAGCCAATTAACTGCTAAGTATAAACACTAACTTTTTGGAGACACACCAGTTTAACGTCCTACTTCGCTTTCACCTTGAATTGGGCCCTTCTACTGTTCCCCCATTCCATCAAGATTCTTTGACCCAAAGTTATCGAGCAATGCACGCACTTCATCTGTTGACGCTGTACTCATTAATTGATTTCTTAATTCACTTGCGCCTCGGAACCCACGGACATATATCTTAAAGAATCGCTGAAAAGCCTTGAACGGACGCAGCTCCAATTTTGAATATTTATCATGGAGATCCAGATGCAATCTTAAGAGACTAAGCAATTCCTCACTACTGTGATCTTTCGGCTGCTTTTCAAAGGCAAATGGATTATTGAAAATACCACGCCCAATCATAATCCCATCAATACCGTATTGATGAGCGAGCTTTAAGCCAGTTTGACGGTCAGGGATATCCCCATTGATCGTCAAGAGTGTATCTGGTGCCACCTGATCACGAAGTTTCTTAATCTCCGGGATTAGTTCCCAATGAGCATCTACTTTGCTCATTTCCTCCCTTGTACGCAGATGAATGGAAAGGTTGACAATGTCTTGTTTCAATATGTGTGTCAGCCAGTCGTGCCATTCGTCTATCTCAGTGTAACCAAGCCTTGTCTTTACACTTACAGGCAATCCTCCTGCTTTTGCTGCTTGTATTAAATCTGCTGCAACTTCTGGACGACGGATAAGACCGCTCCCCTTCCCGTACTGTGCCACATTAGGTACAGGACAGCCCATATTGATATCTATACCCTTAAACCCTAGTTTTGCCATACCAAAACTCATTTGCCGAAAGTATTCAGGCTTATCCCCCCAGATATGGGCTACAATTGGTTGTTCATCCTCTGTAAAAGTCAAACGCCCACGCACACTATGGATCCCCTCTGGGTGACAATAGCTCTCCGTGTTTGTAAACTCTGTAAAAAACACATCAGGTCTGGCTGCTTCACTCACTACATGGCGAAAAACAACATCCGTAACATCTTCCATTGGTGCCAGTATAAAAAAAGGCCGTGGTAAATCACGCCAAAAATTATCTATCATATTCAAACTCAAACCCTCTCATTATGGGATACCAGGCCAACCCCTTACCCAAAATTTAAAAGCAAGATGTTTCCTACTTCCTATACACTTATACCATGCTTCATCACTTTTTATCAAACTGATCGGACATGTTCATTTTCATGAAATCAGGGTTTGCTAAAATCCACCCTATCAACTAGCATTCCTCTGTTCGAGTTAAAATAAAGTTTTGCTAAAAAAGATGACCCCTGTGCAATACAGAGATCATCTTCTTCGAGCTGCATGACCTTTTTTAAAGTGTCCTTTACAAAGGGTACATTTTACAAAGGATTAGTTGCCTTTCTTTAAAATGAGTTGCAAGACACACTCCACATGCGCCGTATGCGGAAACATATCCACCGGCTGCACATACGAAACCTCATAATCCCCTAGCAGCTTCGCCACATCTTTCGCAAGGGTAGATGGATTACAGGATACATACACAACCTGCTTCGGCTTCACCTTCAAAATTGTATTTAGCAACATACCATCACAGCCTGTTCTCGGTGGGTCTACCACAATGATATCTGGCTTCCATCCTTCCTTCACCCATTTCGGAAGAACCTGTTCTGCTTTTCCGGTCACATACATCGTATTGAGGAAGCCATGCTGCTTCGCGTTCTTTTTTGCATCCTCAATTGCTTCTTCAATGATATCCATGCCGCGAACCTCAGCCGCTTCGTTCGCCAGCCATAATCCAATCGTTCCGACGCCGCAGTATGCATCAACTACCTTTTCCTTACCTGTTAGCTTTGCTGCCTGCTTTACTTCATCATATAGCTTCACTGTTTGCGTGGGGTTGAGCTGGAAAAAGGCACGAGCTGATAGCTCAAATTTTAAATCTCCTAAAGCCTCCTGAATAAATTCCTTTCCAGCAAGGCGGAATGTTTCGTCTCCAAAAATGATAGAGGTACGCTCACCGTTGATGTTTTGCATAATCGATTTGACCTGCGGCAGAGCAGTTTGTACCTGCTTTACAAATTGATCCTTGCGCGGGAAGTCCTCTCTTGCTGTTACGAGCACAAGCTGGATTTCTCCTGTTCGAACAGCAATGCGCGTCACAATCGTGCGAACTGCGCCCTTATGCTTTTTCTCATTGTAAATAGAGATACCAAGGTTCTCTAAAATTTGTTTTACCTTTTGCGTTACTTCGTTTGTTGCCTTGTGCTGAATCATACAATCAGAAATATCTACAAGCTCATGCGAATTTAAGCCATACAAGCCGGCGATGACTCTGCGGTTGTCAATACCAACCTGAAGCTGGCTTTTATTTCGATAATGCCATGGGTCCTCCATTCCGATTGTCGGGCGGATGTCGAGCTTATGAGCAATTTGTTTTGTATATCGTTCAAAAGCCTGAACAACAATGTCACGCTTTTGTTCGAGCTGTCCTTCATATGAGATATGCTGCAGCTGACAACCGCCGCACTGCTCATGCACCGGACAAGGCGGTGCCACGCGCTGCGGAGATTGCTTACGGATTCGCTTGACTTTCGCTTCGGCAAATCCTTTTTTGATTGCAGTAACCTCAGCGACAACCTCCTCCCCTGGCAGTGCGCCCGGAATGAAGACAACCTGTCGTTTGAAATAGCCGACTCCTTCTCCGTTAATACCGAGACGTTTAATGGTTACTGGGAAGGTTTGTCCCATTTGTAATTTACTTTCTTGCGTTGTTTCCATGGTTCCTCCTACTCAATGCTCCTCTACACATTTAGTGAAGCATAGCTGCCATACGGCGTATATTCTTCCTTTATTATTTCCAAAAATGAATTATCTTGTTTTAGCTCTAAGCTAAATAATTTTCATCCTTTTAAACATGCAGCTCTTATTATACGTTACAAGCCGGATTTCGTAAAACCAGCCCATATATGTCGTGTTACAATTTTATCGGGTTATAAAATATGGATAAAGGGATTCTAAAAGGAAGTATTGACATTTTATTACTTTCAATCATCGCGCAGCATGATACATATGGCTATGAAATTGTGCAGAAGCTGAAGCAGCATAGCAATCAATCCTACAGCATGAGCCAAGGAACTTTATATCCCGCTCTAAAACGCATAGAGCAACGGGCATTAATTGAGTCCTATTGGGGTGAATCAGACACGGAAATGAAAAGGAAATTTTATCGTATGACAGCAGCGGGACGATTAGAGCTGCAGGAGAAATTAACCGCTTGGGATCAAATTACAGAGCTGATTCAAATCTGTAGGAAAGGAGCATCCGCAGCACACGGAGCCTAAAAGCAGCCGCTCTTCTGTTCATACGGTTAATCACATATATAGAGCTGCTTCAACTCATTACGCTTGCAGGTGTGTTTGATATTGATGATATTATTCTGAATGTCGCTGGCGCATTGCTTGGCTATAGTATTTGGAAGGTATTTCGGAAATTTCGAATTGCAAAGCAAACAAAAAGTCCGATTCATACTAAAAAACTGCAGGCATCTTGCCTGCGGTTTTTTAGTAGTTCACCTCTGGACCAAATTTCTCTCTCACTAAATCATCCAGGCTCTTAAATTGATAGCCCCGCTTCCGTAAATCATCGATAATTTTACTGAGTGCTTCCGCATTGTCACTGGATACAGAATGTAAAAGAAGAATTGATCCTGGATGAATCAGGTTCATTACGTTATCATATGCATATCGCCAGCCTCGTTGTTGTTCGGTTTTCCAATCGATGAACGCAAGCGACCAGAAAACGTTATGATAGCCCATTTCACGTGAAATTGCCAATGTACGTTCACTAAATATTCCGCGCGGCGGACGAAGATATTTCATTTCCTTTTGACCAGTTAGGTCCTTTACAGCCTTTTCAATCATAATAAGCTCTTCGCGGAATTTCTCGTCACCGGTGGTCGTTAAATCCGGATGGTGCCATGAATGATTTCCAATAATATGCCCTTCCTTCGCCATTCGTTTGACAAGCTCAGGCTGGTCTTTAATATAATGACCGGTAATAAAAAAGGTCGCCGGTACCTTTTTCTCCTTTAGCACATCCAAAATCTTTGCTGTATAGCCATTTTCATATCCATTGTCAAACGTTAAGTAAATGTCCTTTTTCTTCGTATCACCAAGATAAAAGCCATCGTATTTTTCAATAATTGAAGTAAACTCTTTTCCTGCATCAGGCGGCGTTTCATCCTGGTTGCGCGGAATGCCCCAATGCTTCGCCTCGTTCGAGTAAGCATAAGTAAAGGATGGCAGTAAGGCTAAAAACAATGCGAGTACGGTCATGATGCAAAGGCTTTTTTTCATGCCGAGTCTCCTTTCCAAAATGGTTCGTACTCGTAGGTTTTGTTACCTGCTTTCGCTTCATTCTGCACAGTTTCTTCCATATCGCTCCTGGGCTCCATTTATAGGGAAAATTGCTAGTACATTTCTACAGTACTTTTTTCAACATCGCAAATAATAAGAGCGCACTTCATCTTATTAAAAAAGGAGCTGTTACAAATGGGATTGATACCATACGATCCATTTAGACAATTAGCTAATATGCAAAAGGAATTTGATCATTTCTTTACGGACTTCCCTTCTCATTTTGGGAATCAGCATAATATAGGCGGTATCCGGGTTGATGTACATGAAACAGAAAATGAGATTATTGCCACATGTGATATTCCCGGGCTCCAAAAGAAAGAGGATGTTGACATTGAGGTTGAAAATGACATGCTGATGATTAGCGGCTCAATTCATAAATCCCACGAGATGAAAGAAGAGAATACACATCGGAGAGAACGTTATGTCGGCCGTTTCCAACGCGTAGTTTCGCTTCCAAGTCCTGTATCAAATGTAGGTGTAAGAGCTTCTTATAAGAATGGTGTGCTAGAAATTCGCATGCCGAAGTCTATGAAAAATCAAAGAAGAAGAGTTCACGTAGAATTCCATTAAAATCCACGAAAAATGACTGAGCGACACCCGCCCAGTCATTTTTCCCTTTTTACACTATAGGAAAGTAGAAATTTCCAGCTAGAAGCCAATTCGACGTAGTCGGAAATTTTAGGCATCCAGTATAAGTGCAACTACGCCTCTGTCTTCGCCCAAAAGTAGGGCTCGCCAGTCGGCGAGTTGTCTTTATTTAAATACCGGCTCTTTAAATTGTGCCAATCTTTCTAACGATGTTTTGTCGACATCCGCATGAAGGCTGTTACCGTGAGAATCCATTGTTACAACTGCTTTAAAGCCTTCTACACGCAAATGCCACATTGCCTCAGGAATACCAAACTGAAGGAAGTCTACCCCTTCTACTTCCTTGATGCATTCTGCATAATATTGCGCTGCACCGCCGATTGCGTTTAAATATACGCCGCCATGCTCCTGAAGTGCAGCAAGGGTTTTCGCTCCCATACCGCCTTTTCCGATAACAGCGCGGATGCCAAATTTCTTCATAATGTCGCCTTGATATGGCTCCTCGCGAATACTTGTTGTCGGACCAGCGGCTTTAATGTGATATTTGCCCTCGCTATCCTTCATCACAACCGGACCGCAATGGTAAATCACTTGTCCATTCAGGTCAACCGGACAATCATTATCTGTTAAATGCTTATGAATTGCATCACGTCCTGTGTACATCATGCCGTTAATCGTAACAACATCACCAACGCGAAGCTCGCGAATTTGTTCTTCTGTGATTGGTGCCTGCAGTACGATTTCACGCTGCTCCTGTACGTCTGCTGCTTCTGCCGC
>NZ_SCFM01000051.1 GCF_004138295.1 Ectobacillus funiculus | reverse complement strand
GTGTCATCACCTTCCTGATATAACCACTGGGCGATTTCGCCTGTTGCTGGGCTAAGGGTAACACCTAGGCGGCGGTATGCCCAGCAGTTATACGCAACAGATACGTAGAAGCTGGCAGGAAGACGGTTGTAAACGCCAATTTTACAGCCAAGCAATGTTGTTTCGCCGCCAAAGCCCATTGTTCCGATGCCTAGCTTATTCGCATTTTCCATCACGTATTCTTCTAATTGGCGCAGTTCTGGAATTTGATTTTCATCGTCTAATGAACGGAATAGCTGCTCTTTAGCAAGCTCATAGCCGGATGTGCGATCACCGCCGATCCCAACACCAATTACCCCCGCACTGCAGCCTTGTCCTTGTGCTTGGTATACCGCGTGCAGTAAGCATTTCCGAATGCCGTCTAGGTCACGGCCAGCTTTGCCAAGACCCTCTAACTCACAGGGAAGACTGTACTGGATGTTTTTATTCTCACAGCCGCC
>NZ_SCFM01000050.1 GCF_004138295.1 Ectobacillus funiculus | reverse complement strand
TGCTCGAATTTTACAACTGGAGTACCAGCACCAAGGTTGTTGCCGCTGTTATTGCCAAATAGGGAATCAACAGAATTTGGACGAAGCTTTCCATCCTTTGTCGCTTGCTCAATCGCCGCATAAATTGCTTCTTTAATCACAAGCTGATTTACGCCAACCGGTGTTTTTATTTTGAATGTTGGCATTCCTGTATCCTGACAAATAGGCGAAATATTATCATCCGCCATCTTAATATTATTTGTAATGGTATGAAGCGCCATTGCCGAACGAGTACCCGCGCTTTCCTTCTCCCTTGCACGCTGAATGGCACGGCGGACATCCTTTGGCAGGTTCGTAGAAGTCTCAACGATTAACTTGTACATACTTTCTTGAAGCTTTTCCATTTCATTTCCCCCCTGAATGAGAACGCTATCTAAAAGTTTTCACAATTTGATTATACTCCTTTTTGCATAGAAAGCAGAAGAAGTTTTTCCTTTATAAGATATACATGACGATTGGCAAGCCCTGTCCCCTAGACGAAGACAGAGGCGCAGTTGTACTTATACTTTACCCCTAAAATTTCCAGCTGCATCGAATCATTTTCTAGCTAGAAATGTATACTTTCTGGTACAAATAAAAAGGAGAATGCGAGCGCATCCCCTTTCCTTTGTCTTATCACTTCTTAAATTGCTCACACTTGTCCTCTAAATCATCCAGCATGCCAATTAAACGGTCGATATCTTCAAGCTCAATATCCTCTGGATCCATCGTATCAATGACCTCCACGAACATATTCAAGCGTTCCTTTAAATATACTAGCTGTGAATCTTTATCGTGTACAGCATTTCCCATGCGTATTCGCTCCTTTTTATTTATATTGTTTCTATTATACAAGAAGATAAAAACTTTTTGTGCAAAACTGTTTATAAACTGGCACTATTCTTCTATGATAAGTATGGGCATTTTCGCTTATTCTTACAATCGGTCATCACTGGCTGATACAAGCTAGGCTTGTTCCCTTATCATACGTGAGAAAATTGCTCACGTACGAAGCTTTACTTTACACACAAAGGAGTTTCTAGTATGAATATATCACAACTCAAGCCGATTACTCCCGCTTATGATCCGTGGGAAGCTTATATGGACATAGAGGAGTACGGCAATCTGACACTTACAAACGTTGAGTTTACAACCACAACGATATGTAATATGAGATGCGAGCATTGTGCGGTTGGTTACACCCTGCAGCCAAAGGATCCAAATGCCTTGCCGCTTGCATTGCTGCTCAAGCGATTGGAAGAAATTCCTTCACTTCGTTCCTTAAGTATTACCGGCGGTGAGCCAATGCTTTCAAAAACATCCGTTCAATCCTACGTCATTCCTCTGTTGAAGTATGCGCATGAACGCGGTGTCCGCACACAAATCAATTCAAATCTAACATTAGATTTATCCCGCTACGAACAAATTATACCGTATTTGGATGTACTGCATATTTCTCATAATTGGGGTACGCTGGAGGACTTTACAGAGGGCGGCTTTGCCATGATGGAGCGAAAACCAACAGTAGAGCAGCGCGCCAAGCTCTTTGAACGTATGATTGAAAATAGCAAGGCTCTGTCAAAAGCAGGTGTGCTCGTATCAGCAGAAACAATGCTGAATAGGCGTACACTTCCGCATATTGAACATATCCATAAGCAAATTATAGAGGAGATGGGCTGTAAGCGGCATGAGGTACATCCAATGTATCCAAGTGACTTTGCGAGCAATTTAGAGATTCTTACGAAGGATGAAATTCGTGAAGCAGTATCCCACCTACTCGATGTTCGAAATGAGGATGTTTGGATGCTTTTCGGTACATTGCCATTCTATGCATGCAGCTCTGATGAACGCGACCTAGAGGTGCTGCAAAAATTGTATCGCAGTAAAAATGTAACAGTTCGCAATGATCCAGATGGCCGCTCCCGTCTCAACGTAAATATTTTCGACGGCAGCATTATCGTGACTGACTTTGGTGACGTTCCTCCGCTCGGCAATATTCAGACAAATACCTTGCAGGAAGCTTATGATGTATGGATGGGCTCAAAGACGGCAAAGCAATTAAATTGTCATTGCCCAGCTATCAAATGTCTCGGTCCGAATGCGCTTGTAAAAAACAGCTATTATCCGGATGAAGACTTTACTGTAAAAAAAGCAAAGCTCAGCTTTTGAAGAAAATGAAAATTTATACTTACTTGTAATTGTAAAAAGCGGACTCCACTGAGCCCGCTTTTTCTATCGTGGATGTGGCGATGTCATAAAGCCAAAGGAGACACGATCCTGTACTGGAATCCAAGCACCAATTCCCTGTGACGTTACATTTTTAATCATTAATTTACGTTGATTTCCTTTTAACACTAAGTATACTTCCCCAAATGTTACCTTTCCCTTTTCATTTACAGCTGGAGCATACGTATACAGATAGCCAAGATGTTTTGGTCCAACATTATACACACGGCTATGCTTCGTTCCATATCCAATTACAGTTTGGAAAGAGAGCGGCATCTGCGTTTTTTCCATCGCCTTTAATAGCATCATTTTTTTCACATCTTCTGCTCCGCGTATATTAGCAGTTAAGCCGCCGTGCACAATTCGCTGTGTTTCTTGATTATAACGAAGCTGAAAAAAGGTTCTGCCGCCGCGGTTATCATGAAAATTCCGGTTAATCTGCTGATATTCCCAATTCACCGTTGTTTCCGTTGATTCATAATTCAAAGGCCATTGCCCCAGATAAATTTTTGCTCGATATCCAACAGCAAGCGGTGCATTCGATATCGATGTTTCATTGAACATACGGATTAAATTTGGATTTTCAATTGGGATTTCAGATGTTTTTACTAAGCTTTTTGCAAACTCGCTCGGCTGTAAACGCGGTAAATCCTGCGTTGGGTTCGGATACGTATTCTCCTTGGAAATGTCTATTACAGACGCAGGTATTTTGAAATGGATCGGCTTCGCATCAGCAAACGCTGGATGAGCGAGAACGAGCAAGAAAATAGAAATCATAAAGACATGCTTTACACCTTTCATTCCTGGTGCCCCTTTCAAGGAAGATTCATCATTGTTATTGTTTTCTGTACGTTCTATTGTTATCCAACATTCTTCCATAAAGAAAACTCGCCGATTGGCGAGCCCTGCCCTTGGGCGAAGACAGAGGCGTAGCCCTACTTATACTGTATTCCTAAAATTTCTAACTTCGTCGAATTGGCTTCCTGTTAGAAATTTATACTTTCCTACAGTGCAAAAAAATCAGCTCTATCTTAAGATAGAACTGACCTTCAGCATAAATCGTTCTGTTGGATGATAACACCATTGGACGGTAGGCCCAATCGTAAATGCAATTACAAGCGTTCCAATCCCAATGGGTCCTTTTAGTAAAATCGCAAATACAAGAGCAGTCATCTCTCCAAGTGTTTTTGCAACCATTAAACTAACACCGAATCGTTTATGCAGTGCAATCATCAAATTGTCGATTGGGTTGGCCGGGTAGCTTGATTGCAGGTACATCGCCACACCTACCGAAAGCATGATAATGCCGACTAGCAGTGTCCCTGCCTGATAGGCAAGTCCGATAGGATGCCAATCCTTCATCACCTTTAACAGCCAAAAGTCGATCATCGTACCAATAAACACAAATGTAACAGCAGCTAAAAATTGTGGTTTTTGCCTCAGCAAATACGCATTTACAAATAAGAGAACTACACCATCAATAATGACCCATGATCCGACAGTAAAGCCCGTTACTGTTGCTTGCCCTGCCGTTAAAGCATCCCAAGGACCTGCCCCTAAATTCGCCTTTAGGGTGAGACTGGCGCCAAATGTTAAAATGGCAATTCCCATGATGAAAAACAGCAAGCGTGTCAGTTTCATGACTGTCTCCTTTTTTCTTCTTAATAATAGAACATATTACGTACATAAAAAAAAATTCCTAGCCTTGGCCAGGAATTT
Source organism: Ectobacillus funiculus (assembly GCF_004138295.1). Lineage (GTDB taxonomy): Bacteria > Bacillota > Bacilli > Bacillales > Bacillaceae_G > Ectobacillus > Ectobacillus funiculus. Next base: position 2,441 of record NZ_SCFM01000050.1, on the reverse strand, counting down.
TAAAGCAGATAAAAACCAATCCCCATAATTGCATACGCTCCTAAAAGGGTAAGACCTTCAAACCAATTCGTATCGCCATCGTTTGAAATAAAGATAGTCAAAAATACTGCCGTAATCATAGCAATTAACTCTGGCATCGTGAATATGAGCGGCAGTTGCTCCGTTAGAAACAAAGAAACAAGTACCAGCAACGGAGCTACAAACATGGCAATCTGCAGTGTAGAGCCTACCGCAATTTCTACTGCGACACTAACCTTATTCTTATAAGCCATAATAATAGCAGAAGCATGCTCTGCTGCATTCCCAACAATCGCAACAATAATGACCCCTATGAACAGCTCTGACCATCCAAAGGATTCTGCCACTGTCTCAAATGTATGTACGAGCGCTTCTGACACATATGCTACTGCAGCAGTCGCCACTGCCAATACAGTTATTGCTCTTCCTTTACTCCATTCTGGCTCCTCATGCTCCTCTACTTGCTCTCCTTTATGCTGATAAACGCCACGATGCGTAACAAGCTTAAAGAATAGAGCTGCCAGATACAACACAATTAAAATAATGGATGTGCCAATGCTTAAAGTGAATGTTCTCTCATCATCCATATCCATTGCAAACACTTCTGGTATAACAAACGCGACAACAACAGCAAAAATAAGAAGAGCCGAATTGTGACGAGCATCGTACACATTAAAGGTTTGACGCTTATATTTTAAACCGCCGACAAAGAAAGAGAGTCCGCCAACAAGCAGCAGATTACCAAGTACAGAACCCGTCAGCGAAGCAAGCACAACCTCTGTTAACCCTGCCTGTAAAGCAAAAATAGAAATGATCAGCTCAACCGCATTTCCAAACGTAGCATTTAAAAGACCACCGATGCTTGGACCAGAAATGATAGCTAGACTTTCCGTCGCACGTCCCATAAAGCTCGCCAGTGAAATGATTGTGAGACAGTATACACCAAACATGAGCGTCTGAGACCAATGCATGATATTTCCTGCTATTGAAACCGGTACGCCAACGAGCGCCAGCAGAAAAAAGATTTTATTTACCACAATAATCCAACCCTTCCAAATAATATAACGAACTAATTGTACCATTATTATTTGCATGTTTTCATAAAATCCATCTTAATTTTCGTTTAAAAATGCCTGTTCTAGAAAACAGTAAGAACTAGAGTAAAAAAAGGGGGGCCAGAAGTCATGGAACTAAAAGGAAAAATCTTAAACATTCTCCAAAATCAACAAACAGGGGTACTAGCCACTGTACGCGATCATAAACCGCACATCTGCTTTATGATGTTTTTTCACCAAGACTTAACACTATATGTCGCAACAGATCATCTATCACGTAAGGTGGATGACATTAAGGAGAATAATAATGTTCATGTTCTCATCGGAAATGAAGGAAAAAGCTGGGGTGAAGAATTTATTGAAATAGAAGCAGATGCTTATCTAGAGGACAGTGCACAATTAAAGCAGGAATTTTGGAACGATAGCTTAAACAAATGGTTGGATGGACCAGAAGATCCAAACTATATCCTGCTGCGTCTTGAGCCGAAACATATTTACTACATCGATAAAGCAGGTACTGCTCATCCAGAAGTATTAACGCTGTAATATAACAGAAAATCAGTTCATCCAATGGATCATCCGACGTAAGGATGATCCATTTTTGTTTCACTGTAGGAAAGTATAGATTTGCATACACAATCTCCCCAAATTTATACCTATCTTTTAAAAAAATGGACAATTTTTCAAAAAAAAGAGTGCACTTTTTTTATTTTGTGTTATATAATAGTATCAAGTTAAGTATACTGTATTAAAACAGAAAAGAGAGGAAGATGTGGGATGAGAAGAGAAGAACGCAAAAATATGATTGAGTTTATCCAAAAAATAAAAGGGCTTCAATACAGTCAATTAATGTATATGACAGATGAAGAAGTGGAGCATATTTATAATGTAACGTATTATCATCTAGAGGAAATCGCAGAATAAAAGCAGCTGCCGGCGCAGCTGCTTTTATTTCGCGATTCCCTAGCTTCTAAAAAAGTTTAATTTCTTTAGATAAAGAAAACTCGTCGAATGAACTTCCAGCTGGGAATTTATACTTTCTTGAAATACAAAAAGACCTCAACATAATTGCTGAAGTCTTAATATTACTGAGCTATTAGATACCGATGGTCGGGGTCGAACCGACACTCCAGAGGAACACGATTTTGAGTCGTGCGCGTCTGCCAATTCCGCCACATCGGCATGATACATAATACAAAAAGGCGGCAACCGGATTCGAACCGGTGGATAAAGGTTTTGCAGACCTTGGCCTTACCACTTGGCTATGCCGCCATAAAAAGAACATAAAATGGGGCGATTGATGGGAATCGAACCCACGAATGTCGGAGCCACAATCCGATGCGTTAACCACTTCGCCACAACCGCCAT
>NZ_SCFM01000005.1 GCF_004138295.1 Ectobacillus funiculus | reverse complement strand
TGCGTAAACGCATTCACTGTATTCCAAAGCAATTTTGTTTTGCTTGTTTTCATATAATCTTTAATCATCGCAACGATTGGATCAAGAGCATCGTATGTTTCCTTTAGCGTATTTCCTTCAGGTGCAATATCAGAATCATGGAAACAAAAGAAAGGTACATTCAGCTTCTCAAACAATTCAAATGCTGCTTCTACACGCGCTTTTGCCAAATCTAAGCCCTTATAATGATTCCAAGGGCGAATCATCGTTCCCGCACCGAATGGGTCTGTTCCGTCAGCAGCAAATGTA
>NZ_SCFM01000049.1 GCF_004138295.1 Ectobacillus funiculus | reverse complement strand
TGTGTTAACTCGTCAAGACTTGGCTGCGTTAGAGGGTGCGGCAGAAAACACATATGACAAAGTATCTAAAGGTGCATATGTGGTTTCACCAAGCAAGAAAGCAACAGCAGATGCGATTCTAATTGCAACAGGCTCTGAAGTAAATCTAGCAGTGGAAGCACAAGCTGCACTAGCAAAAGAAGGTATTGATGCATCTGTTGTAAGCATGCCATCTTTTGATTTGTTCGAAGCACAATCAAAAGAATATAAAGAGTCAGTTCTTCCAAGAGCGGTAACAAAACGTCTTGCAATCGAGATGGGATCTACACTTGGCTGGCACCGTTATGTAGGCTTAGATGGTGACGTAGTAGGTATCGATACGTTCGGAGCTTCTGCACCAGGCGAAAAGATTATGGAAGAGTATGGCTTCACAGTAGAAAATGTTGTCGCAAAAGTAAAAGAGCTATTGTAAAAGTATACAAATCTAAAAAAGATAATGGAGGAATCTAAGATGGTTGAAAAAAGTTACACAATAATCGACGAGGCAGGAATTCACGCTCGCCCTTCAACAGCATTAGTCAAGGCGGTTACGCCATTTACATCTGAAGTGACTCTTGAGTACAAAGAGAAACAAGTAAACCTAAAATCAATTATGGGAGTTATGTCACTGGGGATTCCAACTGGAGCCATTGTGAAGGTGATTGCAAAAGGTGATGATGCATTACAAGTAATTGAAAAACTTGACGAAGTAATGCAACAAGAAGGCCTTGCTAAATAAGGAAAACAGATTGACCTGACATATATTTTAGAAGAGCAGAAGATGGGATGTAAGCCAAAAGTAACTTTAAAAAAGTATAAAAGTAAGGGGTTATTAAAATAATGTCTACAACAATTAAAGGAATTGCAGCTTCTCCGGGGATTTCCATTGCTAAGGCATTCCGTTTGGAGAATCCTGAGCTTACAGTGGAAAGGAAATCGGTGACGGATACAGAAGCAGAAGTATTACGCTTTGAAAAGGCGGTTACACAATCTGAAGCAGAGCTGGAAGTCATCAAGGAGAATGCTCGCAGGGACCTTGGGGAAGATAAAGCAGACATTTTTGCTGCTCATCTCCTTGTATTAAATGATCCGGAACTTATTAATCCGATTAAAGGTAAGATTACATCTGAACAAGTAAATGCTGAATTCGCTTTAAACGAAGTTGCAACAATGTTCGTTTCAATGTTTGAGGCCATGGAAAATGAATATATGAAGGAACGCGCGGCTGATATCCGCGATGTGACAAAGCGTGTACTTGCTCACCTCTTAGGAGTAACCATCGTCAATCCAAGTACGATTTCAGAAGAGGTAGTAATTATTGCAGAAGACTTAACTCCTTCTGACACTGCTCAATTAAATCGTCAATATGTAAAAGGTTTTACAACAGATATCGGCGGTCGCACTTCGCATTCAGCGATTATGGCTCGTTCACTGGAAATCCCAGCAGTTGTTGGAACTAAAACAGTTATGGCCGACATTGAAAATGGTGCGTTAGTCATTGTAGATGGTTTGGATGGACAAATTATTGTTAATCCAACAGAAGATGTCGTGAAGCAATATGAAGCTAAAAAAACTGCTTACGAAGCGCAAAAAGCGGAGTGGGCCAAGCTTGTCAATGAAAAAACAGTATCGGCTGATGGCTATCACGTAGAATTGGCAGCCAACATTGGGTCTCCTGATGATATGAAAGGTGTACTCGAAAACGGCGGTGAAGGTGTAGGGTTATACCGTACTGAATTTTTATACATGGGACGTGATACACTTCCAACTGAAGAAGAACAATTCGATGCATACAAAACAGTATTGGAACGTATGGAAGGAAAGTCAGTTGTTGTTCGTACACTTGATATTGGCGGTGACAAGGAACTCCCATACTTAGACCTTCCAAAGGAAATGAATCCATTCTTAGGATTCCGTGCTATCCGCCTATGCTTAGAAATGCAAGATATGTTCCGTACACAGCTTCGTGCTCTATTACGTGCTAGTGTATATGGAAATTTAAAAATCATGTTCCCGATGATTGCAACTCTGGCTGAGTTTCGACAAGCAAAGGCTATTCTAATAGAAGAAAAAGAGAGACTTCAGATTGAAGGTGTTGCTGTTTCTAGTAACATTGAAGTCGGGATGATGGTAGAAATTCCATCTTCTGCAGTTATAGCAGATCTTTTTGCCAAAGAAGTCGATTTCTTCTCAATTGGAACAAATGATTTAATTCAGTACACATTAGCAGCTGACCGTATGAATGAACGTGTTTCTTATCTTTACCAGCCATATAATCCGGCTATTCTTCGCTTGATAAAAAATGTCATTGATGCTGCTCACAAAGAAGGGAAATGGGCAGGTATGTGTGGAGAAATGGCAGGAGATGAAGTAGCAATACCAATTTTACTCGGACTTGGCTTGGATGAATTTAGTATGAGTGCTACTTCCATTTTACAGGCAAGAAGCAATATTCTTCGATTATCAAAAGCAGAAATAAAGGAAAGAGTTGAACAAATTTTAAATATGGAAACGGCTGAGGAAGTAGAGAGATTTATAAAAGCCACCTTTCTAGAACAGAAAGATGTACTAGTTTAAGTGCAGGATTGCTTACTACTTTTCTAGTTAAATCATTTGGATCTGCTATTTCTCACAAAAAATGGAGGCAATTTATCATGAAATTTTTTATAGATACTGCAAATCTTGAAGATATTAAAAAGGCATATAGCATCGGTGTTTTAGCTGGCGTTACAACAAATCCTTCTTTAGTTGCTAAAGAAGGAGTTAAATTCGAAGATCGCATTGCAGAAATCTGCCAAGCTGTGCCACGTGTAGAGTCTGTTTCAGCTGAAGTAACTCCAGATGCAATTACAGCCGATGAAATGATTGCGCAAGCTGAAGAGCTTATCAAAATTAACGGCGGGGATGAGAAGGTTACAATTAAACTTCCTATGACGTTAGCGGGTTTAGAGGCTTGCCGTTATCTTGCAGATAAAGGTGTTAAAACAAACGTTACCCTTATCTTTACAGTGAACCAAGCGTTATTGGCAGCTCGTGCAGGTGCAACGTATGTATCTCCGTTCTTAGGCCGCTTGGATGACATTTCTGAGGATGGCGTACAATTAGTAGCAAAAGTAGCAGAGTTATTCCGTGTTCATAATTTTGATACGCAAATCATTGCAGCGTCTGTTCGCCATCCAGATCATGTTACTCGTGTAGCAATGGCAGGTGCCCATATTGCAACGATTCCGTATACAGTCATTGAGCAAATTTCTAAGCACCCACTAACGGATCAAGGCATAGCAAAATTCATTGCTGATTGGGAAAAAGTTCCTAAAAACTAGGTTTGACTAAAATAAAATTCCTTAAACTATAAAAACGAGTATTAGTGTGTGATAAATTCTTAAAAATTTTAGATAGAGCCATACTTATAAATAGGTTGGCTCTTCTTTTTTAATTCAGAACAAATATATTAATAGTTTGTACTTATAGAAAGGTAGAACAAACTTGAATCAGAAGGAAATTGTTTACGTAGTTTCGGACTCAGTTGGAGAAACAGCTGAGTTAATCGTAAAGGCAGTTGCAGCTCAGTTTAATGGGGACTATGTTGAAATCCAGCATTATTCCTATGTACAGCAGATCGAAGATATTGAGAATGTTATTGCTCTCTCAAAGCAAAGTAGCTCTATCATTGTCTATACAATCGTAATTCCGTTTTTAAAGAAATATCTTGACCAAAGGGCACGGGAAGAAGGAATCGTTGTAATTGATTTAATAAACCCGCTTATGGAAGCATTTGTTCAAAAATTTAAAACGGACCCCAAGTGTGAGCCTGGATTAATGAGGAAATTAGATGCTAACTATTTCCGAAGAGTGAAAGCAATTGAATTCGCAGTAAAATACGATGATGGACGGGAACCTCAAGGGTTAAAACGTGCAGATATTGTATTAATCGGAATTTCTAGAACATCAAAGACACCGCTTTCTATCTATTTGGCTCATAAAGGACTGAATGTGGCAAATATACCTTTGGTACCAGAAATAGCACCTCCTGCTGAACTTTTTGAAATTGGAAGAAATACCTGTGTCGGCTTAGTGATATCGCCAGATAAACTGAATGAAATACGTCGGGAGCGTTTGAAAAGTTTAGGATTAACCGCTCAAGCAAGTTATGCAAATTTAGATCGGATTCTTGAAGAGCTAGACTATGCTGAGAAGATTATGAAACGCTTAGGTTGTCCGGTCATTGATGTTTCCAATAAAGCAGTGGAAGAGACGGCTGATTTAATATTAGCAATGTTGAAAAAGAGGAAAGTGGGAGTTTGATGAGTAAATTCGTGTATATGTTCGATGAGGGAAACAGTGAAATGAAGGAGCTTTTAGGGGGGAAGGGAGCTAATTTAGCAGAAATGACGCGAATTGGCTTGCCTGTTCCTTATGGTTTTACCATTTCAACAGAGGTTTGTAATTCCTATTATGATATGGGGAAATCTATTCCTACAGAGATAGAATTTCAAATATTAGATGCTCTTCATAGACTCGAAGAAAAAACAGGTAAAAAGTTTGGAGACCCAGTGAATCCTCTGCTTGTTTCTGTACGATCCGGTGCTGTATTTTCGATGCCGGGAATGATGGATACAGTGTTAAACCTTGGAATGAATGATGAAACTGTGAAGGGAATGGCCAAGCTTACAAATAATCCACGTTTTGCCTATGACTCTTACCGCAGGTTTATTCAAATGTTTAGTGATGTTGTATTGGAGATAGATGGGTTTTATTTCGAGCAGTTTTTAGAAGAAATAAGAGAACAAAAGGGATATTCTTCAGATCCTGAAATGACTGCAGATGATTGGCAAGAAGTGATTAAAGGATATAAAGATATTGTGAAAAAGCATGCTAGAAAGGATTTTCCCCAAAATCCAAAAGAGCAGCTATTCCTTTCTGTTCATGCTGTGTTTGATTCGTGGAATAATCAACGTGCGATTGTATATCGCCGTCTGCAAAGAATTCCGGGGCATCTTGGTACAGCAGTGAACATTCAAAGCATGGTCTTTGGAAATATGGGGAACGACTCCGGTACCGGAGTTGCCTTTACACGTAATCCATCTTCCGGGGAACGTAAGCTGTATGGTGAATACTTAATAAATGCTCAGGGAGAGGATGTTGTAGCGGGTATTCGCACTCCTAAACCAATTTCTACTCTTCAGGACGAGATGCCAGAAGTATATGAGCAGTTTGTTGAGACTTATCAGCTTCTTGAAGGGCATTATCGTGATATGCAGGACATTGAGTTCACTGTGGAGCGCGGTAAACTCTTTATTCTCCAAACCCGCGCTGGCAAAAGAACAGCTCAAGCAGCAATTAGAATTGCAGTTGAATTAGTAGAAGAACAAGTTATTAGTAAGAAAGAAGCACTCCTTCGTGTAGACCCGGATCAGCTTAATCAGCTGCTCCATCGTCGAATCGATGATTCATATGAACGAAAACCATTAGCTAAAGGTCTGCCAGCATCTCCCGGAGCAGCAACAGGCCAAGTGGTATTTGATGCAGATGAAGCAGAACTATTAGCGAAAGAAGGAAAACAGGTTATCCTTGTTCGCCCAGAAACTACACCTGATGATATTCATGGAATGGTTGCAGCTCAAGCAACTGTCACTAGTCGTGGGGGGATGACAAGCCATGCGGCAGTTGTAGCCAGGGGCATGGGAAAAGCTTGTATTTGTGGCTGTGAATTATTAAAAATTGATTTAAAAACAAAGCAGTTTAAAGTAGGAGACGTGGTTGTTGTAAATCAAGGCGATATGATTACGGTTGACGGTTCAACAGGTGAAATCATGTTAGGTGAGATTCCAATGATCGAGCCGCAGCTTTCGGACGAATTTCAGCTGCTGCTTACTTGGGCAGATGAAGAGAGAGAACTCGGTGTCAGGGCAAATGCAGATAATCCAGAAGATGCTAAAAAAGCGCTGGAGTTTGGGGCGGCTGGAATTGGATTATGCCGTACAGAGCATATGTTTATGGATGCAACTCGGATTCCTATTGTTCAGGAGATGATACTTGCCGAAACGTATGGAGAGCGGGAAGCTGCACTCAAAAAGTTGCTGCCAATGCAACAAGGAGATTTTGAAGGAATCTTTGAAGCGATGTGGGGAAACCCTGTAACGATTCGTCTGCTAGATCCTCCTCTGCACGAGTTTTTACCGGATAAGGAAGAACTGCTTGTTGAAGTAACAAAACTTCAGATGTCAGACTCAGACTCTGATGAACTGAAGGAAAAAGAGCAGCTTTTAAGAAAAGTTCGTCAGTTGCATGAATTTAATCCAATGCTAGGCCACCGAGGCTGCCGATTAGGAATGATTCACCCTGAAATTTATGTGATGCAGGCAAAAGCCATCTTTTATGCAATTGCAAATGTGAAAGAAAAAGGAATAGAGGTAAAGCCAGAGATTATGATTCCTTTGGTTGGTCATGTGAATGAGTTGAAAGAAATGCGTGAATTGGTAATGAAAGCTAGTTTGCAAGTTGCAGCGGAAACTGGGCAGCAATACGATTACTCCATTGGTACTATGATTGAGATTCCCCGAGCAGCTTTAACAGCCGATCAAATTGCGCGAGAGGCGGACTTTTTCTCATTCGGGACGAATGATCTAACCCAAACTACGTTTGGATATAGTCGTGATGACGCAGAGGGTAAATTCCTTCAAAGTTATATTGAAAGTAAAGTTCTTCCGGAAAATCCATTTGCCATCCTTGATCAAGAGGGAGTAGGAAAACTAGTGGAAATGGGTGTAAAACTTGGCAGACAAACAAAGCCAGGATTAAAAACGGGAATTTGCGGGGAGCATGGCGGAGAAAAAAGCTCGATTCAATTCTGCTATGATGCAGGATTGGATTATGTAAGCTGCTCGCCATACCGAGTCCCGCTTGCACGTCTTGCAGCCGCTCAAGCTACCATTAAAAATAAACAAGAACAGGAAACAAATGAGCTTCAAGCACAAATATAAAAGAAACATTTTAGCAACTAGGTAGGAAGAATATAAACCACATAAAGGAGAAGGACAAAGTGACTATTTCTTTTGATTACTCAAATACATTACCATTTATGCAACAAAAGGAGTTAGAGGGTTTACAAGAATTTGTAAAGGTAGCTCACAATATGCTTCATGAGGAAAAAGGAAGATTATCCAAATACCTCGGCTGGGTGGATTTACCGACTAACTATGATAAAGATGAATTCTCAAGAATTAAACAGGCTGCTGAAAGAATTCGCAACAATTCTGATGCTTTAATTGTTATTGGAATTGGAGGATCTTACTTAGGTGCAAGAGCTGCGATTGAAGCATTATCTCATACATTCCATAATCAAATGAACAACACAACTCAAGTGTATTTTGCGGGTCAAAATATTAGCTCCACTTATATTTCTCATTTACTAGAGCTTTTAGAAGGAAAGGACATCTCTATCAATGTTATTTCCAAATCTGGTACTACAACAGAACCTGCTATTGCTTTCCGTATCTTCCGCGATTACTTGGAGAAAAAATATGGGAAGGAGGAAGCTAGAAAGCGTATTTATGCTACCACTGACAAAGAAAAAGGGGCATTAAAAAAACTTGCAGATGAAGAGGGATATGAAACCTTTGTTATACCTGATAATGTAGGTGGAAGATATTCTATTTTGACTGCCGTAGGACTTCTTCCGATTGCTGCAGCTGGGCTTGATATTGAGCAAATGATGGAGGGAGCCGCTACTGCCGCCCGTAAATACAATAATTCTGACCTTTTCACAAACGAAAGTTATCAGTATGCAGCTGTGAGAAATGCTCTTTATTCTAAAGGAAAGTCTATTGAGCTGTTTGTGAACTATGAGCCTTCCCTTCATTACGTATCCGAGTGGTGGAAGCAATTATTTGGGGAGAGTGAAGGAAAGGATCAAAAAGGGCTTTTTCCTGCTTCAGTTGATTTTACAACGGATTTGCACTCCATGGGGCAGTATGTGCAGGAGGGGCAACGTAATTTAATTGAGACAGCATTACAGGTTAAGAAGTCTAAAATTGAAATAACAATCCAAGAAGATCTAGCTGATACTGATAGTTTAAACTTTCTAGTAGGAAAAACAATGGATGAGGTCAATAAAAAAGCCTTCCAAGGCACGGTGTTGGCGCACGTAGATGGTGGAGTGCCAAATATGGTTGTAGAATTAGACGAATTAAATGAATTTGGATTTGGTGAAATGGTTTACTTCTTTGAAAAGGCTTGTGCAATCAGTGGACTCCTGTTGGGAGTCAATCCGTTTGATCAACCAGGTGTTGAAGCGTACAAGCAGAATATGTTTGCCTTACTTGGTAAACCAGGTTTTGAAGCAAGAAGGGCTGACTTGATGGAGCAACTATCTAAATAACATTGTATTAAAAAAGTGACAGTCTTAAATCTTACTAAATAAAACTTTACAGACTAACTATATTGCAGGAGTCTTCCTAATGGAAGGCTTCTTGCTTTATACGATAAAAGGGAGCACTAGCATAAACAATTCCCGTTCTACTCTATTTCAGCCCCTTATGTTATAGAGAGTAGCAATGACATTCTCATTAATAGAAATATTGAATCAAAATGAAAAACTTACGTTTGGTTTAATGCTGTTTTAAGAGGAGATAATGAAAAATTGTAATTGATAAAAGCACGCCCCTCCTAGGAAGGAGATAAATGATGAAAAAAAAATGGATGGTACTATTAGTTATATCAGTCTTTCTAGCCACTGTAGCAGGAACTATAACCAAGTTCCTTAGAAAAGACAATAGACCTAGAGTGGTTGTTGTTTTACAAGATAAAAACTTACAATATTGGAATATTGTTCGAGCAGGGGCAGAAAAAGGATTTCAAGAGTTTGATATAAAGGGCAAGGTTGTCATACCCAGCAGCAAATCAAAAAAAGATGCATTAGTGTATACACTAGAAAATATTCTTAATGAACATCCAGATGTATTAGTAGTAGCCCCTAACGGATCACCTGCTGTCACGACTATCTTAAAGAAATTTGTTAAAAATAAGATTCCTGTATTATTAATAGATGCGGATATTCCTTTGGAACATAAAACGGCTTATATTGGCACCAATAACTTTGATTTAGGAAAAAAGGCAGGAGAATTACTAGCTTCACAGCTGCAGCCTGGGGATGAAGTAGCCATTCCCTTCCTTGTTGAAGACTTAACACACCCAATTCTCAGTGAACGGATGAAAGGAGCTACACTTAGTTTAGAAGCTGCAGGGATCAAAGTTGTAACAGAGCAAGATCAATCTTCATCCATTAAACAACTAATGACAACGATTTTGCAGAAACATCCTAATGTAAAAGGTGTGTATACGACAACTGACTTACGTGCACTGGAAGCTTTAGCAGTCATTGAGGAGCATGGGCTTAAAATGCCAGTCATAGGAGCAGATGGCATTAATGAAATGCTTGAGTTAATAAAGGATGGAGTGCTAACTGATGCAGTAGCACAGAACCCTTATGATATAGGATATATAAGCGTTGAAACTGCATTAAAGGTTATAAAGGGGGAACAAGTTAAAAGAAACACTGATACAGGAGTAGATATTATCAGTAAAGATAATGCAAAACTGAAATTGGACTTTATGAGAGAATTGTTGAAATGAAGTTTCACTATTCATTATCATGAAATGAGAATCCGCAATAATGACACCTCTTCTTGTGATTGTTTGGCTGTACTTACATTCTACAAGAAAGGTGTTCTTTTTGTACTTCTTATGATTTTCTTCTGAATAGTTAACACACCCGAGGGAATATCTAAAATAGGGAACAGGAAAAAATAAGGCGATGATATTGTAAGTAGATTTTTTGTATATCATCTTATTTATAATAAATTAGCCCAAAACCTAAAGGGTGAGGTTTAATGGAAAGAATTACTGATTATCAATTGTTTACTATGACATTTTTATATCAACTAGGAACTACCATCATATATGGTTTCGGGTCAGCTGCTGGTCGGGATGCATGGGTTGCTGCCTTATGTTCAAGCTTTTTAGGAACTGTAGTTGTTATGATGTATATCGCATTAATGCGTATGAATCCCGGATTAACACTTATTGAATGGTTCCCGGCACAACTCGGACGTTGGATAGGAATACCGCTTTCATTGTTATATCCACTTTCATTCGTATATGACGCAGGACGAATTATAGGTGACCTAAGAGATTTAGTCCCGACCACACTTTTACCGAATACCCCTCCCTTAGTATTTAATGGGCTCTTCATGCTTATCATCACGTATGCTTTATTCCTAGGCATCGAGAGTCTTGGACGAATGGGAGAAACTTTGTTTACTCTAATTTTAGTATTGTTCTCAATTGAAGTCATATTACTTTTTAGTTCAAAAGTGATGCATCTAGACTATCTATTGCCTATATTAGAACATGGATGGAGTTCAATTTGGAAGGTTGTATACCCAAGCGGAATAACACAAACATATGGGGAAACAATCGCATTCGCGATGATTTGGACGCATACAAAGAACCCTGAAAGGATTATGAAGGTTACCATTTTAGCAGCTCTATTCTCTGGCATGATTCTTTCACTCTCATTAGTATTAGCCATTACGATTTTTGATGAAGACCTATTCAAAAGCAGTATTTATCCGCTGTACTCCTTGCTTGGAGTGGTAAATGTAGGTACTTTCATCAATAACTTAAGCCCTTTTGGTGTAATCTACTTTACAACAACGGCATTTTTTAAAACGTATATCAAAATATTCGCAGCCATAAAAGCAATTCAACAGTTATTACGCCTACAGGATTATCGTGTGCTCATCTTGCCTGCGGTTGTTATTGTCGTGTGTATAAGTATGACAGTTTCAAAAAATGTCTCCGAGCATATATTCTATCTTGCTCTAAAGATTAACGCTCCTTATGTATGGGTACCGTTATTTCTCATTTTACCAGGTATCCTATTGCTCATAGCATGGATTCGACAGAGGTTAGAAAAAAGAGAAAAGAGCAGTACTTAAAAAAGAAAAAACGTCCTTTATAATGGATCCGTACAAAATACCTGTACTTTCATCTTAAAGGATGTTTTTTAGTGTAGATACTATACAAGGTGAGTGCTACTTTTTTGCATTGTAGGAAGGTGTAAATTTCCAGCTGGAAGTTATTCGACGTAGTCAGAAATTTTAGGAATACAGTGTAAGTGCAACTATGCTTCTGTCTTCACCTAACGGCTCGCCAATCAGCGAGTTTTCTTTATTCTGTTTCCCCTACGCTTGTACTCTTGGATGCTCCTGTCAACCCAATGAAGCGAATTGCTATGTTAACATCGACTGAAACGTCTACTTTAGTAAATTCCTGTTTCCATTCACTTTTTATCTGTTTCCAATGAGCTGGATATTTGCGATAAATTGCACCTCCAAACCCGAAAATATCTGCCTTATATTTTTTTTGTAACTTTTTAATCAAGCGAAGAATACTTCTTTCAAATTGTTCCTCTACATCCTTTTCCACTATGTTTACCTTATTTTTTTGTGTGAGGTCAAATGTTGTACGGTTCTGTTTCACTTCCCCATCACCGGTCAGTGTAATATGTACTTTTACCTTATTCCCCTGTATGGTCGGCCGAATGTTACTTTGCAGGTTCCTTATTTCTAAGCCAACTTCGCCGTCCCCTTGTGGAATAAATACTGTTCTGTCGCGGTAGGATAGTTTTTTTGTTATCCACATTTGGTCTTTTGCTTCCTCAGGGTTTAAGAATCCAACTAATTTTAGATTTTCATTAAAAATAGCACTCCCTGCAAATTTTATGTTGCTCTGAGATAGTTCTTGGTTTCCTTTCAGAGAAGAGGAATCCAGTGTCCATGCTGGTACGCTGGAACTATTTGAAACATTCGTACTCGTCACTACCAAGTTCAAAAAAGTAGCATTCGCTTCTGTACCAAGTTGCTTGTGTATTTTTAGCGATGCCTGAGAGGAGCTAGATTCAAGAGGATAGGACATTTTCAATACATCTACACCTTGTTTCCCTTTTACAACAGAGATATCTGTTCGTATCCCAGCTTCCGGGTCCCGTATAATCATATCTAAGATATCCTTTATACCGCGTTTCGCAAGACGCTCCCCAATATAGATAGACTGCCGCTGATTTTTAAATATGTGCCGAGAGAGCTTGTTTTGCAGATTTTGTCTTGCTTCATAGACACTTTTTCCATCCGCTGTTGCTATAAAGGTACTACCCTCACCTCCGCCACCTCCCTTTTCCCCTGTAGATATCTTAGAGGGGATAAGAAACTGGCCACTTACTTGATAGGATCCATTTTTTTTCACATCCCAGCTCAACCCAAGAACAATAGCCTGCTCATTTAACTCTTTACCATCCCAACACCCAGTCATAGCCAATAGAGACAAGAAAAAAATTATAAAAATGAAGGGTTTTTTCATTATTTTTACCACTTCCCTTATCTTTCCGGATCTGGTTTTTGCCCTTTTGGAACTCGTACGATATCTTTTCCAGCTATCAACCTAGGGAGAACTTGCAACATCCAACGGGGCGCTCGCCAAAGTGTATCTTTCACTCCTCTCCCAACATGTGGACTCAGCGGACTGAGATAGGGAACACCAAATGAACGAAGACTAGTCAGATGCAATAAAATTGTCAAAAAACCCATAGCGACCCCGAATAGCCCTAAAGTTCCTGCTAAAATCAGCAAAGGAAAACGAAGAAGGCGATAAGCTAATCCTAAGTTATAGCGTGGAATTGCAAACGAGGCAATACCTGTTCCTGATACGACAATGACAACTGAAGCTGAGACGATTCCTGCACTGACCGCGGCTTGTCCGATAACCAAGGCCCCCACGATACTTACCGCTGAGCCTACCGGCTTTGGTAGACGAACACCCGCCTCTCGGAGAGCTTCAAAGGTAATTTCCATCAAAAAAGCTTCGACTGCTGTTGGAAACGGACTTGTTTCACGAGCAGCAGCAAAACTTATAAGTAAGCTTTGCGGCATCATCTCTGGATGAAATACTGTAATAGCTACATAGAGAGAAGGCAAGAACAATGCCGCATTAAAGAGAAGAAAACGAATCCATCGAATCATCGTCATATACATAAATCGTTCATAGTAATCCTCAGCCGCTTGCAGGCCTGCATAAAAGGTAAAAGGGACTAGAAGAACGAAAGGAGTTCCATCGGTAAGGATAGCCACTTTCCCTTCAAGCAGATTTGCAGCCACAACATCGGGCCGTTCTGTGTTTTGAATGGTAGGAAAGGGGGAAAACGGTGCATCTTCAATAAATTCTTCAATATAACCGGATTCTAGAACACCATCAATCTGAATACGCTTTACCCTTTTACGCACCTCATCAAGAACAGATTCATTCACAATTCCTTCAATATAAGTAATAACAACGTCTGTTTGAGTGATCTCACCGATGCGCAGAGGTTCCATTTTCAAACGTGGACTTTTTATTTTTCTCCGCAACAGACTTGTGTTTGTGCGAAGTGCTTCCGTAAAGCCTTCCCTTGGTCCACGAATCGCTGGTTCTGAACTTGGTTCCTCAATGCTTCTTGCGGCCCAGCCTTTTAGGTCCGCAAGTAAAACATTATTTTCACTTTTAGCCAAGATAGCAATGTTTCCGCTTACGATCCCTTGAACTGCTTCCTTCACTGTAGAAACCATGGTTGTTTGCGCAATCGCAATCAGTTGATCTTTAACTATTTGTCCAAGTTGGGTAATATCCCCTAACCCTTGGGGCATCCCTTGAAACATTATTGGTTTTAAAACGACTTCATCTAGTATTTTCGAATCAATTAAACCATCGACATAAATTAACAGGAGGTGTGCTTGTTCATGAATTTGAATCGGACGAAAAACGACATCTGAACAATGGTGAAAAATATCTCTAAATAATTTTTCATTTTCTGTAAGATCAGTACTCACCTTTAGAGTTGAAGGTAACATATTGGAATCTTCTAATTTCTGTACCCTGTTTTGACGTAACAATGTAGTTCGTCTTCGCCTCCGAAACCTAATCATAACTATCCCCCTATGGTAAAGATGCTTCCTATCAGTAGCTGCTCGTACATCGATTTGTTCATACATTTTACCTTAATTGGATTTTTTATTCGTAAAGGGAGATAAAGTGACCGATGTGTCAGAAGACCTTTAGCCTGTTTGACAATGGTGGATTGAGTACCCTCGTAATGAGAAGATATTTTCAGTTACAATGTAGGCTTGCTCATTGAGGAGGACTCTACGGCATAGATGAACTTTTGAATTCTACCCTTGTGCAACTTCCTTGGTATATCATCAGGGTGACTGTGCTTATCGTTCAGGAAAAAAAGGAAAATGCATTGGTATTAATGCATGATATCCTGAAAATCTTTATTTTTGAGGGGAAGATTTGATTTTAGTACTTGTTTGCTAAAGGAGAAAAAATTCTCGGTAGGGGTATTCAAGATTTTACTGATAAATGGAATGGCTATTTGAGGGATAATCCAAAAGAAACAGGTTGTTTAGTGATGAGAGATTGTAACGAGATAGACTTGAAATCAGGAAGGTTTCTTGATAAAAAACACAGTTGATGTGATGCTTTCTTTAAGACATATTGAACAAGCGCCCAAAAACTCCTACCATTATAAGGAATTAGCTAAAGGATTATTCAGAACTTCCTAATCTGGTTTTGCGGGGTGAGCCTTTGAGTATTAAACTGGGGCTACAAAACAAATATGTGAACTGTCATCTGGCCAAGGGATTACTTCCATTTTTTAAACCTCAAATAGGATGAGGAGTAAGCTAATACCATAAAAAATTAAATATATACATTTGGGACTTTAAATTGGAGCTCGAATGGTTGCTGTTTTATACTCTCGGTGTCTTTAACTATAGAGAAAAATAGGAATCCTTTTCTTTATGTTAAAGGCACCGCATGGTATCAATTTTTAATGTTTTTGTACCGAATCCTTACTTTTTGTACTGTTTAATAATTTTATATGACTGGTTTAAATAACGAATAAGCCGATAGGGTTTGCTAATAACACGAATTGGCATTTTTGCTAAAAATTCATCTAAACCTTGTTTATACTCTTCTGTAATTCGTGATGGCTTTGTTGAGATTCGATCGTACACTTCCTTATAAAGTTCTTTCATAATGTCAACTTTAAATTCTATTGTATTGTGGCACTCTTCACATTCGATATGCTTCATTTTTTCATTAATATAAGTAATAACGTGCGGGGTGTTATTGTTACAGTGTATACAATATAGTTGAGCCTCCATTTCAGAACTTTTCATATTACTGTCCTCCCTACATCTACTCTGAATTCCGACCTGATTTAATTTTAACAAATTAAGTTAATGTTTTTACAATCATTTGCATGTTTTGTGTTATTTATCTTGCCTCTGTAGGTAATCAACAAGACCCATTGCACAAATATCTATATCAACCTGCAGAGCCTTGTATGCTTTCGCATCTTCTGGAACGCCGCGCTCTGTTAAATATGCTCGAACCGTAGTAAATAATCTATTAGAAACTGCGGACGCCACGCTCGCGGGGTCTGTTTCATGTGAAAACACATCTTGTGCTGCAGAAAGAAAAACTGGCAGCCATGTTTCCATGTGTTCGTACACTTCCTGTGGATTAGCAGATTTACCGTAGTGTCCGAAATAGATAAAATCAGGATTTAACTGTCGTATGCGGTACATAGAATGCAGCATTTCCTCTGGGTCGAACTGAGAAGGAGAAGTTGTGGGAAGATAAAGTCCCACATTATATTGCTGTAAATCACGGTAGTATACACCGATTGTATCGCCTGTAAACATACCATTTGTAAGAGAGTCATGAATGCTTATATGGTGCTTCGCATGTCCTGGTGCGTCGTAAAAGGTTAGTGTCCGATCAGCACTGATGTGCAGGGTATAACCATCCTGAACAGAAATTACACGTTCTTCTGGGACGGGAACAATTGGGTGAAATAACTCATCAAATTGATTTCCGTATACAGCCTGCGCTCCCTTGATTAGCTTAGCAGGATCAATCATATGACGGGCACCCCGTGGATGGACGATCAACTTTGCGTGTTTGCACTGCTCCATAAGTAGTCCAGCCGCTCCTGCATGATCGAGATGAACATGGGTGACAATGATATAAGCAACTTGATCTGGCTTGATATCTAATTCTTTCAAACCCTGTAAAATATAAGGAAGAGAAGGGCTTGCGCACGTTTCGATAATCGTGATTTGCTCATCAAGCAAAATATACGTACCTGTGCGTTCTTCGAGCTTCAAATCAAAATCATCAATTAAAAACAAACGTTCTCCAAGCTTTTCTACTTGTTTCATACAATACCTCTTTTTGTGATTGTTTGGTCATACTTACTTTTTAAAAGAAAGGTGTGCGCTTTTATAAAAAAGCACTTTCAGTTTGTAGCTATTCAAGAAATTTTCATGATTTTAGATAAACGTATAGATAAAATTTTCTCCTGTTGATCTTTTAAAGAAAGGGTTTGTTCTGCTAAATTAAGTCCTTGCACATGCCCTGTACATTTATATAGTGTACCTTCTTTATAATAGTTAATGGTAACCAATTTATTTTTTATTAGACTTCTTAAAAACATAATACTTCCCCCAATATGATCAATGCTAAATAATATGTGTTTCAACATGAGTTTAAAAACCAATTAAAGTAAACGTTTGCAATATTTTGTGGACTTTTGATTAAATTTCGAAATTTGTTAAAACATGAATAAATGATTGAGACAGTATAGAGTCGCTCATTAATGTAGGGAGTAAAAACCAGATTTTTATTGCTTGGTTTTTATCCCTACATCAATTTTTTGTTTCTATAATTTTCTATTATCATTTTCGTTTCTGTTGCATTTATGTTGGAAACTCTAAGTAACATGACAGTTTTACTTTAATAGTCCTACTAGTTCTAATCCATGAACAAGCCCGTTATCATCAACATCTTTTGTAACATATTTTGCAACTTTCTTTACTAAATCAGGCGCATTTCCCATCGCCACACTATTTCCAACAAATTGGAGCATTTCAATATCGTTTAAATTATCTCCAAACGCATAGACTTGTTCCTTTGTATAACCTAGCTTTTCAATAAATCTTGCGATACCTTGAGCCTTAGATCCACCGAAGGGGAGTACATCCATTGAAAATTGATGCCAACGGATGAAGTTTAAATCATGAAAATTCTCTCCATATGCTGCTTCATGTTCATCTGTACAAAACAGAAGAGCCTGATAAATTTCTCTATCTATGAAGTAGTAAGGATCACGCTCCGGATGCTCAAAACCTAATGTTGTAATACTTTTTTCAATATGCGGATGATACACGATATTTGCTTTCATTGTATCGCTTCCCATATAGACAAGAGGATGATTGTATTGGGATGCGAAGTTCTTTAAAGCATGCAGCGATTTTCTATTTAGAGGGTTTTTATAAATAACCTCCCCGCGTAGTACTACATACTGTCCATTAAAGCTAATAAAAGAATCAATTTCTAACTCTTCTCTTAGCTCCTTAAAGAGATAAGGAGCACGTCCTGTTGCAATTGCCACCTCGTGTCCATTCTCTTTTAGTGCCTGAATTGCCTGTTTAGCTGAAGATGGTAACTGTTTATTGTGATCAAGGAGTGTACCATCTATATCAAAAAAAATCATTTCTGGTTTCATAATCTCAACTCAATTCATTTTAATTTTCAGAAAAATAGTCATTAACATTTTTTCTTGATGTGAACATATGTTAATTAAATTAAATCGGGAATGTAATGAATTGTCAATACCAATCTATGTAAAAAGATTATTGAGTAAGTTTTTTGATCTATGCTTTTAGTTAATACATTTATGATGGTACTAGTTTCTTAGATAAAGATTATATTCTTAAAAATTAAAGTAATAGTACTAAGTATTGATTGTAACCTAGTTTTTATATGCTCCCTTAGCCCTAATTATTTTCAATTCATAATAAGTAGTTAGTAAATTTTCATCCTAACTAGGTGATAAAAGCTCTTTAAAATATTTTATCCTCTTGACTAAAGTTAAAAATAATTCTATGATTTAACAAAAGTAACTGCATGTTACAAATGTTAAGAAAGCGATTTCGAAACATGTTATTCGTTGGTCAAAAGGTATTAATAGCATGAGGAGGAAGAATGGAAATGGGCACAATTCTATGTCAAGTTTGTGGAGGAGCAATCGAACAATTTGAAGATGAAAAGGTAACAGTGCTTTATGGATATTGCTGCTCGAATTGTGAGAAAGAAAATAAAGAGTGTAAGTCTGCTTGCTAGATATCGACTTGTAGGATGATCTGTTTTTTCATCCTGAACCTGGTCCATAAGTATGATTTATTTTATGAAGGATAGTTATGATGTTATGGAAACATGAGGGGTGCACGGAAGCGCTTACTTTATCTCGTCGATATGTTAATCCGGAAAAAGTAAGATAAATGTGAAGTATCGATGATTCCTAAGGAATGGTTTCGCTGGTAATAGCGCTTGTTGTTCTACTTCGGTAAGAGCTATGTCCGTCATTTTCAAGATAAGAACTTAATAAAAGAAAAAATTCATGAAATATTTTTACCTCTTGACTAATTGCAAAAATGATCTTATGATTTTCACAAAGGTAACTGACAGTTACAAATGTTAAAAGGGGGAGCAAACATGTTGAATACACTACAATTACCTTCTCATATAAAAGAGGAGAAACTGGTAAGTCTTTATAAAGAAATGTGGCTTATTCGGTATTTTGATGAAAAGGTAGACCAATTTTTTGCTAAAGGGATGATTCATGGAACTACTCACCTTTGTGTGGGGCAAGAAGCATCAGCAGCTGGATCTATTGCAGTTCTTCAACCAATCGACAAAATTCTAAGTACTCACCGTGGTCATGGTCACTGTATTTCCAAAGAAGGTGACGTAAACAAAATGATGGCTGAGCTATTTGGTAAAGTAACAGGTTATTGTAAAGGAAAAGGCGGCTCCATGCACATTGCGGATGTCGAAAAAGGGAATCTTGGAGCTAACGGAATTGTAGGGGGAGGAATCCCACTTGCTGTAGGCGCTGCGTTAACGTCTAAGATGAAAAATCAAGGATATGTAGTATTATGCTTCTTTGGGGATGGAGCTTCCAATGAAGGTAGTTTCCATGAAGCTTTAAACTTAGCCGCTATTTGGGATTTACCGGTTGTGTTCATTTGTGAGAATAATCAGTATGGAATGTCTGGCCCTGTAAAAGATATGACTCGAGTTCAAAATATTGCAGATCGTGCAATCGCTTACGGTATGCCTGGCAAGGTAGTAGACGGAAACGATATGATTGAAATTATGAATACAGTACACGAAGCAGTTGAGAATGCTCGTCAAGGAAACGGTCCAGCTTTAATCGAGATGAAAACATACCGTTGGAAAGGTCATTCAAAAAGTGATGCGAAGAAATATCGTACACGTGAAGAAGAGGCAGAATGGAAACAAAAAGATGGTATTAAAAGATTTAAGGAAGTACTAATAGAAGCAAATATTTTAACAGAAGAGGATGCAAAGAAGTTGCAGCAAGAAGCGAAACAAGCAATTGAAGATGCAGTAAAATTCGCTGAAAATAGCCCAGAACCACCACTATCAAGTCTATTAGAAGATGTATATGCCTAAACTTGGGAGGGATTAAAATGAGAACGATTACGTATTTAGAAGCAGTTAGAGAAGCGATGAGTCAAGAGATGCGTCAAAACGAAGACGTATTTATTCTAGGAGAAGATATTGGAGTATACGGCGGTGCATTCGGTGTAACACGCGGAATGATTGAGGAATTTGGTCCTGAGCGAGTTCGTAACACACCTATTTCTGAAGCAGCTATTGCAGGGGGAGCTGTTGGAGCGGCCCTTACTGGTATGCGACCAATTCTGGAATTACAGTTTTCTGATTTTATTACAATTGCTATGGATCAGTTAGTGAACCAAGCGGCTAAAACACGTTATATGTTTGGTGGTAAAGGTAAGGTTCCAATGGTAGTAAGAACACCAGCGGGATCTGGTACAGGAGCAGCTGCACAGCACACTCAAAGTTTAGAAGCTTGGATGGCTCATATTCCTGGTTTAAAGGTAGTGCAACCATCAACTGCTTATGATGCGAAGGGTCTATTGAAAGCAGCTATGGACGATGATAATCCGGTTATTTTTTATGAGCATAAATTGCTATACAAAACAGAGGGTGAGGTACCAGAAGAACAGTACTCCATCCCATTAGGAAAAGCAGATATTAAGCGAAAAGGTAAAGACGTTACCATTGTTGCTACAGCTATCATGGTGCATAAAGCGTTGGAAGCGGCAGCAGAGCTTGAGAAGGAAGGCATCGATGTAGAAATCGTCGACCCTCGTACGCTAGTTCCATTAGATGAAGAAACAATTATAGAGTCAGTAAAGAAAACAGGTCGTCTTATTGTAGTACATGAAGCAGTTAAGCGTGGCGGTTTTGGCGGTGAAATTGCTAGTATGATTGCTGAAAGTGAAGCATTTGACTATTTAGATGCCCCTATTAAACGATTAGGTGGATTAGCAGTGCCAATTCCTT
>NZ_SCFM01000048.1 GCF_004138295.1 Ectobacillus funiculus | reverse complement strand
GAAGCATTTGACTATTTAGATGCCCCTATTAAACGATTAGGTGGATTAGCAGTGCCAATTCCTTATAACCCAACGCTAGAGAAGGCTGTTATTCCTCAAGTTCCTGATATTATTGAAGCGGTAAGAGAAACGGTTCGTTTTAAATAAGGGGGAAGAATCATGGCAAAAGAGATTTTTATGCCAAAGCTAAGTAGTACGATGGAGGTTGGTACCCTTCTTCAGTGGTTTAAGGAAGAAGGAGATACTGTTGAAATTGGGGAACCATTGTTCGAAATTATGACGGATAAAATTAACATCGAAGTTGAAGCATACGATGATGGTGTCTTATTAAAGAAGTATTTTGATCAGGATGCCCAAGTGCCTGTTAACCATGTTGTTGGTTATATTGGCGAAGCAAATGAACAAGTGCCTGCAGAACCACCAGGGATGGCTGGAGAAACTGCGGATTCAGCACAAGAAGAAGTGGCAGCAGCAACGGCAGCAACGGTTGAAAGTGCTCCAGAGGCAGTTGTAGTTAATTCTGGTGAAAAGCCGCGCGCTACTCCTGCGGCAAGAAGAGAAGCAAAAGTGAAACAGATGGAATTAGCAGCGGTTCCAGGAAGTGGTCCGAATGGAAGAATTCATCTGAAAGATGTCAAAATGTATGTTGCTCCGGGTGTAGCTACAGCAAAAATTACACCACTTGCAAGCAAAATCGCAAAACAAGAACAAGTTGATGTATCGACACTTACGGGTAGCGGTCTAAACGGCAAAGTTGTGAAGCAAGATGTAACTGCAGCTGTTCAAGGAAAAGATAAGAAAGCGGCAGCAACTTCGACTTCCTCAGAGAAACAAAGAAAAGAAGCATCTTCAGCTTCTCCAGAGAAGCGAAGAAAAATTGCAGGTATGCGAAAGGTTATTTCTGACCGTATGTCTCAAAGTGCCTTTACAGCACCACATGTGACTTTAACAAGCGACATCGACATGACAAAGGTGAAAGAGTTACGTACGCAGTTATTGCCTATTATTGAAAAGCAAACGGGATTCCGTTTATCCTATACGGAAGTTATCATCAAAGCAGTAGGAACGGTATTGTCACGATTCCCAGCTCTCAACGCGTCATTTGTAAACGATGAAATTATTTATAATGATGACGTTCATATCGGTTTAGCAGTTGCCGTGCCGGATGGTTTAATGGTTCCGGTTATCAAAGATGTAACGCAAAAAGGATTAGCAGATTTAACGACAGAAGCAAAAGATATTGGTAAACGAGCAAGAGAGCAAAAATTATTACCTGATCAATTAAAAGGATCTACATTTACAATTAGTAACCTAGGTATGTATGCTATCGACACCTTTACTCCAATTATTAATCAACCTGAAATTGCAATTTTAGGTGTAGGAAGAATGGTAGATAAACCAGTTGTTGTAAAGGGATCTATTGAAGTCCGTCCAATGATGGCAGTTAGCTTATCATTTGACCACCGTGTTGTTGATGGAGCACCAGCTGCAGAGTTCTTAACAGAGTTAAAACGCGTTCTGGAAAATCCGTTTGAGCTATTAGTATAAAAGGTGAGAATATAATAAAATCGTATAATCGCTGAGAGTGAAGCGTTCGATTATTTAGATGCACCTATTAAACGATTAGGTGGACTAGCAATGCCAACTCCTGATAACCCAACGCTAGAGAAGGCTGTTATTCCTCAAGTTCCTGATATTGTTGAAGCGATAAGAGAAACGCTTCGTTTTAAATAAGGGGGAAGAATCATGGCAAAAGAGATTTTTATGCCGAAACTAAGTAGTACGATGGAGGTTGGTACTCTTCTTCAGTGGTTTAAGGAAGAAGGAGATACTGTTGAAATCGGAGAACCATTGTTCGAAATTATGACGGATAAAATCAACATCGAAGTTGAAGCATACGATGATGGTATCTTATTAAAGAAATATTTTGATCAGGATGCCCAAGTTCCTGTTAACCATGTGGTTGGTTATATTGGTCAAGAAAATGAACAAGTGCCTGCAGAACCACCAGGGTTGGCTGGAGAAACTACTGATTCAGTACAAGAAGAAGTGGCAGCAACGGTTGGAAGTACTTCGGAGGCAGTTGCAGTTAACTCTGCTGCGGCAAGATATGACATCGTAGTAATAGGCGGGGGTCCCGGCGGTTACGTAGCAGCTTTGCATGCTGCGGAACTTGGGAAAAAAGTAGCCTTAGTTGAGGCTGATTTTTTAGGCGGTACATGTTTGAACAGAGGATGTATCCCTTCTAAAACATTATTAAAACATGCTGAAGTAATTGAGTCAATTGAAGAGGCTAGAGCTTGGGGAATTGAATCAGGGGAGCTTTCCTTTTCACTGGATAAAATGAAGAAGCGCAAAGACGATGTAATTCAGAAGCTACGTGGCGGCATTGCTTATTTGTTAAGTCAAGGGAAAATTGACTTGCATCAAGGCTTTGGCATCCTTGAAGAAGGAAAAGTGATTAGAGTAGAAACAAAAGCAGGAGAGACAACAAGAATCCAGGCGGATCGCATTATTGTAGCAACTGGATCAACACCGGTTGTACCACCAATTCCTGGGTTAGCTTCTGCTCAGTTTGATACGAGTGATACGATTTTTGATCTTCCAGCTATACCTAAATCAGTTGTGATCATTGGCGGTGGCGTAATTGGTGTGGAATTTGCTTGTATCTTTGCTAGCCTGCAGTCCGATGTAACTGTTATTGAGGCAGCGGATCGTATTATTCCAAGTGAGGATGCAGATGCTTCTAAAGTACTAACAAAACTTTTGAAGAAAAAAGGTATTCGTTTCTATACGAGCACGAAAGTGACAGAAGTACAGCAAGATGGAGAGAAGAAGGTTGTAAAATGTACAGATGCAAAAGGGAAAGAGCTCTCCTTTAAAACGGAAACACTTATCGTAAGTGTTGGAAGGAAGCCAAACCTTTCTGCAGTTCAAGATGTAGCAATTGAAAAAGAAGGTCCTTTTATTAAGGTCAACGAAAAAATGGAAACGAATCTACCAGGTATTTATGCAGTAGGCGACGTAGTTGGAGGTTATCAATTAGCCCACGTTGCTAGTGCTGAAGGTGTTGTGGCAGCAGCTAACGCAGCAGGCCTGGAAGAAAAAATGGAATACAAAGTGGTTCCTCGCTGCATTTATACATTGCCTGAAGTTGCGAGTGTTGGTATGACAGAAGAAGAGGCAAAAAAGAAAGGGCTATCTGTACGTACGGAACGCTTTGATCATGTTGGAAATGGAAAAGCACTAGCTCTTGGAGAAACAAATGGCTTTGTAAAGGTTGTCTATGAAGAAAAGTATGGCGAAATTATTGGTGTAACAATGGTTGGACCGCATGTGACAGAGATGATCTCAGAAGCCTCTGCCTTTATGCACCTGGAAGGGACTGTCGAAGAAGTAACAAAAATGATTCACCCTCATCCAACTGTTTCTGAAGCGTTTTATGAGAATGCAATGCATATTGTTAATAAGATGAGAACGAATGGTGTTCTTGTTTAATATAGTTGCTTACTAGAATAAAAGTAGCTGTATAAGTAAAGAGGCGATTATATGTTAGGTTCGGAAGAAAGAAGACAAATGGTGAAGGTTGCTAATTTGTACCATCTGAATGGTTGGACACAAGAACAAATCGCAAAACGAGTAGGTGTCTCAAGACCTGTTATTTCAAAGCTATTACAAAGAGCAAAAGAAATCGGGATTGTAGAGGTGTATATTAAGGACGAGAATTCCCATACAGTCGACTTAGAGCTAAATCTAGAAAAAGAATTTGGGCTAAAAGATGTAATCGTGGTTTCAACTGCTGGATATACACCAGAGATGAGGAGAAAAGCAGTTGGACAAGCAGGTGCTTATTATTTAGCTAACAACCTAAAAGATATTAAGCGACTAGGAATTTCATGGGGAACTACTGTAGCTGAAGTTGTCAAGGAGTACCCGTACGAGCGAAGAGAAGATGTTAGGATCATTCCTCTTGAAGGGGGAATGGGCCATCAATCTGTGGAGATACATGCTAACCAACTAGCATATGAATTATCTAAAAAGATGAATAGTACCTGTTCTTACTTGTATACACCAGCAGTCGTGGAAACAGAAGAGTTAAAAAATCACCTCATGGCAATGCAAGAGATCGAAGTGGTCCTTGAAGAAGGAAAGAATGTAGATGCAGCACTTATCAGTCTAGGGAACCCTCATAGAGAATCTACACTACGGGAAATTGGCTACTTAAAGGAATTTGATTTGGATAACCTTCGGAAATTTGGTGCAGTAGGCGATATTGCTTTTCGTTTCTTTGATAAATTAGGGGAACCTATTAATCATCCAATAAATAACAAGGTTATCGGCATCTCATTGGAACAACTAAGAACAATCCAAACAGTTATTGCAGTTGTAGAGGGTTCACATAAAGCTGAGAGTGTACTAGGCGCTTTAAAAGGAAGTTATCTAGATGTATTAATTATAGATGAGATAACGGCAGCACTGCTTTTGGATAACAGATAGATGGCTGACCTAGGGGCCAATCACAATGGCCCCTAGGTTCAGCCTCTTTGTCTATATCTATCTTTACAAGTCTCCCAGGATATAAATATGCTGAAAGGCATGGTGGTAAAAAATCAGTAGGGATAGTAAGGCTGGTTAAGGAGATATCTACATTAGCAGATGTCATTTCTGAAACACTTTCAAATATTAAGATGTACAGCTGTAAAAGATTATAAAGAATCAAGAGAGGTCTGAAAAAGCTGGCAAGCCATCTAATATTCTATATTCATTGGCCCAAAAATTTAGCTTTAAGCTACTAAATATTTGTCGTCTTTCTTCCTTATTATAAGGGAGCACAAGCTAATGCTGGTTAGGTTTCATTCTAGTCTAACGTTTGAAACTAAGATTTTATTGAAACATAGTCAGTATTACATTACTTAAATTAAATGAGACAAATTAAGTTTCAAATAACCTATTTAGTATATGTGTCATCTCTATCCAAACAGTAATAGCATAGAATGTTTATTTAAATTAGATAGGATGGATTGTTTATGTTAATGGAGATAAAATTAAAGAATGGGGAAAAATAAGAAGTATCGTTTGCTAATTAAGCATACGAATAGGTACTTTGCCATTCAGGTAAGTTTGACTATTATCCCCTACATTTTAAATTTCCAAATATTTTAAGTATTTTGGGGTATAGAGGTGATTGTATGTTAGATTGGGAAGAAAAGAAACGTTTAGCTCAAGTAGCTAATTTGTATTATATGGAGGATTGTACACAGGAACAAATCGCTCAGAAAGTTGGCGTATCTAGAAGTCTTGTCTCAAAACTTTTGCAGAAGGCAAGAGATGTTGGAATGGTAGAAGTATATATTAAAGATGAAGATTTTCGTACGATACAGCTGGAATATCAACTTGAGAAGAAATATGGATTAAAGGATGTAGTTGTAGTTTCGACTTCTGAACTTACTCCAGAAATGATAAAAAGAGAAGTGGGACGAGCAGGCAGCCATTACCTTTCCAAAAGTTTAAAAGATGTAAGCCGAATCGGTATTTCCTGGGGGGCTACTTTGGCAGAATTGGTAAAGGAGCATCCTGTTGAACAAAGGGAAGGGATAAAAATTATTCCTCTTGTTGGGGGCTTAGGAACGAAGCGTGTTGAGCTACATTCTAACCAGTTAGCATATGAGTTATCAAAAAAGATGAATAGTACCTGTTCCTATTTGTATGCCCCAGCCGTTGTAGAGACAACAGAATTAAGGGATCGGCTTGTTGCTATGAAGGATATCGCATCAGTACTTGAAGAGGGACAGAATGTAGATATAGCCCTTATTAGTGTTGGGAATCCTTATCAAAATTCTACTATGAGGATGCTTGGGTATTTACAAGATCAGGATTTAGAGCAACTCCGTAAAGCAGGTGCAGTAGGTGATATAGCCTCCCGTTTCCTAGATAAATCAGGAAATGTAGTTGAAATTCCACTAAATGATAAAGTTATTGGTTTACCTCTAGAAAAACTGAAAAACATTAAGAAAGTTATTGGGGTAGTTGATGGAATTCATAAGTTAGAAAGTTTATCTGCAGCTTTGAAAGGAAACTATATGGATGCATTAATTGTAGATGAGCAAACAGCGTTAGCCCTTCTAAAAGACAACTAACACACATAGCATAAATATTTCTTAATCAAATTCCAATTGACCCTAATTTCTTTTGTATTGAATTTATTCTAAAGAGGGGTGAATACTGGCCCTGGCCCCTATTTTATCTTTAATAGTTATTGTTTGGATACATTATGCCCATATGGAGATGGTTAGAATGGTAACAAAAACAGAGAACCTTCGTAAACCCGAGTGGTTAAAAATTAAATTAAATACAAATGAAAACTATACTAACCTCAAAAAAATGATGAGGGAAAAACAACTGCATACAGTTTGTGAAGAAGCGAAATGCCCGAATATTCATGAATGCTGGGCCATTAGAAGAACGGCTACCTTTATGATTTTAGGAAGTATTTGTACCCGTGCTTGTCGCTTCTGTGCAGTTCAAACAGGAGTACCAACAGAGTTGGATTGGAGAGAACCTGAAAGAGTGGCTGATTCAGTTGTACAAATGAATTTAAAGCATGTTGTAATCACTGCAGTTGCTCGTGACGATTTAAAGGATGGTGGGGCAGGGGTATTTGCGGAAACTGTACGTGCTGTACGTCGTAAAAGCCCTTTTACTTCTATTGAGGTTTTACCATCAGATATGGGGGGGATCTATGAGCACCTAAAGACCTTAATGGACGCACGTCCGGATATTCTCAATCACAATATTGAAACTGTGCGACGCTTATCTGACCAAGTTCGTGCGAGAGCAAAATATGAGCGTTCTCTTGAATTTTTACGCCGTGCAAAGGAAATGCATCCAGACATTCCAACTAAATCAAGTATTATGATTGGCCTTGGAGAAGAAAAAGAAGAAATTATTGAGGCTATGGATGATTTACGAGCAAATCAGGTAAATATCATTACAATTGGTCAATATTTACAACCATCTAAGAGGCATTTATCAGTTATGAAGTACTGGACACCTGCTGAATTTAATGAGCTAAAGGAAATAGCTTTAAGCAAGGGGTTTGATCATTGTGAGTCAGGTCCTCTGGTCCGCTCATCTTATCATGCTGATGAGCAGGTAAACTCGGAAAAAGTACAGCCACGTGGCTAAGGTACGGAGATGTAATGATTGTTAACTTGTATTGTGGTTATATGATTAGAAAGTTTTATTCTAACTAGATTAAATAGAGCTTTAATGTAGATTTATATTTTTTAATAAAAGTGCTCCCATTGAATAATAAGGGAGCACTTTTTATCATCGGTTTGCATATTAGCCAAATGGACACGATGACAGCGATGGATCATTTGGCTAAAAATATAAGCATAGAAACTCTTATTGGTTTTAAAGAATACTTTCTACTAAAGCTCTAGTTCTGTACAGAATTTAAATTTCTATAGAATGCAGTGAATACCCTAGCTAGGAAAAGATAACTTAGATTAAGGTGTTATTTCCTCCGAGATAGGATGATTCACATTTTGGTACCACACTTTTAACAAATCTTTGAAAGAATTCCCCTTCTTCAAGTATATAAAGCAGTAAGAGGAGATAGCTCACCATCCCTATCTAGAGACTCTAAGATAATTGGAGTTCTAAATCTTCTTTTACCTCAGGGTAATGAATTCTCTTAATCTTATCTAACCTAAGAATTGGGACAGGAAGAGAGTTTGGTCTGCCGAGGGGTGTAATAATCTGCTTCCAGTAAATTTCCCCCTCAACTTCAACAAAATTACCAATAATACGAGAAACAATTGATTCCTCACTTAAGATAGGAATCACCTTAATTTTATCTTCTCCTACTTGAATTCCATCTTCAATCTCAAGAAAACAGATGCAGTCGATATTTTCTTCAGCATGATACGGGTAAGATCTTTTTTTGAAAACTTCTCCTTTAATTCTCATGTTGAACTCTCCTTGATGAGACTATGGCTCCTCTTTATAAAGATTGCCTTTTGTAGCAATATCGCTTTTGTATTGAACACCTCACGCATACCCCTTGTTGCTTCCTCATCCGCCTTGTCTTTCTCTCCTCTTCCCATCCATCTTGCAGCGGCTAAAGCAGCCGTTTCTGTAACACGGACAAGCTCTAGCGACAGGCTTCTTTCCATTTTCAGTCATCCCCTATTAACCAGTTATTATAAGTATCTTCTGGTAGAATTAAAATATTTATTACAACCTGTTTATGTGGTATCTAAATATATTACAGACTATGACCATTCTGATAATGGAACACTAAAGATGAAAAAAGGCAAATCCACCGATAGGTGAAATCTGCCTAACATGAGAATCAATACATACGTAAGTTTTTAGAACAGCATCATGCTTGCCGGGTCATCTTGGTGGGCCAATTATCTTATGCTTTTGTTGAAATTTAGGAACAAGAGTTAGATAAGGGTCTATTAGATGCCTTACTTTAAACCGCCTACTAAATCAAGTTGATTAACTTTTGTATTTTTCCCATATTCAATTATGGAGTTGTGGATAAGCGTATTTTCCCACATCCAATTATGGAATTGTGGATAAGCTTTTCTGTACTGTTCAGCATATAATTGATATTTTTCGTGATTTTCTTGATTAGGTTCAATGATTTCACTTTTAAAGCGAACCATATTTGAAACAGCCTCTTCAATATTCTGATAAGCCCCCGCAGCCACACTAGCTAAGATTGCAGAGCCTAAACAAGCCACTTGGTTATCCTCAGGGATGTTTATGGCAATATTGCTAACATCGGCGTGAATTTGCATAAACAGCTTACTATTTGTTGCCCCACCAGCTGCATATACCTCTGTAGTAGCAATCCCATTCTTTCTAAAATTGCGGATGTTATAGTCTGTTCCGTAGGCAATTCCTTCGATAATCGCTCGATAGATGTGCTCTCTTCCGTGTTTTAGTGACAAACCAGAGATCATTCCTCTAACATTAGGATCTACATGCGGTGAGCGATTACCTTGCCAGTAATCCAAAACGATAAGACCTTCAGAGCCTGGTTGGATTTGAGCTGCTTCGTGATTTAATAAATCATAAACGTTTACATTTTTTTGATTTGCTATATACTCTAAGTCTTTACAAAAGTTTGTTCGGAACCATTTTATAGTGGAACCTGAAGAGGATTGTCCAGCCTCTACTAATCTTAAGCCGGGAACAAGAGCATTTGGGAATGAACCCATAATCTCTTTGGCATGAACTTGTTTATCTGTTAGTGCATAGACGTTGTGTGATGATCCCGTAATAAGGGCTAATTTCCCAGCTTGAACTACCCCTAAACCAATCATGCCATTAAGGGCATCTACGCCTCCGCGAGCCACTGGTGTTCCTTCACTAAGTCCTAACTCCTCTGCTGTTTCCCGTGTAAGTCCACCAACAAGTTCTCCTAATTTGTATATATCTTGAGGAAGCTTTTCGAAAACATCGTCTAAACCAATTGATTCATAAAAATGTCTTGGTACTCCGCCTTCCTCCTCGTTGTAATACCATCTGTATGTGGTTGTACTAATGCTTCCTGTATGTCTACCTGTTAATTTATACGTATACCAGTCGGAATAATCTAGTATTTTATCTGCGCTTTCATATAGTGCAGGTTCATTTCTTTTTAACCATAGAACCTTACATGGCATCCACTCTGGGGAAACTTTTCCATAACCGTTATACTTTAAAGCATCATGACCAGAACGGGAAATCATATCCGCTTCTTCGTGGGCTCGAAGGTCCATCCACATAAGAGCACGACGTAAAGGTGTTCCATCATTTTTACATAATACCATGGTCGGACAAGTAGTATCTAAACTCAAACCAATAATTTGTTCCTTGTTTACTCCTGCTTGACTCATTGCTTGTCTTACACTATTTACTAAGGCTGACCACCATTCATTAGGATCTTGTTCTGCCCAGCCAGGATTAGGATGATATGTTTTATATCCGGTAATACCCATACCAACTTGCTTTCCAGATAGGTCATAAATCCCTACTCTTACACCTTCCGTACCTCCGTCAATCCCCATTACTAATTCTTTTTTCATTTATAAAACCTCCCCGTTCCTACCAATGAAGTAAGTTTAATCAATTATATACATTTAGATTGTGTGAATTTTAATATTGAATTACCTTTAATAGTGTCTCTGTATACTGTTGCGTGGAAAAGTGGAGTTAGCAGTGTTTATTACTATATAGCAATACAAATTTGATGAAAGCTCATATTGATTTCTGTTCCTCAAATTTGTATTGCTATCTCTGTGAATAAGAGAGATAAGGTTCAAAGCAAAGCTAAGGAGCTTTTAATTTGAACCTTATTATCTCTCCCATAAAATGTTTAATTCATACATATCCAAGTTAATATATCGAGACAATAACAGGAATTCATATAGTCATGGGATGTAATTCTAGGCTGAAAGACATGTGATTCTTGCATGTCTACTATGGATTTTTCAGTTATACCAAAACAGGTTTTGTTTCCACTGCAGGCTTTTTAATACTCTGTGCTTGCAATGAACGTAATTTCCAAATCATGGATTCTTTTTCCTGTTCAATATCATCAAATGTGATGATTTCTCCTTTTTTCACAGGACGAGTCACAACAACATTTGCATCCACTAAACCGATAGGCAGTGCATTTGCGCTAGAAGATTCACTTTGGGATAATAGTTTTCCGTAAACAGTAAAGCCTCCGATACCATCAAGGCGAGAACCGGGCTCTAAATCCACTTTTGCTACAGCTACTGTTTCTGCTTGCAGGCCTGCCCATGGAGCAATTGTCGCTTCCTTATGGAAGTATGCACGAGCAACAGAAAGCGGTGTTTCTAAGCTTGTTAAGTGGTATGGTCGGTATAGGATATAGTTTGGACCATCGCCCATTTTTAAATAATTCATTTCATGGTGAACTTCTGGCTTATCAGTAGAGATAATAGCAAATACACCTGGAGCTACTCCGTTTACATAGTCAACAATACCTTTTTTATTTAGAATTCCTCCATCTTCTTTAAGCTGGAATAACCCTGGAAGATCTTGAACTGTTCCTGTAGGACCGTGCATACCAGCAACATCTGGCAGGAATCCTGTTGCATTCGCAACTGCATTCATTTCTACCATTGTTTTTGTTCCATCTTGGAACGAGGCAATCATTTTTGGACTAGCTCCCTTTGCCTTTGCTTCCGCCTCTGCAGAAGCTGGATTTGCAGCATGATCTAACGGGTTATTTTTACCTTTTCCTAATGCAATGATTTCAAAACCAATTGCATCTGCAAAATCGTATAATTCCATAACCGCTCCTGGCTCATCACCTGCAGAACCTGTATAAACTACTCCGCTTGCATCTGCCATTTTCTTTAACAGTGGACCAACTGTTACGTCAGCTTCTACATTAAGCATAACAATATGTTTTTTATTTAAGATTGCTTTCCAAGCAATTTCAGCTCCAATATTTGGAACACCTGTTGCGTCTACAATTACATCTACACTAGGTAAGCTAGTAACTAATTCACTATACACAGTTCCGATAACTTTTCCTTGCTCAATTGCTTTTTCCGCTTCTTCGAGCTCATTTGTTATTACAATGGATTGTTCGTTTACTCCTGCCTTAATGTAGGCTTGTTGAATGAATGTAGTATGAAGATCTGCTGTTGCAACAACACGCATACCTTTCATACTTTCAATTTGTGAAATCATTCCTCTCCCCATTTGTCCACAACCAATTAATCCAACGCGTATTTCCCTGCCCAATTTCTCTAACTCTCTTAATTTATAATTCAATCCCAACATAAAACTAGCCCCCTCCAATAATTTTGTGATAAAAAATGACTTTGAAACTTTGCTTCGTCGCTTTAGTAAAAACAGTTCTACTTGTTATGCCTACTTTAGTATTTATGATTCAAAATGTTTGTTTCTTCCGGTGTATTTCTTATGCAAAAGAAACTTTATAAGCAAGCGATTACAAAGCTTAATAAAAATTTTTCTGTAGAATATGAACACTAATAGCATCTTAACAAAAGTTACTGTTTGTTACTTTTGTTAAGATTATAGAGCTTTACTACAAAAATTGTCAACATCTAAATTTCTTCAGTGAATTTGCTTAGAAGGAAAAAATCGTTTTGTTATTAGATTTGAACAAAAAGTAAAAGGGTTTAATTCAATCATCACCTTAAGTGACTTTTGAATTAAACCCTTACTGTTCTCTTATAAGAGCTGAAGCTGCGTGTTCATCTATAATCAGTACATCTATATAAGAGCCCTTTAAAGCTGCTGATATGCTCTCTGATTTATGAACTCCTTCAACTATCCCAACGACCTTCTTAATTTGTCTTAATTGCTCTAATGGTAGACCAATGGTTCTATGATTTAAAGGATGGTCAACTGCATTTCCTGATGCATCAAAGAAACGGGAAGCAATATCACCTGCAATGCCGATCTTACGGAATTGCTGTAAATCTTCGTCTTGTAAATATCCAAGATTTCTCATTGTAGAATCTTTATAGGGGTTTCCTACACTAATAAGAGCTATATCTACATTGTGTCCCTTCTCAAGAACCATTTTAATATCTGGTATTTCTAAAAGATACTCTTTTAGCTCTGCTGTTTCTACAATGGCTGGGGCATATAAGTATGAACTTGTTCCGTGCAGCTTTTTTGCTAATTCATATGCTAATTGATTGGCATGTATTTCGATATGCTTTGTTCCTATGCCACCTACCAGGGGGACAACATTTATTTCTTCTCTTTCTTCAAAAGGATATTCCTTCACGAACGCTGATAAGGTTTCCCCCCAAGAGATCCCAATTTGTTTTGTGTTCTCAAGATTTTTGGAGAGGTAATAGGCTCCGGCTTGGCCTACAGCCCTTCTTACTGTTTCGGGTGCAATCCCTTCGGTGGATACTACTACAGCATCCTGTAATTTATATTTATCCTTCAGTTGTTGTTCTAATTCAACAGTATGTATACTTTCGTCCTTAATATATACTTCTACAATCCCACTATCTTTTGCCTTTTGTAATAATCTACAAATAAAAGGTCGAGACACACCAAATTTTTTTGCTATTTTCCCTTGTGTCCAGCCCTCTATATAGTATAAGTTAGCAATCCTCACTAATTGACGTTTTTCTTCCGAACCTAACATATAATCCCCTCTTTATTTACACAGGTACATTTATTATACCAAGTAGCAATTGTATTAAACAAGAATCCTCTACTATCCTTTAGAATTTCAGTGCTTCAAACTCCATAAAATAATTCACAGGTAGTTGTAGAGGAGGAAGCGTTCGTGTTTGATTTTTGAATGTATTGCAAGCCGGGAACTTTATATACTTAAAAATTAAGTAATTCAAATTATAATTTTTGAGAGTAAAAACAATGGTTTTCAAAATTTTATTGACAATTAACGTGAAAAAAATCTATAATTTTATCAAAATTAACTTGTTGTAAATTTTGATAAAAGGGGTGATAGATATTTGGGAAATTCATTTCCATGACAAGGGGAAGAATCTATCCAAATGCACAATGAATTGCTGAGTTAACAGGTGTAGGGGTTATAGATGGTTCAAAAGC
Organism: Ectobacillus funiculus; assembly: GCF_004138295.1. Taxonomy (GTDB): domain Bacteria; phylum Bacillota; class Bacilli; order Bacillales; family Bacillaceae_G; genus Ectobacillus; species Ectobacillus funiculus. Next base: position 17,397 of record NZ_SCFM01000048.1, on the reverse strand, counting down.
ATCTATTCCCAGTAACGAAATGGCTTGTGTAATTATTGACTGTGGCAGAACTGCACGTTGTGGCGCTTATCTTAAAATGGGAGTGATGATGATAATTTACTGCCTGCATCACCATCAGGGCTACTTATGCATTTTATTAAAGAACATAATTTCGTATCACGTATTAAAAGGAAGAATATTGAACTTCTTCAAGAAAGTACAGATGAAATTGTAAGCGTGCACAAATGCAAACATAAAGCATTTCTAATCCTGCTCCTTTGAATTTGAAATGGATAAAAGAACAGACGAAACAAAAAGTAACTAAGTATACATCACAGAAACCTCAAAAGAACCAATCATTAAAAAAATGGAAGAAGTATAAGCAGTGTCGTTGGAATCTTTTATTAGGCGACACGTGAAACAGTTTAACAAGCATATCCTGCTTTTTATGACTTTGGTTAGTATTACTATTAGGATTATTGTATTCATGGAAATAGGAGATCTTATTACAAAATTTGTATCACCTCTTGCAGGGACATTTGAGGTCTTTTGATTTTATCTCTCATTTGTGCAGTTCCAATTTTATCACCGTTACTTGGTTCAAGTGGGTTTGAGTCAATAAGTTGAACACTAAAATGTGAGGGCTTTCAACGGGGGTGGGGAAGCTCATCTCTCTAGATCATCTGTGTAGAAGGAAAAATGATTCTGAGTATTAATGTTTTATCACAAATCATATTTAGAAACTCAATCTAAATTCTAAACGTGAAAATATAAGTTAGTGCGCTTAAGGAACAGATTCCTAGGTAGCTGGGAACCTGTTATTAAGGAGAAGTGGGGGAATTTGTTTATGAATAGCGTGTTAAATAAGGTTGGTTTGGATTCTAAAATGGCTTTAGGATTTATTGGAGTTATGCTGTTTATGATGGGAGATGGTCTTGAACAAGGATGGCTTTCTTCATATTTAATGGATAAAGGTTTAACAGTACAACAGTCCGCTTTGTTATTTTCTGTGTATGGTTTTGCAGCTGCGATTGCAGCTTGGCTTTCTGGTGTACTTGCTGAAATTTTAGGACCGCGAAAAGCAATGACTCTAGGGTTGTTTTTATTTATAGTGGGAACAACTCTTTTTATAACACTTGGGCTTAATCAGATGAATCTTGCTATTATGATTCCAACATATTCTCTAAGAGGTCTTGGTTATCCTTTGTTTGCATATTCATTTTTAGTTTGGATTACGTATTATGCTCCAAGTGAAAAACTTGCGACAGCTGTAGGTTGGTTCTGGTTTGCATTTGCGGCAGGGTTAAACGTTTTGGGTGCATTTTATTCTAGTGTTGTTCTCTCAATTTTAGGAGAAATTAACACACTTTGGAGCGCATTAATTTTTGTTCTCTTGGGTGCTACAATTGCCATTCTCTTAAATAAAGAAGACTCTGAGAAGCAAAATAAATTTGAAGCTAAAACAGATGTGATTAAATACCTTTCAAAAGGTATCACTATTGCTTTTGAAAATCCAAAAATTGGGTTGGGCTGTATTGTAAGAACCATTAATACAGCAGGCGCATATGGATTCGTTGTATTTATGCCAGCTTATATGATGGAAGTAGGTTTTACACGAGCTGAATGGCTACAAATTTACGGAGCACTTTGGACAAGTAATATTTTCTTTAACTTAATTTTTGGGATTGTTGGAGATAAGATAGGTTGGAACAAGACGGTTATGTGGTTTGGTGGAGTAGGCTGTGCAATCTCTACTGCGGCATTTTACTATATTCCTGCTATTATGGGACCAAATTATTTAGCCACAACAATTGTTGCAGCTTGTTTTGGAGCATGTCTAGCCGCTTATGTCCCGCTATCGGCTTTGGTTCCTTCATTAGCTCCAGATAATAAGGGAGCTGCAATGTCAATTCTGAATCTTGGAGCAGGTTTAAGTACATTTGTGGGCCCTGCAATCGTAGGTGTCTTCATTGGAAGTTTAGGTGTATCAGGTGTTATCTGGATTTATACAGCGTTGTATTTGCTCAGTGCATTCCTAATGAAATTCATTACACTTCCTAAACAGAAGGAAACTGAATCTACAGATATAAGTAATCTTAAGAGAGCAGTCGGTTCTAATGTGAATTAAAATAGCCATTCAATTGAGCAATACTTTTGACATATGCAATAAATATAAAGTGCATATTAGATAGGAATTGAATCGGAATTGAAAAGAAATTTGCTGATTCCGATTCAATTTTTTTACAAGTTAAGAGACTGAAAATTTAAAAAGTTATATATAAGGGATTTAGAGGAGGGATACTTATGGTATCTGTATTGTCAGCTTCAGTGAATGTAACAACTCATAAGTTCTTTATAAATGGAAAATGGAAAGAGAGCAGCTCCCAACAGACGATTGAGATTTATTCACCGTATTCTCTTGATCTGATTGGAAGGGTACAGGCTATTACAAGAGAAGAGATAGATGAAGCTATTTCTTTCGCACAGGAGGCGCAAAAAACTTGGAAGGAAGTTTCCTTACAAGAGCGTGCAACATATCTGTATCAATGGGCAAATGAATTAATAGGCATGCAAGATGAAATTGCTGAGGTTATTATGAAAGAGGTCGGCAAAAGTTTAAAAGATGCGAAGAGTGAAGTTGCACGGACAGCAGACCTAATTCGTTATACAGTGGAAGAGGCTCTTCATATGCATGGCGAAAGCATGAAGGGAGACAGTTTCCCGGGAGGTTCTAAATCAAAAGTTGCAATTATTGAGCGCGTTCCATTAGGTGTAGTACTCGCCATTCCACCGTTTAACTATCCAGTAAACCTAGCTGCTGCCAAACTAGCACCAGCACTTATTTCAGGAAATGCTGTCATCTTTAAACCTGCGACCCAAGGTACAATTAGCGGTATTAAAATGATAGAGGCACTTCACAAGGCAGGCCTTCCTAAAGGTCTTGTGAATCTAGTAACAGGTCGGGGATCTGTGATTGGTGACTATCTAGTCGAACATAAAGGAATTAATATGATCTCCTTTACCGGCGGTACCAATACAGGTACTCAGTTAGCAAAAAAGGCGGCCATGATTCCACTTGTACTGGAACTAGGCGGTAAAGACCCTGGTATTGTATGTGAGGATGCGGATTTACAAGAAGCGGCTAAACAGATTATTAGTGGAGCATTCTCTTATTCCGGTCAGCGCTGCACAGCGATTAAGCGTGTACTGGTACATGAAGGTGTGGCAAATGAATTCTTGGAGATTTTAAAACAAGAAGTAGAAAGATTATCCGTTGGTTCTCCGGAAGAAGGAAGTACGGTTGTGCCATTAATTGATACCGGATCAGCAGATTTTGTTCAAGGCCTAATTGAGGATGCACTTGAAAAAGGGGCAACACTTGTGACGGGAAACAAGCGGGAAGATAATTTAATCTACCCTACTCTTCTAGATCATGTCACAGTTGATATGCGCGTAGCTTGGGAAGAGCCGTTTGGGCCTGTATTACCGGTTATCCACGTGTCTTCTGATGAAGAAGCAATTAGACTTGCGAATGAGTCCGAATTTGGTTTGCAAGCAAGTATTTTTACAAAAGATATTAATAGAGCCTTTGCGATTGCGAATCAGATTGAAGCAGGATCTGTCCAAATTAACGGACGTACAGAACGAGGACCGGATCATTTCCCGTTTATTGGAGTTAAAGGTTCCGGTATGGGCGCACAAGGTGTTCGCAAAGGTCTTGAATCTATGACCCGTGAAAAAGTGACAGTCTTAAATCTTACGAAATGAAATTTTAAATGTTAAATATGTTGCAGGGGTCTTCCGAATGGAAGGCTTCTTGCTTTATCTGATAAAAAGGAGCACTAGCATGAACAATTCTCATTCTATCTTATTTCAGCCTAAGTGGCGTATTATCGATCAATCAAACTTGGGTTCACAGTTTCATCCGCTTCAATCCTTTGCGGTGGAAGATACGTTATGTACAACTGTTGGAAGTGGTAGTTCCCCTGCCACTATTCGTTCGTGGGTTCATCATAATACTATCGTTCTTGGTATTCAAGATACGAGGCTTCCCTATCTCCAAGAGGGAGTACAGTTCTTACAAAAGCAAGGATATAACGTTGTTGTGCGCAATTCTGGAGGTCTGGCGGTCGTACTTGATGAAGGAGTACTTAACGTATCTCTTATTCTGCGTGAGACAGGGAATAACATTGATATTAACCGCGGCTACGATGCGATGTGGAACCTTATCCAAAGGATGCTGAAGGACTACAATACTAGAGTTGAAGCAAAGGAAATTATAGGTTCGTATTGTCCGGGCAGCTATGATTTAAGCATTCAATCCAAAAAGTTTGCTGGCATTTCACAGCGTCGTACTCGTGGAGGCATTGCTGTGCAAATTTATTTATGCGCAACGGGAAGCGGTTCTGCCCGCGCGGCTCTCATTCGTGATTTTTATAGGATTTCCTTAAAAGGGGAACAAACGAAGTTCGTGTATCCAAGTATTGTCCCAACAACGATGGCATCCCTCTCAGAATTGCTTGGAAAGTCTATTTACGCTTCAGATTTAATGATGCGACTCCTGCAAGACCTGCAGCATATGGCAGATCTATTAATCCCGTCTCAGCTTACTCCAGAGGAAGTGCCAATTTATGAGTATAACTTAGCTCGTGTTGTGGAACGAAATAATAAAACATTGGCTAAGTGTTATCAAGTATAGCTAAAACCTCTGTAAACATATGGTCTTTGGTAGGAGGAAAGGGATATTTTTTAAGGGGAAAGGTCTGTCCGAGGCTGAGTGAGCCTTGTTCATCAACTATTCGGCTTTCCAGCATAAAATAGTTCTACTAGGAAATTTCTTGGCTGTTTATATGTACATCAAGTGTTTTCACCAGAATCATGTGGAGGGCTGTGATTTTAAAATAAACTAGATACGATTGTGTATACAAAGAAATCTCCCTGCTTCGCAGAGAGATTTTTTACACTTTAAGAAAGTATAAATTTCTAGCTAGAAGACAATTCGACGTAGTGAGAAATGTTAGGAATACAGTATAAGTGCAACTACGCCTCTGTCTTCGCCCGGGGGCAGGGCTCGCCAATCAGCGAGTTTTCTTTATGAGAAAGTATAAAATTTTAGATTTAAATAATGTCTTCTACTCGAAGAAGATTAGTTAGTAAATCAGGAAAGGGAGGGGGAGGCTACCGGTTGGTCCCAATACTTTTCCACATGAGAACGAGTGACCTCTGCCGCTGTTCGCACATTTTCTTCCTGAGTTAACTCATAATAGTCTGGACGGAATACTTCAACAGTGCAGCAGTTTCCTTCAAAGCCAATCTTTTTGAGAGTGTCGGCATAGCGTTTATGATCAAGACATCCTCGTGAATCACCCGGCCAAAGGCGCTTTTCGTCGGTGTTGTATGCTGCCCCGCACGGCATGTCTTCCGTGTCGTTCAGATGCCATACAAAAATCTTTTTTCCGTTTGCCTTTTCTAGCGCTGCCCATTCGGAAGCCATAGCATGGAAATGATATTGATCAAGCGTAACGCCGACCAGTGGAGAATCTACCTCTTGCACAATTGCGTATGTATCCTCGAAGCGATTGATCGTCATACCTGGGCTGCCGCAGAACTCAATGGACAGTTTGATGCCATGAGGCTCAACCTTTTTAACCATTTCTTTTAGGACAGCAACTGCATCTGTACGAATTTCCGCTCTGGTTGCATGGACTGTCATATTTTCACTAGGAACGACAACAATCATCTTGCAGTCCAGAATGAGGCAGCGATTAATAATTTCATCTAACTCTGCCATAACTGCATCTTTTTCCGCCTGAGTCTGCTTCATGTTAAAGAATTTCAGGGCATTGTAGGACAGCATAGTAAGGTTATGGGACTTAAACCAATCTCCTAACTGTTCAATGGTGAACTTTCCAGCTGTAAGGTCACGGTCAAGACATTCGGATTGAATGTCAATGTAGTCAAAACCATACTTTTCACATAGCTCTAAATCCTTCAATACAGAATGATCTTCACAGAAACGGTTGCAACCTTCATTAAAGCTAATTTTCATCTCGTGTTCCTCCTGTAAATAATTTATAATTAGCATACCAATCGACAGACAGCAAGGAGTGATCGGTATCATCCCATATGTTTCTTTCAAATCTACCGATAAGAGTGCCATCGCTTTGGAAGTATTCCATACGATGGAATCTGTTCCAGTGCATCGTCATGATTTTCAGGAATTTGTGTTGATTACAGATTTTCCGAACGGGAAAGCCCACTCCTTTAGTGGTGGGATGAAAGTGAGGTCAAACAAAGGTGTATCCTTAGGTACGTCAATTGTTTGATTTTTTTCTATTAAAAATACTTTTCAAATATTTTCTTGTTTTGTATAATATATACAGAACATATGTGCTGGAGGTGAAAGAATGAAAATACACAAGGGATATAAGTTTAGAATCTATCCAACTGAAGAACAGCGAGTGTTAATACACAAAACATTAGGATGTTGTCGCTATATTTGGAACCTAGCTTTAGGAAGTCAGAAGAAAAAAGATGCGTATTGGCATATAACAGAGAATATGGTCCAAAATGGGCAACTTCTTGAGAATCAGTGGAAATCAGATTTTTTTAATGCATCTAAAGAACAAAAAGAATTAACAGAACTTAAGAAACAATTGGAGTGGTTGAAAGAAGCGGATTCTACTGCTTTGCAAAACTCCCTCCAAGATTTAGGGGAATCTTTTAAACAATACTACCAAAAGAAAAAAGGGAAACCTAAGTTTAAAAGTAAGAAAAATGAGGTGCATTCCTACACTTCCAAATGTAACTATAGTAAAAGTGGTCCAACTATTCGAATTGAACAAAATCGTTTTATGAAAATCCCAAAGTTAGGGCTCATTGAATTTGTTTCCACCCAACAAGTAAAAGGGAGAATTTTATCTGCTACAGTGAGTATGAATGTAACAGGAAAGTATTTTATTTCGCTCCTAACAGAACAAGAAATTGAATTTGTACAACCTTCACTCTTTCAAGTGGGTATAGATGTTGGATTAAAAGATTTTGCTACATTTTCCGATGGAGCAAAAATTGAAAATCCAAAGTGGCTTCGGAAGCTAGAAGACAAACTAATAAAAGCACAACAGGTTCTATCAAGACGGAAATACAACAGCTCTAATTGGAATAAACAACACAAAAAGGTAGCGAAAATTCATGAAAAAATAGTCAATGCTCGTACAGATTTCCTGCACAAGATAACTTCTTCGCTTGTTCACGAAAACCAAGTGATATGCATAGAAGACCTTCGTGTGAAGAATATGCTCAAGAATGGGAAATTGGCAAAAGCAATATCTGAAGTCTCTTGGTTTGAGTTTCGACGTATGTTGGAATATAAGTGTAAGTGGTATGGTAAAACACTTGTCGTCGTAGGCTCCAATTTTGCTTCTACTCAATTATGTTCATGTTGTGGATATAAGAATCCAGAAGTAAAGAACTTAGGAGTTCGAAAATGGACATGTTCAGAATGCAATACAATTCATGATAGAGACGTAAATGCTGCGAAGAATATCTTGGCTGAAGGGCTGAGAATTTTCGTCGATGGGCAGTCGATGATAGCCTAATGGGTACCGAGCAGTAAGAGGTACATCCTTTTTGAATCGAAGGTTCAAACGACGTAGGAAAACCTGACAGCACAGATTGACCGTTGAGAAACGTTATGTCTAACGGCGTGGGGTCTAGAATCCCACTGCTTCAGCTGTGGGAGTGTCAAGCTTACAAATATAGCATACACGGGAATTAGGATAATAGAAGAAAACAAATAGATATTAGCACAAAACGCATATTTCTAGGGAAAAATACCAGAAATGAGATTCAGGAGGAATCTTATTGCCCATTCAGAAACACAAAAATAGCTTGGTCCCTTAACGGCAAAATGCTAGTCAGTATATAGGAAGGATTTTAGAGGAGGCCTTTATGAATGATTGATGTGAACAAAATGCCTGAAAGACTCATGTTATCTAATCAAAAAGATTCTATATATTAAAAGGGAAGCAACATCCTCTGGATGTGCTTCCCTTTCAGATAATAATTTCTATCATTCTCTTAAGAGAGTCTCATTTTGAAATCTTGATATCCAAACTCACGAACAATTTGGCAATCTCCATCTTTATGCTTGATCGCAATTGCTGGGAGTGCCATACCGTTGAACGTAGTATTTTTTACCATTGAGTAAATTGCCATATCACCGAATACCAAGCGATCTCCGTGTTTTAATGGCTGGTCAAAGGAATAGTCTCCGATAACATCGCCTGCCATACAAGTTTGGCCTCCGAGTCGATATAGAAATGGCTTTTCTCCGACTTCCCCTGAATTGAAGAGAGGAGGACGATAAGGCATTTCCAACACATCAGGCATATGACAAGATGCAGAAGTATCAACAATAGCAATATCAATGCCGTTTTTCATTGTATCAAGAACAGTTGTAATTAGGTATCCAGCATTAAGAGCAACAGCTTCGCCTGGCTCAAGATATACTTCTAAACCGTATTTCTCCTGCATTTTCTTGATACATTCTTCAAGCAATGAGATGTTATAGTCTTCCCTCGTGATATGGTGACCGCCGCCAAAGTTGATCCATTCCATCTGCGGGAGCCATTCTCCGAACTTTTCTTCCACTGCTTCAAGCGTTTTTGCTAAATCGTCAGAGTTCTGTTGGCAAAGTGTGTGGAAATGCAGCCCTGAAACACCTTCAAGCAGTTCGGGACGAAACTGTTCTTTAGTCACACCAAAACGAGAACCTGTTGCGCATGGATCATAAATATCATGTCCGTCTTGAGTGGAGCATTCAGGATTGATGCGCAAGCCGACCTTTTTGCCAGCTTGCAGCACTTTATCCTTAAATTTCTCCAACTGTGAGAAGGAGTTAAAAATGATATGATCACAAATATCAGCAATTTCATCAATTTCATCATCACGGTAGGCAGGGGCAAAGACATGATTCTCTTTGCCCATTTCCTCGTAGCCTAGACGAGCTTCAAACAATCCGCTTGCTGTTGTACCGTGTAGATACTCTGCAACAAGAGGGTACATCTTATACATCGAAAATGCTTTTTGTGCCAAGATGATTTTGCATCCTGTACGTTTTATAACTCCGCTTAAGATCTGTAGATTTTTTTCTACAAGACCTTCATCAACTACATAACATGGTGTCGGTAATTCTTCAAATCGCATCTTAACGAACAAGCTCCTGTTCTTTATCTTTAATAGGTTCAGCATCCACTAAAACTGGATTGAAATCTTCTTTCCATGGAAGACCCCATTTGTTTAGTGCTTCCATGAATGGATCTGGATCAAATTCTTCAATGTTATATACGCCTGGTTTGTTCCATTTTCCAGTCATCAGCATCATCGCACCGATCATCGCAGGAACGCCTGTTGTATAGGATACCGCTTGAGAACCAACTTCTCTATAGCATTCTTCATGGTCACAAACATTGTATACATAATATGTTTTATCTTTTCCGTCTTTTTTACCTTTAAAGATACAACCGATGTTTGTTTTACCTTTTGTGCGTGGTCCAAGTGAAGCAGGGTCTGGTAACACAGCTTTCAAGAACTGAAGCGGGATGATTTGCTTTCCTTCAAATTCAATTGGTTCAATAGAAGTCATTCCTACATTTTCAAGACATTTTAAGTGAGTAAGGTAGCTTTGGCCAAATGTCATGAAGAAACGGATACGTTTAAGTCCTGGCATGTTTACTGCAAGAGATTCAAGCTCTTCATGGTATAGCAAATACATATCTTTCTCGCCAACTTCAGGGAAGTTATAAACACGTTTGATTTCCATTGGCTGTGTTTCGATCCACTCACCGTTTTCCCAATATCTGCCGTTAGCTGAAACTTCACGGATGTTGATTTCAGGGTTGAAGTTTGTTGCGAAAGGATAGCCATGATCCCCTGCATTACAGTCAAGAATATCGATATACTCGATTTCGTCGAAATAATGTTTCAGTGCGTAAGCAGAGAATACGCCTGTTACACCTGGGTCAAAGCCGCTGCCTAAAAGAGCAGTAATGCCAGCTTTTTCAAAGCGCTCGCGGTAATCCCATTGCCATTTATATTCAAATTTTGCCGTATCTTCCGGCTCGTAGTTTGCTGTATCTAAATAGTTTGTTTTTGTTGCAAGACAAGCATCCATGATAGTTAGATCTTGGTACGGTAAAGCTAAGTTCATAACGATATCTGGTTTTACTTTTTCAATTAAAGCAATCAATTCATCCACGTTATCTGCATCAACTTGTGCCGTAGTGATTTTCGTTTTGCCGCCATCTAGCTTAGCTTTTAATTCATCACATTTTGATTTTGTACGACTTGCGATACAAATTTCTTCAAATACCTCACTGTTTTGAACACATTTATGGATAGCTACTGAAGCCACTCCGCCACAACCAATAATAAGTGCTTTACCCATTTTCATATCTCCTAACTAAATAGATTTTGCAGTGCAAAGAAGAATTTTATAACAACAAAAAAGCAAGTGAAAAACGCATAATGGCGCACACACTTGCTTTTGATATAAATCATTAATATTAAAAGTCACGTATGTCCATGACAAAAGGTCATAGGCATACATCCACCAATTCATTACGAAGACATAATGGCAGAAAGCTTTTTAATATTGATCATATATCATTACAGGATCAGAGTCTATATAGCAAATAATTACTTTTACTACTCTTATTGACCGTTTCACAAGTTGATGTGCATATGCACTGGTTGTAAAGTAACCAACTTATAAAATTTGAGCTTTTAACTCAATCAATAAGGCAACTAAAGTTGCCAATCGGCATTTGACCCGGCTGTCCGTATGGCCTTAACTTCCTTAAGGAAGTAGTCAAAATTATCTGCTTGGAAAGATCCAGATATATGATAAGCTTTCCAAATTAAAATGCTACTTTATAGTAGCAGTATATCATTCAAATAGCAATAGTAAAGTGAAAAATACTTCCACAAACTCCAACTAACTAAATCAATATTAGGATTTTTGAGTTTTTTTTGATAACTTATTCATTTTCTAAGAAGAAATGCTTGAATATTGCATTACGGCTTACATTAATACTTAATTGGGCTACAATTTGATTTAGTTATAATTTTTGTGGAATAATTCATCGTACCATCATCAGATGGATTTTTAACATCATATGGTGATTTTTGCAAGTGTGTGCTCAGTACTATTTGTGTTCATGTATTAATTAATAAGCCCATTTTGTTGATAGGTTATTCAGATAATGAGGATATTATCTACTGCACTCCTAATATTTCCGACCACGTCGAATGAACTTCTAGCTGGGAATTTATACTTTCTTACAGTGAAATAAAAACTATAAAACCTGTCTGTAAAGTGTTAAAGTATTACTTTAACGGCCAGCAGCTTAAGTGTTATTTAAGGACTATTCTTGATGATATGATTGTATTCGAAATCATAAAAGCTGGTATCTAGAGGATACAATTTGAATGCTATACAAATGATCAACATTTTAGGGGGTTCACGATGAGTATAAGTAATAATGATATATTAATTAGAGTAAGATATGCGCTAGACATAAAAGAGACAGACATGGTAGAGATATTTAAGCTTGGCGGTATTGAAGTAACAAGAGAAGATGTGCGGAAGATGCTCGTAAAATTAAAAAACAATGACCATAATGAAGCTGATATAGCTGAAAATGACGATATCATAAAATGCAATAACAATATGTTAGAATCGTTTTTAAATGGCTTTATTGTTTTTAAAAGAGGCAAACAAGATTCGAAACCAGGGCAGCCTGATAAACCAGCAATGTCTGTAAAGAGTACTGAAAGCGTAAATAATCTGATTTTAAAGAAATTGAAAATAGCACTTGCATTAACAAGCGAGGATATAATGGATATATTAGAGGAAGTAGGAGTCCGGATAACAAAAGGAGAATTGAGCGCCTTATTACGAAAAGAAGGTCATAAAAATTATAAAGAGTGCGGTGACAGATACGCCAGAAACTTTTTAAAAGGATTGGCGGTAAAATATCGAGGATAAGGGTTCGTGAATTGCTTCTTTCCTATCATTAGTAGGCATGAATTGTCTAGGAGAACGATCCTGAAAACAATTCGAGCACAATGAATACACATGTATGCTCACTGTAAGAAGTAAACGATACGATGGCTGGAGTAGGAATTTTTTATCCTACTCTAATTTAATTGTGCCATGTATAGGTTTTAAATAAACCGAATCCCACGTATAGTTATAATGCGAAACCGACATTAACGGATACTCTAGGTGATGAAATGATACATACATATTTAGGTGAAACAATTAGTTTTAATCTAACTTATAAAAAGCGAACGTCCATGGCTATTTATATAGATGCTTATGGAAATATTGAAGTCCAGGCTCCTAAAGGGACACCTCTTGAACATGTGCTTCAATTGTTAGAGGAAAAGTGGGATTGGATTGGGCAAAAATCAAAGGAAATAAGGGATAGAACGCTTGGGCCAAAGGAGAAGGTCTATAATGATGGTGAGAGCTTTCTTTATTTAGGAAAGGAATATCCTATACAGATCTCTCAAGATATAAATATCAAGCAAGACCATGTAGTGTTTGAAGGGGATAAGCTGCATATATATGTGAAACAGCTTGAGAATGAAAAAGTAAAGCAAGCCTTAAAACGATTTTATTATCAGCAATGTAAAATGTTAGTTGAAAGGAGTATTCAGTCTTATCAAAGCAACTTTAAAACAAAACCACGTTCTGTTCGTATTGCTGATAATAACAGTAACTGGGGAACCTGTAATGCAAGGCAGCAGTTAACATTCAATTGGAAGCTGGCAATGGCGCCGTTAGAAGTTATTGACTACGTAGTTGTTCATGAGATGTGTCATATGGTTCATCTGAATCATGATCGATCCTTTTGGCGCCTTGTCGGGAAAATGATCCCGGATTATAAGGAAATGGAAAATTGGTTAGCGTTATCGAGCTGGAAAATGACTGTTTAGCAATAGGGTTTATTCGAACAATACATTAAGTGAGCTTAAAACCCCTAATAAAAAATAGTGTGAGCGACCTTGTGATTCTTAGGAGGATACAACAGTTGCTAAAAAATTACCGAAAGTTATTTAAAATGACTGAATCCTACATCTAAAAATACATTCAAAACAAGTTAAGTTCTCTGTTGAACTTAACTTGTTTTTTTGTTAATATATACCTTATAAAAGAACATTTGTTCTGCGTAGAAGAGAGGTGAAACGGACATGTCTACAAGCAAGAAAAAAGAGAGAAAAACAACCATTTTTGGTGTACTGATCAACATGACAGAACAGATGAAACAAGAAGTGAACCAATGTATGTTTGACTATAGCTTCATGTTCCGTTTCTCCTTTAAGCGTTTAGTAGAAATAGAACGAGAACATGAGTTGGATGAAGATCGTAAAAAAGCCATTCAACAATTGGAAAAAGACGTATCTTCTCGTACAGGCTATCCCATCCGTGTTGCTAAAGATGCTGTAGCGGATGCAAATGAGCTCCTTACAGCTAGACATACACTAATGGTGGAATACCATGAGCTGTGGAAAGAACGTTATGAGAACACAAAAGCAAAGTATGAAAGGTTCAAACAGAATCCGAATGTAAACCATCGTTCTTTCCACATGCTAGGTTTACAAAACAAAATGGAACGTCAGCTGAAACAGATACAGTTTTATGAACAGCACATCTTGCAGCATACCTTTCCTTCCATTGTGTTTGGAGGCCGTAAAAACTTTGAGGAATTACAAAAAGGGAATCTTTCTAAAGAAAAGTGGAACGAATTACGAAACGGTCGTATGAGTTCTCGCGGAGATGCAACAAAGGGGGGGAATCCAAATCTTCGTGTCCTAGAGACAGAAGAAGGATTTGCTTTGCAAATGATTTCTAACCGTAAAGTGATAAATGGAAAGAAGTTTTACTATGAAAAAACTTTGATTCCATTATACATCGCAACAAAATGCTCTAAGAAAACAAGAAAACTAAATGGTCGCAAATATCCAGAAGTAATGAAACGAGCATTGGAATCTGGAAAAGCATATCAAGTAGAGATTTTAAAACGTGATGGACAATATCATGTGAGAATTACCGTTTCAGAAGAAAAGCCAATTGTGCAAGAAAAGATAAATGGTTATCTTGCGGTAGATACAAATATTGATGGGTTGGCTTTGTGTTTGATGAATGAAAAAGGATTTCCTACAAAATTCACTTGGCTCGGTGAAGGCGGATTGCAATATTACCCAACCCATAAGCGAGAAAATGTCATTTGGGAACTTGCCCATCAAGTGGTATGGCCATGTGTAGAACAGAAGTTAGCTCTGGTGATGGAAGATCTTGCATTCATCCATAGCAAAGATGTCTCGAAGAAAGTAAGACGTAAATCACACCAATTCTGTTACCGGAAGCTGTTAGAATGCATGGAAACACTATGTATTCGTTATGGCGTAAAACAGGTACAAGTAAAACCACAATTCACTTCTGTGATTGGAAGATTGAAATATCAAACTCGTTTCCGGGTCAATGTTCATTCGGCTGCTGCTTTAGTCATAGGAAGACGGGCGATTCCTGGGCTTCGTGAAACGGTTCCTAAGAAATTGTTGTGTGTATTAACTAAAAAACAATTGGAAACATTCCATGAGCAAAATGAATGGAAGCAATGGAGTACCATGCAAAAACAAGCAACCAAACTACTGAAAAAACAAGGTGCAGCTTTCTACCAGTGGCATGATTACAAGAAGCGCGTGTATCAGACTCTTGTAACACCAAAAGCAAGAAAAACAAAGTCTTCAAACAAGAAAAGAGAAACGAAGGCTTCTTTTGACACCATCATTGTACATCCGATTGCTGAGTAAGGTGCACTGATAGCACAGATCGTTTTCATAGATACATGATTCAAACAGATCCCTCCCTAGCTGGAACATCGTGAAGAAGGCTAGGGAGAGCTTTGGAGGGACAGGTTACACCTGTAATAAGGAACAAGAATATCCCTTATTGACTGAGCGAGAGCGGTCCCTTAGTGTGCAATCCTGTGGGCACACGTCTTCGAAAGGAGATGTAAAACTTCTAGTTTCGTGCTTAACGATAACTTTCAGTAAGTTTTATGAACCAGGATACTTGAGGTCGCTTCCTGTTGTTTTAGACATTTTAGTGCTATACTTCGAAAAAAAAAAAACGCCATCCTTTTCATGAATTTATTGATAAGGACGGCATTTTTTGCGTTTGTCAGAAAATATAAATCTCAGCTAGAAGCGAAGCCGATATAGCAGGAGATTTTAAGGATAAAGCGTAGTTACGAGTGAGTCTTCTTTATAGATACTTCATTATAATTTGAAGGTCTTTTACAGTTTTTTTAGCGATATGTATTAATGAGATGAAATGATCAAACCCAAGTAGGTTAGGGGGAATATTTATGAAGGCAATCGTTTATAACAGATATGGCCCACCTGATGTTCTTGAATTAAAGGAGCTTTTTGAGGCAGGTAAAGTAAAGCCTGTTATTGATAGACATTATAAGCTGAGTGAAGTTCCTGAGGCCTTCAAGTATTTTGCAGAAGGACACGCTCAGGGAAAAGTGATTATTACTGTGTGAAGGTCAATTCAGTGTTTTCTGTTATCACTGTCAATTGTTCGGCAGCTGATACAAGGCATTGGCCGTATTATATTATGTGGAAGTACGCTAGATATCCTTTATATAGAAAGAAGTGGGCAAGAGCTTAAAATACGATTTTGGTGCAAAAATGGATGATTTAAGAGAAAGAAGCAGCAGGAAATCACTTATGATTCCCTGCTGCTTCTTATTAATAAACGACCACTGGATCGTTTTGACTAAGGTTATCATACACAGCCTTCATAGCATCTGACGGTGTGTTGACACAGCACCCTGATCCTTGCGACACATAAGCGTCACTTGCCCAGTTCTTCCGCCAGCTGGCATCGTGGAACCCGCAGCCGCTGTTCGTAAAGGGAGCCCAATAGTTTACTTTAACGGAATAATTCGGATTGCCTACTGAACTGCCCTCAAGTGTGGATGGTGATTCTTTATACATGATATACCATACGCCTGGTGGTGTATCTTCATTGGTTACATGTTTGCCTGTAACCACATTAGTTGTAACTGCTAATTGCCCGTTTTTATAAATCCAAATACGCTGTTCTGAAATGGATACTTCAGCATATGTATTGCCAATACCATTGTTCGTTGTATTGTCATAGCCGATACCATACGTGCTATAACCCACTCCGTAAATATTAGAGGCAGAAAGTGATGTTTCTCCTTTTGCAAAGGACTCCTGAATTCGCTTCGTTTCCTTATCGATATTAATTGCCCAGCCATAGGTTTGTCCTTTTACCGATATTACTGAACCTAAATGTGTTTTAAACGTATAATCTTTATTTAGTGTTGATTGAGAAGAATTAATTTCAGCAATCTTATTTTTAATATCGGTTGTATCAATGCTATATTGCATATCCTTTGATATTGATGCGTTTTTAATGAGTTCGCTGGCTTTTAAAGAATAGACTTGGTTTTGTACCTTATAATCAATAGTTCGTCCAAGGAGATCCTGCAGCTTCTTTTCTTCTTCTTTTACAATTGGGTCATCCGCTTCAATAGGCTGCATGTATACGGCATTCAGCTGAATCGTGCTGTTATGCTCTTGTTTTTCATAATCCTTTAATAGTTCGGCAACATCATATTGCTCCCCCTTAACGCTTTTAGAAATTGTGACCTTGCTCTGCTCCAAATGGGCTTGCGCATCTTGTGGGGCTTTTAAGCTCTGATTCATTGAGGTAAGCTTTTCCTCTACTAGCTTTTTCAAAGTCTGGCTTCGATACTGATCTTCTTTGCTTGGCACTAGTGTATATGTGACTGCCTTTGAGGAAGGAAAAAAAGTCCGCTGTTTTTCTAATAATTTCTTAATGCTTGGCAGGTCCTCATTTGTGAATCCCAGCTTTGTATCTTTTTCATCGAGTATTCGTTCTTTTCCAATATAGACCTCATTTTTTAATACAGATGACTTTAATTTTTTCATTGCTTGCTCAGCGGTTAGTCCACCGACATTGGTGTCATTAATCACAATATGCGTATTGAACCGGGTTGCTTGATAATAGCTGATTCCTCCAAGTAGGAGTGCGACAACAAAAATAATGCTGCCTGCAATAATGAGATTAGTTTTACGCAAGTTCTTTCACCTCGAAAAATTATTTTACACTGTAGGAAAGTCTAAATTTCCATCTAGAAGCAAACTCGATGTAGTGGGAAATTTTAAGAACAAAGTGTAAGTGCAGCTACGCCTCTGTCTTCGCCCAAGGGCAGGGCTCGTCAATCGGCAAGTTTTCTTTACACTGTAGGAAAGTCTAAATTTCCAGCTAGAAGTGAATTCGAAGCA
>NZ_SCFM01000047.1 GCF_004138295.1 Ectobacillus funiculus | reverse complement strand
GTCTAAATTTCCAGCTAGAAGTGAATTCGAAGCAGCCGGAAATTTTAGGAATACAGTGTAAGTGCAACTACGCCTCTGTCTTCGCCCAAGGGCAGGGCTCGCCAATCGGCAAGTTTTCTTTAAAACTTTGTTTAGATTAAAAGCATTTTAATCCTACGCTATCTATCTATTAGGGCTAATGGATAAAAATCTAAGACCTCTAATATTCTTAACCTTATGTAATAATTGAGTGAAAATGAGGTTCCGTGGTCGCTAGTAAGAAAACTTATATCGAATCCCCTCTAATAATATTGAATTGTTAAGTGGCTTATCGTAAAAGAAGTTTATTATGGTTACTTACTATAGTATATCAAATTCTTTATTCAGTGTACTCTATCTTTAACTATTGTTTTCATTTATGAAAAATTGATTCTATTTTCAGGATTACACAAGCGATTTCTACATTAGAGGAAGCATGGAAAATGGAAAGCAAAACCTTGAAGAGACATCTGAAAATGCGATGAGATTAATGGGTTTATGTAGTAGACAAATAAATAAAATTAAGGTTGGCCTACTACCATTTTAAGTCGAACTTATATATCTACAATAAACAGGAAGGAATCTTTCCTAATCATGTACAAAAGTATATAAAAGATTTGTATAAATTTTTGGATCTAGGACAAGAATAAAGATAGAAAAAGATGAGAGGTGAGTTGTCGTATTCTAAAGGACTATACCAAACGGATATATGCTTGCACCTAGAGTGAATAGAAAAACTGTTTGAAAGATTTACAGTCACCTAGACTAAGCCCTATTGCTTACGAGGAAAATAACAAACGCTCTAACAACATGAATCCAATTACAAAGGCTCATTTTCTCGGAATATGGAGGAGGATGAACAATGGATAATGTAGAACGGATTATTGAATCGTCTGGTGTGCTAGTCGAAACTATGAAGAAATACTTATACATCGTAGATGCTCAAATTGAACGCCTCGAAGCAGCAATTGATGGAATTCAGCAAGTTGTCTTAGAAGAGGGGCAATCTTCTACACTCCCAAACGGGAAAACTGTAAATTGGAGGGAAAAGCTTTGTTCAAGGGAAAAGGAGCTCAAAATCATGAAAGAATTACGGGATAAAATTGCTGCTTCATAAGCTAAGATTATCACATATATAAAGAGAGGTATTTTTTTGCACAAGCAGAGGAAATTAAGAGGTTTAGGCTGAAGAATATAGAATTCAGTAGGATAGGCAATATATCATATATAATCTTGGAGGTCTTATTTATGAATAAAACAGATCTTGTCAATAGCGTAGCTGAACAAGCGGAACTAACGAAGAAGGATGCGGCTCAAGCGGTTGATGCTATATTTGATGCAATCCTAAATTCATTGAAAGCGGGAGATTCAGTCCAAATACTTGGGTTCGGTAACTTTGAAGTACGTGATCGGGCAGCTCGTACAGGACGTAACCCGCAAACCGGTGAAGAAATTGAAATTCCGGCAAGTAAAGTTCCGGCATTTAAACCAGGGAAACAATTGAAGGAAGCAGTTAAGGAAGTATTAGTGTAATAAAGAAAGTTCTCCGATTAAATTGTAAAAAGGGAGGGGTCTTCTGGTTGGATTACGGAAGACCTTTTCTAACTCTTATTTGGGTAGGATGCCTCGATTTTGTTATTATGTATGATGCATAGTCTCATTAACATAGTGGTATGAGGGATACAATGAGTTCTAAAAAACAGGCATATTTTTTATGCATAAAGGTATTGCAATAACTTTATAAGATATGTTATATTATATTTCTGCCGCTGATACTGAAATAAATCGCGGTGAAGCGAAATCTTTTTCTTAACCAGCTTTCGATTGCTATGAAGAACTCAACATAGCTGAAGGAATTTACTTTATGAAAGCTGTTGACGAGAAAAGTAAGCTATGATATATTGTTAATCCCGACTAAACATATGATGTTTATGGGGATGGATCAAAAAATGTTTGACACGAAATAAATAAGGTGTTATATTAAGAAAGTCGCCTTTGAGCGATGGACGAGTTCTTTGAAAACTGAACAAAACACAAAACGTCAATGTTT
>NZ_SCFM01000046.1 GCF_004138295.1 Ectobacillus funiculus | reverse complement strand
GGGCCTATAGCTCAGCTGGTTAGAGCGCACGCCTGATAAGCGTGAGGTCGATGGTTCGAGTCCATTTAGGCCCATTATTCAAAATTTAATTATTCCGCAATAGCTCAGCGGTAGAGCAATCGGCTGTTAACCGATAGGTCGTAGGTTCGAATCCTACTTGCGGAGCCATACAGAGAAGTACCCAAGTGGCTCAAGGGGCTCCCCTGCTAAGGGAGTAGATCGGGTAACCGGTGCGAGGGTTCGAATCCCTTCTTCTCTGCCATTTAGGCCCGTTGGTCAAGCGGTTAAGACACCGCCCTTTCACGGCGGTAACACGGGTTCGAATCCCGTACGGGTCATATAAAAAAGAGTTAGCGAAATTTCGCTAACTCTTTTTTATTTTGTGCTTTAAGAAAGAAACCCGCTAGCCAATTACGGCAGAGTAAAAAGGAACAAATCAGCATCTCTCCACGTACATTCATAACGAATACTCGCAAGTTTCGTTCCTCCTTAGAGTTTGTTTCCCTTCGTCCATGTTGAATCAGCTTCCTGCACCAGGTTGACCGTTCCTACCTCTTAGAACTGTTACAGCGCCTGAACGACAGATTGTGCTTGGGAATCACACAAAGCCGTATTGATTGACCCAACGTAGTCCCTCGCTATGGCTCACCATATACCAGAGACTCAGACTAGACAACTAAGCTTTTTCAAGCCCCCACTTTCGACCAACGGAAGTCCCCTTGTGGGAAAAACGTGTTAACGTTTAAGCGATGGGTAGTTGACTGTGCCCTATTTTGTCTACTGCAAGGATCTAATTAAATCCCCCCTCTAGCTCTTCTCTGAAAACGTCTGGTTCATTTTTGTTGATGAAATATTTTACAATTGATCAAAGCTTTTTTAATAAAGTTATGTGGATCATTAATATCGCTATTTCCTCTAAAAGTATAACTTAAAAGAATAACATGCCATATTAAAATCAAGTTTTTCTCCAAAAGGAATAACGCTTTTTAGGTTCAAAACGATTTTAATTTATTTATCGCCAATATATGATATAAAACGCCCGATTCGGCGAAAAATGACATATTTTAGCGAACGAAACTATGGGATTTTGCTCGAATTTTGCAAGGGATTTAAGCTTTTTTACAGAATACCTTTATGTAAGAAATGTTATTTATCTTTGTGAGGTGAAACACATGGTTACAACCCATCCTACAGATTACGAAGTTCATCTGTTCCATGAAGGGAGTTTGTACGAAAGCTATCAGGCCTTTGGGGCACATATAACAACCGAGGATGGAATTGAGGGGACTCGTTTCTCTGTCTGGGCTCCCCATGCTAAAAGCATCAGTGTTGTTGGTGAGTTTAACGACTGGAGCAGAGAAGATTATGTAATGGAGAAGCTAAATTCCGAGGGCATTTGGTCCTTGTTTATTCCAAGTATTGGTCAAGGAGAGTTATATAAGTATGCGATTCAAACAAAGGACGGCCGAGTCCTGTTAAAAGCAGATCCTTATGCATTTTTCTCTGAATTAAGGCCGCATACAGCTTCTATTGTCCATCCTTTGGGAGAATATAAGTGGAATGATCAAAAATGGATGCGTGCTAAAAAGCGAAAGAAAGTATTTGAAGAACCTATGGCCATTTATGAGCTTCATTTTGGTTCGTGGAAGCTAAAAGAGGATGGTTCTTTTTATTCATATCGTGAGATGGCAGAAGAACTGATTCCATATGTTCTGGAGCATCAGTTTACACATATTGAAATTATGCCGCTTGTTGAGCATCCATATGATCGCTCATGGGGATATCAAGGAACCGGTTACTATTCTCCAACAAGCCGTTATGGTAAGCCTGAGGATTTAATGTATTTTATTGACCGTTGTCATGAGCATGGCCTCAGCGTGATTTTAGACTGGGTGCCTGGGCATTATTGTAAGGATGCACATGGGTTATATATGTTTGATGGAGAACCTACATACGAATACACAGACATCCATGTAAGGGAAAATCCAGTATGGGGGACAGCAAACTTTGATGTAGGAAAGCCTGAGGTTCAGAGTTTTCTCATTTCCAACGCATTATTTTGGCTGAAATATTATCATGTAGATGGATTTCGGGTTGATGCTGTTGCGAACATGCTGTATTGGAATGCACATGGACAGTTTCAAAAAAATGAATTAGCCGTTTCTTTTTTACAGAAACTGCATGAGGCAGTGTTCGAGTATGATCCAAGTGTTCTTATGATCGCAGAAGACTCTACCGATTGGCCTCTTGTAACGGCTCCAACATATGAAGGGGGTCTCGGCTTCAATTATAAGTGGAATATGGGCTGGATGAATGACGTGCTAAAGTATATGGAATGCGAGCCGGAGCATCGGAAGCATATCCATGATAAAATCACGTTTTCTTTGCTGTATGCCTATTCGGAAAACTTTGTTTTGCCGCTCTCTCATGATGAAGTGGTACATGGAAAGAAATCACTCTTAAATAAAATGCCTGGAGATTATTGGCGTAAATTTGCACAACTTCGGCTTCTATATGGCTACTTTATGACACATCCCGGGAAAAAGCTGCTGTTCATGGGCGGGGAATTTGGGCAATTTGATGAATGGAAAGACCTAGAAGACTTGGATTGGGATCTTCATGAGTTTGAAATGCACCGTCTGATGAATGATTATTTCAAAGAATTAATGACGCTGTACAGGAATTCTAAACCGTTTTGGCAGCTTGACCATACACATGAAGGCTTTGAATGGATTGATGCGGATAATCGTGAGCAAAGTATTTTCTCCTTCATTCGCAAAGGGAACAAGGAAGACGATATGCTGATTGTTATTTGTAACTTTACAGAACGTGTGTATGAGAACTACCGAATAGGAGTTCCATCGTTCAATTCGTATTCAGAAATTCTGAATAGTGATGGCACGCAATATGGAGGGTCTGGGCAAATAAATGGAAAAAGAATCAAAACGGTTCATGAGCCATATCATAATCAGCCGTCTCATATTGAAATGACAATACCGCCTTTTGGAATAGCTATATTAAAACCAGCGAAAGCAAGGAAGGGGAATAAAAGCGATGGGACAGAGAAAAAAGTGCGTAGCCATGCTGTTGGCCGGGGGACAAGGTAGTCGTTTAAGTGCTCTTACAAAATATTTAGCCAAGCCTGCTGTACCGTTTGGGGGAAAATATCGTATTATTGATTTCACTTTAAGCAATTGTGTAAACTCAGGCATTGAAACAGTCGGTGTTCTTACACAATATCAGCCTCTTGTGCTTAACTCTTATATTGGAATCGGCAGTGCTTGGGACTTGGATCGAAATAATGGGGGAGTTACAGTGCTGCCCCCTTATTCGGAATCATCAGGCGTAAAGTGGTATACAGGTACGGCAAGTGCAATTTATCAAAATATAAACTATCTAAAACAATATGACCCTGAGTATGTTTTAATTTTATCAGGTGACCATATTTATAAAATGGATTATTCTAAAATGCTTGATTATCATATCGAGAAGGATGCAGATGTTTCTATTTCTGTTATTGAGGTGCCTTGGGAGGAAGCGAGCCGCTTTGGCATTATGAATACAAACGAAGCTATGGAGATTGTGGAATTTGACGAAAAGCCGCAGTTCCCAAAAAGCAACCTTGCATCCATGGGGATTTATATTTTTAAGTGGTCTATTCTAAAAGAATTTTTGGAGATGGATGAGCGAAATCCAGATTCAAGCAATGACTTCGGCAAGGACATTATCCCGCTTTTACTTGACGAAAACAAAAAAATTGTTGCATATCCATTTCAAGGCTATTGGAAGGACGTTGGAACAATCAAAAGCCTATGGGAAGCGAATATGGATCTGTTAAAAGGTGATTCCACTCTTAATTTGTATGACCGGGATTGGCGCATTTATTCCGTTAATCCAAATCAGCCTCCGCAGTATATTGCACCGAATGCGGTTGTAGAGGAATCGCTTGTAAATGAAGGTTGTATGATTGAGGGAGAAATCCAGCATTCTGTAGTGTTTCAGGGTGTGATTGTTGGAGAAGGAAGTAGCATAAAAGATTCCGTTATTATGCCGGATGCACGTATAGGGAAAAATGTAAAAATTGAAAGGGCAATTATTGCGCCTGGAATGATCATAGAGGACAATGCTGTTATTCGTCCGTTAAAAAATAACGAGGATGTTATTCTCTTGGCTGATGAAATCTGAAGGGGGACTAGGTAAATATGAACGAATCCATGTTAGGAATTATTAACGCAACGTATGACTTTTCATCTTTACAGGCACTGACACAGCATCGCTCTTTAGCTGCCCTTCCTTTTGGGGGGCGGTATCGCTTAGTTGATTTTATGTTATCAAATATGGTTAATTCTGACATTCATAGCGTAGCGATTTTTACTGGGCATAAGAACCGTTCCTTAATGGATCACCTCGGATCTGGTAAACAGTGGGATTTGGATCGCAAACGAGATGGCCTGTTCGTATTTACGCCAAACAGTCAAGGTGATAACGAAGAATTTGGTTCCTTCAATCATATTGCTAGAAATATGGACTATTTTCTGCGAAGCAAACAAAAATATATTGTGATTACGAATTGTCATATTGTCGCTGCAATGAACTTCAAACCAATTTTAAGGCGTCACATTGAAGCAGGGGCGGACATTACAGAAGTACTTCATGATGGACAATCCCTGCAAACATATATTATGGAAAAGGATTTGCTGCTGGATCTATTTCATCAATATAAAGATAAAGGATTCCATAGTTTAATAGATGTTGTTAAAGAGCAATGCAGTACTTTATGCTCACATAAATATGAGTATGATGGCTATGTTGCAATCATTGATTCAATAGAGAGTTATTATAAGCACAGCATCGAAGTGTTAAAGCCGGAAGTATGGAAACAATTATTTATGACAGGGGAGCCTATATTTACAAAAGTAAAGGATCAGCCTCCAACACGATATGGCAAGGAAGCGAAAGTAGGCAATTCCATGATTGCCAATGGCAGCATTATTGAGGGGCAGACAGATAATAGTATTATCTTCCGTTCTGTGAAAATTGGAAAAGGTTCTATTGTCCGAAATAGCATCATTATGCAAAAAAGCCAAATTGGAGAGAATTGTGTACTAGACGGCGTAATCATCGACAAAGATGTTAAAATTGAGGATGGAACAATTTTAACGGGGACAGCAGAGGTTCCGTATGTAGTCGAAAAAGGAACAGTACAAGGAGCGTTGATGAATTCGTGAATATTTTATTTGCAGTATCTGAGTGCGTACCATTTATTAAGTCGGGAGGTCTTGCCGACGTAGCGGGTGCGCTCCCAAAGGAATTGAAAAAGCTTGGCATGGACGTACGCGTAATGTTGCCCAAATATAGCCTTATCTCAGAGAGGTTACGTGAATCCAGCACTTTGCGAAAAGTGATTACAGTACAGCTTGGCTGGCGTAATCAGCATTGTGGTATTTTCGAAACAGAGCTAGATGGCATTACGTACTACTTAATAGATAACGAATATTACTTTAAAAGGGATTCTTTGTACGGTCATTATGATGACGGTGAGCGCTTCTCCTTCTTTTCTAAAGCTGTGTTGGAGAGTATTCCACATCTGGACTTTATTCCGGATGTTTTACATTGTCATGACTGGCATACAGCAATGGCCAACTACTTGTTGAAAGAGCAATATAAGGGAATTGAACCGTATTCAAATATAAAAACTGCATTTACAATCCATAATCTACAATTCCAAGGGATATTCCCTTCTAGTGTGATGCACGATTTGCTTGGTCTTGGAACTGAGCATTTCACAAATGACCGGCTTGAATTTTATGGAAATATGAATTTTATGAAGGGTGGCATCGTCGCATCTGACGTGATTACGGCGGTCAGTCCGACATACAAAGAAGAAATTCAATACCCATTTTTTGGAGAAAAGCTAGACGGCTTACTGCGGGAATGTAACTATAAGCTAGCTGGTATTGTGAACGGAATTGATGATGCTTTTTATAATCCGCGCACTGACCAAGAAATTGCAGTGCAATATAGTGAAGCAACACAAGAGCTTAAACAGGAGAACAAGCGTGCGCTGCAGCGCCGGTTTGAATTGCCGGAACGTGCAAATGTACCTATCATTTCTATGGTAACCCGCCTTACAAAGCAAAAAGGGCTTGATTTAGTCCAGCGTGTATTTCATGAATTAGCAGCTGAGGATGTACAAATTTTAGTTGTTGGGTCAGGGGATCGGGAGTATGAGAGCTTTTTTAACGAAATGGCAGCTAGGTATCCTGACAAGGTGAAGGTATACATAGGATTTAATGAATCGCTCGCACATCAAGTGTATGCAGGTGCTGATTTATTTTTAATGCCATCTTTATTTGAGCCGTGCGGTCTTGGACAGCTTATAGCTTTACAATATGGCACCCTGCCGATTGTAAGAGAGACAGGGGGACTGAACGATACAGTACAGTCGTATAATGAGAGTACAGGAGAAGGCAACGGGTTCAGTTTTGCGAATTTCAATGCGCATGATATGCTGCATACTATTCTGAGAGCTGTTTCGTGCTATCACCAAAAAGAAGTATGGGATACGCTTGTAAAGAGAGCGATGAGTGGGGATTACAGCTGGGGACAGTCAGCAAGACAGTATAAGGAGCTGTATGAAAGCTTAATCGACTAGTGATAGAGAGGTGAGGCGCATGTTTTCAAGTAAAGAAGGCTTTAAAGCAGCTTTTTTGGATAAGCTCGAAACCATGTACGGGAAAAGCTTCAAAGACTCCACACCAAGAGATCAATATAATACATTAGGACATATGATTCGGGAGTATATTAGCTCCCGTTGGATTGCTACTAATGAGAGGAATCGTACAGAAAATCATAAACAAATGTACTACTTGTCTATTGAATTTTTGCTCGGTCGTTTATTAGGCAGTAATTTAATGAATCTCAGCATTTGGAAAACGTGCGAGGAAGGACTTCAAGAACTAGGGATTAGCTTGAACGAGTTAGAGGAAAATGAAGCGGACGCTGGACTTGGGAACGGTGGACTTGGAAGGCTTGCAGCATGCTTTCTTGATTCTTTGGCTTCTCTGAATTTACCAGGACATGGATGTGGGATTCGCTATAAGCATGGTTTGTTCGATCAAAAGATCGTAAATGGCTATCAGGTTGAACTGCCAGAGCAATGGCTTCGTCACGGGAATGTATGGGAAGTGCGCCGTCATGATCAAGCGGTTGAAGTTAGCTTTTGGGGAAATGTAGAAACATCCAAGATAGGTGGAAAGTTAGAGTTTCATCATCGTAAGGCGGAGGTCATTATGGCGGTGCCATATGATATCCCAGTTGTTGGATATGATACAGAAACGGTGAATACGCTGCGTCTGTGGAATGCGGAGCCTGTGCCGTTTCCGCCGAATAATCAAAACGTACTCGTATATAAACGAGAAACAGAGGCTGTTTCAGAGTTTCTGTATCCTGATGATACACATGATGAAGGGAAAATATTGCGCCTAAAGCAGCAGTATTTTCTTGTGTCAGCCAGTCTACAAAATATTGTAAAGCTGCATCGCGAACGAAATGGAACATTAAGAAACCTACATGAGAAGGTTGCCATTCATATTAATGATACCCATCCTGTTTTAGCTATTCCTGAATTAATGCGCATTTTGCTGGATGAGGAAAAGCTTAGCTGGGAGGAAGCCTGGAATATTACCGTAAATACAGTCTCATATACGAATCATACAACCTTATCCGAGGCGCTTGAAAAATGGCCTGTTCGTATTTTTCAACCGTTACTGCCTCGTATCTATATGATTGTGGAGGAGATTAACGAGCGTTTTTGCCGTGATTTATGGGATAAGTATCCGTATGATTGGAAGCGCATTGAGGACATGGCCATTATCGCTCATGATCTTGTTAAGATGGCACACCTTGCCATTGCAGGAAGCCATAGTGTGAACGGTGTTGCAAAAATTCATACAGATATTCTGAAGAAGCGGGAGATGCAGCTGTTTCATGAGTATTATCCTGAAAAGTTTAACAATAAAACAAATGGTATTACGCATCGACGTTGGCTGCTGAAGGCAAACCCGCAGCTTGCAAGCCTAATTACTGACACAATTGGTCCAGGCTGGATTCGAAAGCCTACGGAGCTGCAGGCTCTTGCGAGTTATAAGCAAGATGCCGCATTCCGTGAGAAATTTCATGGCGTTAAGCAGCTGCGAAAAGAGTTGCTGGCAAAGCGCATCGAAGAACAAACAGGAGTACGGGTTGATACGAATTCAATTTTTGATGTGCAGGTAAAGCGTCTGCATGCGTATAAACGACAACTGCTGAATGTACTACATATTATGCACTTATACAATCGTTTGAAGGAAGATCAAAGCTTTACGATGCATCCACGCACTTTTATTTTCGGGGCAAAGGCTTCTCCAGGCTACTACTATGCGAAAAAAATCATCAAGCTGATTAATGAAGTGGCAGAGAAGGTGAACAATGACCCGCAAACAAGGGACCGTTTAAAGGTTGTCTTTTTAGAAAATTATCGTGTTTCCTTAGCTGAAGATATTTTTCCTGCCGCTGATGTGAGCGAACAAATCTCTACAGCCAGCAAGGAAGCATCTGGTACAGGAAATATGAAATTTATGATGAATGGAGCAGTAACAGTCGGCACATTAGACGGAGCGAATATTGAAATTCAAGAAGAAGCAGGGACGGACAATATTTTCATCTTCGGTCTAACGGCGGAAGAGGTGCTGCACTATTATCAAAGCGGGGGCTATCGTTCTAGTGACTACTATCATCATGATAAACGAATTAAAAAGGTAGTTGATCAGCTTATCAATGGATTTTTCCCGGATGGGGGAGATGAGTTTGAAGCCATTTACGACTCCCTTATTGTCCAAAACGACGAATATTTTGTACTCCGTGATTTTGCACCGTACGTCGATGTGCAGGATCTGGTTGGAAAGACCTATGAAAATCGGAACCGTTGGCTCGAAATGAGCATCTCGAATGTAGCGCGGTCGGGTTATTTTACAAGCGACCGTACCATTTCCCAATATGCTTCTGATATTTGGCACATTAATCCTGTTTTTGCTAGAAAGTGAATACAGAATTTTGGATACTGATTATCTCTATAGGAGAAAATCAATGTAAATAACCCGCGTCGATAGCGCGGGTTATTTGTTGTACTATAGGAAAGTATGAATTTCCAGCTAGAAGTTCATTTTACATAATTGTGAACTTTAGGAATACAGTGCAAGTGCAACTACGCTTCTGTCTTCGCCCAAGGACAGGCTCGCCAATCGGCGAGGTTTCTGGGGATATCTATCTCTATTTGGCAAACTGTTTGAGGATGTCGTCTACCTTTCATGGCCAGCGTTCAATTGCCGACTTATAGGTGGTAATGTGATGATTTTTAGATATAGATCCAAGGTTTGAGGTAAATGTGATGCTATTGTTAACATGAAAATATTCATATTCTTGAGATGCTTTTTCAAACTTAATCTTGTGTGGCGGGAGGAGTGGGACCACATCAAAAAGATTGACAATCCGGAAGGTTTTGGAGACCTGTAAATTGTAGTAGTTGCGGAAAGCGATATCGCCTGTTTTGGGGGCAGCGAAATTATACATCATATAATCTGCAAATGAAGTATTTACTCTAGCATCAAGCATATGGAGGATGGCAAGAGCGCCTCCTAGACTATGACCGGTTACAAGTAATCTTTTTTGCTTTGGAAGCGTGACAAGCGTTTCCATAATAGAATCACGACACGTTTCGTAGATAGAAAGAAAGCCACTGTGAACGAGACCGCTGTTTGCTGTGTACGGATAGATACGCTGGTTGATGAGAGAATCGGCAATCCAATCAGTGTCGGACTGTGTCCCGCGAAATGCGACAACAATCTCTTGTTCTGATTCGGCAATAAAGCCGAACCATTCCGTTGTTCCGATGGCTTGGGCTTGAAAACCGCATATATGCTGAAAGCCTTTTGGCGGTTGAAATACACCGTTTTGTTTGTACTGTTCATACGTTAACTCGCAGCAGTCAGCCAGAAGCATGGCGAGCTCTTTGTCGGCGGCTGAAAATAACATATTGGACCCCCCTTAGCCCTATATCGTGATGCGCAAACACTATCCAATATATGAGGAGACAGAGGCAATCATGCAGACTGGATGCTGGAGCCCAACCTGACAAAGCTGTACTTGCTTTTAAAAAAACATATCAATCGATGAGAATGGGCGGGAGAAAACTGTGGCGAGTCCTGTACTTGGGCGAAGACGGGGGCATAGTTACATCTATACTGTATTGCTAAAATTTCCTGCTACATCGAAGGATCTTCCAGCTGGAAATTATACTTTCTTACAGTGAAATATGAAACGAACCAGCATCGCTTTCGATGCTGGTTCGCTTTGTTAATCGATCCCATCTAACATACGACCGATTCCTCCAAGAACACTGCCTTCTCCACCGCCTTTAACACCTGCTGCGGAGCCAGCGATACGCTGCGCTAAACGGCTGAGGGTTAAGGATTGAATCCAGACAGTACCTGGACCTTCTAATGTGGCAAAGAATAGTCCTTCTCCACCGAATAAAGCTGTTTTCACATTGCCGACAAATTGGATATCGTAGTTGATTGTCTTTGTCATTGCTACAAGGCAGCCTGTATCAATACGGAGACGTTCTCCTGGCTGCAGGTCACGTTTGTATATTGTTCCTCCAGCATGCATAAAAGCCAAGCCATCACCTTCAAGCTTTTGCATAATGAAGCCTTCCCCGCCAAAGAAGCCTGTGCCCAGCTTTTTTGTGAACTCAATGTCGATAGAGACTCCTTTTGCTGCGCAAAGAAATGCATCCTTTTGACAAATAATCTTTTCGCCGTATTGCGTTAAGTCTACTGGAACAATTTTTCCTGGGTAGGATGCTGCAAAGGATACACGGCGTTTCACGCTACTGTTATTTGTAAAAACAGTCATAAACAAGCTTTCGCCAGTTACCATTCGTTTTCCAGCACCCATTAATTTTCCAAACAGTCCTTTTGGCTCAGAGCCGTCACCAAACACTGTTTCCATGTCAATGCCATCTTCCATCATCATCATCGCACCAGCTTCTGCGATGACGCTCTCACGAGGATCTAACTCAATTTCGACGAATTGCATGTCATCTCCGTAAAGCTTGTAATCAATTTCATGTGCCTTCATTTTAATTCACCTCTCCTGTTGTTTGCTGCCCTGCCTATTATCCTGTATGTATATCTCCATTTTATCGAAAAGACAGTAAGAGTGGAATGAATTTTTTGTTATTTTTTACAATTCAATCCGTAGTTTTCAGTTGACTGAATATACGTTTTCATGATAAATTAAAGTAACTATTGAACTACATATAGTCTTTCGGAAATAAAGCACGTCTTTACCCATGGTTTGATGTTTTCGTCACATGCTTGGAACAGATCGTTTTCTTTATATCCTCCTATATGTGGGGTAAATAGTTTCATTTTTTTCTTATATTTAGGAGGTACTACAATGCAAGTAGGTAAAGTAAAATGGTTTAACGGTGAAAAAGGTTACGGATTTATCCAAGCAGAAGACGGAAACGACGTATTCGTTCACTTCTCCGCAATCCAAGGAGAAGGATTCAAAACTTTAGAAGAAGGCCAAGAAGTTTCTTTCGAAGTTGTTGAAGGAAACCGCGGACCACAAGCTGCTAACGTAGTAAAGAAGTAATAAGATAATGAGCATTCCAGTAATGGAATGCTCTTTTTGTATTATGGCAAGCAACTATATTGAAAGGTGTATCGTTCATATTGTTTGAAACAACTGTCCTATTGTCTCGGATAATAACTGTTTTCTGAGAGGTCTCCTCGATAGGCTTGCTCGTCGTAGTCATCAATCATATCTTCATACAGCTCATGGTCGTCTCCAGGGTAGACCTGTGGATTTTTTCCATATATATCTGTTCCGATGAAGTTTTCAAATGACTCTACATATCCTATGGGCTCATCAGATTCATTAAACATGGAGTTATAGTGCTTACTATCGCGTCTTTCAAAATCAGAAGGCGTCTCCGATGTTCCGTAATTCGCTACATCCTGCCAGCTATCCTCGGAATCATACGCAACATTTTCCCTTTTGTTGTCCATATCATGAATACCGAAAGGCGGGTACAACACCTCTTCCTCAACTGGACGTATATCCAATCGGAGCTTATTATGTGTATGTTCTATCAGCGTTGTAGCAGTCGGCATAGCTTCTAAACGCTCAAAAGGAATCTCTTCGCCAGATACCTCGCAAATACCATATGTGCCATTTTCGATCTTTTCTAATGCATATCTTACATCCGCTAGTTGCTTTTCACGAAATTCAATGATGCCAAAATCCTTTTCTCGCTCAAATAAATCGGTCGCTGTATCGCCTGGGTGGTTGTCGTATAGAGAAAGCTCACTTGTAGCGTCGCGCATGCCATCTTTATCGTTATTGTGATGCATTTGAATGCTGTATTCCAGTTCTTTTTCTTCATGGAGCAGCGTTGCTTTGAACTCGTCCAGCTGTTGTTGAGAAAGCATACTGGTCACCTTCCTCTGTGTAATCTCTTTTGTAGTATGAACCATTTTGCTAAAAATATAAGGAAGGGAAGCGTGTAAGCCAACATTCAATTCGGTTGCTAAAATTCGTTGATTGGCGAGCCGTTAGGCAAAGAGAGAAGCATAGCTGTATTTACACTTTATTTCTAAAACTTTCTAACGATTCAATACGCTTCCAGTTGGAATTTTATCCTCCTAAAGTGTAAAAAAACGCAGGTAAGGCCTGCGTTTTAAAAGAGATAATCCAATAATAAACCAAGTGCAAACAGGAATCCAAAAATGGTGTTCGTCTGCGCAGTCGCTTTCATTGCCGGCATCATTTCAAGCGGAATGCGTTTGCCAATGAAGCCTTTTGTCGCAGCGATTGCTTTAGGAATACTCAGAAATACGATAAAAATCCAAGCCGATACCATGCCTGTAAAAACAAGTGCGACACACCAAATATAAGAGATGATGAACATCCCAGCTAGCACGCGAATCGCATTTTGACGCCCGACGAGAATAGCCAGCGTCTTACGGCCATTTTCTTGATCCCCGTCTAAATCGCGAATGTTGTTCGAAAGCAGAATAGCTCCAATTAAGATAGAGGTTGGAACCGACAGGATGATAATCTCCGGTACAATCGTTCCTGTTTGGATAAAGAAAGCGATCCCGATAATAATAACGCCCATAAATAATCCAGCTGTTACTTCACCAAACGGTGTATAAGCAATTGGCAGAGGACCGCCCGTGTAAAAATAACCGACGGCCATACTAAGAAGACCGATTAAGGCAAGCCACCAGCTCGAATGTATACAAATGTAAATGCCGATTAGCATAGAAGCAGCAAAGAAGCTATATGCCAAATATAAGACTGTTTTTGCTTGGATGCCTTCGCGTACAATCGCGCCTCCAATTCCTACAGAGCCTTCATGATCCAAACCTCTTTTATAATCGAAATATTCATTGAACATATTCGTTGCCGCTTGTATGAGAATACAGGCAAGAAGCATCATAAAAAAAAGAGGAAGATTTATCTTATCGATCCCTCCGATGTGAAGTGCATAAACAGTTCCGATAAAAACCGGAATAAATGCAGCTGTTAGCGTATGTGGACGAAGTAAGTTCCACCATACATGCCAGCTTTTTCGCTGCTTTGTTTTCGGCTCTGTAAAAGAGGAGTTCGTTTCTATTTTCATATTCATAAGAATCCTCCTTTTTGTCACATAAAGTACAAAATTAAGTTTAGGTAACCGACGTATACAGTGTCAACGTTTTCCTTCAGAAGGCTGTAATTTCCGCAAAAATGCTAAAGATTGACACAGGTTTCGTTCGGGGTGTATCTTAAAAATACAAGGGTAATTTCAGTATGTTTACCCGAGTAAGGGGGAAATCAAAGTGCTTCGAACAGAACACAAGGGATTACATCAATCGCTCCTTACTGCTATACAACAAGCTGCAATAGACACGAAAGTATTAGTCAGTGCCGTAAAGAAGGTAGAGTGGACAGATCCGCTTCTTTTTTATGCGGCCGCAAAACAATTCGGGTACACGGAGCGGTTTTATTGGTCCGATCCAGAACAACATATAGTTTTCGCAGGAATTGGATCTGCTTTCACTATAGCAAATTCTTCTCAAAAGCGCTTTCAGGATACGCAGAATCGATGGCAGCAGCTTCTAAATGGTGTCATTGTGCACGGACCGGCCTATTCGTTTGGGACAGGACCTCTGCTGTTTGGCGGATTTTCCTTTGATCCGCTAAAGCAGAAAACGCAGCTTTGGGAGACGCTTTCCGATACAGTCTTAGTATTGCCGTCCTTCCTGCTTACAATGAAGGAAGGAGAATCTTGGCTGACAATTAATCAGCTTGTAGGGCATGATGATTGTGCAGAGGATCTGTATGAGCGTATGCAAAATATGGAGGAACAGCTGCTCCAGCATAGCAGACAGCCTTTGTCAGAACAAGGAAGCGTTATTGTTAGCCAACATGAGGTACAAACGAAAAGCTGGATGGAAGCAATTCAAGCCGTTCAAAGTGAAATGAAGCAAGGACGTGTGCAAAAGGTTGTATTAGCGCGTGAATTGCGATTAACAGCAGAAAATGAATTTGATTCGGCGCATATTGTTCAAGCATTACGCATCGGACAGCCGGATTGCTATATTTTTTCAATTGATTATCAAGATACCTGCTTTCTTGGTGCAACGCCTGAGAGGCTCGTTAAAAAGGAAGACCAATTGTTCACCTCTATGTGCTTAGCCGGTTCTATTGGACGCGGCAATACGGAAGAGGAGGATGAACAGAATGCAGCAGAACTGCTGCAGGATGAGAAAAACTTAGTAGAGCATCGCTATGTTGTAGATATGATCCGTAAGGTTATGACATCCGTTTGCACTGAGGTAAATATTCCGCATCAGCCCGGAGTTATGAGGACAAAGAACCTAATTCATCTCTATACGCCAGTAGAAGGGAGGGGGGTGTGCAATTTGTTTGAAATGGTAGAGAAATTGCACCCCACTCCTGCTCTGGGAGGTACCCCGCGCGAAGAGGCGATGGAGCTGATTCGTGAACAAGAAGATCTAGACCGCGGTTTGTATGCAGGTCCAATTGGTTGGATTGACTATAAGGGAAATGGAGAGTTTGCGGTTGGGATTCGTTCTGCACTTATACGGGGGGCGAATGCTTCCTTGTTTGCAGGGTGCGGTATTGTAGAAAGCTCACAGCCGCACATGGAGTATGAAGAAACAAAAATGAAGTTCAAACCTATGCTATCCGCATTAGGAGGAAGTATGAAATGAGCTATACAGAAGCGTTATCCTATTATTTAGGGGCTTTTGTTGATGAGTTAACACGTCTTGGCGTGTGCGAAACCGTCATCAGCCCCGGTTCCCGCTCAACGCCGTTAGCTATGCTAATGGCAGAGCATGAAAGCATGAAAACCTATGTACATGTGGATGAGCGATCGGCTGCTTATTTTGCGCTTGGCATTGCCAAGGCAAAGAGGAGGCCTGTAGCTATTCTTTGTACATCTGGTACAGCGGCAGCCAATTATTGGCCGGCTGTAAGTGAAGCATTTCACTCCCGTGTGCCGCTGCTGATTCTAACGGCCGATCGACCGCACGAGCTGAGAGATGTAGGGGCGCCGCAAGCCATGAATCAGCTGAACTTGTTTGGATCCTTTACGAAGGAGTTTATCGAAATGGCGTTGCCTGAAGCATCAGAACGAATGTATCAATACGTTCGTACGACGACGGCAAGAGCCATTGCTGTCATGAACGGGGCGCCAAGCGGTCCTGTTCATATGAATTTTCCGCTTCGGGAGCCGCTTATTCCGAATTTCTCTCTGCCAAATCTTTGGGAAGGAGGGAAGGCTGGGCGCGCGAATCAGTATACATCTGTTACGTTTGGGAATTCAGTCCTTCCACCCTTCCATGCGGGATCGCTAAGTAAACGTTTTGCATCTATGGAAAAGGGGCTGATTGTCTGCGGTGAAATGAATGATCCTTCGTTTGCTGAAGAGGTTGCTGCCTTCGCCGCAGCATATCAATACCCAATTTTGGCAGATCCGCTCTCTAATGTGCGCAGCGGTAAGCACGAGAAAGAAAATGTGTTAGAGTGCTATGATGCCTTCTTGCGTAATGAGGAGATTCAGAATTTGCAGCCGGACATCATCATTCGTTTTGGAGCTATGCCTGTTTCGAAAGCATTAACACAGTATATACAGTCCAGAACGTCAGCAGTCCATCTCGTGATTGAAAAAGGGGGCTGGCGTGACCCTGCTTTAATTGCATCCGAGATGATATATGCGGACGAGGTCTCTGTTTGCAGACAATTAACCGCATTTGCTTCTGCAAATCAGAGGGAAACAGCCTGGCTTCGTATGTGGCGTGAGCTGAATGCACTTGCACGCGAGCACCTATCCTACGCTGGTTTGGATGAAGAGCCATTTGAAGGGCGTGTGATGATGGAGCTGGCAGATGTATTACCGGATCAATCGGCACTCTTTGTAGGTAACAGCATGCCGATTCGAGACGTGGACACTTTCTTTTTGACGAGAGATAAAAAGATCAACATTTTGGCCAACCGCGGCGTGAACGGAATTGATGGAACTGTTTCGACCGCTTTAGGTGCTAGTACGCATTATGAGCCGCTTGTGCTTGTCCTTGGCGATTTGTCTTTTTATCATGACTTAAATGGATTATTGGCGGCAAAACTGCACAACTTAAATGCGACAATCGTTGTGATTAACAATGATGGCGGGGGGATTTTTTCGTTTTTGCCGCAATATGCAGAGAAGAAGCATTTTGAAGCACTATTTGGAACGCCGCTCGGACTTGATTACGAGCATGTTGTCAACATGTATCATGGGGTTTTCAGCCGTCCAAAAACATGGGAGCAATTCCGGAGTGCAGTAGCTAACGGCATTTCCTCTAACGGCTTACATGTGATTGAGATTCGTACAAACCGTGAATCCAATCTGCAAATGCATCGTGCTTTGTGGGCAACCATTTCCACGTCTGTAACAGAGAGGCTGCGAGGGAACCGTAATGCTGATTAAGCTTGGTGGCATGCATTATGAATATGAAATTACAGGAAGCGGTGACGCGCTTTTACTGCTGCATGGCTTTACCGGAAGTAAAGATGTGTGGCGCCGCTTTCTTCCCTTGTGGAGCCATGACTTACAGGTCATTACTGTTGACCTGCCGGGTCATGGGAAAACGGACAGCCCGAGCGATTGGGCGCGTTACAGCATTGAACAGACTGCTGCTGATATGATTGCCCTTCTTGATGCTTTAAAGATAAAACAGGCGCATGTGCTCGGCT
The DNA here is from genome assembly GCF_004138295.1 of Ectobacillus funiculus. GTDB lineage: Bacteria > Bacillota > Bacilli > Bacillales > Bacillaceae_G > Ectobacillus > Ectobacillus funiculus. The sequence goes on along the minus strand of NZ_SCFM01000046.1, from coordinate 37,907 downwards.
ATTCAATGGGGGGACGGCTTGCTATTACGATTGCTTCTTTATATGCAGAACGGGTACGGTCGCTTGTGCTTGAGAGCTGCACCCCGGGTTTAGAAAGTGAAGAGGAGCGCGAGGAACGCAAGCGGCAAGATCAGCAGCAGGCAGATTTTATCATGGAGCATGGTCTAGAGGCTTTTGTGGAGAGGTGGGAGAATATCCCCTTGTTTGCCTCTCAACAGCAGCTGCCCTATTCTGTGAGGGAACAAATGCGGCAGCAGCGTTTGCAAAATAACCCGCTCGGTTTAGCAAATAGCTTGCGCGGTATGGGGACGGGAATGCAGCCCTCTTGGTGGAGTTCCTTGCATAGGCTGTGCATGCCCGTTTTATTGCTTGGGGGAGAATATGACGAAAAGTTTCTCCGTATTTTACAATGTATGGAGCAGCGGCTTCCTAATGCTGAATTTGTACAAGTTTCTGGTGCGGGTCATACAATTCATGTGGAACAACCAGAAAAGTTTGATACAATAGTAAGGAGCTTTTTCCAAGCACAATATTTAGAAGGAGGTTTATAACATGGCTTTTGAATGGGTACAACAAGGAAAGTATGAAGATATTATTTATTCTACATACAACGGTATCGCTAAAATTTCGATCAATCGTCCAGAAGTACATAACGCATTTCGTCCAAAAACAGTGTCTGAGTTAATTGATGCATTTGCGCGTGCGCGTGATGACGCTTCTATTGGTGTGATCATTTTAACAGGTGAAGGCGGTCGTGCATTTTGTTCCGGCGGTGACCAAAAGGTACGCGGTCACGGCGGATATGTAGGAGAGGACGAAATTCCTCGTTTGAATGTACTTGATTTACAACGCTTAATCCGTGTGATTCCAAAACCGGTTATTGCAATGGTAGCAGGATATGCAATTGGCGGAGGCCACGTTCTTCACATCGTCTGCGATCTAACGATTGCAGCGGATAATGCGGTATTTGGCCAGACTGGACCGAAGGTAGGTAGCTTCGATGCTGGCTACGGATCAGGTTATTTAGCTCGTATTGTTGGCCATAAAAAGGCGCGTGAAATTTGGTATTTATGCCGTCAATATAACGCGCAGGAAGCGCTGGACATGGGCCTTGTAAATACAGTGGTTCCGCTTGAACAGCTAGAAGAAGAAACAGTAAAATGGTGTGAGGAAATTTTAGAGAAAAGTCCAACAGCAATTCGTTTCCTAAAAGCAGCCTTTAATGCAGATACAGACGGTCTTGCAGGTATTCAGCAATTTGCTGGAGATGCAACATTATTGTATTACACAACGGAGGAAGCAAAAGAAGGACGGGATGCGTTTAAGGAAAAACGCAAGCCAGATTTCGGTCAATTCCCTCGTTTTCCTTGATAGAAAAAAGGCTTGATGCATTGTCATCAAGTCTTTTTTTCACTGTAAGAAAGTAGAAATTTCCAGCTGGAAGCCAGTCGGCGTAGTTGGAAATTTTAGGAATAAAGTATAAGTGCAACTACGCCGCTGTCTTCGCCCAAGAGCGGGGCTCGCCAATCGGCGTGTTTTCGTTACTATCAAAATTTTACCGCAATCCGTAGAAAGGAGTGATGATGATGGAGACAATGCCAAATTGGCTCAAGCAACGAGAATTTTTAACACCGGATCGCATTGCTCTTGAAACAGAGAGGGAGCGGCTGACATTTCGGGAGCTTCATCAAAGAGTTGCTTCACTTGCCGGTAAGCTATGCAGCGCTGGAGTTGAGGAAGGAAGCCAGGTTGCAGTTTTAATGCGTAACAGCATACAAATGGTGCTGACAATTCATGCCTTAGCCTATGTCGGAGCGACTGCTGTGCTGCTAAATACGAGGCTCTCAGAGGAAGAGCTTGCCTGGCAAATGAACGATGCTGAAGTGTCCCTTTTGCTAACAGACGAGGCTCTTCGGCATTATGGGAGACATGTGACTACATATACAATAGGAGAGCTCTCCTCCCTTCAGGAGCAACCTTATGTTATACAAGAGGATTTTTATTCGGATACCGTCATGACGATCATATACACATCCGGCACGACAGGGAACCCAAAGGGTGTATTGTTGACATATGGAAACCATTGGAGCAGCGCTGTCGGTTCTGCGCTTAATATAGGGTTTCGGGAGAATGATTGCTGGCTTGCCTGTCTGCCTTTTTTTCATGTTGGAGGTTTGTCGATTCTGCTGAAAAGTGTTATATACGGCATGCGCGTTGTACTTATGGAGAAGGTCGATGCAGCCGCCCTAAATCAAGCAATTCAAGAAAGGGGCGTTACGATCATTTCCGTTGTAACGAAGGTGCTTACAGATATGGTGCGCGGTCTTGGGGAGAATACGTATCCAAAGGCGCTGCGTTGCGTGCTTCTTGGCGGTGGGCCCGCTCCGAAGCCTTTGTTAGAGGAGTGTATGAAAAAAGATATCCCTGTATACCAAACGTATGGTATGACAGAGACCGCTTCGCAAATTTGTACTCTGTCCTCGGATTATATGCTAACAAAGGTGGGTTCAGCGGGTAAGCCGTTATTTTTCTGTCAACTACGGATCGAAGCAAACGGAGAGGCAGCTCCTGCAAATGTACCAGGGGAAATTGTTGTTAAAGGGCCGAATGTCGCAAAGGGGTACTTTAAGCGAGATGTGCAGCTAGAGGAGGGTTGGCTGCGAACGGGTGATATTGGCTACGTGGATCAGGAAGGATTTTTGTATGTACTTGATCGCCGGAGTGACCTGATTATCTCTGGAGGAGAGAATATTTATCCTGCCCAAATTGAAGAGGTGCTTCTCGCTCATCCAGACGTAGAAGAAGCAGGCGTTGTTGGACGAAAGGATGAAATATGGGGACAAGTGCCGGTTGCGTTTGTTCGAAAAGCAGGAACGAGTCCCGTCACGGAGGAGGAACTTCTTGTGTTTTGCGACAAAAGGCTGGCCCGCTATAAGGTTCCTCGGGAGATTCAATTTGTAGACGAGCTGCCGCGCAATGCTTCCAATAAGCTGTTGCGTCGCGAACTGAAGAAAAAGGTCGAGGGAGAATTCGTATGAACATTAAGCGAGTCACGCTCCATATTACGGAAATGAAGCTCGTTTTTCCTTTTGCAACAAGCTACGGAACATATCGGGAGCGGGAGAGTATTTTAATTGAAATAGAGGATATGGACGGCTGCATTGGCTGGGGAGAGGTCGTTGCCTTTTCGCAGCCATGGTATACGGAGGAGACTGTTCAAACCTCCTTACATATGTTACGTGAATTTCTTGTTCCAAGCTTACTGGGGAGGACTATTGAACATCCAAGCGAGCTGCCTCAGCTATTTTCAAATGTGAAGCGAAATCGTATGGCAAAGGCAGGACTTGAAGGGGCTATTTGGGATATATATGCACAGCATAAAAATCAACCGCTCGCAGCAGTGCTTGGCGGGGTACGAAGCGACATTGAAGTAGGAGTAGTAATTGGAATCGATACGTTGCCGCACATGCTCCAGCAAATTGAACGCTATGCTGCGGAGGGGTATCAAAGATTTAAAGTGAAAATTAAACCAGGGTATGATTCTGAGCTGCTGCAAGGGATTCGTCAGGCGTTTCCCAATCTCCCTCTCATGGCTGATGCTAACTCGGCTTATACACTGCAAGATAAGGATCAGCTAAAGAAGCTTGATGATTTCGGACTGATGATGATTGAACAGCCGTTAGCTGATGATGATATTTTGGATCATGCATTGCTGCAAAAAGAGCTGCAAACACCCATTTGTTTAGATGAGAGTATTCATTCTCTTGAAGATGCCCGCGTGGCGATCACGCTTGGAAGCTGCCGCGTTGTAAATATTAAGGCGGGGCGAGTGGGAGGATTGACCGAGGCGATTCGTATTCATGATTATTGCCAAGCTCATCATATTCCAGTTTGGTGCGGGGGGATGATTGAGACCGGCATATCTCGTGCTCAAAATGTGGCGCTTGCGGCTCTCCCAAATTTCACGATTCCGGGTGATATCTCTGCATCTTCACGCCATTGGGAAGAGGATGTGATTATTCCTGACATAACATTGTCCGATGGAAGAGTGCCTGTATCATCTGTGCCGGGTCTCGGGTATAAGGTGAACCGGAAAAGGCTAAGGAATATCACAATGCAAACAATCGTACTTGAAAATCACTTATGAGTAAGTTCGACTTCTTCCCATACCATCTGATTTGTTGTATAGTGAAGAAGTGAGCATTTTTTGTCGAAAATGTTACAGAATCTTGTGAATCATGGTGTTTTTTGTCAGCTGTAAAAAGTAGAGGGTCAGTTCTTAGCTATTTTTAACCTCTTCCTCTTGACTTGTTTTCAAGCAAGGGAAGATTAAATAAAGGAGGAATTAATGTATGAGTTTATTACATGAAGTGTTAACTTTTAACGAGAAGTTTGTGCAGGAGAAGGAATATGAGAAGTTCCAAACAGATAAATATCCTGAGAAAAAGCTCGTTATTATTTCCTGCATGGATACGAGACTTGTTGAGCTTCTTCCAAAGGCAATGAACATTCGCAATGGGGATGTTAAAATTATAAAGGTGGCTGGAGCGGTTATTGCCCATCCATTTGGTAGTATTATGCGCAGCGTCCTTGTTGCTTTATACGAGCTTGGCGCTGACGAGGTATGTGTTATCGGCCATTACGATTGCGGTATGGCAAGTCTGCAAGCAGAAAAGACAATCGAGAAAATGAAGGCTCGCGGTGTTTCGGAAGAGAAACTGGATACACTTCGCTTTTCAGGCATTGATTTAGAACGCTTCCTACATGGCTTTGAAAATGTAGAAGATAGCGTGAAGCATAGTGTCGATATTATCCGCCAGCATCCATTAATGCCAGAGGGCATACCGGTTCATGGCTTGGTTATTGATCCGAAAACAGGACGTCTTGATTTGGTTACGGACGGGTACGAAGCCTAATGATATTTTTCCGTTTTTTCCGGCACAGGGTCAAAGCCGCCTGGATGAAACGGATGACATTTACAAATACGTTTGATTGTGAGCCAGCCTCCTTTTGCCGCGCCGTGACGGCGGATTGCCTCTAAACCATAGTGTGAGCATGTGGGATAAAAACGGCATGACGGCGGCTTTATCGGAGAGATTACGAGCTGATAAAAGCGAATCAGTGCGAGAAGCATAGATTTCATGGGCTGGCTCCTTTTCATTGTCATTATTTTAGACAGTATTCTTTACTAAAATCCAACTTTCAAATATCATTATGGAGTGTATGTGAATACAATGCAGCACATCCAGAAAAAAGGAGGATTTGATTATGCCATCAGTAGAAAGCTTTGAGCTTGATCATAATATTGTAAAAGCGCCCTATGTGAGACATTGCGGTGTTCACCATGTAGGGAGCGACGGCGTTGTGAATAAGTTTGATATTCGCTTTTGTCAGCCGAATAAGCAGGCGATGAAGCCGGATGTTATTCATACATTAGAGCATTTGCTTGCTTATAACTTAAGAAAGCATGTAGAAAAATACGGTCATTTTGATATTATCGATATTTCTCCAATGGGATGCCAAACAGGCTTTTATCTTGTTGTCAGCGGTACGCCGACTGTTCGTGAAATCATCGATTTATTAGAAGACACGATGAAGGACGCGGTTGAAATAGTAGAGGTTCCAGCTGCAAACGAAACGCAATGTGGGCAGGCTAAGCTTCATGACTTAGAAGGTGCAAAGCGTCTTATGAATTTCTGGCTACAACAAGAAAAAGCCGAGTTGGAAAAAGTATTCGGTTAATGACCTGAGGGTTTATCCTCGTCTTGTTTTACATAAGGGCTATCTTCGGCACGATCGACAGAGTGTTTGTAAGAGTAGCCCTTATTAATTGTGACAACAGATAAAAGCAGCACAACAATCACAACTATTACAGCAATAACTAGTATATGAAACATTCCTCTCTCCTCCCCTTTCCTGCTTTAAAGGATAAGAATGTATTTCTTTTTACACTGTAGGAGTATAAAATTCCAGCAAGAAGCCATTCGACATAATCGGAAATTTTAGGAATACAGCGTAAGTGCAGCTACACCTCTATCTTCGCCAATCGGCGAGTTTTCTTTACAAGCAAGATAAGAAAGTATAACTTTTCGGGGTGATATCTAGCTCCCAAGGCCCGCCTTTTTTCAGTTATTGGCCTTCCCTTTTCTTTGAGACAGCGAAACAGGCTTTTCTTACATAGTACCATGTCCGCAGCGTTCTGCATATTTCTTATATTAATTAGGAACAATTAGGAATAGAGACATTATCAGCGCGATGGCACTGTTTAAGGAACCGTAGTATTTCGCAAAGTGAGGGATAATAAATGGAGAAACAAACATACTATGTATCGATTGCAGACGGTGAGATTTCTAAGGTGAAATCCGCGAATACGTACAGCTTTGAAATTCAAGCAAGCGATATAGAAATTGTGCAGCTTCGTCAATATTTCGATGAAGCATATCAGGCAGATTTAAAAACCTTTGTTAGATCACATATCCCATTCCTTGAGTATCATCATGACCCAGAAAACCATGAATATGACGATAGCCTTCAAAAAGCATATCAAATGATTTATAGCCTGAGCAATCAGGAGACACAAGAAATCATCGCGCAATTGGGCATTATAGACGGACTGTAATAATAGGCATAGGCGCGAAGAATGTGCTACAATTTGTGGTAAGAAAAATTCGCCACAATTGTTAGGGGAGCGTGTGAATGTACACTTTTAAAGATTATTACCACAATACAGTACAGTTATCCTTTGAAGATCGTCCGTTTTCCCATGAACCTAAGCATGTATGGGTTGTTTGCCGGCGTGGAGATGAGTGGCTGCTGACGCATCATTTACGACGCGGATTAGAATTTCCGGGTGGAAAAGTAGAGGACGGAGAGAAACCTGAAGAAGCCGCTGTACGTGAAGTGCGGGAAGAAACAGGCGGGATTGTATCCTATTTGCAATATATAGGACAATATAAGGTCTCAGGAAGGGATAAAATTATTATTAAGAATATTTATTTTGCTACAATTAGCGATTTGCAGGATCATACACATTACAATGAAACAAACGGATCTGTTCTGCTTAAGAAGATACCGGATGACATTAAAGAGGATAAGCGCTTTAGCTTTATTATGCGCGACGATGTGCTGCGGCACAGCCTGGCGTATATTCAAAAACATTGTTTACATAGCACAGGGATGCTAGAGAGCAAAGTACAGGAATTCTAAAGCAGATATATATCTATATACAAACAGACCGAGTCATTTATAGGCTAGGTCTGTTTGTATTACATTGTAGGAAGCATAAATTCTCAGCTAGAAGCGAATTTGACGCAGTCGGAAATTCTAGGATTACAGTGTAAGTGCAACTACGCCTCTGTCTTCGCCAATTGGTGAGTTTTCTTTACATATATTCATTCGATATGTTGACTTAATATACGTTCAAACCACTCGACAAGCACATACATAACAGTAGCCAATACGCATGTAAGCAAAACGCTCATAAGAACAAGGGTAAAGTTGAATACTTGAAAGCCATAGCTAATTAAGTATCCTAAACCTTGCTTAGAAACAAGAAGTTCACCAAAAATAACGCCAACCCAAGAAAGACCAACGTTTACCTTTAAGGTTGAAATAATGATTGGCAATGAAGCAGGAAGGATAACCTTCTGATAGCATTGCCATCTATTAGCGCCGAATGTTTGCAGCACCTTTAAATAATTTGGGTCCACCTCACGAAATGCAGAGTAAATAACAAGAATTGTGATAATGATGGAAACGATCACACCCATGGCAATGGAGGATGTAATGGTCGGTCCGAAAATAACAATAATAATTGGCCCGAGTGCTACCTTTGGCATGGCATTTAATACGACGAGATACGGATCAAGAACCTTAGCAAGAAACGGTAAGGCCCATAATATCGTTGCAATAAGTGTTCCGAGGACAGTACCAAGAAGAAAGCCAGTAAATGTTTCTAGAAGCGTCGTCCAAATATGAGGATATAATGAGCCATCCAGTAGTTTGTCAGCCAGCATGTTAAAAATCCTGGAAGGGGAGCTGAAAAGCAGCGGGTCAATCCACTGGCTGCGGCTTGCGATCTCCCAAAGAACAAAGAAGATAACTAATATGAAAGCCTGTAACAATGCGATGGCTCGCCTTTTCTTTTGTTCTTTTTGTATATATGCTCGATGCAGGAAGGATAAATCTAAGTTTTTATACTTCAAGTTTTTCCAGCTCCCTCCATATAGATTGAAATAGATTCCTGAATTTTGGATGCTGGCGTGCCTGAAATGGAGAAAGTAAACGAATATCTTCTGGGACGAGAATGGTTTTAGCAATACGGCCGGGATTGGTGTGGAGCAAGAAAATGCGGTCACTCATAGAAATAGCCTCTTCGATATCATGAGTGACAAGGATAGCTGTTTTTTTAAACTGCTTCAGCAAGGTGCACACGAGTTCCTCCAGCTTGATTTTGGTTTGATGGTCTAGAGCTGAGAATGGTTCATCTAGCAGCAGTATTTTGGGATTGGTGGCAAGTGTACGCACGAGCGCCACTCGTTGGCGCATACCGCCTGACAACTGGCGCGGATACAGCGTCTCGACATTTTTGAGTCCAACTTCACTAAGCAGCTTCAGTGCTTGCAGCCTTTTGTCTTCATTATATGCCTTAGTAATGCGAAGACCCGTCATGATATTTTCCTCGATTGTTTTCCATGGAAACAAGTAGTCCTGCTGGAGCATATAGCCGATTGAGGAGGTCGGTCTCCATACACGCTCTCCCTCAATCTCAATGGTTCCTTCTAGCGGCCGAAGCAATCCGGCGATGATCGAGAGAAGAGTTGTTTTGCCGCAGCCGCTTGGTCCTAAGAAAGAAATGAATTCTCCCTGCTCCACCTGAAGATGAATATCAGCCAGCACGAGCCTCGCTTCCTTGGCATCGAAAAAGCAATGGTATAAATTTTGGATCGTCAAAAAGCTCATGCGGAATCACTCCTATTGATTAATGACATTTTCCGCAATCGAAGTGTCCACTAATATGTCATATGGCACTTCTTTTGGCAGTTCTCCAGCTTCCTTCATAATACTTTGCAGGTTGTTCCACTCTTCTGTATCTAAAATCGGATTTGTTGCATAAGAGTTTTGGTTTTTATAGCGCTCAATGACCTTAACGATAATATCCTGTGGTGTATCCTCGAAGAGTGGTGTTACTACTTTTGCGATTTCTTCCGGACTATGTGTATCCACCCATTGCTGCCCTTTATAGAGGGCTCTTGTGAATTTTTCGATGACCTTCTTGTTATCTTTTAAGTAGCTTTCTTTTGTCATAAAAGATGTATAGGGAACTTTACCGGATTCCTTGCCAAAGGATGCTACGATATAACCTTTTCCTTCTTTTTCGAAAATACTTGCGGTTGGTTCAAATAATTGAACGAAGTCACCTGTACCAGAAGCAAAGGCGTTTGCAATATTGGCAAACTCAACGTTTTGAATTAAAGTTAAATCTTGCTGCGGGTTGATCCCGTATTTCTTCAAGACGTATTCCCCAACCATTTGCGGCATACCGCCTTTTCTTTGCCCCAAAAATACACTTCCCTCTAAGTCGCTCCAGTTAAAGGAGTCGAGTTTCTTGCGGGAAACGAGAAATGTTCCATCTGTTTGTGTGAGCTGTGCAAAGTTAATAACAGGATCTTTCGCCCCTTGATTATACACATAAATCGATGTTTCCGAACCAACGAGAGCAATATCAATGCCATTTGAGAGAAGCGCAGTCATTGTTTTGTCGCCGCCAGCTGTTGTTTGTAAATCAATGTCCAGACCCTCATCTTTGAAATATCCATTTTGTAACGCCACATATAATGGTGCGTAGAATAAGGAGTGTGTTACCTCTCCGACACGAACTTTTTGCATATTTACTTGTTTTGTTTGATTGCATGCGACAAATGTAAAGAAGCTTAACATTATAATTGTTAATACGCTAACCAGCTTTTTCATAGATGCACCTCCTAAAGTAAGCCTATTTTACTGTATGTGAAAAAACGCCCATATGTGAGCGCCTAGAAAAATTTTTGCTTGTCCCAGAACGGAAATAGCCAAGATTGTATTAGAAAAAGAGCAGCCACGATAGGCTGCTCTTTTTCTAATATAATTCGTTTCCAACAAGCCAAGGTTTTGTTAGAAGAGTAGGCTTTCCCTAAGCGGTATGAGACAACACAGGTTACATCATGGGACCGCCAAGCTTCACGATACGCTCAGGAACCGTTTTGAACTTTTTGAAGTTTTCTTTGAATTGTGCCGCAAGCTTTAATGCTGTTGCCTTGTAGGCAGCTGGATCAGCCCATGTTTTTTTCGGTGTTAAGACATCATCTGGTACACCTGGCACATGAAGTGGAATGTCTAGACCGAAAATATCGTCTTTCACCGTTTCCGTACGGTCGAGCTCACCGCTTAGCGCAGCCTGCACCATTGCACGCGTATACGCAAGGTTCATTCGTTTTCCAGTTCCGTATTCTCCGCCCGTCCAACCAGTATTCACAAGGAATACCTTTGCTCCGTGCTTTTCAATCTTTTGACCAAGCATGTCTGCGTAGCGGGATGCATGTAATGGCAGAAACGGGGAGCCAAAGCATGTTGAGAAGGTCGCCTGCGGAGATGTAACACCGCGTTCTGTACCGGCAAGCTTACTTGTGTAGCCACTTAAAAAATGGTACATGGCTTGCTCCTTTGTTAATTTACTGATAGGAGGCAGTACGCCAAATGCATCCGCGGTTAAAAAGACAATTGTATTCGGATGACCGGCAACACTTGGAAGTACAATATTTTCAATTGCATCAATCCGATACGCGGCACGTGTATTCTCTGTTAAGGAGGTATCATTATAATCTGCAAATCTAGTATTCTCATCTAACACAACATTCTCTAATACAGAGCCGAAAGTAATCGCGTCGAAAATTTGAGGTTCCTTCTTGCGGGATAGATTTACGCATTTTGCATAGCAGCCGCCTTCAATATTGAATACGCCGTTGTCAGACCAACCGTGCTCATCATCACCGATTAATTTACGGTTTGAATCGGCAGACAAGGTTGTTTTTCCTGTACCGGATAAACCAAAGAATAGTGCAACGTCTCCTTCTTCCCCTACATTGGCCGAACAGTGCATAGAAAGGATATCTTTCTCTGGAAGCAAATAGTTCATAATGGAGAAGATGGATTTCTTCATTTCTCCTGCATATTCTGTACCTCCAATCAGTACAATCCGCTTTTCAAAGGAAATGATAATGAATGTCTCCGATTTTGTTCCATCGAGTGCTGGGTCTGCTTTGAATGTCGGAGCAGACACGATGGTGAATTGTGCTTCGTGGTTTGCAAGCTCCTGTGTTGTCGGGCGGATGAATAGCTGCTGGGCAAATAAGTTGTGCCATGCGAATTCATTTACAACCTGGATGGGAAGGCGGTAGTTACGGTCTGCGCCAGCAAAGCCCTTGAATACGAAAAGCTCCTCTTTTTCTCTTAAATGCTCCAGTACCTTTGTGTATAAGTGGTGAAAGGTTTCTTCAGCAATTGGCTGGTTCACTACGCCCCAGTCAATTTTATCCTTGACGGATGCTTCGCTGACAATAAATTTGTCCTTGGGGGAACGTCCTGTATATTTTCCGGTTGAAACAGAAACAGCACCTGTTGAAGTTAGGCTTCCTTCTTCTCGGATTAAAACCTTTTCTACCAATTGCGGTACGCTTAATTGAACATGTGCATTGCTTCCGTTTAATAGTTCAGTTAACCCGATTTGGACATTCGCAGTATTCATCATCAAAACCATCCTTTGTTTGAATTATAGAAAAATATCTCACATTACCCATAAAAAGTATAACACATTGTTATAAATAGTGTATACTATTTATTGGTTTATGTTTGTGTGTTTACACTTTTTGGGGATTTTTCCTGTTATAAAAATTGATCAAGATGTTATTAGATGAATTGGTGTGTACTATTATTCGTTTTAGAATACATGTACCAACACATAATAAGCAGGATTTTTTTGCTGAAATTTAAGGGGAATGAATTGACAAAGTAGTGTTATTTCTATACTATAGCTTTAAGACGGATACTCTCTTATCCCGAGCTGGCAGAGGGACAGGCCCTATGAAGCCCAGCAACCTGACCGAAAAGGTAAAGGTGCTCAACCTGATGCAAGGCAGCAATGCTTTGAACGATAAGAGTGAAAGGCAAGAAATGACACATTCAACCTTTCCTCAGATGGAAAGGTTTTTTATTTTGCTTTCTTGGGAATTTTAAGAATGTCGTATGACAATTTAATTTAGGGATGAGTTCCGTACATAATAGATTAGGGGAGGTTTACCAATGACAAACAAGCGTCGTCTTTTCACGTCCGAGTCTGTAACCGAAGGGCATCCGGACAAAATTTGTGACCAAATTTCAGATTCTATTTTGGATGCGATTTTAACAAACGATCCAAACGCACGTGTAGCTTGTGAAACAACGGTAACAACAGGTTTAGTGCTAGTAGCTGGTGAAATTACAACTTCTACATACGTGGACATTCCAAAAATCGTTCGTGAAACAATCCGTGAAATTGGCTATACTCGTGCAAAGTACGGCTTTGATGCTGGAACATGTGCGGTATTAACTTCTATCGATGAACAGTCTGCCGATATCGCAGCGGGTGTAGATAAAGCGCTGGAAGCGCGTGAAGGCTCTATGTCTGACGAAGAAATCGAAGCAATCGGTGCTGGTGACCAAGGTTTAATGTTTGGTTTTGCATGTAACGAAACGAAAGAGCTTATGCCTCTTCCAATCTCTCTTGCACACAAGTTATCCCGCCGTTTAACAGAAGTGCGCAAGGATGATACATTACCGTACCTTCGTCCGGACGGTAAAACACAAGTAACGGTTGAATACGATGAAAATGGAAAGCCGGTTCGCGTTGATACAATCGTTATTTCCACGCAGCACCATCCAGAAGCAACGCATGAGCAAATCGAGCGTAATCTTAAAGAATATGTAATTAAGCCAGTTGTTCCAGCTGAGCTTGTTGATGAGAATACAAAATACTTTATTAACCCAACAGGCCGCTTCGTAATCGGTGGACCGCAAGGGGATGCTGGTTTAACAGGCCGTAAAATCATTGTTGATACATACGGCGGGTATGCTCGCCATGGCGGCGGTGCGTTCTCCGGTAAGGATCCTACAAAGGTAGACCGTTCTGCAGCATATGCCGCTCGTTACGTTGCGAAAAACATCGTAGCAGCAGGGCTTGCGGATAAAGCGGAAGTACAGCTTGCATACGCGATTGGTGTAGCGCAGCCAGTATCTATTTCTGTTGATACATTTGGAACAGGAAAAGTGTCTGAGGATGTATTGGTTGATTTGATTCGTAAAAATTTTGACCTTCGTCCAGCAGGTATCATTAAAATGCTTGATTTACGTCGCCCGATTTATAAGAAAACAGCAGCGTACGGTCACTTTGGCCGCAACGAGCTTGACCTTACTTGGGAGCGTATAGACAAAGCTGATACGCTTCGTCAGCAAGCAGGGGTATAATCATGAAAAAGATCTATGCAGCGCATGGGTCTTTTTTATTTGAAAAAGTATAAATTTCCGGCTAGAAGTGAGACGTAGCCGGAAATTTTAGGAATACAGTATAAGGAGAGCTACGCCAATCAGCTACAAGATCAACACGGGCTGTTCGGTTCCCTGTAGTTGTGAAAAAAAGGAATGAGTGCATCGTTTCTTTTCCTCAAACAATAAGCCTGCAGATGCATTTTCTGTTCGTTCCCTTTGTGGAGCATAACCAGTGTAAAGGGGAAAGGAAGGATGGACTGCAATGATTAATAAAATTGCGTGTTTGTTTTGGCTGCTTTGTCTGAGTGTATTCTTAAGCGGGGTGGTTTGGACTACCTCCAAAGGATCCGAACATGAAAGAATTATGCATTCTGTTGTACATAAAGTACAAATACAAAGGATGTATGATACGAGGATATATGATACACAGCTATAAACTAGAGAGCAACAGAAGAATGACAAGTGCATTCGGATACAATTCCATCACATATGTGTGAAAAGCCTTGGGTCAAAGAACGTGACTCAAGGCTTTTATTACACTTTAAGAAAGTATAAATTTCTAGCTAGAAGCCAATTCGACGTCGTGAGAAATTTTAGGAATACAGTATAAGTAGGGCTACGCCTCTGTTTTCGACCAAAGGCAGGGCTCGCCAGTCGGCGAGTTTTCTTTAGTGAAACGAGTAGCATTGTTCTGGCTGTATGTTATATGCTTGAAAGGTGTTATACATAGCAAAGATCGATCTATCTACAATTGTGTAAAGGGCGGGAGATGAAAATGGAACAAGATACTGTACAGTCTGAGCTGCGCCTCATTCGAGATCACAGGTACGCGGTGCCTGATGATACGGATGCTTATCCGTATACGCAAATAATTATGGAGGAAATTGGTTCAACTGATGCTGATTTCCGTGAGTTGATTTATGAGGTTTTAGCAAGCTGGATTGCAAACGGGGTGTTTCGTCATAAGGAGCTAAGGGGCCTATTGCTTCAAGCGTTAAGTCCAGATTATTTATTGTATGGAATTGGTGAGGATGGAACAGATTCTGTGTTTCGGCGAGCTGCTTCTGCTTCTGTTTTGGCTGCTATTCTATCTTTTCATGAACGTGATCCGTTTTTATCAGAGGAGCAGCTAGAGAGTGTTGCCGAGCAAATGATAGAGTATCTGTATTTGGAACAAGATGTGAGAGGATATATAAAAGAAAAAGGAAAAGCACAGGCTGTTGTGCAGGCAGCTGATGCTCTTGCTGCAATTGCTCGTTGTTTAACAACAGAGCAGGCATCTCTTGCATATGCGATGTTAGAGGCGATTAAGGAAAAGGTGTGTCAGGGAGAGCAAGTGTATGCTCATTTCGAAGATGAACATTTTGTACGTGTGGTACTTGCGCTTTGGGAAAAGGGACTTATTAATGAAATGTATATGGCAGCGTGGATTGTAAACTTTGTTGAGCTAGAAGAGGCAGTGCAGCCGGCTCGAGATATTGTAACGCAAAACATCAAGATGTTTTTGCGCAGCTTATATTTTCGAGTAACAGATGATAATATTGCATCCATGTTACGTGAGACGTTGCAGCAGCTAAGATTACGGGAGCATGAATGAAAGGAAAGACTGTTCCTGCTAAATGGGACAGTCCTTTTTAAATATTTACAGTATTATGAAAAGCAGGACTTGGGAAGCAAAAAAGGCTTCTAATGTGTAGCTAATATTGGAGTGTGTATGATGAAGAAAATCTCGGGCTATGGTTATTGGATTGTATTAGTGATTGTTGCGGTTGCTCCACTTCAATCGATTTATCAATGGATAACAAATAGACAAAATTTTGAAACACCAGATTATCTCTCCCTAGGATTTGGAGTAGTTGGTTTTTTAGCTATGTTTTATTTGATCGTTGTTATGCAAAAGGCTAAGAAGAAACAGATGTAAATCGTTTTATTGATAGAACCGATGAAAATCCCCGCTTGGTGGGGATTTTTTTACACTGTAGAAAAGTATAAATTTCTAGCTAGAAGTGATTCGACGTAGTTAGAAATTTTAGGAATACAGTATAAGTGCAACTACGCTTCTGTCTTCGCCTACCGGCTCGCCAGTCAGCGAGTTTTCTTTACACTCTAAGAAAGTATAAATTTCTAGCTAGAAGACAATTCGACGTAGCCAGAAATTTTAGGAATAAAGTATAAGTGCAACTAAGCCTTTGTCTTCACCCAAAGGCAGGGCTTGCCAATCGGCGAGTTTTCTTTAAAATCTCTGCTCCGCCTCTAATACAAGCGCCTCCCCATGAAGGGTTACTTCCCCTTCTGAAGTAAGTAATGTGCAGCTTGTAATTGCAAATGCCTCTCCTTCCTTGCTCATTTCATACTCCAATAAAATACCGCTTTCAAGGAGTTCGCTGTCCGCGTATACATGGACATATTCTCCTTGAGAGGAGTGCAATTTTTTCTCATGTAAAAAGCGGCTCCACTCATCCCAGTTTGTTACGATATAAGCGGGGGTGCCATCTTGCAAATAGCCGAGCATGCTGCCTTTATCGAAGATGCGTCCATTTATTTTTTCTGCCAGTATAACAAGAAAACGATGGATTAAGGCGTATTGTGCGTATGATAGCTTTTCGGAAAAAGAAACAGAAACCTCCTTCGTTTCCTCACGTACCTCTATCGTAACCAATTTATCTAAAGCGCTTGTGGTAAGCTCTTGGATATACTCCGCGGGATTGCCAGTCTGATATGTAATTCTCGTCTTTAACATCGTAAAGCCCCCTTCATTACTATTGTAATTTTATTATGGCTTACTGGTGATGAATATTCTGTGAACATGGTCACAGGTAAGCCTGATTTTGTGATAAATATCACATTTCTTTTTCTACAACCACTATAAGATAAAAGCATAGAGAGCGCACTCCATACTATCAAAATTGAAATGAAAATAACTTAAATGCAGAGAGGGGAATGTATATGGCCACTGTTGTAGAGAAACAGTTTAAGAAAAAACAAGGTCGTATCGGTGCTAACTGGGATCCTGAAAACCCAACGTTTTGGGCAGCGGAAGGAAGACGCCATGCGACAAGAAATCTTTGGATCTCTGTTCCAGCGTTAATGCTTTCTTTTATTGTTTGGCAAATTTGGTCTGTTGTTGCAGTAAGATTAAATGATATTGGTTTTGCCTTTTCGCAAGAGCAATTATTTACATTAGCGGCAATTCCGGGCCTTGTCGGCGCAACACTTCGTTTCGTATATACGTTCGGTGTGGGACAGTTTGGGGGACGTAACTGGACTGTATTCTCTACAGCTATTCTCGCAGTTCCGGCAATTGGAATTGGAGTGGCGGTGCAAAATCCAGACACGCCATATTCCACTATGCTTCTATTAGCAGCGCTTTGTGGACTTGGCGGCGGAAGCTTTTCTTCTTCTGTTGCAAATATTAGCTTCTTCTTCCCAAAAAAAGAAAAAGGCACAGCACTTGGTATTAATGGCGGTCTAGGAAACATGGGTGTCTCCGTCGTGCAGTTTGTTACACCTTTAATTATTACAACTGGCACATTCGCAGCAATTGGCGGCGAAGGGCAAGTATTGCAAAATGGTCAAGAGCTTTGGCTGCAAAATGCAGCATTTATTTGGGTCATTCCAATTATCATTGTAACGCTTGCAGCATTACTCGGAATGGATAATGTTCCGGGGGTGAAGCAATCTCCAGCTGCACAATTTGTGATTGTAAAGCGTAAACATACTTGGATTATGACTTGGTTATACGTTGCAACATTCGGTTCCTTTATTGGGTATTCTGCAGCATTTCCGTTATTATTAAAAGCACAATTCCCTGAAAAATTATCGCTTGCCTTCTTAGGTGCATTGTTAGCAGCAGCAGGTCGTCCGATTGGCGGCTGGATTTCTGATAAATTTGGCGGCTCTAGAGTAACGGCATTTACGCTTGTTGTGATGACAATCGGGGCGCTAGGGGTTATTCATTTCTTGGCTCAAAAGGATTTTAATGGCTTTTTAGCATCCTTCCTTGTATTATTTGTGGCAGCGGGTATTGGTTCTGGCTCTACGTTCCAAATGATTCCAAACATCTTTCCTGTTAAAGAAGCTGCACCAGTACTAGGATTCACAGCAGCGTTTGCAGCTTACGGCTCCTTCTTTATTCCGAAATTGTTTGGATGGTCTGTAGAAACGACAGGAACACATGCAACAGCATTCTACGTTTTTATCGTCTTTTATATCATTTCCTTTGGTTTAAATTGGTATTTCTATCAAAGGAAGAATGCGAAAATAAAATGTTAATGCTAAAGGGAAAGAAGTACTCTTTCCCTTTTTTTCAATGTAAGAAAGCATAAATTTCTAGCCCGATGCCAATTCGACGTAGTCGAAAATTTTAGGGATATAGTAGAGATGTGTCAGATTTTCTCACGCAACAAAAAGGGGATTTTTGGATTGCTATCTAGCTCCCATGGCTTACTCCTTCACAAAATAACTTCAACACCAAAGGAAAAAGGCGCCTTCTATGGTGAAAATAAAGGGAAAGCCTCCATGAAGGATTAATTTCGCTAAAGCCGTGCATTTTATGCAAAGGATGTTTTACTGCGGGAGCAAGAGCGGGATGTAGCCGCTTTTCTTAATAACTACAACGTTTATGTTGGAATTTCTAACGTTTCAGCGTTACAATAAAAGATGTTCTAACAAGAGTAAGAGTGACAGAAAGGAGAGCGCTGCGATGGAAGAGAGAAAAGTACAGGATACGCATAAACGTTCGCTCCGTGATTTGCGCATTTCAGTGACAGACCGCTGTAACTTTCGTTGCATTTATTGTATGCCGATTGAGGAATTTGGTCCGAATCACTGTTTTATGCCGCGTGAGCAACTGCTCACCTTTGAGGAAATCACTCGGCTTGCCAAACAATTTGTCCGCCTTGGTGTAGAAAAGATTCGCTTGACTGGAGGAGAGCCGCTCCTTCGCAAGGATTTACCCGTGCTCATCGAGATGCTTGCAGCAATTGATGGAGTGAAGGATTTGTCTCTTACAACAAATGGTCTTTTGTTAAAGAAATATGCACCGATTTTAAAGCAAGCGGGTATCCAAAGGATTAATGCGAGCCTTGATGCGCTCGATAATGATATATTTACGAAGATGAACGGAGTAGGTGTTCGTTCCGAAACAGTATTAGAAGGAATTGAGGCAGCCGTGCAAGCCGGGTTAAAAGTCAAGGTTAACATGGTCGTGAAAAAAGGTATGAATGATTCGCAAATATTGCCGATGGCCCATTTCTTCAGGGAAAAGGGAATTACACTTAGATTCATTGAATTTATGGATGTAGGTTCAACGAATAATTGGAAGCTTGATGAGGTAATTACAAGCAAACAAATTCACGATATGATTCATAGCGAGACGCCGATTGAGCCTATTGCTCCTGATTATGCAGGAGAGGTAGCGAAGCGGTATCGTTATGTAGGTACTCAAGCAGAAGTTGGTTTTATTTCTTCTGTATCCGCAGCTTTTTGTTCTTCGTGTACACGTGCACGTTTATCGGCTGATGGTCACCTATACACATGTTTGTTTGCCGAAAAGGGCACGCCGCTTCGTGAGTTTATCCGTTCCGGTGCTTCAGATGAGGAACTGTTTGCAACAATATGCGGGACATGGGAAAAGCGTGATGATCGTTATTCTGAGGAGCGGTCCTCCTATTATGAGCAAGGAAAACAAAGAAAGCCGATTGAAATGTCGTATATCGGCGGGTAAGAAGGGGATAGTGTATGAGCGTACAAGAGCATAAAAGACGAGGAGCGGAGCATGTTCGCTGTAAGGTGATCACAATTTCGGATACAAGAACAAAGGAAACGGATAAAAGCGGCGCTGCTATGATTGGACTGCTGGAAGAGAACGGGATAACGGTCGGTGCTTACGAGATTGTAACAGATGACAAAGAAAGCATTCAGCAGGCTGTGTTGTCCGGCTGCCATGATCCTCATATTGATGTCGTTCTTACAAACGGCGGTACAGGTATTACGCGAAGAGATGTAACGATTGAGGCAGTGCGTGAACTCATTGAGAAAGAAATTGTAGGGTTTGGCGAATTGTTTCGGATGCTAAGTTACACGGAGGATATCGGAAGTGCAGCGATCATGAGCCGTGCGATTGCTGGTACGATTGATAGAAAGGCAGTGTTTTCCATGCCAGGCTCTACAGGTGCTGTCCGTCTTGCGATGAATAAGCTTATTTTGCCGGAACTTGGGCATGTTGTATGGGAATTGAACCGTCAATGAGGACGGTTGGCATTGTTTTAGCTGGCGGACAGTCACACCGATTTGGGGAACCGAAGGCGCTTCAACATTGGAAGGGGAAGTCATTTCTAACCTATTCTATTGATGCGCTGCAGCCTAGCGTAGATGAAATTGTCGTGATTAGTCATCTTAAGGAACTAGTTCATCTACCTGGGGTTGTTGTACGCGAGGATTTGGAAGAGTATAGCGGGATGGGGCCCCTTGCTGGTATTTTAACCGGAATGGAAGCATCAGCCGGCGATTGGTATATTGTCTTGCCTTGTGACGTTCCGCTTGTAACAAATGAAATTATAATGAAAATAGTCGGCAGAGTAGAGGAAAACGTGGATGCGGTTGTTCCGATTGTAGCGGGACGGATACAACCATTGTTCGCATGCTATCACAAAAGTGTAAAAGAGAAGCTGGGGTTGCTGTTACAAGAAGGTAAACGAAGCATGAAGGGGCTTCTTTCTCTATGCACAGTTGCGTACGTCAAAGAGGAAAGGCTAGGAATAGACACGCAAGCGTTCGTAAATGTGAACACGAAGGAAGACTATATGAATTTACCATGAGCCGATTTCGTATGAAGGGATCGGCTGTTTCTTTACACTTTAAGATTGGATAAAGGGCCAGCTAGAAGCGAACTCGACATAGCAAGAAATTTAAATGATAATACATGCAAAAGTAAATCAATGCACGTATTCCGAACGCTCCCGTCTTCATAAGCATGGGATAGGATGTTTTCTTGGCTAAACAGATAAAAGATAATACAATACAAATAGGACAAAGGGGTGGTTCTAGTGACACTGTTTCGAAAGCCAATTCCGATTGAAGAAGCGTTGATAAAGCTGATGCAGTTTCCAAAACAAATAGAAGAAGAATACATAGAATTAACAGCGAGTGCGGGCAGGGTGTTGTCCCGTGATGTGTATGCACCTCACCCGGTTCCTTGGTTTATTCGTTCTCCGTATGATGGCTATGCGGTTCGGGCGAGTTCAACTAAGGAAGCAGGAGAACACAATCCAATTTGGCTGGAGCTCCTCGGGATTGTGGCTGCTGGTGATGTGTGGCATGGTACATTGCAAGAAGGACAAGCAGTCAAAATTATGACAGGCGGTGCTGTTCCTGATGGGGCAAATGCTGTAATTATGCGTGAACTTACAAAGGAAGAAGAGCGGGATGGGAAGACATTCGTTCAGTTAAAACGAAAGCTTAAAGAAGGCGAAAATATTTCCAGCGTTGGAGAAGATATAGAAGAAGGAACGCGTCTCCTTACGAAAGGGGCGTATATTAATGCTGGCGTTATCGCGTTATTAGCGACCTTTGGATATGAGAAGGTTCCTGTTACCCGGAAGCCCAAGGTTGCGATTATTGCAACGGGAAGTGAGCTTCTTGGCACAGATGAACCACTTATGCCAGGGAAAATCCGCAATAGCAATGGTTTTATGCTTTACACACAGGCGCTCCGCAGCGGTGCTGAACCGGTTTCCTTCGGCGTTGTGAAGGATACATTTGAACAAACGTTAGAGACGGTGCGAGCAGCGCTGAAGGCAGCAGATATTGTCGTGACTACAGGCGGTGTTTCTGTTGGGGA
This sequence comes from Ectobacillus funiculus, assembly GCF_004138295.1. Classification (GTDB taxonomy): domain Bacteria; phylum Bacillota; class Bacilli; order Bacillales; family Bacillaceae_G; genus Ectobacillus; species Ectobacillus funiculus. The sequence goes on along the minus strand of NZ_SCFM01000046.1, from coordinate 16,510 downwards.
TTTTGATTATATACCAGCTGTTTATAAGGAGCTTGGTGCAGAGCTTCTATTTAATAAAATTGCGATGCGCCCAGGAAGTGTGACGTCGGCAGCGGCATTAGGAGATCAGCTTCTCTTTGGGTTATCAGGTAATCCATCCGCTTGCTATGTTGGATTTGAATTGTTTACAAGACCGGTAATTCGGACGATGCTTGGCATGGAGAATGTCTATTTGCAAAAAGTAGAGGCAACGCTAAAGCAGGACGTGTTAAAGGCGAACCCATTTACGCGGTTTGTGAGAAGCAAGCTGTCCTTTGAGGGAGGCCGCTTGTACGTTCAACCATCAGGGAAGGATAAATCTAATATTGTTTCCTCACTCCCAGGAGCGGACTGTTTTATGGTTCTGCCGGGCGGTACAAGAGGCTGGCAGGCAGGAAGCATGGTTGAGGTTGTGCTGATTGAGGGGCAGGATGGTATGAGGGAATGGAAGTGAGACCTGTCATCTTGCAAATTGCCGGCTATCAAAATAGCGGCAAAACAACAGTAGCGGAACAGATTATCTCTTCTTTGACGAAGGAGGGCTTACGTGTTGCTTCTTTTAAGCATCACGGTCATGGCGGAAAACCAGCCCTTCCTGAGGGGAAGGATTCGACACGTCATATGCATGCGGGTTCGCTTGCTGCTGCGGTAGAGGGAGACGGAACATTTGCGATAACGATTCAGGATGAACAATTTCAATTAGAGCAGTGGATAGAGCTATGCCATTCCATTAACATCGATGTGTTGCTCATAGAAGGATATAAAGAGAAGCCGTATGAAAAAATTGTCTGCATTCGCAGTGAGGAAGATCGGAAGTTATTACGGCTTTCTAATGTTATTGCCGTTGTATCGTGGATACCAATTGAGAGCGATTTTCCTGTTTTCTCCGTTCAGGAGGAGGAACTGTATTGTGCATGGATGAGCGGCTATTTAAGGAGGAAGAGGCATGTTTGAAATTATAGCATCTCCTATTTCTGCTCAGGAGGTAACGGAGCAGGTGATGCACCGAAATGCTGGCGCGGTTGTAAATTTTATCGGTACGGTGCGCGAGATTACAAAGGGCAGAAAAACTTTATATTTGGAATATGAAGCGTATGTTCCAATGGCAAAGGCGAAGCTGGAGCAAATCGGCAGGGAAATAGCAGAAAAATGGCCAGGAGCAAAATCTGCAATTGTGCATCGCGTTGGCCGCTTGGAAATTGGTGAAGCAGCGGTTGTGATTGCTACGTCTTCTCCTCATCGCGCCGATGCATATGAAGCAAACCGGTATGCGATTGAGCGGATTAAAGAAATGGTTCCAATTTGGAAGAAGGAGCATTGGGAAGATGGCGAGCTCTGGATCGGCAATCAGCAAGGAACGATTTCATACGAAAATGGCAAGCCCGAGGTGAATGAAGGATGATTACAGTATTATTATTCGCTCATTTACGTGAGCAATTCGGCACACGTGATTTGCAAATAGAGGAAAATTCAATAACAGTAGCAGATTTAAGAAAGCAGCTGGAGGAGAAGTACGAATTCTTGGATACGAAAAGCATCATGATTGCGGTAAATGAAGAATTTGCTGATGATGAGGATGTTATTCAGGCTGGTGATACAGTGGCACTGATTCCACCGGTAAGCGGGGGATAAGGGGGAAAAAAGATGAGTGAATTTACACATTTCAATGCGGAAGGAAAAGCACGCATGGTGGATATTTCCGAAAAACATGAAACAGCACGTACAGCACACGCCGCATCGAGTGTTATTGTGTCTAAGGAAGTATATGAAAAAATGACCAAGGGTGAAGTGAAAAAAGGAGATGTCTTATCCGTCGCACAAGTGGCTGGAATCATGGGTGCAAAGAAAACAGCAGACATCATTCCAATGTGCCATCCTCTCTCTTTAACGGGAGTAGACCTTTCGTTTCATTGGGAGGAGCGGGACGATGAGTACGAACTGCATATTGAATCCTTCGTGAAAACAAAAGGCAGCACGGGGGTAGAGATGGAAGCTTTAACAGCAGCTTCTGTTTGTGCGTTAACGATTTATGATATGTGTAAGGCGATTGATAAGGGGATTATCATTGGTCCGACTTATTTAATGGAGAAAACAGGCGGGAAAAATGGTGACTATAAACGGTTAAAGGCGTGACCTGCATGGATAGATATTCAAGGCAAACACTTTTTTCACCAATTGGAGAGCAGGGGCAGAAATTGTTGAGGGAGGCACATGTGCTCATTGTTGGAGCTGGTGCTCTTGGCTGCGGCAATGCTGAAATGCTTGTCCGCGCAGGTGTGGGGAAAATTACAATTGTTGATCGTGATTATGTAGATTGGAGCAATTTACAGCGGCAGCAGCTGTATGAGGAACGTGATGCTGAGCAAGGACTGCCAAAAGCAATTGCGGCGAGAAATAGGCTCAGCCGCATTAATAGCGAGATAGAGATTACAACGCATGTCTTAGATCTTACACCTGATGAAATTAACACTATGTGCGAACAGAGACTCGATGTTATGATAGACGCAACAGATAACTTTGAAACACGTCTTCTCATTAATGATGCATCGCAAGCATACAATATACCGTGGATTTTCGGGTCTTGTACAGGTAGCTATGGGCTATCGATGCCAATTATTCCGGGACAAACGCCTTGTTTTCGCTGTTTGCTCCCGCATCTTCCATCCTATAGTTTAACGTGCGATACCACGGGTGTAATCGGTCCTGCTATTGGTATGACAGTGTCTTATCAGGCAGCGGAAGCTTTAAAAATACTGACTGGAAATATGCAAGCAGTGCGACCGTCATTGGCTTTGTTCGATATTTGGAATAATGAGCATATGTTTTTACGTGTTGGGAAGCGAAAGAGCAAGAAATGTCCGTCATGTGGGGAAGAAAGAACGTATCCGGCATTAACGGAAGAAGATAGAAGCAAGGCGGCTGTTTTATGTGGCAGAGATACAGTTCAGCTGCGGGGAACGAAGCCGTTTGAGTTAGAAAAGCTTGCTTCGCACCTGAAGCGTTCTGGACATAATATACAGAGCAATCCGTATTTGGCTATGATGCAGCTGGAAAGGCACCGTATTGTCCTGTTCCGTGATGGCAGAGTGCTTATCCATGGAACGAAGGATGTTACAGAAGCTCGTTCTATCTATCAGCGTTATTTTGGATAACGTGCAGAAGGGAGCAAATCAATGCCGACAGTTTTGAGCACCGAAAGTGTAGACTGTTTATCCAAACTGGCCTATCAAACATTGAAGGTAAGAAAAGGAGCTCATTTGTTTCAAGAAGGTCAGGATGGAGATCGATTTTTTGTGGTGTTAAAAGGGAAATTTCAAATTAATAAGCTTTCAGGTGATGGAAAGCAGCTTTGTTTGCGTCTGTGCGGACCAAGCTCCATTATGGGAGAGCTTATGATTTTTGCGAAAAACGGAAAATACTTGTTTAGCGCACGTGCACTTGAGGATAGTGAGGTACTTGTCATCAGGAATGAAGCAATCGAAAGAGAATTGCTCACAAATCCGTTGTTTGCAGCAGATTTTATGCCTGTTATGACCGATCATATTCGTAAGCAGCATACGAAGTTCCGCGACCTTGTTTTGTATGGAAAGAAGGGAGCGCTCTATTCCACTTTAATTCGTATGACCAATAGCTACGGTGTACCAGTAGAAAACGGTATATTACTTGATGTACAAATGACAAATCAGGATTTAGCGAACTTCAGCTCAACAACTCGGGAAAGTGTGAACCGTGCTCTAAATGAATTGAAGGGGATGGGTATTCTTTCTTTTGAAGGAAGAAAAATTATCATTCATGATTTAGAGTATTTGAAGCAGGAGATTAATTGTGAAAATTGCCCAACTTCATATTGTAATATCGAATAAGCAGCAGCTATCTAATGGTAGCTGCTTTTTTTCGCTTTAAGAAAGTATAAATTTCCAGCTAGAAGTGAATTTGCCGTAGTATGAAACTTTAGGTAAGGGCAACTGTCACTACATTGTCAAATAAATATGTGACATGCGTCACAGTGATTCTGCTCACTCATGCGTATAATGAAGGCAACAAGGCGGCTTTTAAAAATAAGGGGGGAAACGACATGAATATAATCGAGCGCAAGTTTTATTCAAAAGCGCGGTTTTATTCATTTGTTATAACAGTACTGTTAGTTTTGACAGTTTGGTACGCTACCGATCAATTTATCTATATTGATTTAGCGACGCTCGGGTATTTACTTTCTTCTATTATATTTGCTATTGGGATGACGATTCGTGTTTACTTTTGGTTTGCAAGACCGGCAACATATCAGGTTATGAAACGGAGCCTGCAAAATTTAAAATCAGCCAATCGCGTCAAACGAAATATTGTGTCTGTTTTGAAAACAGGATTTGAAAATATCTTTCTGCAAAAATTTATTTTTAAACGCGGTATCTATCGTGGGTTGCAGCACTTTTTAATTGCATGGGGCTGTATTGGCTCGTTAGCATTTACGTTTGGTTTAACGTTTGGTTTGTTTCGTTTCAACTTAATAGATGCTCATACGTACGGTGTCATTGTGTTTAACCATCAGGTAATAAAAATTCAGGCACATGGGATTGTTGCAGAACTTATGTACAACTCGCTTAACATTTTTGCAATGATGCTGCTAATCGGTGCAACGATGGCGCTAATTCGCCGCACAATCAATAAGGATGTTCGGGTAACACAGCGATTTGAGTTTGACATTTTACCGCTTCTTTTATTGCTCAGTGCAGCAGTCACAGGCTTGATGCTTACTCTTTCCTATGTATTTCTAAAAGGATTTATTCATCATTATATAACAATTGTGCATCAGATTTCTGTTGTGTTTTTTCTTATCTATTTTCCATTCGGCAAGCTCTTTCATGTTCCGATCCGCCCGCTTGCAACAGCTGTTCCGATGAATTATCAGGAGGTTGTGAAGGTGGATACGAGAGCATGTAAGAAGTGCGGTACAAAGTATAGCAATGATGATCAGATTTCAGATGTAAAGGCCATTTTAGCAGCACAGCAATTTGATTTGCAGCTTGCAGATGGCTCATATCTAGCAGACTACTGTCCTTCATGCCGCAGACGGCTGCGTGTGATGAAGCAGCTGAATATGGAGCAAGCGATCGGCAACCCGTACGGACCAATTCAAACAAATAACAGTATTCATGTGCCAGGCTTTGGACAAAAGCGTTCGGAGGAGTTTTATCAAGTAAAACAAGATGAAGTAACAACAAAATGAAGAGGTGAGTAAAGATGAGCCAGTTGGTAAAGCAAGATCAATTTGTGACAAGGGATAATGTGAAAAATTTGCATAAACCAGGTGAAAAGCTAATTACAACCCACTGCTGCTATTGTGGAATGCAATGCGGTATACATATTCGTGTGGAAGAGAAAACAGGAAAGGTAGTTGGGGTAGAGCCACGCTACGATTGGCCAGTAACAAAAGGGAAAATGTGTCCAAAAGGTGTGACCGCTTACCAAACAATTGAGCATCCGGATCGGATTACAAAGCCGCTGATTAAGAAAAATGGACAATTTCATGCTGTATCGTGGAAGGAAGCGTTAGATTACATTGAATCAAACTTCAAACGCATCCAGCGCGATCATGGCAAAGATGCGCTTAGCGTATTTGGTGGTGTATCGATGACAAATGAGAAGTGCTATTTAGTAGGAAAATATGCACGGGTTGGACTTGGAACGCGTTATATTGATTACAACGGCCGTTTCTGTATGAGCTCTGCAGCAGGTGGTATGCTGAAAACTTTTGGTATCGATCGTGGTATGACATTGCCTGTGCCAGAGCTTGAGCATACAGATTGCTTCTTCCTAGCGGGCTCTAACTCAGCAGAATGTCATCCAACAAGCACGCAATGGCTTTGGAAAGCAAAAGACAAAGGTGCGAAATTAATTGTAGCTGACCCGCGTGAGGTTCCAATTGCGCGCGTTGCTGACGTGCACTTGGACTTAAAGCCAGGTACAGACTCTGCATTGGCTGCAGGTATAATTCATTTGTTAATCAAAGAGGGCTATGTCGATAATGAATACGTACAAGAGCGTTGCAACAACTTCGAGGAATTAAAACAATCTGTTGCACATTGTACACCTGAATATACTTCGCAGGTTACAGGAGTAGTTGTAGAAAAGCTAGTAAAAGCAGCACATATTTACGGTCAATCTCCGCGTTCGGTTGTCATGTTTGCACGCGGGGTTGAGCAACAATCTAAAGGTGTGCACAATGTCCAAATGTACATTACAATGTCGCTGCTTCGTGGTATGGTTGGAAAATTTGCTTCAGGGTGTGGTACATTTACAGGCCAAGGAAACGGGCAAGGCGGACGTGAGCATGGACAAAAAGCAGATTTGCTACCAGGCTACCGTAAGCTGACAGATCCGAAAGCAGTAGAATATATATCAGGCGTTTGGGGGATTGACCCGAAGGATATGCCGCAGCCAGGGGTATCCGCTTATGAGATGTTTGACTTAATTCATAACAATACGATTCGCGGTATGCATGTTATCTGTAGTAACCCTGCGGTCTCTGCACCAAACGGTAACTATGTCAATGAAGCGTTTAAAAAATTAGATTTCTTAGTGGTTAGTGATTTCTTCTTATCTGAGACAGCAGAGCATGCGGATGTTGTCCTGCCAACAACAACTTGGGCAGAGGATGACGGAACAACAACAAATTTAGAAGGACGCGTGATTCGCATTCGTAAAGTGCGCGACCCTCTCGGAGAAAGCAAGCCTGATTGGGAAATTGTCAGCTTAATTGCTGAGCGTATGGGAAAAGGGAGGTTCTTCCCTTATCAAACAGCACACGAAATTTTTGAGGAATTCCGTGTGGCATCTAAGGGTGGTCCAGCGGATTATTACGGTATTACATGGGATCGAATTGATAAGGAGGACGGTGTGTTTTGGCCGTGTCCTTCTAAGGATCATCCGGGAAGTCCTCATATGTTCAAGGAGCGCTTTGGTACAGAGGATGGGAAAGCGAACCTAGGTGTATTTAATTGGACAGAACCAGGTGAAACACAATCAGCGGAATATCCACTTGTACTCACAACAGGCCGTGTTGTGTTCCACTACCTATCTGGTAACCAAACACGTCGCGTAGACTTCTTAATGGAGCAATGTCCGCTTCCATATGCAGAGATGCATCCGGAGCTTGCAGCACGCAACAATTTGGCAAACGGTGATAAAGTCAAGCTTACTACGCGCCGTGGTCATATGACAGTAGATGTTCGTTTAACAAAAACAATTCGCAAGGATACCATTTTTATTCCATATCACTGGGGAAAAGAGTTATCTGTGAACCAATTAACAAACCCTGCTTTAGATCCATATTCACGCATGCCGGAATTCAAAGTGTGCGCAGTGAAAATCGAGAAGGCGTAAGGAGGATTATACTATGAAAAAGGTTATGTATTTAGAATTCGAACGCTGCATCGGCTGCCGCTCTTGTCAGGCGGCATGCCGAGAGTGCGGCGATCATGAATATAAAGAACGCAACTATGTAGAATATGTAGACTTTATGGAAAGTCGTCAAACCTTTCCGATGATGTGTATGCAATGTAAGGATCCGGCATGTGCACGTGTTTGTCCGGCAAATGCGATCCAAATTACCGCAGAGGGTGTTGTTCTTTCTGCAATGGAAGAAAAGTGTATTGGCTGCCGTAACTGTACATTCGGTTGTCCATTCGGGATTCCGAAGTTCGATTTTGAAGCTAATAAAATGTACAAATGTGATATGTGCTACGACCGTACAAAAGAAGACATCCCGCCAATGTGTGCATCAGTTTGCCCAAGTGAAGCGATTCGTTTCATTGATTTTGATGAAATGCAGGCTCTTCGCCGCAGTCGTGCTCGTATGAACTTAATTGAAGGCAAAAAACCGTCTAAAGGAAATAAATGGAACTTTGTGCCGGAATTTTTCGGTGTCTATTCTGAGTAGTCCCGTTTGAAAGGGAGGAACATTCGATGAGTGAACAGGGGAAGCAAAAGCGTCATCGTGAAGAAACAGAGCACGATATGATGAATCTAATAGAAAATTTAAAGCGTGGGGATGATGTCAAGTATAACCGCCGTGCATTTATTAAATCCATGACAGGAGCGACGGTGGCACTCGGCCTTGCTACTATCCCGTTCCAAATTGTCAGTGCCAATAAAAAGGCAGATAAGGATGCGCGTGTAAAGATTGCGGATTTAGCTTCCTTGCCAAAAGGGAGCTCTGTAAACTTTAGCTATCCGACAGAAGGGGATACCGCTATCTTGGTGCATACAGTGGAGGGGGAGCTTGTGGCGTACAATAATAAATGTACGCATTTGCAATGCCCGGTGTTTTATGAGAAAGAGCGTGACATTCTTGTTTGTCCATGCCACCGCGGTTTTTTTAATATTAAAACAGGACATCCGATGGAAGGACCGCCGCAAAGAGAATTACCGCTAATCGAGCTAGAGGTAGCTGGCGGTGCTGTATATGCGGTTGGAAGGAAGTATCGTCATGAGTAAACGAGGGTGGGTAATTATCATTATGACTTCACTTATCGTGAATGTTATATCGTTACAGCATACGATCGAAGCGTACTACGGCAGGGAATATGGCGCAGTGACAACCTGTATGATTGTGAGTATAGCCTCAGTGATTGTAGCATTGACGGCATATATCAACTGGAGAAAATTAGAATATAATTAATAAAAAGCAAAGGTGAGCGGCCTTTGCTTTTCTGCACTATAGGAAGTATAAATTTGCAGCTCGGAGTCAGATCACTTGGATAGATAGGAATTTTAGGAATATAATATAAGTGCAACTGTGCCTCTATCTTTGCCAATTGGCGAGTTTTCTTGATTGAGAAAAGAATTTGAATGAACATGCTTTTAACTATGCTAACAATTTATTTTGAGGTGCTTGAATGACATCCTTGTAATGACCGAGAAGCTTTTCGAAAATCGTATCCCAATTTTGTGACAAGGCGTATTCTCGTCCGGATTGTCCCATCTTCTCAATTATGGAACCAGAATCGAGAAGATCCTCGATTGCAGCGCAAAATGCATCAGTGTCTTTTGGGTTACATAGATATCCTGTTGTGCCATGCTGCAAAATATTCTTTACACCCCCCGCGTTCGCTCCAATTACAGGCGTACCGGAAGCAAGAGATTCTAGCACAACGTTGCCAAATGTTTCTGTTGCCGATGGAAACACCATGAGATCTGAGGAAGCGTAGACAGCCGCGAGTTCTTTTCCTTTTAGATAGCCAGTGAATGTTACGTTTTTAGTTACATTTGCTTTCATTTCTTCTGTGAGCGGTCCATCTCCGACGAGGAGCCAGTGAACAGAGTCTCCAAGCGTTTGGTTTATTTTTTGAATAATTTCTGTCAGTGTATCGATATCCTTCTCGGGAGCCATCCGTCCCACGTATGAGAGAATATACTTCGCTCCGATGCCGTATGTATCACGCACGGTTTGTTTCTCATAATGTGGATGGTAGAGGTTACAATCAACACCGCGTGCCCAAATATGCAAGTCTCGGAATCCTTTGTTCTGTAGCTGTTTTAGTGTTTCATGGGAAGGAACGAATGTTTTTTGAAGAGAGCTATGGAACCAGCGTAAATAATTCCAGAGAAAGCGAGAGAGAAACTCGACCTTGTAGTGTTTTAAGTAAGCATCAAAATCAGTGTGATACGATCCGACAAGTGGGATTCCTAACCTCTTCGCGTAATACATGCCAAACAGTCCCATGTTGAAGGGGGTTGCGATGTGAATGAGGTCAGGCTGAAAACGTTGCAATTCTTTTTTTATAAAGACTGGATTTGGAATCGCCAGTCTGCATTCCGGATAGATAGAAAGCGGAAGGCTTTTCATCTTTTTGACATTTGTAACAAAGCTGTCCTCGGTGGTATTTTCAGGCGCAAATACATAGTATTCTATACCGTTACACTGCAGGTATCTTGTGAAGCGTTCTAATGTTTTCGCAACCCCGTTTACTTGTGGTATAAAGGTATCAGTAAAGATAGCGATTTTCATAAGACGCCCTCCCCACTTACAGTAGTTGTATAATTTGAAAGTAAGACAGAATGCCAGTGAGCGTTCCAAGAAACATGCCTGCCAGCACATCGGATGGATAGTGAAGACCAAGATAAATACGAGATACACCGACACTTAAGGCAAGAGGAAGAAGCAAAAATATGGATGCAGGTACATCAACAATGAATGGGATGACGACCGAAAAAATAGCAGTCGTATGCCCGGATGGAAAGGAATGGTCTTGCAACGGATTCAAATGATGCTTTGTTCCAACAATCATCATATACGGGCGTTTTCGTGGATACAGCTTCTTGAAAATCTGCACCGGAATATGGCTGATAGCAAGGGAAGCCATGCTTACTATTGCCGTTTTGTGAATTGTGCCCTTTGATAGGAGCATGAGGAGCAATACAGACAGAATGGTGCATTTTGCCCCGCCCGCGTGTGTGATTGTGCGAAAGTATATGTTTAGCACCTTTCGCTCAAAATAACGGTTAATTCCTTTGAAAATGCAACACTCTATTTCATATAAGGCGTTGATAGAACGTGCTATCATCAGCAGCACCTCCCTAATGTCAGTATATTTCGTATTGCATTTCCATTGTAATAAGAATTTGTTGAGAAAGTGATAAGGGATTGTAAAGAATAGTGGGCGGCTTCTAAACAGTGATAGGAGAAAAGGAGAGAGAAGTTGGTGGACGTAAGCTCACTGCAAACTTCTATATCCAAGCTGCAGCATGTTTCATAATGGAATACAGCATTTTACTACGAGAGTAAAGGCGATCCGTGTTTAAGATAAGTGTCATTTTTTACACTGTAAGAAAGTAGAACTTTTCGGGGTGATGTCTAGCTCCCAAGGCCCAAAATGGCAGCATAGGGCTGAACTTCTGCAAAAGGCAAAAGCGCCTTTTACTCCGGTCCACCCCTATGCTGCCATAAAAGGCGGGTCTTGTCCGCTTTTCTTATATTGATCTATTTCTTTTGTACACTTTTATAAAATTGTCCTTTTTCTACATATTCGCGACGAATGCGGGCCATATCTTGTTTATCTTCTTCTGTTAGTTCGCGGATTACCTTTGCTGGACGTCCAAATGCCAATGTATTCGGAGGAATGATTTTTCCTTGCGGTACGAGGCTGCCGGCACCGATAAACGCACCTTCTCCAACTTCCGCTCCGTCAAGTACGATAGAGCCCATGCCAACCAACGCGTTTTTTCGGATTGTACAGCTATGTAAAGTAACCTGATGGCCAATTGTTACATCATCTTCTAAGATGAGTGCACATCTTGGGCTTTGGTGGAGTACACATAAATCTTGCACATTTACACGATCACCGATAATTGTAGGAGACACATCACCGCGGATAATAGTGTTAAACCAAATGCTGGAGTACTCGCCAATTGTCACATCTCCTGTAATTGTGACATAATCAGCAATAAAAGCACTGTCTGCGATGCTTGGGTATTTATCCTTATATGGATAGATCATCAATCGAAACCGCCTTTCTTTTTATGTACTGTTAGTGTATCAACAATATCCTGAAATGAAAATAGGGGGATGCACATGTGGAAATGGGAAGCTGAAGCGGCCAAAGCTGTTGTGGTGATTGTTCACGGAGCGATGGAGCATCATGGCCGTTACACAGCGCTTGCCGATATGTGGACAGCTGCCGGCTATCATGTTGTCATGGGGGACTTACCGGGGCATGGGACATCTTCAAGACAACGAGGACATATTAACAGCTTTGAGGAATATATACATACGGTGCGAAAATGGATTAGAGAAGCAGGACACTACCATCTTCCTATTTTTTTGCTTGGTCACAGTATGGGGGGATTGATTATCATTCGTCTTCTTCAGGAAATCGAGCTGCGGGTGCAGGGCATCATTTTAAGCTCGCCATGTTTAGGAGTATTGGCAGAGCCCTCTATGCCGTTAAAGGCTGCCGCAAAGGTATTGAATGTGCTTGCACCAAAAATGAAGTTTTCTTCCCGATTAACAGCCGAGATGGCAACGCGCAATAGGGATATTCGCGATGCTATGGAGAACGATTCTTTACTTTTGCAAAAGGTATCGGTGCGCTGGTTTATTGAGCTGAAAAAAGCGGTCTCGATTGCGCACGAGAGGATTTTGAACTTTCCGGATATTCCGCTCCTGATTATGCAGGCGTACGAGGACAAACTAGTGGACCGGATGCAAGTACGTAAATGGTTTAATGAAGTGGACAGCAGTGATAAAGCGTATAAGGAATGGAAAGAGTGCTATCATGAATTGTTTAATGAATATGAACGTGAACAGATTTTTACGTTTGCGAAAGCTTTTACTGAAGTGCATGTAGTAAAAGGAGTGAAGTAAAGTGAAGATTCCTACAAATCCTATATCTCTTATGTCTAAGGTATATCGGAATGTAATGCCGCCAGTGCACCAGGAGCTGATGAGATGGACGGAGCGGGCGCAGTGTATTCCAAATGAGGAGCTGCGTAAGCAGGCGCTCGCAAGCATTGAACATAAAACGTTTCATTGTGAGGGGGGCGGCATTCTTGCCATTTTGGCAGGCTCGGGGATGAATGAATGCGTTCGTTTTATTGTTGCCTATCAAACCATCAGTGATTATTTAGATAACTTATGCGACCGCAGTACCTCCTTGGATCCGCTTGATTTTGAAGCATTACATGAGTCGATGCTTCATGCGCTTACTCCGGGAAGCGCTACAGAAAATTATTATCGCTTCCGTGAAGATCAGAATGATGGCGGTTATTTGGAGGCACTCGTCCGAACGTGCCAGGATGTTTTGCAGCATACGAAGCATTATCCGAAAATAGCTGGCATATTGCAGGAGCTTGCTCGTTACTATTGTGACCTGCAGGTGCACAAGCACGTAGCTCTCACAGAAAGAGAAGGGCGGCTTCAGGAATGGTTTGCTCTACATAAAGAACAGCTTCCTGCGATGAGCTGGTATGAGTTTTCCGCTTGTGCTGGTTCAACACTCGGTATTTTCTGTTTAGTAGCATATTCCTTCCATCATGAGTTAAGTGAATCACAAATTACCAAAATTAAAAAGGGCTACTTCCCTTATTTGCAGGGACTGCATATTTTGCTTGATTATTTTATTGATCAGGAGGAAGATCGGCTCGGTGGCGATTTGAATTTTTGCAGCTATTATGAAAGTCGTGAAGAAACGCTTGAACGCCTAAAACATTTTGTGCAAGAAACAGATAGATATCTACAGGATTTACCGCACTCAAAATTTCACCGTTTGATCAGCAAAGGGCTGCTTGGCATCTATTTGTCTGACCAAAAGGTGTCGGAGCAAAAAGAAATGCAGCAAATGGCGCGTCGCATCGTCAAATATGGCGGAGCTGCTTCCTATTTCTTTTATGTGAATGCGAGGCTGTACCGTATGCGGGCTTAGGAGAAAGGAGTACATTAGCTTCAAACGTTATCGACAATTTAAAACAAATTGTAGAAAGAAGCTCGCTGATTAGCGAGCCGTTAGGAGAAGCTAGAGGCATAGCTGCACTTACACTGTATTCCTAAAATTTCCGGCTACGTCGAATTGCACTGCTAGCTGGAAATTTATACTTTTCTACAGTGACAGAAAACACTCGGCGCCGATTCGTTTACCGAGTGTTTTTTACGTAAGATACGCTCCTGACTAACTATCGCTTTTCAATCGCAATGATAAAAGGCGGATGGTTACTCTGGTTAATAAATTCATATCGCAGTACGTGCGCCATTTGCTGGTCAAGATTCATCGCAAATTCTACGACTGCATCACGCTCTGCTTGTCCTTCTTCATGACCATGATAAATCACGAGCACAATAATTCCTTCCGGAGCCATGATTTGCAGCAGCTGTTCAATTGCATCAATGGTTGAATTTGGCTTTGTGACGATGCTTTTATCACCACCTGGCAAGTAGCCGAGGTTAAACACAGCGCCTGTTACGTTTCCCTTTGCATCGGCAGGCAGCATTTCTAGCAGTCTGCCGTGGCTTTCATGAAACAATATCGCGCGGCTCAGCAAGTTTTGTTCAGTAAGCCGAGCTTGTGTATTAAGAATTGCTTGTTCCTGAATATCAAAGCCGAACACCTTTCCAGCTTCTCCGACAAGTTGGGCGAGAAGTGCTGTATCATGTCCATTTCCTATTGTTGCATCGACCGCATAGCTTCCGTCCTTTACTGCCATTTGCAGCAGGGTACGCGCAAACGGCAAAATGCGTTCAAGCTTCATAGGTTCATCCCCTTTTCCGCAAATTTTCCTTGCCAGCTGCCCCGGCGTACAAATTCCGCATCAATTGTATTGAGCACTTCCCACTTGCGCAGACTCCACATCGGGCCAATCATTAAATCAGCCGGACCGTCCCCTGTAATGCGGTGCACAATGACCTCCGGTGGAATAATTTCGAGCTGATCAACGACAAGCTTTATATAATCGTCAAAGGAGAGGAGTTCCAGCAGTCCCTTTTCATATTGCTTGACCATCGGCGTGCCTTTTAATAAATGAAGCAAATGGATTTTAATGCCTTGAATATCAAGCTTTGCGACTTCGCGCGCTGTTTCCATCATCATGTCATAATTTTCAAGAGGTAATCCGTTAATGATATGAGAGCAAACTCGAATATGATGCTTGCGCAGCTTTTCCACTCCTCTTACATATGTCTCATAATCATGCGCACGGTTGATGAGCTGAGCAGTTCGTTCGTGAACCGTCTGTAAACCGAGCTCAAGCCATAAATACGTGCGTTCATTAAGCTCCGCCAAATATTCCACAACATCATCGGGCAAACAATCGGGACGGGTTGCGATGGAAAGGCCAACAACCCCCTCTTCTTCTAAAATAGGTTCAAATGTTCGCTTCAGTATATCGAGCGGGGCATGCGTGTTTGTGAATGCTTGGAAGTAGGCCATATATTTGCCTGTCTTCCATTTTTCGTGCATTTTCGTTTTAATGGTATGAAATTGTGTAATTACATCCTCGGTACGATTACCCGCAAAGTCACCAGAGCCGGCAGCGCTGCAAAACGTACAACCGCCGAAGGCAACTGTACCATCGCGGTTTGGGCAATCAAAGCCTGCATCTAATGATACTTTAAACACCTTGCTGCCAAATGTTTGGCGCAGATGGTAGTTCCATGTGTGATAACGTTTGTTATCGGTTGAATACGGAAATGGGTTATTCATCGAATGTCCCTCCTTTGAGCAAGTACTATTTATGTGAGCGATTCGATCCATTCAAAAGGAAACAGTATTCATTATAGCACACGGGCTCATATAGTTTGCAGGATGGGAGATAATAAAACGAGACTTCCATCGGCGCATCCTGCCGTTTGGTAGTTAGTGATATACAGAAACATTAGGGGGTTAAGCATGACGACACGTGATTCGTTAAACCAATGCATTGACAACGCGGAGCAAGCATTGCAATATGCAAAGGAGCAGCTTGATCGAGGTAAGCAACAGGAGCACTACAATATGATGGAATATTCAGACGCGCAATTGCAGCTTGAGCAAGCTGTGATAGCTCTTGAAAAAATGGAGCATAATGCGAATGAACAGCAGCGTGAGCGGATTGACCGTGCGCTGATCCAACTGCGCAACATGCAGCATGAAATGATTACCACACTTCATTAAAAGGAGAAATGGAACAATGAAGAAACGCTCAAAGCAAAACAATCCAGAACAAAAAACACAAAACGGTCATAACCAGGAGTTTTCCAATGAGATGGACCCAGTTGTGCAAGCAAAGAAAAACTATGCACGTCAAGGACAGCCTCAAAGAGCAAAGCAATAATATCGTACTGACGATAAACGAAACGGCAGTTCACCTGCCTAATTATTAAATGAAAAGAGCCCTCAGAGAAACACTATCAGCACTTAAGGTTCCTCTGAGGGCTTGCCAATTGTTTTTATATTTCTCCGTCACTTGATAAGCTAGAGTATCGAGCCGTGTGTTATGTCGCATTCTTTATTTGAAGAGGATCGAGCGGAAATTATAAATATTGTAAAATTGGGGCAAAGCGCTAAGAGAAGCAACTATCAATATTTCTGTAGATATAACAGATCCATGGGATCTATCAAATAAACAAAGAGAAAGGAGTTCACATTCTTTAAAGGAAGAATGTGAACTCCTTTTTATAATGGAGGTGCATTACTTGTAAGCGATTTTATCCCTCTATAGTTATTTATGAGAATTTAGCCCGATTTTTTGTTTTGAGGAACAACCTATTTCTTAAGTTGATAGATGTGGAGAAGGATCCCCATAAAAGAAGGGATAGAAGCTATGCCTAAGGCCGCGAATGAGTTGAGAAAAATTTTTTTTAATTATAAAAGCTGTAAACGCTTAAATTTTTTAAAAATAGTTTTGAAGGTTTTTGTCGTTTTTTGTAGATCGGTTTATAAGATGATTTCAGATTCATTAGTTCTAAATGAAAGCGTTAACAAGGAGGATGTACATGAAAAAGTTTGGCTTAGCTACACAAATTTTT
>NZ_SCFM01000045.1 GCF_004138295.1 Ectobacillus funiculus | reverse complement strand
TGTTTTGTTCAGTTTTCAAAGAACTTGTCCATCGCTCAAAGGCGACTTTCATACTATATCATTTCACGCTATCCATGTCAACAATCTTTTTTAATTCATTCCAGATTGTTTTGCTCTCAGCGACGGATATTAATATATCAATTAATTCATTCGAATGCAATAGTTTTTTATTATTTTTTATTTTCGAGAGCTGCATAATTCTATCATATAAAGAAAGCTCGCCGATTGGCAAGCTCTGCCTTTAGGCGAAGCAGAGGTGTTGTTGTACTTATAGTTTATTCCTAACATTTCTCACTACGTCGAATGGTCTTCTAACTAGAAATTTATACTCTCTTAAAGAGTAAATATTAATAGGGGGATGCATATACATCAAAACATATATCCCTCGCTTACTTTTCCATAAACCTCTGCCCCTCATCCCTTATTTGTCCGCAGGAGTATTAAGGTGCTGTAACACTTTTGTAAAAGAGCCATTTCCTTTCTGGGAACGTAGTACAATTTTACTTATTCGCCACTCAGTCCCCCTTCGGCAGGTTGGCGCGCTCCATAAAAGGAACAACCTGATCGGATCAATTAAAAAAACCCGCAGATTGGCAAGCCCTGCCCTTAGGCGAAGACAAAGGCTTAGTTGCACTTATACTTTGTTCCTAAAATTTCTCACCACGTCGAATGGTCTTCCAGCTAGAAATTTGTACTTTCTTAAAGTGTAAAAAGTACTTAATAACGTTACATCCAAAATAGAAGAAGCGAGGTGTTCTTGATGAATGGAATATCGAAGCAAGAAAAAAGCTGGATTTTCTACGATTGGGCAAATTCAGCTTACTCCCTCATTATCACAACAGCTATCTTCCCCATATACTTTAAGGCAGCAGCAAAGAACGCAGGGGTAACGGCTGCAAACTCGACTGCATATTGGGGATACGCCAATTCAATTGCTACGTTGCTTGTATCAATTCTCGCTCCTATATTAGGAACAATTGCTGACTATCGTCATTTTAAGAAAAGGTTCTTCACCTTCTTCTTTTTCTTAGGAATAATCTTTACAACACTGCTGGCAATCATCCCTGGAAAGCAGTGGATTGTGCTGCTGATTTGTTATATGTGTGCCGTGATCGGCTTTGCAGGAGCTAATATTTTCTACGATGCATTTCTCGTTGACGTAACGAGTGAAGAACGGATGAATCGAATTTCCGCTAGAGGGTTTGCAATGGGCTATATCGGGAGCACAATTCCATTTATTTTATCCATCGCCCTCATTATTCTGGCACAGAAAGGCGTACTCCCGTTAAGCGTTACTATTGCAAGTCAAGCTGCATTTGCTATTACCGCGCTCTGGTGGGGATTGTTCACTATTCCCATGCTAAAAAATGTGGAACAGCGTCATTATATCGCGCAAGAGCCAAATCCAATTATAAATAGCTTTAGACGATTATTTGGAACCTTTCGGAATATAAAGCAGCAGCAGCCCCTCTTTCTTTTCCTGCTCGCTTATTTCTTTTATATTGACGGTTTGGATACAATCATTACAATGTCCACCGCATACGGAACAGACCTAGGGATCAGCTCTACAAATCTATTAATTATTCTATTCGTCACACAGGTTGTTGCTTGTCCGTTTGCATTATTATATGGAAGGCTTGCAGAAAGGTTTAATACAAAAATAATGCTATATGTCGGCATTATCATGTATATAATCATTTGCATCTATGCATATTTTCTTAAAACAACATTAGACTTTTGGATTCTTGCTATGCTTGTTGCTACCTCTCAGGGCGGCATCCAAGCGTTAAGCCGCGCTTACTTTGCTCGTCTTGTTCCGAAAGAAGCAGCAAATGAATTTTTCGGTTTTTATAATATTTGCGGAAAATTCGCAGCTATTATCGGCCCTGCACTTGTTGGTGTGACAGCACAAATGACTGGAAATACAAACAGCGGCGTATTCAGTTTAGTGGTACTGTTTATCCTAGGGGGACTATTACTGGTACGTGTACCAGAGCGAGCGGCAGCTTCTCATGAAGAACATATATGACTCCGATTGGCGAGCCCTGCTCTTGGGAGAAGACAGAGGCGTGGCCCTACTTATACTGTATTCCTAAAATTTCTCACTACGTCGAGTTGGCTTCCAGCTAGAAATTTATACTTTCTTTACAGCGCAAATCAAACAGCCCCTTTCATTTCTAAGAGGTGAAAGGGGCTGTTTGTCCTGTCGTTGCTTTAGTTATCAAGGGCAAATAACTTTCTATTATGCTATGTTATCCAAATTATTCAGCCTTCAGTTTCCAAACTACGCTTTGGAAATCGCCGTGTACTGTTGCAGGAATAGCTAAGCCGCTATACATCAACTCATCTCCCCCGTGAACCTCCGCATTATCCAACGTATAGTTCGCATCAGGATTTAGTCCTTTTAAAGGAAGAACCGATAAAGGAGCGTTCGCCTCAGCCAATACTCGATAATAGAATACTAAGGCTTCTGTTTTATCTTCAGAAACAAACATCCATGCTGTTTCATTTCCTGCAAATGGGCTGCATAAGCGGTAGAAGTCTCCAAACTGAATCAATTGACGATTTTCCTTATAAAAAAGAACCTGCTTTGTAATCTCTTCCTTCTCCTGATCCGTTAGCTTTGTTAAATCAAGCTCATATCCGAAGTTTCCGCTCATCGCAACGTCCCCGCGCATCTTAAGGGATGTCTCGCGGTGCACCTGGTGATTCGGAACAGCTGATACGTGAGATCCCATGGAGCTAATTGGGTATACAAGGCTAGTGCCATACTGAATTTTCAGACGAGATATTGCATCTGTGTTGTCGCTCGTCCATGTTTGCGGCATATAATGCAGGATGCCTGGATCAAATCGTCCGCCGCCGCCTGAGCAGCTTTCAAATAACACATGAGGAAAGGCTGCTGTAATTTCTTCCATCACTCGGTATAAACCAAGCATATAACGATGTGCTGTTTCCCGCTGACGCTCAGGCGGAAGAGCTGCCGAACCGATTTCTGTCATATGGCGGTTCATATCCCACTTCACATACGTAATCGGAGCACTAGCTAGAATCGCACATACACGCTTAATAATTTCATCACATACTTCTGGGCGGGAATAATCAAGAACCAACTGGTTACGGCTTTCTGAGCGCGGGCGATTCGGAACATGCAAGCACCAATCCGGATGCTCGCGGTATAAATCGCTGTCCACCGAGATCATTTCCGGCTCAAACCATAAGCCAAACTGCATATCTAGGTTCCGAACACGCTCCGCTAAATCATCAAGTCCCTCTGGAAGCTTGTCACGATCCACAAACCAATCGCCAAGGGAAGTTGTATCATTATCTCTTTTCCCAAACCAACCATCATCTAAGACAAACAACTCAATTCCTAATTCGCTTCCAACCTTTGCAATATCTTCAATTTTATCGGCGTTGAAGTCAAAATACGTCGCTTCCCAGTTATTAATTAAAATTGGCCGTTCTTTATCACGGAACGAACCGCGTGCCAAACGAGTTCTATATAAATCATGGAAGGTTTTAGACATCTCACTAAAGCCATTCGCCGCATATACCATAACAACCTCTGGACACTGGAAGCTTTCACCCGATTCTAGTTTCCAACTGAAGTCAAACGAGTTAATCCCCATTGAGACACGAGTATTATGAAATTGATCAACTTCTGCTTGAGCAATAAAGTTCCCGCTGTACACAAAGTTAAAAGCGTATACTTCTCCGTGGTCCTCTGTTGTATCTTTGCTTACTAATGCTAGAAATGGATTCTGTTGATGACTGCTCGCTCCGCGGCGGCTCTCAACAGATTGCATGCCTACTCTTAATGGATGGCGCTCTACATAGCGCTCTCTCCCCCAAGCACCAGAGAGGTGAACAAAATCAAAATTATCTGTACGAAAATCTACGTTTGCGCTTAACGCACTTAATAGCTTTAGGTTCTCGTTTCCTTTATTTTGATATGATACCGAACGTGTAATTACGTTTCTCTCCTCATAGACTGTGTAGGAAAGGGTAACGATTAAGTCTGTAAGCTCATCCTTCATTTCCACTTCTAGAGTGCTCGCTTCTTCATCTTGTTCTGTATATGTTGCCGGCAGGCCAGGTAGGGATGGCTTCCCATGAACAATCCGGTGAGATTGATAACGCAAATCCGTTACCGTCGTACCATTTTCTAACTGCACTTGATAAGCTGGTACCCGAAAATCTGTTGCCCCATAGCTTGGGTATTCCTGCGGCAGCGTATCAAGAGAGAATGTTCGATCCTTAGAAGGAGATGGATTCCCTGAGAATGCTCGATCTAGGAATTGAAGTGCATTCGTTCCAGAAAAATTCCGAATCTTTCTTCCCCAGTATAAATGAACAAGGTATCCTGACCTCACTTGCATTACATAACTCGTATTACCTGCTTGCAAATGAAATGTTTGTGTAGCTGAATCAAATTGTATCCCCATAAGATAACCCACCTTTTCTCTAAATGTTTCTAAATCAAAATCAATCCTATTTCACAGCTCCTCTTGTCACTCCGCTGATAATCCATTTTTGTGCAATGATATACACAATCACCATAGGAGACAACGCTAATAAATACGAAGCAAATGCCAGGTTGTAGTCAGTTCCAAATTCAGATTGGAACACATATTGTACGAGCGGTAGCGTCATTTGCGACTCATCGTTCAACAAAATGAGCGGCAGCAAAAAGTCATTCCAAGCCCATAAGCATGTCAAAATCGCCACCGTTGCATTCATAGGAGCAAGCAGCGGGAAAATCACCTTCCAGAATACACCCCACGTGCTGCAGCCATCCACAATCGCAGCTTCCTCAAGCTCTCTTGGAATCGAACGAATATAACCTACATATAAAAAGATATTAAAAGCAATTCCATATACCACATATAGGAAAATCAATCCGTTTGGATTATCCATCCCAAATGTCGACGTTTGTTTGACAATCGGAAGCATAATAATAGGAAATGGAATAAAAAGCGCACTTACAAAGTAGTAATACAAAACCTTAAAGAACTTTTTATCCATATTTCGGGCAATGGCATAAGCAACCATTGAATTTGTTAAGATCGTAAAAATAACAGTAATTGCAGTAATGTACACACTGTTCCCAAATGCGTGAAAGAAATTGGTCGCTTTAATCGCATTCGTAAAGTTTTCCCAATGTAATGCTTTCGGAAACGAAAGAACAGATTGGGCAGTTTCAGATGGTGACTTGATGGCAATCATAACCGCGATATACAACGGGAACAAAATCACTAAGGATCCGAGAGCAATCAATGTAGTTACAGGCCAATTTACGCGTTTGCTCATTACATATCCACCTCTCGTTTTTGTAAAAATCTAATTTGTAATACAGAGATCACTACAATGATGATGAAATATACAACAGAGTTCGCGGACTGATACGCAAATTCCCCACCTGAGAATCCACCCTTATAGATCAGCAGCGAAATTGACTCTGTAGCACGTCCAGGTCCTCCATTCGTTAAAGCAACAATTTGATCGAAGACCATTAAGAAGTTTTTCATAGCTAAAACCATATTGATTGTAAAGAAAGGTGCAATCATCGGGAACGTGATATGCCAAAATTCCTGCCATTTATTTGCACCATCTAAACCAGAAGCTTCATACAATTCAGACGGTACAGTTTGCAAGCCTGAAAGATAAAGAATTGTGTTCATTGCGCAAGCCTGCCATACTGCTACGATTACAACACCAACCCATGCCCAGTGTTCATTTCCTAAAATATTTGTGGAAAACAATGCAATCCCAAGCTTTTTCCCTAACTCTGGTACAACATTGGCAAATAAGTAGTTAAAAATAAAACCAACGATAAGCATACTTAAAACGTTCGGGAGAAAATACACACCACGGAAAAAGTTTTTATACTTAATTTTAGCGTTCAGCCCCATCGCAATCAGCAAACTAATCACGTTTACTAAAATAGTAGCCAAAACGGCAAACTTAAACGTAAATAAATACGAGTTCAGAACGTTGACATCCTTAAATAAACTCAAGTAATTTTTTAAACCAACAAAGTCATACCTTAAGCTAAGACCATCCCAGTTTGTAAAGGAATAATAAATCCCTTGCAGAGCCGGATACGTATGGAAGATTGCAAATAAGAGCACCGCTGGGACTGCCATAATATAATACGCAAGGTGGCCTTGCTTTAGCTTTTTCCTTTTAGGCACAACAGAAGACTCTGTGTTCTCAGTGGTTAATTTACCCACATTGTTCATGCGATTACCTCCTTATATAATAGGGAGAGGGAAACTGAAATTTCTCTCGATTCCCCCTCAACCATTCATCTATTTACGGCCTTGTACCTTTTTCCATTCAGTATCCAACTTGTTTAAGAGGTCATTTGTATTTTTATTTTGTGTAAACTCTTGAAGAACTTTGTCAAAGCCTACAGCACTTGGGATATAGTGATCTGGGAAGTCTACAAGCGCACCCTTCGCAATGCTATCGTTCAAGCCTTCAAGACTCGTATCTTTCTGCTCTACTCCCTTCACAGCGGAGAAAGCTTTTTGATCGTCAATATATGCTTTTGCAGTTTCTTGCGTTAAAAGGAAGTCGATAAACTTTTGTGCTTCTTTCGCATGCTTTGTTTGGCTGGATAAACCTAAAAGCAAGTCCACACCAGAAACAACCTTTGTTTCATTTGGATTGTTTGTTACAGGATATGGGAATACTCCTAAATCAATATTCGGGTTCGCTTTTTTGATTTCTGAGATTGCCCAAATACCTTGCAGGTACATAGCGGCTTCACCTTTTGCAAACGCTACGTTTCCATCGTTATAAGCTTTGCCCATCATATCTTTATGGCCATACTGCAGCAACTCTGCAAATTTATTTGCCGCTGTTTTATATCCTTGCGTGAAAGTTGTCTTGCCTGCGCTTAAATTTTTAAAGAAGTCTGGTCCTTGTGTATTCGCAGCAAGCACGTTGAATGCCGGAAGGGTAGTCCAAGAATCTTTAAATGTGAAATAGAATGGGATTTTCCCTGCATCTTGAACCTTCTTCGCTACACCAATGAACTCATCCCAAGTTTTTGGCACTTCCAGTCCTAGCTCCTTGAAGATTGCCTTGTTGTAAATAACAGCGTCAGCATTCGTTGCATATGGAATTCCATACACCTTATCTGAAGCGGTTACATCTTTTAGCATCTGTACATAGGACGGTTGAACTTGATCTAATCGCTTATCCTTCGTAACATCTGTAAATACTCCCGCTTTTGAGAGATCAGCAAAAACGTTATCTGCACCGATACCCATAATGTCTGGAATATCGCGTTTAGCAACACGTGTTTTTAAAACTGTTGTAGCATCCGGTGGATTGGAAACAACTACATCAATATTTGGGTTTTCTTTCTCAAACTTCTTAGCTAGCTCTTGGAATGTTCCCTTAGCTTCTGATTTATACTCAAAAAATTCAATTTTCACCTTACCATCGGAGGAAGCAGTATTGTCTGACTTGCCGCATCCGCTAAGGGCAGCGATTGATAAAGCTCCAGTGATTACTAACGGTATTACCTTTTTCATTACGTAAACCCCCTAATAATGTATAATTTTTATATATAAAATTATTGCTAACAAAAAGTGTTTCATTCGATACAAGGGGAGCTAGGTTCCCCCTGTATATTTAATTTAACAACTTTCTCGGACTATCAGTTTTGTAGGGAGCACAACCTTAACCGGAATTTGTCGCCCCTTCAGCCGACTCAATAACGTATCCACAGCAAGAGCTCCCATTTCATCTGTATGCACCTTTACACTTGATAAAGGCGGATTAAGAAAGGCTGCGGCTTCGATATCATCAAAACTTATCAGCGCCATTTCTTCCGGAACCTTTATACCAGCTTCATGAAGAGCACGCATGGCTCCAATCGCCATCGGATCACTTGCCACTACAAACGCTGAAGGACGATTCCCCTTATCTAAAGCCTCTTTCATTAGTTCATATCCTCCAGCCGAAGTCCATTCACCAATAAAAGTATATTCAGTATTATATAACCCCTTCTCTTTCGTGATTCTTTGAAAGGTCTTCTCCCGTGTATCCTCCATACGGTATACCTCTCCATTCAGCCGTTTTACCATCTCTTTTCCGCCGATATACCCGATACGTTCATGTCCTGCAGCAAACAATTGATGCAGCACCCCTTCTGTAGCTCTCTCATAATCAGAGATTACAGAATCAAATCGATCCTCATCGGGAGAACTGTTCACAAACACAACATTTGTGTTTTGAAGGTAAAATGGATTTCCTTCAGCTATATCAATACTGCCTATTACAATCAAACCGTCCATCTCTTGAAAATTACTATAGATTGTTTCTTCGTTAATTCTGATTACCGATGATATGTTGAGCCCAATCTGCTCACAACGCCTCTCTATCCCTTGGCGGATGGAGAGAAAATATGGATCATTTACCTCATCCTGCGGCGTTAAGGCTATAACTAGTCCAATTTGAAAGGTACGTTTTTCTTCCTTTGCTGCCTTCCCGCTTGATCTTCTTTTGGAAGGCTTATAATCTAACTGCTGTGCAACTTCCAATACTCTTTGACGTGTGTCATCGGAAACAGAAAGGGTTTGATCGTAATTTAATATGCGAGACACTGCTGCAGTAGATACATTTGCTTCGCGTGCTATATCCTTTATTGTCGCCATCAACTACTGATCCTCTCTTTCTTACAAATCTTATATGTTAGAAATTAGTAAAATTCATTTTCCATTAACTAAAGTTAACTAAATCCCTGATAACAATATACCAGTTAATGAAAGCTCTTTCAATATATTTATTACTAAATTTTAAGTAAATTTATAATTAAATCAATAAAACCCCATTAATTCTAGACTTTCCTTATTAAAATAACCTGATTTCCCCCTTTATGTTTTTACTAAAAACAAGTAAACACCCCATATTTTTCTTTTTCATCTTATTAAAACTTTAAACATACCCTCTCTATCATCTCCTTCCATTACTTAGTTTAGTAAAACTTTTATTAAATTCCCAGCCAAACTTCAGGTATTCTCAACATTAAATTAGTTGAATGTAAAGATTTATAAGATATTAGATAACTTTGCTCGAGCAAACAAATAAACCTCTCCGTTTTGCTAAGAGAGGTTTATTTCACTGCGGGAAATTTTAAAAATACAGTGTAAGTCTTCGTCTAACAGCTCACTAATCAGCAAATTTTCTTTCTTAATTGAAAAATGGACACACGTTCTAGACGAAATCTCTTATATAGCTAACCTTTTTTAAACAGCTATTACGAGTTTGGAGACGCTTATTTAATTAGCTCAAGCGCCCCTACCAATGTTTTTAAAAGGAACTGTAGATCCTCCTCTTTAACATTTAGCGGCGGGGACAATGTTAACACATTATTATAACCCGCTACCGTTACACCATTTTTACCAATAATCAAGCCATTTTCCTTACATGCTGAGATTACTTTATTTACAAGGTTTACATCCAGCGGTGCCTTTGAAGCCTGATCCCGGACGAGCTCAATCCCAATTAATAAACCTTTCCCTCGTACATCACCGACAAGCGGATGATTCTTTAGTGCTTCCTTTAATTCTCTAAGTAACTGAGCACCAATTGTACGAGAGCGCTCAACTAAATTTTCCCGTTCCATAATCTCCAAGTTTTTTAATGCAAGCGCACATGCTGCTGGACTGCCTCCGAATGTATTAATATGCCGGAAAAAATCGTATTCCTCGGTTCCGCTAAATGCTTCGTAAATTTCACGTTTTACAGCTGTTGCCGAAAGCGGCAAATATGCGCTCGTAAGTCCTTTTGCCATTGTAATAATATCCGGCTTTACGCCATAGTTCCTAAAACCAAACGGCTGACCCGTTCTCCCAAAGCCGCAAATAACCTCATCTACAATGAACAAAGCCCCGTGCTTTTCACATACCTCCTTAACACCTCTCATATAGCTGTCCGGTGGAATGAGAATACCGCCCCCTGTAATGATAGGTTCCATAATAACCGCTGCAATCGTCTCACTTAATTCCCACGTCATCACGTTATCAATCGCTTTAACGGATTCCATCTCACAAAGCTCTTTTCCATCCTCATTACTGCGATAACTGTCCGGCGGTGCAACATGAAGAAATCCTGGTGCAAGGGGCTCATACTTATATTTCCGCTGCGCTTGGCCCGTTGCTGCCAACGCCCCCATGGAATTGCCATGGTACGCACGATAACGAGATACGATTTTATAGCGTGTATGCTCACCCTTTTGCTGATGATATTGACGCGCAATTTTAAATGCAGTTTCATTTGCTTCTGACCCGCTATTGGAGAAAAAGATAACATACTCATCTCCAAGCCATTCATTTAATTTTTCTGCAAGCTTAATAGCAGGTACGTGACTTTGTGTAAGTGGAAAATACGCGAGTGACTTCAGCTGTTCATACGCCGCATCTGCAAGCTCCTCCCGTCCATACCCAACATTCACACACCAAAGGCCTGCCATTGCATCTAAATACCGCTTCCCTGTATGATCCGTAACCCACGCCCCTTCCGCCTTCTCCACAACCATTGTCGCATCAGGGTTATACGGCTTCATGGAATGCCAAAGATATTGTGAGTCCTTTGCCAAAATATCGTATCCTTGATTCATTTGCACCATCATCATGACCTCTCCTTCTTAAAAATCAAAACGGGATGTAATCATTTTCTTACGTGTAAAGAAATTTACGCCGTCCTTTCCATTTACATGCAAGTCCCCGTAGAAGGAATCCTTCCATCCGGAAAATGGAAAGAATGCCATTGTCGCTGGAACTCCCACATTGACGCCAAGCATGCCTGCATCCGCTTCTTCGCGAAACTTGCGGATTGCTTTTGCATCCTTTGAGTAAATTGTTGCACCGTTCCCATAACGTGACTTTCGAATATACAAAAGTGCCTCATCAAGATCAGCCGCATGCAGTAAACTTAAAACAGGTGCAAAAATTTCATCCTTTACGATTATCATCTCAGGAGTAACACGATCAAAAATTGTCGGTCCTATAAAAGTACCTTCTGGCATCCCAGTCATGTCCTTACGACCATCACGGACGAGGACCGCCCCTTCCTTCACACCAGCTTCAATATAATGCATGACCCTCTCTCGATGTGATTGGCGAATAACCGGTGTAAGCAGTACTTCATCCTCCATTCCATCCCCGATAATAAGTGTATCCGCCTTCTCCTTCAACACTCTTACAAAGCTATCATTATCACCAACAACAACGACAGCACTGCAAGCCATACAACGCTGACCCGCACTTCCAAACGCTGAGGTAATAATATGCTGCACTGCTTTTTCGATATCCGCATCCGGCATGACGATATGATGATTTTTTGCACCTGAAAGAGCTTGAACCCGCTTTCCCTCTTTAGCCGCGCGCTCATACACATATTTCGCCACTGGCTGTGAACCTACGAACGAAATTGCCCTTACGTCCTCATGCTCGAGTAAACCGTTTACAACATCGCGCGAACCATGAACAATATTTAGCACACCAGCTGGCGCTCCTGCCTCTGCGAACAACTCAGCAAGCCTGTTAGCTAAGATCGGTGTACGCTCAGAAGGCTTTAACACGAATGTGTTCCCACATGCAATAGCTAGCGGAAACATCCAAAGCGGTACCATCATCGGAAAATTGAATGGTGCAATACCGCCGACAACACCAAGCGGATAACGGAACATCTCAGAATCAATCTCTTCAGCAATACATGATAAGGTTTCACCCATCATTAAGGTTGGTGCTCCGGATGCAAACTCCACACACTCAATCCCGCGCTGAACCTCTCCGTATGCTTCCTTATATGCTTTTCCGTTCTCCTGTACAATGAGCCGCGTTAGTTCCTCATGATGCTCTGTTAATAAATGATGATATTTATATAAAATACGTGCACGCTTCGGAACTGGCACATCCTTCCACTTTTGAAAGGCCAGCTGTGCTGCCCGCACTGCTCTCTGCACATCCTCCTTTGTCGAGAGAACTACCTTCGCCAACACCTTTCCTGTTGCTGGGTTCGGCACCTCCAATGCCTCTTTGCCGCCTGCCTCTATCCATTGACCGTTAATGAAGTTTTTCAGTATGACCGTACCATTTTGAGAAGCTGCCATCTGATTCCCCCTCATGAACTATTATCCTCTTTTTTCCATTATCTCTCACGAAACTACGATGTTCATTAGACAGAACGTTAAACCTTTACGGTAGTTTCCTCTACACATTGCACAACTAGAAAAAACGCTACAATCCCCTGTAAGCAGAACCAGATAGACAAATGTTTTCGCACGCTAAAGAAAACTCGCTGATTGGCAAGCCCTGCTCTCGGGCGAAGACAGAGGCGTAGCCCTACTTATACTGTATTCCTAAAATTTCCGACTACGTCGAATCACTTCTAGCTAGAAATTTATACTTTCCTCCAGTAAAAAAAAACCAACCTATACATACAGGTCAGCTTACCTATCTTTCAACAGGATATTGTTTCATCTGCTTCGTCGAAACGAGATAATCATATGCTTGCAGCATAAACTCGATAACAAGGCGTTTTTCTGAATTCATAAAATCATTGCCAAGCAAGCCCTCCAGCTTTGTAATCCGGTGATATAGCGTTTGGCGCACAACAAACAGCCGATTTGCTGTCTCCTGCTTAGAGCCATTGCAGGATAAATACACTCGCAATGTTTCCATTAACTTCCCATTGTATTTCTTATCATAACGAACAACCGGATCCAAATATTCCATAACAATTCCCTGCAAATCGCTCTGCTCATTCAGCATAGAAAGGATGCGATACATATGCAAATCCTCATAAAAATGACATACCTTCGCCAGGTTATTTTGAACCCTTATCGTTTCCTGTGCTGTTTTAAAGCTTCTATGCATATCCGATAACTGCTCAATTAGTTTTCCTACCCCGACTGTCACAACTGTCTTTCGTTTCTTAATAAATTCTGAGTTTAGTAACTTCTCAATTCCCATCTCTAAACGCTGCTTCTGATTTTTAGTCTCTCGATAATTTAATAAAATAAAGGTCGCTTCATTTCTCTTTTCTATAGATAGTGCATAGAAACCCAGTTGCTCAAAAATAGTCCGAAACAACAGCTTAAAATATGTTTTATCAGAACCGGATTGGGGAAATTCATGGAACTTGCAAATACATACTGTTCCACCCTTACATTTTCCATTTGCATAGGAGCTCTTTAAAAAATCAGCAATTTCAATCTCCGTATGCTCTCCATGAAGCCAGCTGTTCACCCATTCATCCTCTTCTGCCCGCTTTTTTTCTTCCACATATAAATCTCGTAATAAGTGCTGCGCTACAGCGGTGGAAGTCCGATCTAAGATTAACGTATCATATTCACTAATTTCCTCGTCCTCAGCATAAATATACAAATCAGCATAGTTCTGCCCTAACACTTGGATCGATTGATGTGCAACCCGCTTTTGCAATAACTCCTTCCCCTGACATTCTACCAAAAAGGCATACGAAACATCGCTGCTAGATGGAACCATCTGCACATCATTTCCCTTCATCCGGAACAACACTGTATGACCAAGATGATCATGCAGCAGCGACAAAATTTCTTCATGATGCTGGATGGACAATAATTTCTTATTAAGTTGCTGGGAATACTCTTCTAGATTCGAAATCATTTGATAATGCTGATGAATTAAGTGAGAGTGGATATCGTGGGTAATTTCAACGAAAGGAACTTCCTTTAAAAAAAGTAAAATAGGGAATTGATGCGCATTAGCCAATGCAACTCCTTCCTGTGGAATAGGAAAGACTGACGATCCCATATCAATACACAGTCCAGAGGCGTTGCTGTCGATCAGCTCCTGCAGAAAAGCTACAAAGGCCTGCGAATCATCGCGCCAACCAACTCCAGTTGACAAAATAAGTTCATTTCCATTTAGCAGCGATTTGATTTTTGCTACTTCTACAACATGAACCCATTTCACAACTCGATATAGTCCCCCCTGTCCAGCAATGAATTGAATGTTTTCAAAATGCTTCCTTTTCAATATGTCCGTTACGGTAAGCTGGAAATGATATTGCATCTTCTCACTCCTTTTTGAAAACATAATCTTCTTAATACTATTCTTGCAGACTAGCACTTTTCCCTTTATAGCCCAACAATGCTTGCTTTGTCCTTATGTATAAGAAACTATACAATTATTTAAACTCTTCCCTCTACCGATTTGTCAGATTACCTGACTCTATTTCCTTTTATGGATTGCTAAATACACATCCAGCTTGTATGCCATTTCTCCATACGCGTATATGTAAAAGGGATTGACTGCATGCAGTCAATCCCTTTTACATATACTATCCTGCTGTTCCTTGGCGAATCAAAAAAGCCGAAAAGTACTTCCTTCCATCGGCCGTCCGAACATGCAGCGTTTCTGTTTCGCTTTCCCCATCATTCTGTCTCTCAAATTGTACGAAAGCACCGTCTAAGTTTTCCTGAACGGCCCGAATACTATATCCCTTCTGAATAAGAAAATCAATTCTATCGCGCTCCGTCAAAAACTCTTGATAGGACATGCACACACCCCTTTTTCACACTTCCGGTTATCCCCACATATAATTTTCAATTTGAGAAAGTAAGATTATTGCACCGGGATTGAGTCCTGCTGGTGTTTCATATCCTCACCGTATTTTTTTCTCTTCAGATACGATCCGTAACCAGCCTTCCCCACAAATTGCCTGTTTCGTACAACAAATTCACCGCGACATAGCACACTGACTGGCTCCCCTATTACCTTCATGCCTTCAAACGCGTTATAATCCACAGCCATATGATGCGTTTCCCTAGAAATGACACGCTCTACATTCGCGTCAAAGATGACAATGTCTGCATCTGTTCCAACTGCAATCGTCCCTTTTTGCGGAAATAAACCAAACAGCTTCGCAATTCTTGTAGAAGTAATATCAACAAACTGATTGAGCGTAATTCTTCCCTGTTTCACACCTTCAGAAAACAAGATGCTCATACGATCTTCAATTGTCGGGCCGCCATTTGGAATTTTTGTAAAATCTCCGCGCCCGAGCTCCTTTTGCCCTTTAAAGTCAAAGGAACATTGATCAGATCCGATTGTTTGCAGCTGACCGTTTTTCAAGGCATTCCATAGTACATCCTGATGCCATTTCTCACGCAGGGGCGGTGACCATACATATTTCGCCCCTTCAAAATTTGGCCTTTCTAAATAGGAGCGATCTAGTACTAAATATTGCGGACACGTCTCTCCCCACACATCAAGACCCTTATTTCGCGCCTCTGCAATTTTCTCGACTGCATCAGCACAGGAAACATGTACAACATAGAGCTGCGAATTCGCTAGACCCGTCAGCTGGCAAGCCCGTCCTGTTGCTTCTCCTTCTATTTCGGGCGGTCTTGTAAGCGCATGATAGATAGGATCTGTATTCCCTTCCTTGAGTGCTTGCCTTGTTAAATAATCAATCACATCACCGTTTTCCGCGTGAACCATGACAAGCGCACCAAACTCCTTTGCCGCGAGCAGCGTACGGTATAGCGTCCCATCATCTGCCTGAAATACATTTTTGTAAGCCATAAATACTTTAAAGGAAGTAATCCCTTCCTCATGAATAACCTGCGGAAGCTCCCTAAGCACATCATCATTCATTTCGCCAATCATTAAATGGAAGCTATAATCAATAACCGCTTTATCCTTTGATTTTTCATGCCATGTCTGGATTGCATTGCCTAGCGGCTCCCCTTTATTGGTTAAGCAAAAGTCAATGATAGTAGTCGTTCCGCCAAACGCAGCTGCTACCGTACCTGTCTCAAAATCATCTCTCGTAACTGTCCCGCCAAAAGGCATATCCAAGTGGGTGTGCGGATCAATACCTCCTGGAAACAAATAGCGTCCTGTTGCATCAATTACCTCTACACCCTCACTCTTCAAATCTGTACCAATAGCTGCTATCTTTCCGTCTTCAATCAATACATCCGCTTCGTATATATCAGCAGCCGTTACAATTGTTCCATTTTTAATCAGCTTTCCCATTGTATAAGTTCCCCCCTATATATCTTCCGCCTCACCTTCACAATTCACTTACTTTACAATATTAGTCTCACAATCTGATAAAGCCCCCAATGCAGCTTGACGCTCATTCCACGTCATTGGCGCAATTTCACTTGGAAGCTCTACCATTGAAATCGCACCGTCCACTGG
This sequence comes from Ectobacillus funiculus, assembly GCF_004138295.1. Lineage (GTDB taxonomy): Bacteria > Bacillota > Bacilli > Bacillales > Bacillaceae_G > Ectobacillus > Ectobacillus funiculus. The sequence goes on along the minus strand of NZ_SCFM01000045.1, from coordinate 40,188 downwards.
ACAAACAATAGAGCATAAATTACAGCCTACACAATCCTCCTCACGAACACGGAGAAAACCTTTACCTGATGCGTCCCTCAGCATATCAATACATTGATGGGATGTATCCTCACAAGCAATATGGCATTTATTACAATTAATGCACGTTTCGGTATTAATACGAGCAACTATCTTATAGTTCAAGTCAAGATCTCCCCAGTCAGAGTAACGCGGAACTGATTTTCCGATAATATCCCTGACAGAAGCAATTCCTTTGCTATCAAGATAGTTATTGAGCCCATCGATCATATCCTCAACAATACGGAAGCCATGGTGCATGGCAGCGGTACAAACTTGAACCCCTGTCGCACCCATAAGTAAAAATTCTGCAGCATCCTGCCAGTTTGAAATACCGCCAATACCTGAAATGGGCACATTAATACGCGGATGACGAGCACATTCCGCTACCATGTTTAACGCAATTGGCTTCACCGCCGGTCCACAATAGCCGCCATGAGCTCCTTTTCCAGCAACATGAGGAATTGTATTCCACGTATCAAGATCGACACCCATTAAGCTATTAATAGTATTAATCATACTAACAGCATCAGCACCGCCCTTCACCGCTGCCTCCGCTGTTGCTGTAATATCGGTGATATTTGGCGTAAGCTTTACAATAACTGGTGTTTTTGCGACTTCCTTCACCCAGTATGTTTGTCTTTCAACAAGAGAAGGAACCTGACCGGAAGCAGAGCCCATACCTCGTTCTGCCATACCGTGCGGACAGCCAAAGTTCAACTCAAGTCCATCCACACCAACCTCCTCGACACGCTTTACAATTTCATGCCATTTCTCCTGCTTTGGTTCAACCATAAGCGAGGCGACGATCACATGATTAGGAAATCTCTTTTTTGTTTCGTAAATTTCCTTTAAGTTGACCTCTAATGGCCTGTCTGTAATCAATTCGATATTATTAAAACCGGCTACTCGCTGACCGTTAAAGCTAACCGCTGCGAATCGGGAAGAAACGTTTAAAATTGGATCTCCAAGCGTTTTCCATACAGCTCCGCCCCAGCCTGCTTCAAATGCACGCTGTACTTGGTAACCAGAATTCGTAGGCGGCGCTGACGCCAGCCAAAACGGGTTTGGAGATTCAATACCTGCTAAATTTATTTTTAAATCCGCCATCTTCCGTTCCCCCTTCTCCTGAATTAAACGGTTTCTGTCACAGACGCAAACTGCTTATGTATCTCATGAGCCGTCAGCTTTCCTTGCTGAGCTGCAGTTACGACCATCGCCTCGCCTTGTCCTTTACCAAATGTCACATCACCACATGCATAGACCTTCGGGTTTGATGTTTGAAATGTTCCCTTCGTAACCATTACAACACCGTGGCTATGTGTGAGACCAAATCCCTCAATCATCTCTATGTAACGCGATTGGCCAATCGCTTTAATTACAACATCCACAGGAATCACAAATTCAGAGCCTGCTACCACTTCCGGACGCCGTCTACCGTCCTTATCAGGATCACCAAGGGCCATTTTCACGCACTCGATACCTGTAACACTTCCATTCTCACCAATAATACGCTTAGGCGCAGTCAGCCACCGGAATTCTACGCCATCCTGCTTGGCAAACTCGTACTCGAAATCGTACGCACTCATCTCCTCACGTGTGCGGCGATATAAAATCTTAACATTCTCTGCACCAAGCCTTACCGAACATGTCGCACCATCAATAGCTGTATTCCCCGCACCAATAACTACAATTCGTTTTCCAATGAATTCGTTTGTCAGCTCGTTTGTTTTTGTCCGTTTCACAAAATCAATAGCATCATACACACCGTCCAGCTCTTCTCCATCAATGCCAAGCATCGGAACCTTTCCCATACCAATTGCAAGCACAACAGCATCATATCGTTCCAAAAGCTCCTCTGTTGAAACATCACGACCCACACATGTATTAGTTCGAATCTCCACATCTAAGCTTCTCACTTGATCTACTTCCCAATAAGACACAGCCTGTGGCAGACGGAATGAAACAATGCCGTACGTGTTCAATCCTCCTGCCTGTGCCTCCGCTTCAAAAATGGTTACAGTATATCCGAGACGAGCAAGCTCCCTTGCTGCCGACAAGCCTGCAGGCCCTCCACCGACGACCGCTACTGTTTTCCCCTTCTTCTCCCCTACCTCAAACAATATCTGTTCATTTCGGATCGCCCAATCCGTTGCATAACGCTGCAAACTTCCAATCTGAATCGGCTTAGTAGCATGGTTTAACACGCAAGCACCCTCACATAGCTCCTCCGTTGGACATACACGTGAGCAGCTAGCACCAACTGGATTTGACAGCATAATCGTTGCTGCCGATCCCTTTAGATTTCCTGAAGCAATCTTCTTAATAAATTTCGGAATATCAATTTCCGTCGGGCATGCCTTTATGCAAGGAGCGTCGTAACAATATAAACAACGATTTGCTTCTTCAGCTGCCTCTCTATTTGAAAGCCCGCTCTGAACCTCCTTAAAATTTGACCGCAAGTCTGTTAATGAAAGAGCCACTTTTTTCGTTTTATTCAATCTCCCTCAACCCCCTTTAGAAAATAGGAAAAACGAATTCTATGAAAAAGAGTGAGAATTTCATTTCAAAAACAAATCGCTATCTAAACTGATTTTGCATTGCGGTCCTACCCCGCATCCATTCCCTAATCATATCGCCTTGTATGTATGCAGATGTCCCGGTCGTTTTTGTACTTGTTCTTATTGTAATAATTTTCTGAATTCTTTCCATTATACAATTTGTAAAAAGTTTACATGTTTTTATTAAGCATAATGTAAAATTTCAGCCAATCACTATCAGTGAAAATAACCAATGATTTGCAATCTCTTTCAAACTTTAAACCCATAAGAACCTCCATCATAAATAAGCTACTTTGACAGATTTTTTATTAAGTTGTTTACTCTTCTCCTTATTTCCCAGGAAAATTTGGGTTTTCGACAATATTTCTTGACAAAATACGCTTCTATTCCTGTTCAATCAAACGTTTGTTTAAATAGTTATCAAGGATTCCATAAAACTTCTAAGCAGGAAAAGTGCAGATACTCGCTTCTTTTTGATGAGCAAACAACCTCTGTACAAGAAATTTGTATACAAATAAAGAAAACTCGCCGACTGGCGATCCGTGCCCTTGGGCGAAGACAAAGGCATAGTTGCACTTATACTGTATTCCTAAAATTTCCGACTACTTCGAATTCACTTCTAGCTGGAAATTTATACTTTCCTACAATGTAAAAAAAGCTTGTCCACAATTTGGATAGCTTCTTGGAATAGTTTGCTTTTATTTTAATTTCAAATATAAAATAGAAAGGACGTTATGATTAGCCCGCCCCTGGTATCAGCCCCACCTACGCTCTATACCTTGGCAGCCACGCATGCTGCCCTACCCACTTCCTACTGTAACATTGGTTTGTAAATCGCTTATTAATCCTTTGTAAAAAAAAGGATTTTCGAGCATATCTTCCATTCGTTTCATACTTTCGTTATCGATGCTTTTTCTGTGTGCCAGTCAGGCAATTCCTTGTATTCATGCGAATAAATTTCACCTTGGTTCAACCCCTTACGACAAACAGTCACTTTCAAGGTAAAACAGATAGCACATTTCCCAATGTTTTTGGGTGCTATGTATCCTAATATTATGGCTAGATCTTTGATATAGCACTGTTGTTCTAAAGAAGGCTTGCTAATTACCTCTATTTTTTGCCTAATTCAAGGCGAAGGTATACTATAACTATATAAATTATGTAGGAGGTGCACTTTTGACAAATTCATTCCGTGCCTTTGTTGTGAACAAAACAGAAGACAATTTCTCTGCAGATATTCAACACCTAACATTAGATGATTTACCTGAGGGAAATGTAACCATCCGTACAGCTTACTCAAGCGTCAATTATAAGGATGGCTTAGCAAGTATCCCAAAGGGGAAAATCGTTCGATCATATCCATTCATACCGGGCATTGACCTTGCTGGTACAGTAACAGAATCAAATGATTCCCGCTTTCAGGCAGGAGATGAGGTTATTGTGACAAGCTATGAGCTTGGGGTATCCCATTTTGGCGGTTTTAGCGAGTATGCACGGGTTCCAAGTGACTGGATTGTCCCGCTTCCGAAAGGATTAACGTTAAAAGAAGCAATGGTATTTGGAACTGCCGGCTTTACAGCAGCCCTATCCATCCATCGTTTAGAAGAAAACGGACTTACACCAGAAAAGGGACCTGTGCTCGTAACAGGTGCAACAGGCGGGGTTGGAAGCACAGCTGTCGCAATGCTCGCAAAACGCGGCTATCACGTTGTTGCCAGCACAGGCAAGGCATCTGAGCATGAGTACTTGCGAGCAATCGGGGCTGCTGACATACTTTCTCGTGAGGATTTTTCGATTGACCCAATTCCAGTGCTCGGGAAGCAAAGGTGGGCAGCTGCAATTGACCCTGTCGGAGGCAAAGCACTTGCTTCCATATTAATCATGTTGCAATATGGGGGCTCAGTTGCAGTAAGCGGCTTAACAGGTGGCGGAGATGTACCGACAACTGTATATCCTTTTATTTTGCGCGGAGTAAACTTGCTCGGCATTGATTCAGTGTACTGCCCAATGGAGCTGCGTAAAACGCTCTGGGAACGTATGGCAACCGATTTGAAGCCAGAGGCACTTCTAAATTACATTGCTCAAGAAGTTACATTGGATGAACTGCCTCAGGTACTTTCCTCAATTTTAAAAGCTGAAATGCGTGGAAGAACAATTGTAAAGTTGTAAAGAAAATTCGTCAATTGGCGAGCCCTGCCCTTGGGCGAAGACAGAGGCGAAACTGCCCTGACACTGTAGCCCTAAAATTTTCGACTACGTCGAATGACTCCTAGCTGAAAATTTATGCTTTCCTGCATTGTAAAAAAGCAGGTCATGTTATAGCTAGCTTCCTGTAACATGACCTGCTTTTTTGTTTATGTTCTCTCCAATTAAAATTTAGTAAGCACCTCTTTCAAAAATACCCTAAAGACTTCCGCCTCCTCTGTTTTTGTCTTTTGCAACAGATATGTTTTCGATTTCGGCGCTATAACCTGCTCTCTCCTTATCTCTCTCAGTCTGCTATTTTGCACTTCATCTCTAACCATCGTTACTGGTAAATAAGATACACCAAGCCCCTGTTCAATAAAACGCTTTGTAATCTCCACTTGATTTACAGCCATCGTTCTCACATTCGGATAATAGCTTTTAATTTGCCGTAAAAGATAATCCCAATAATCCGGATGATTATCCGTAATGACTCTGTATGTACTAAGTGCCATATGTTCTTCAAGACAATACTCATTATAAGGACCTACCAAAACAACCGGTTCCTCATGTACAACCTCGCTATATATATTTGTTTGCATTGCTTCCACTCGCGTTAAGCCCAAATCCGCCCTGCCTAAGCTAACCTCCTCTCCTACCTGAAAAGAAGAAGTTATCTGAACCACTACGTCTATATCAGGATTTTCATCCATAAAGGTCCTTAGTAACGACGGAAACATAGAGGATGCAATTTGCGGTGCCGCTGCAATTACTAACCTCCGCTTATAGCCCTGCCTCCATGACTCGAGACTGGTTCGACCTTCCTCGTATTTATCTACGATGCTCCTTGCGTATGGAAGAAACTGATAGCCAGCAGCAGTTAAAACTGATTTTTTCTTTGTTCTCTCAAACAACTCAACATGGAGCTCCTCCTCAAGACGTTTGATATGCTTTGTGACAGCAGGCTGCGTTAAAAAAAGCTCTTCAGACGTCTTCCTAAAATTCTCGTATTTAGCTGCAACGATAAATGTTTTTAACCACTTAATCTCCAAAATCATCCCCCCGTGATAACGATGCGTTATCAAAATCCCTTTCTTTTGTTAATTTTCATTATATATCCGTTTTTGTACAATACAATTACAAACACTACATGATTTGTAAACCACAGATACTAAGGGGGAATAAAAAATGAAGCATGCTGGGCAAGATGCATGGAACGCTACAATGTATGACACAAACCACTCCTTCGTTTCAAGATTCGGTCAGGACTTAATTACTGCATTAGCTCCAAGAGAAGCTGAACACATTTTGGATGTTGGCTGTGGTACAGGAGATTTGGCAAATAAAATTCACGAGCTTGGAGCCCAAGTGATAGGAATTGATGCATCAGAGAATATGATCCAGCAAGCACAGCATAAATATCCACAGATACAGTTTGCTGTTCATGATGCAACTGCGCTAGATTATCACGAGGAGTTTGACGCGGTATTCTCCAATGCGGCACTTCACTGGATTAAGCCGCAAAGGCAAGCTCTGCACAGCATATATCAGAGTCTGAAGCAAGGAGGCCGATTTATTGCGGAATTTGGCGGTAAAGGTAATATTAAAATGATTACAGATGAAGTGATCAATCAATATGCAGCTTATGAATTAGAATACGACATGGCACAGTTTCCTTGGTATTTTCCGAGCACTGGTGAATATGCAGCTCTCATGGAGGAGGTAGGTTTTACCGTCGCTTATATTCAATACTTTTATAGACCGACACCTTTAGAGGGGAAGGATGGAATCCGGAATTGGCTGCATATGTTTGGAAGTGGACTTTTTATCGGAGTGCCTGAGGATGTAAGAGAACAGATGATTATGGCAGTTCAAGAGAATCTTGGCAAGAGCTTGTTTCATGATGGAAAATGGATTGCTGATTACAAAAGAATTCGCGTAATAGGCATTAAGGAATAGACATGTTGATCTTCCTATCCACAAAAGGAGAGCAGAAATCCTGCTCTCCTTACCGAAACTTCCGAAGCAGCCTCTCCCGGTACATACCAAACGCACCTGTACTTCGCATCTTTCGCTTTTCCATTAATTGATTGAAACGAATTTCCTTCTCCGTTAACTTGCTTTGCACTGAAGTTCGTTCCTGTTCATCTATGCAGCAGGCAAGCAAATCTTCAAGCTTCAGCATATCCTTTTTAAGCTGAACCTCCTCTGGAACCATTCCAGCATTCTTTAAAATCTTATATCCCATTCGTAAGTCTTCTGGCACACCAGATAAGTCATCGAGTTTTAACGGCTTACCCTCACCAGGCAAATTCTCAAAATCACCATTTTGTATTGACTGTCGAATGCGTTCTTCCGCCATAATTAAGAATATATCCATTGTTTCGCCTCCCTTGCAGTTTCAAAGTCTTATCTATCTGTTTCCTGCAAATGTTACTTATTTTCCTCCATTACATTTTATCTCTACTATTGCTGCTTTGTAAAAACACTTAATACATACAAGTATCATTTTATTACATTTATTTAATTATAGACATGAGCGACATATCCTATTCATATACTTTTTATATCTATGAACGAACAAACTGCCTACAGCTCCCAGGCTATTCGTTCATAATCGAGCCCTGCCTTCGGGCGAAGACAGAGGCGTAGCTGCACTTATACTTTATTCCTAAAATTCTCACTACGTCGAATTGTCTTCTGGCTAGAGATTTATATTTTCTTAAAGTGTCAAAAAGCCCTCAGTTTTAAAAACTGAGGGCTTTTTATTTATATTAGAATTTCGCGTGATATTTTTCGATTTCCCAAGTGTGTACAGCTGTACGATAGCTATCCCACTCACCTTTTTTCAATGCAACGTATTCGTTAAATACGTGCTCGCCTAATGTAGCGCGGCCGATTGTACCGTTCTCTAGCTCAGCTACAGCTGTTTCTAAGCTGCCAGGAAGGTTGTCGATGCCGTATTCAGCACGAACTGCATCAGTCATGTGGAAGATATCTTCGTCAACTGGAGCTGGAGCAGTTAGGCCTTTCTCTACGCCATCTAAACCTGCTGCTGCGATTACCGCAAATGTTAGGTATGGGTTCGCAGATGGATCTGGACAACGAAGCTCAACGCGTGTAGCAAGACCACGTTTTGCAGGGATACGGATCAATGCAGAACGGTTAGATGCAGACCATGCGATGTAGCAAGGTGCTTCGTAGCCAGGCACAAGACGCTTATAAGAGTTTACTAGAGGGTTTGTAACCGCTGTAAAGCTCTTTACGTTTGCGATTAGACCAGCGATAAATTGGTATGCAGTTTGAGAAAGCTGGCGAGAATCAGCTGGATCGAAGAATACATTTTGGCCATCTTTGAAGAAGGACATGTTTACGTGCATTCCAGAACCGTTAATACCGAAAACTGGTTTTGGCATAAATGTTGCATGAAGACCATATTTCGCTGCAATTGTTTTTACAACCCATTTGTAAGTTGTAGAGCTGTCTGCAGCACCTAAAGCATCTGCATACTTGAAGTTGATTTCATGTTGACCTTCAGCTACTTCATGGTGAGACGCTTCGATTGTGAAGCCCATTGCTTTTAATGCACGGTAGATTTCTAAACGAACGCGCTCGCCAAAGTCTTTTGGAGATGGCTCGAAGTATCCAGCGTTATCATGTAAAGCCATTGTTGGGTTACCGTTGTCGTCTGTTTTGAATAAGAAGAACTCAAGCTCAGGACCTACAGAAATTGTGTAGCCTTGTTCACCTGCTTGTTCTACTACTTTTTTCAATACGTTACGAGTGTCGCCTTCATAAGGAGTGCCATCTGGGTTAGCTGCGCTGCAAAGGAAACGTGCTTCAGAATAGCCTTCTTCTACTGTCCAAGGAAGAACAGCGAATGTATTTAAATCTGGTTGCAGATATAAGTCAGATTTGTTGATTGGAGAAAATCCAGTAATAGAAGAACCGTCAAACATCATTTTGCCTTCTACAACATCTTCTAATTGTGCAGATGTAACTGTTACGTGCTTTAAAATACCTTCGATATCTACAAATTGTAAGTGAAGAAGCTCCACATTTTTTTGCTCTACGATTTCTTTAATTTTTTCAAGAGTAAGTGTACCGCTATTTGCTTGAGAAATTTGACTCATGTTACTCTCCCTCTCATTTCCGTGTCATATTTTTTAACATAGGCTTATTATAATCCAAACAACTTGGTCTTTTCAATAGCTTTTTTGAACTTTTATTCGTTAAAATTTTCCTAAACGGGTCAAATTTTCGATAATTCCTTAACAAAAACGTTTTCTTTTTAGAAAATGTTCATTATTACAAGCAAAAAAGGACTACAAAAACTAAAGAAAGCTCATCATTGGCAGAAACAGAGATGTAGTTGCCTTACACTGTATTTCGACAATTTCCGACTGCGTCAAATGACTTCAAGCTGGAATTGTATATTTTCCTACAGTATAACCTATAGAAAATGTTGTTCTATAAACAAGAATTACCTCAAAGCATCAAATATAGAGCTTATACACAAAAGTGATGCTTTCCGCCTAAAGCAATGACATCAGCAGTATGCAGTATTAAGACGAATTATTTTTCTTAAGCTTCATTCTCATAAAGAAAAGCAACGAGCCAAATACTCGTTGCTCTTCTTTATCTTAAAATGCCCAGTTGCCGTTTTTAAAAATCGGTTCACGCTTTCCATCTTTTGTTACACCGTAGATATTCATATCAGCTGATCCAATCATAAAATCTTCGTGCACAAGGCTTTTGTTTGCACCGCGCTCCGACAGCTCCTCTGGTGTCATTGCTGTTCCATTTTGCAGATTAACTGGATATGCTTCGCCCAACGCAAGATGATTTGATGCATTCTCATCAAATAGCGTATTATAAAACGTCAATCCAGAATTAGAAATCGGGGAACGATGTGGAACAAGCGCTACTTCTCCAAGCCGGCGTGAACCTTCATCCATATTTAACAGCTGCTCTAGTGTTTCATAGCCTGTTTCTGCTGTAAAATCCACGACAACTCCATCTTTAAATGTTAGCGTAAAGTTATTAATTACGTTACCGCCATAATTCAACGGTTTCGTGCTGCGCACTGTACCGTTTACGCCATCCTTATGCGGCATTGTGTATACTTCCTCCGTCGGCATATTTGGATTAAATCGTATACCGCCTTGGTCTACAGAACCCCCACCCTGCCATACATGATTCTCCGGCAGGTTTACAGTAAGACTCGTCCCTTGCGCTTCATACATAAGCTGCACATACTGCTTGTCATTTAGGTACGTTACCTTTTGCTTTAATGTTTCATTATGTGCATGCCATGCCGCAATCGGATTTTCTTGATCAATACGGACAATTTTAAAAATAGCATCCCATAGCTTCTCTATGGCTTCTGCTTCCTCCACATCAGAAAACACTTTTGCTGCCCACTCTGCTGTTGGAACTGAAATCAATGACCAGCGTGCTTGATCTGCCATCATATAGCTGCGATATTTTTTCAGCGCTGTACCAGCTGTTTTATTCCACATGGAAATACGCTGCGGATTAATTCCTTTTAAAAGCTCAGGGTTCGGAGAATAAATAGACAAAAATGCAGCTCCATTTTCCGCCATTTCCTCCATACCCTTAGCTCTCCACATCGGATATTCTGTGAAGGCTTCATCTGGTGCCTTTTCATATTTAATGCGTGTGATATTTTCATCTTGGAATTCTACATGTACATTTTTGGCGCCTGCTTCATATGCCTTTGTAACAATTTTACGTACAAACTCCGCTGCTGGAAGCGGAGCATTTACGACAAGCGTTTGTCCTTGTTGAATGTTTACTCCGATACGTACTGCCAAATCAGCATATTTTTCAAGCATTTGTTCGAGTTGTTTCATCTATTGTCCCCTCCATATGTATGTATTCATTTCACTATGTTAATACGAATTCCAGAACGCAAAGAAGTTATGTGCAGCTGAACTGTTAATTACAAATTTAGCTAGAGATATTAAAGCCCTCCAGCTTCTTTATGTTTCCAAACACAGAAGCCGCTGCTGGCGGCTTCCTGAGTAAGATGTTGTTCTAATTCATTTATTCGATCATTTGTATACAATAGCCCTTTTGCTGCAGCTTTTCAAAAACCTGATCAATATGAGCCTGATCCTTTGTCTCAAGTGAAAGATGCAGCTCTGCGTAACCAGGGAATACCTTCATGCCAATACGCTCATGTTGAACATTCAATACGTTTGCTCCAGCCTCCGCGATAATTTGCAGCACCCTTTGCAATTGTCCCGGCTTATCAGGCAAGGTAGTAGAAAAATGGACAAAGCGGCCAGCTTCTACCATGCCGCGCTCGATAATGCGAGCGATAACATTCACATCTACGTTACCGCCACTTAGGATCACAGCAATTTTTTTCCCCTCAATCGGAAGCTTTTTGTATAGAAGCGCTGCAAGCGCACTAGCACCAGACCCTTCTACAAGAAGCTTGCTGCGCTCTAACACCATTAGCATCGTACGGGCGATCTCCATTTCATCAACGGTAACAATATCATCTACATATTTTTGAATCAATTGAAAGGTTAATTCCCCCGGTCTTCTGACAGCAATGCCATCTGCCATTGTCGGAAGTGCATCAACTGTTGTGACTTGCTTTTCATCCCATGATTTTTTTATACTTGGACAGGCTATGACTTGCACACCGTATACCTTCACAGAAGGCTTCTGCTCTTTAATGGCTAATGCTACACCCGCAAGAAGCCCCCCTCCTCCAGCTGGACACAGAATAACTTCAACATCGGGTATCCCCTCTAGTATTTCTAGGCCGACTGTCCCTTGTCCTGCAATAATTGCCGCATCATCGAATGCATGTACAAACGTTGCTCCTGTTCTCTCTTTAAGCTGGAGCGCATAGGCGAGTGCCTCATCAAAGACATTCCCCTGCAGTTCTACCTTTGCGCCGTATCCTTTTGTTGCTGCAATCTTACTAAGCGGTGCACCTTTTGGCATCACAATTGTACACGGAATTTGCAGCATGCTGCTTGAGTACGCTACACCTTGGGCATGGTTACCCGCAGAAGCAGCAATGACCCCTTTTCTAAGCTCAGCCTCTGACAAGGACATAATCTTATTGTAGGAACCTCTCACCTTAAACGATCCTGTTTTCTGTAAATTTTCTAGCTTTAGATACACCTCATTGTTTGTAAATTCACTGAATGTACGGGAATAATCTAAAGGAGTTTCGTGAACAATTCCCTTCATTTTCTTCCGCGCTGCGAAAACATCCTGTATGGATACCATGCCCAATCCCCCATGTCTCTACATTGCATAATACAACTGTATTGTTTGTAAGGATGATGAGTTTATTCTCATCCTGTATTGATGCAACGTTCATACTAAATAATATACAAAATGATAAATTTTGTGCCCATCCTAAATGGGCGCTACATGGAATCGTTTTCCTAATATAAGGTCATCAAATATCCCTCCTACTATTAAAGATACTTTCAACCCCAAGGAAGCGCTTTTGATATAAGGTTAGCTTCTCAAGGCTTTTTAACAGCATTTTTTTTGATATACACATCTAAAAATGGATAAATGCATAAATAGCCTTCATACAGAAACCTTCAGTTTGTTTTAAAATAAGACGACAAAACCATTGAAACCGATACCACAATATAATAAAATTAGGTTTGAATTAAGAAAAAAGGAACGGGATAAAGAAAACTCGCTGATTGGCGAGCCCTGCCCTTAGGCGAAGACAGAGACGTAGTTGCACTTCTATTGTATTCCTAAAATTTCCGACTACGTCGAATTGACTTCTAGCTGACAATTTATACTTTCTTACAGTGTTAAATAAAAGAAGCTCTTATCTAAGTTTATTTTTTAATAACGTTTAAAATATTTTTTTATACCTCGTTTTGAAAGCGATACCAAAATAATGCAGTACACTCAATCAAAGAGCAATGCAATTTTCCCTTTATACAGCGATTATGTCAAATATCCAAAAAGAGTCCTACAAGCAAAAATGCCAAAGTCCCAATTGTGGAACAGGCTTTCAGGAGAAGCTAAGAACGCCAACTATTTATTTTTAGAAGAGAAAGGAGAAGAAATATGGAGAAAAAATGGTGGAAGGAAAGTGTCGTATATCAGATTTATCCTCGAAGCTTTATGGATAGTAATGGGGATGGAATTGGGGATCTCAAGGGAATTCTTTCAAAATTAGATTACTTAAAAGAATTAGGAATTGATGTTATTTGGATATGTCCTATGTATAAGTCTCCAAATGACGATAATGGCTATGATATTTCAGATTATCAGGACATTATGGAGGAATTCGGTACGCTAGCGGACTTTGATGAACTGCTAGAAGAAGTTCATCAACGCGGAATGCGATTGATTCTTGATTTGGTCATCAATCATACAAGCGATGAACACCCTTGGTTTATTGAATCTCGCTCCTCTAAAGATAATCCAAAGCGTGATTGGTATATCTGGAGGGATGGCAAAAACGGCAAGGAACCAAACAACTGGGAATCTATTTTCAGTGGTTCTGCTTGGAAGTATGATGAAGAAACAGAACAATATTTTATGCACATCTTCTCCGAACGACAGCCTGACCTAAATTGGGAGAACTCTGAAGTAAGAAATGCTTTACATGATATGGTCAATTGGTGGCTGGAAAAAGGGATTGATGGTTTCCGTGTTGATGCAATTTCCCATATTAAAAAGGAGCCAGGCTTCCCGGATATGCCGAACCCAAATAACTTAGATTACGTTCCCTGCTTTCCTTATATGATGAATGTTGAGGGGATTGATACATGGCTAACAGAACTTTCCCAAAAAACAATCAAGAACTACGATGTTATGACTGTTGGAGAAGCAAATGGTGTAGGGATTGATGATGCCGAAAAATGGGTTGGTGAAGAAAATGGCCATTTCAATATGGTTTTTCAGTTTGAATTTCTAGGTCTTTGGGATAAGGATTCAGAAGATCTTGTCGACGTACGTGCATTAAAAAAAGCATTAACCAAATGGCAAACTGGTTTAGAAGGTAGAGGTTGGAACGCCCTCTTCATCGAAAACCATGATCAGCCACGCAGGGTTTCAAGCTGGGGAAATGATCAGGAGTATTGGAAAGAGAGTGCCAAAATGCTAGGCGCTTTATATTTTCTCATGAAGGGCACACCATTTATTTATCAGGGCCAGGAAATTGGGATGACGAATGTCCAGTTTCCGTCTATTAACGAATACAATGATGTCGGTATGATTAACTACTATAAGGTTGAAACGGCAAAAGGCCGTTCCCATGAGGAGATTATGGAAGTCGTTTGGAAACAAGGTCGAGATAATTCCCGTACTCCGATGCAATGGGATGCAACCAACATGGGAGGATTTACAACCGCGGGCCAAACTTGGTTAGGTGTAAATCAAAATTATAAAGAAATTAACGTAACAGAACAATTAAAGGATCCTGACTCTATTTTACATTTTTATAAAAGCTTGATTCATTTGCGAAAAGAAAACCCAGTGTTTGTATATGGCACTTATGAATTGTTATTGCCAAATCATCCGAAGCTATTCGTATACACTCGCACATTAGGAAACCAAAAAGCCCTAATCATTTGCAACTTTAGCGAAGCAGAAACTAGTTTTAAAGTCCCGAATCGTTTCAGTCATTCTGTTTCAGAACTTGTTATGAATAACTATGTAGTTGTGGATAAAGCTCTGCCTAAGCGTCTCACCCTAAGACCTTACGAAACCCGTGTCTATTTAATGATGTAACACCATAAGCGAGCACAGAAGCGTAGTTGCACTTACACTTCATCCCTAAAATTTTCCATGATGTCGAATTAACTTCGATCGGGAAACTTATACTTTCTTAAAGCGAAAGAGGGGGGACTACTTTGAGTACCCCCTCTTGATATTCCCTCGCGATTCTCTCACCTTGTTACCCTTCTATCACGTCACTCAGACGAACCATAACCCACTCATTCTCCTAAACAAGCACGAGACAACAGTCTCAGGGGTCCTACTCTCTTAATCAAAAGGGCGCCTTATTTTCATTTTATAAGACCCTTGTCCAATCCAACTCCTCTCTTTCTGCATTAATATAGAAAGAAGAATTCTTTAAAAAGAGGAGATTTGGCGTGCTTTCAGACAATATTATTAAAACAGGGATGAAATACTTAGGAACACCATATGTATTTAATTCGTCACCGTATCAAACTAACACCTTTGACTGCAGTTCCTTTATGCAGCACATTTTCAAACGACACGGTGTCACTCTTCCAAGAAACTCACGGCAGCAGTATCGAGCTGGTGTCAACGTTCCCTACTCTAATATACAAAAGGGAGACCTGTTATTTTTTACAACACCACGGCGTATGAACAGACAAGGGATAGAAAAGATTGGGCATGTAGCTATCTATATTGGACAAGGTCGCATGCTCCACACCTCTCGTAGGGAAGGAAAGGTATCTGTTGTCCAATTTGCGGGTAATTGGAAAGAAAGGTTTATCGGTGCAAAACGATTCGGATAGGAAAAGCGCACGGTCGCCCCGCTTCTGAGGAAGACAGTTCCTCGCATACTGAGGCGCCTTTTGCCTCGATAGATAGAGGTCTTTAGCATATAGACACCCCCCCGCCCTGCCCTTGGGCGAATACAGCGTCGTGATTGCACTTACACTGTATTCCTAAAAGTTCTGACTGTTTCGGATGACTTCTAGCTGGAAATTTATAAATTGTTTAATATATAAGACATAGGAGCAGCTTGTGTAACTGCTCCATCTTTTATCTTAGCTAGTAAACTGTTCAATGTTCCGTTTTAATTCGCAGGCACATGTCCCTAAATCCTCAGCCAGCTTATCAATGACTGCAATGTTCTCAGATTGCTTCATTGTTACCTGAGAAACCTCCTGCGCACCAGTCGATGTTTCATCAGCATTTACAATATTAAGGCGCTTTTACATGTTAATCCTCTTTTCTGTCCTTCCTAACTCCGCTATAATCAACTATGTATGAATAAAAACTGATTTTAAAAGGAAACATTTCAAATACATTTAGGATAAGGTGCATAGCTATGAGTATTTTAACAGTAAAAGATTTAAGCCACGGCTTCGGTGATCGTGCTATTTTTAATAACGTCTCCTTTCGATTGCTCAAAGGAGAGCATATTGGGCTCATCGGTGCGAATGGTGAAGGAAAATCAACATTTATGAATATCATTACAGGCAAGCTTCAGCCCGATGAAGGAAAGGTTGAATGGTCGAAAAACGTACGTGTTGGCTACTTGGATCAGCATGCAGTGCTGCAGCGTGGTATGACGATTCGCGATGCATTACGGAGCGCATTTCAATATTTATTTGATATGGAAGCGCAAATGAATGAATTTTACGTCAAGATGGCGGAAGCAACTCCGGAAGAGCTAGAACAAATGCTTGAAGACGTTGGAGTTATTCAAGATATGTTAACTAACAATGATTTCTATGTAATTGATTCTAAGGTTGAAGAGGTGGCCCGCGGACTTGGACTTGATGATGTCGGTCTTGATCGAGATGTTCAGGATTTGAGCGGCGGTCAGCGTACAAAGGTTCTTCTTGCTAAGCTTCTTCTTGAAAAACCCGAAATTCTCTTACTGGATGAGCCGACAAACTATCTTGATGAGCAGCATATCGAATGGTTGAAGCGTTATTTACAGGAATACGAAAATGCCTTTATTTTAATATCCCACGATATCCCATTCTTAAATAATGTAATCAACTTAATTTATCACATGGAAAATCAAGAGTTAAATCGATATGTCGGTGATTATGATAACTTCATGCAAGTATACGAAGTAAAGAAACAGCAGCTTGAATCAGCTTATAAAAAGCAACAACAAGAGATTGCAGATCTGAAGGATTTCGTAGCTCGCAACAAAGCACGCGTTTCTACCCGTAATATGGCGATGTCTCGCCAAAAAAAGCTGGATAAAATGGAGGTTATTGAGCTTGCACAGGAAAAACCAAAGCCAGAATTTCATTTTAAGCCTGCTCGCACTTCCGGAAAGCTAATTTTTGAAACAAAGGATCTAGTTATTGGCTATGACAGCCCTCTTTCTAAACCGTTAAACCTGCGGATGGAACGCGGACAAAAAATCGCCCTTGTCGGAGCAAACGGGATCGGGAAAACAACGCTTCTCAGAAGCATTCTTGGTGAACTTCAGCCAGTTTCTGGTTCTGTTCAATTAGGTGAGCACCTGCATATCGGCTATTTTGAACAGGAAATCAAGGAAGCAAACTATAATACATGTATTGAAGA
Source organism: Ectobacillus funiculus (assembly GCF_004138295.1). Taxonomy (GTDB): domain Bacteria; phylum Bacillota; class Bacilli; order Bacillales; family Bacillaceae_G; genus Ectobacillus; species Ectobacillus funiculus. Next base: position 23,107 of record NZ_SCFM01000045.1, on the reverse strand, counting down.
GGTATGGAACGAGTTCCCTTCCTTTAATCAATACGAGGTACGCGCCGCCCTCGCGAAATGCGGATTAACAACAAAGCATATCGAAAGTAAGGTAGCAGTGCTAAGCGGTGGAGAAAAGGCAAAGGTACGCCTTTGTAAGCTTGTCAACAAGGAGACAAACCTTCTTGTACTCGATGAGCCGACAAACCACTTAGACGTAGATGCAAAGGAAGAACTAAAACGTGCCTTAAAAGAGTATAAGGGCAGCATTCTTCTCATCAGCCACGAACCGGAATTTTACCGCGATGTGACTACAGATATTTGGAATTGTGAATCCTGGACTACAAAGGTCTTTTAATATAAACGGAATCCCAATTCGGCAACACTTGCTAATACAGCACAAAATCTTCAGCATAAACTATCAAAGTTTAAAGTGTAAGGAAAAACGCCCGGCCTATGACAAAGCCGGGCGTTTTTCCTAGTATTAGAATACGATTGTTTTATTTCGATCAACGATTACACGGTCTTCTAAATGCCATTTCACAGCACGCGCCAATACGCTACGCTCGATAGAACGACCGATTTTTTTAAGCGCCTCCACATTGTGGTGATGACGCACTCGCTCTACCCCCTGCTCAATAATTGGTCCTTCATCTAAATCGTTCGTTACATAATGAGATGTAGCCCCAATTAGCTTTACCCCACGCTCATGTGCACGCTCATAAGGTCTCGCGCCAATAAAGGCCGGAAGAAACGAGTGATGAATATTGATAATTCGATTCGGATGTGCAGCTACAAAATTAGGAGTTAGAATTTGCATATAACGCGCTAAAATAATTACATCAATCTTATACTCCTCTAGCAATCGCAGTTGCTGTGCTTCTGCCTCTGCACGATTTTCCTTGTTTGCAGGAACATGGCAAAAAGGAATGCCAAATGACTCTGCTGTTTCGCGGGCATCCTCATGGTTGCTGACGATAAGAGCGATATCTGTTAATAAACCTCCGCTTTGCCATTCCCAAAGCAATTCTAATAAGCAATGCAATTCTTTTGAAACAAAAATCGCTGTGCGTTTTAAATCATGTACATAGGATAGCTTCCATTTCATAGAAAACTGCTCAGCAATCTCTTCGAAAGCTTGCTCTATCTCTTTTGCTTTTTGGCTTAATCCTGGGCACTCAAATTCAACACGCATGAAAAATATACCGCCCTCTGGATTTGTAGAATACTGACTGGATTCAATAATATTAGCATTATATTCGAATAGGAATCGAGATACCGTTGCCACAATCCCTGGTTGGTCAGGGCAGCTAATTAATAAACGCCCTCTATTTCGATTTTGCTCCTGAAATGCTTGCATTTGCTTCTGAATATATGGTTTCATTTGTTCTACCTCTCTATTACTATTGATTATCAATTATACTTTGCGCAGAGAAATATGCAAATATAATGTTTACAATTTTGAATTGGAAATGATAGGTGTACGCTAAATCATAGCTTTTCATATTCATCATATAAGGAACAGATCCGTATCATTTCAATGAAATGCTCTCCAAAACTTCCCTTGTGTATGAAGAATATCTCTTATTCTAATATAAGGGATCGTGAACGTTGGAAAACCTGCTACAAAGGGAGCAATTTCATACGGTTTGAAATAAATATATAATGCCTTATCTGTTACATAGAATGGCTGATCTGCTTGTATTCCCTTATACGCATCAGGAAATACATACGAATATTGATTTTCTGTTTCAATTTGTTGTTTGATGATGTCACTTAATACTTTCTCATAATTACTGTCCTTTATAAATAGGTCTTCAAGCTGATAAATCGTCCCATCTCGTACATCTATGTGGACGTATACCTTCGTTGGCATACCGTGAGCTGCTCCAAATGGAAATTTATATCCGTTCAGCTCTAATACAAGTAAATGCTTCTGGAAAAGCGACAATGAAAAGTCCCCTGTATAGCTATATTGCTGCGCAGTGCTATCAATCGGTTTCACCTGGGAAAGGCGCTTCAACTCCTGATTTACTTCTTCTTGTGCAGCTTTATTCTCCATGCCTTCTATTCTCGGATAATATACAAGATAATGACGGTTCGGTTTATATTTTTCTTCCCTCACTGTATACAAATTATTTAAACGTATCGTTCGATTTTGCTGCCATACGACATCCCCAAATCTGTTTCGATATGATAAACGATTATCTACATTTGCTTCAATCAGATTTCCAACGATGCGAACCGTCCCGTTTCCATGCACAATTGGTAGACCCGTCTCAGCTTTTCCATTCTTACCGATAAAAAAGGTATTCCTGCCATCATCTACAGAAGCTAACCCCTTCTCATAATTGCCTACATCATAATACACAAAATCCGTTAAAAACAAACCGCTTGTATCTGTGATAGCATAGCGTGATCCGATAAAAGGTTGTTTTTTATCAAGTGCCTTCCCTACCGCAAGCCTACCTTCTCCAAGAGGCAGAATATCATTATACGCAGGCTTAATGATCAATCGACCATTCCTATCAATAAGTCCAAATGCGTTCATGTAATTCTCCGCTGTATTCACGACAGCTCTTCCTTCTTGAAACGTCTGTGCTCCTGTATATTTCGGTTCAATCACAACATGTCCGGTTTCATCTATAAACCCATACCGACTATCTGACTTCTCTTGAAAGGCTAATAAACCTTCCCCGATATCTCCAACAAAGGCATACGGATAAGTATGGACAATTGTTCCGCTTCTATCAACCAATGCAAATTGAGAATCACTTATTTGTACAACAGCTTTTCCACCCTTAAAGTCCCTAGCTAATTCATACGAAAGAGGAATAACCTCCCTGCCCTGTTCGTCTAAATAACCGTATAAATATTTACCCTGTTGGTTTGTATCAGCGTATATAGCACGCCCTTCTTTGTATGTCCCAATATAGCTGTAGGGCTTGCTCGTTAGTACATTTCCTTTCTCATCAATAACATGAAATCCACGGTTATCTGTAACAGCGGCACGTCCTTCTGAAAATTCCGAAATGGTTCCGTATCTAGGTTTTACAACGAATGCTCCAGATGCATCAATTACCCCGAATACCCTCCCGACTCTCACAACGGCCAAGCCATTTGCTTGAAAACGAAGCGCATCATCGTATTGCGGCGGCAAAATAAACCGTCCCCCGCCATCGATATATCCCCATTTCTCACCTTGTAGTGTTTGAATGGAAGCACGGTATAAGTAGGCCGCCCTCATGTTCGATAGTTCTTCCCTTAGCTGCGGCCATTCTCCTTTAAGCATAGGAGGAGCAGTTAAGCTTGTAGCAGTACCGGTTGATAGGAGGGCTTGATTCGGAATCTCTTTCATCTTTTCCTGATAGTATCTTGCAACCTTTTTTCGGTAGTATGGATACAGATCCGCTGCAGGCTCTAAACTGTTATTTCTCCACCTGTATACCCCAAGCTGATACATCTCTTCATTTTCACGCAGCCACAAGGCAATTTCATATTGTCCATCTAGGACCGGCATATCCTCAACCTCTATCCCGCTAAAATAGATCCCCGGCCTTGTAATTTCTCGTACTCCGTTCTGCGTCCACTCATATATGGAAAGCTCTGACCAAGTCTCCCTTACCTGCCAGCCTGCAATAATATTCACCAGCCCTCTTCCTGTAACAGGAGCTACATATAAATAGGAAATATCATAGCCGCGTCCTCGTATATGAGCAATTACCCTCCACCCCTGGTTAAACTGCTTCAGGGTTAAGAGATAGATCTCCCCATACCATCTGTAGGCACCAGTTATTTCATTTGCTCCGTCACCCTCTATGTCGGCCTCATAGATAACTGCATGATCGCCATCCATAAGCAAGCTTGCATGAACCGGTAAAAATGCTTGTAAAAGACTCGCGTATCCTCCCATGCGCTCCCCCCTATTTTCCTTATAAATCTGAATGTTCGTGAGCTGCACTTATTGCATATAAATAATCCTCTTTTATAAGAGATAGACTAAACAGGGTACTTGTAATACTTTTACACGAAGCAAATTTACTTAGAATGAAAATACAGCAACACTTTCTTTTATTCCGATTCTTTTCAGTATATGATAGATACTGACACAATTTACGAAGGAGACTTATTTCCATGTCTAATTTAGAAAATAATGAGCAAGCAGTTCCAAAGAAAGTCAGTCTTCAAGAAGCGATGAAACAGATGCTCGCTAACAAGAAGCAAGGACAGACAGCTGGTAAAACAGACAATGGTCTTGTCAAAAATACAAAAGCAATGAAAAGCCAGCAGACGAAAAAACCAAACAATCAACGACGAAGAACAGGTGTATAATAGTTTTTTTGGGAATTTATTATTATAATATATTCAGTTCCTGAAAATATTGACGAGAACAGCACTTGTGAATACGTAAAAAACAAGGCTTTCAAATCGTTCGAAACAAATTGTGCTACAAGGAGGTTTAAAAGATGGAGCATAACACGTCTAACTTCATTCGAAATATTGTAAAAGAAGATCTAGAAACAGGTAAGCGCGATTATGTTATTACCCGCTTCCCGCCAGAGCCAAACGGCTACTTGCATATTGGTCATGCAAAATCGATTGTATTAAACTTTGAACTGGCAGATGAATTTAAAGGAAAAACAAATTTACGATTCGATGATACGAATCCTTTAAAGGAAGATGTCGAATATGTAAACTCCATTAAGGAAGACGTAACATGGCTCGGCTACGACTGGGACGGCTTATTCTTCGCTTCTGACTATTTTGAAGAAATGTATGAGCGCGCAGTCCTTCTCATTAAAAAGGGACTGGCTTATGTGGATGACCTATCAGCAGCGGAAATCCGTGAATACCGTGGTACTCTTACACAGCCTGGCAAGGAAAGTCCATTCCGTAATCGTTCTATCGAGGAAAATCTCGACCTATTTAACAAGATGCGCAACGGGGAATTTAAGGACGGCGAAAAGGTATTACGGGCTAAAATCGACATGACCTCACCTAATATCAATCTGCGCGACCCTGTTATTTACCGTATTGCTCATGCAACGCACCATAATACAGGCGATGCATGGTGCATCTATCCAATGTACGCATTCGCCCACCCTCTTGAGGATGCAATTGAGAATGTTACGCACTCTATTTGTACAACAGAGTTTGAAGATCAACGTCCTTTATACAATTGGATTATCGAGAATTGTGAAACAGAAAGCAAACCGCAGCAAATTGAATTTGGTCGCTTAAATCTCACAAACACTGTTATGAGCAAACGAAAGCTAAAGCAATTGGTAGATGAAGGTATAGTAGATGGCTGGGATGATCCACGTATGCCGACAATTTCCGGCTTGCGCCGAAAAGGCTACACACCGGAAGCTATTCGTACATTCTGCCGTGAAATTGGTGTCGCAAAGGCATTCAGCACAGTTGACTCGCAGATGCTGGAGCATTTTGTCCGCGAAGACTTAAAATTAAAAGCACCGCGCACGATGGGGATTGTTCGACCATTAAAGGTTGTTATTACAAACTATCCGGAAGGCGAAGTGGAATGGCTCGATGCGGAAATTAACCCAGAAAATCCTGAAATGGGTATAAGAAAAATTCCGTTCTCTCGTGAAATTTACATTGAGCAGGATGACTTTATGGAAAACCCGCCAGCAAAATATTTCCGTCTCTTCCCTGGCAATGAAGTACGCCTAAAGCATGCATACTTCATTAAATGCAATGATGTTGTGAAGGATGAAAATGGAAATGTGATTGAACTTCACTGTACGTATGATGTGGAAACAAAGAGCGGCAGCGGCTTTACAGGACGTAAGGTAAAAGGAACGATTCACTGGGTTGAAGCTTCCAAAGCGATATCAGCTGAATTCCGTTTATATGAGCCGCTTATTCTAGATGATCAAAAACAAGAAGAAGGTGAAACCTTCCTTGATCATATAAATCCAAATTCCTTAGAAATTCTACAAGGCTATATTGAGGAAAATATGAAGGATGTACAGCCTCAGGATAAATTCCAATTTTTCCGTCACGGTTACTTTAATGTAGATCCTAAACATACATCGAAGGATCATATAGTGTTTAACCAAATTGTTTCCTTGAAAAGCTCATTTAGAATATAATAAGTAGAAATGAGGCTGTGAAAAAATTCTCCACAGCCTCATTTTATGTTTATATACCTTATGCCACTAAATTTGCGCTTTTCAATACCTCTTCCAGCTTTAGAAGAGCTTCCGCCTCATCTTGTCCTTCCGCAGAAATCTTTACTTTCGCTCCTGCTGGAATCCCAAGAGCCATTACACCCATAATCGATTTCAAGTTTACTATTTTCCCGTTGTACTCCAGTGTAATTTCAGATGCGCATTTACTCGCCTGGCTCACTAATACAGTTGCAGGTCGTGCGTGAATCCCTGCCTCCTCAATCACTGTAAATGTTTTTTCAACCATAATCAATCTCCTGACTATTTATATTTATACCCGATCCTTAGAGGTTGTAACATACTCATACAACTCTACAAATTCCATTGCTAAATCCTTTATCATAATCGCATTCATTAAATGGTCTTGAGCATGAACCATTAAAAGAGAAATCTCGTTCTTTTCTCCTCTAATTTCACCTTGAATTAAAGAAGTTTGTATATGATGAGCCTGATTTAATGCCTCGCCAGCCTCTTGAATCTTTTCTCTTGCAGTTGCAAAATCCCCTTTCTTTGCTGCTGCAATAGCCTCCATTGCTGAGCTTTTACCATTTCCCCCATGAAGGATAATTTGAAAGACAACTTCTTCTGAATTTCCCACAACCTTTTCCTCCTTTGAACTATGAGCAAACTCGCTTATTCTATTTTAGCTGTTAATTGCTCTGCAACCTTCACTACTTCTTCCCCATTGCACATTCCATAGTGAACAGGATTAATTACATCAACTGGAACCCCCTTCTGTTGCCCTAGCTGTTTCAGCTGTGGCAGCAAGAAACGCACTTGCGGACCTAGCAATAACACGTCAGCACTATCAATATGATTTTTCACTACATCCCCTGGAACTGCCCAGATTTTATACGACTTCCCTTGCGCTTCTGCACTTTTCTCCATTTTCGTTACTAATAAGCTAGTCGACATTCCTGCTGCACAACATAATAAAATATTCATATAAGGATTCCTCCATTTATTTAATAATTGAGATGAAATTGTGTTTTTTTGATGATTTCATTCTATTATAAAAACGCTTACAATTAAACATATGCTTTTTCCGTTATGTAACGGAAAGTTTAAATACAAGATAACTACTGTCTGGAAACTTATACCTTCCTGCAGTGGTACAAAAAGGCTGGTCCTGGTACAATTTGATTCGTACCGGAACCAGCCTCTCTATTATGCTTCAACCTTTGCAAAAAATTGTGGTAAATAATCTTTATGTGCTTCTAGCATTTCATCCAAGATTTTTTTACCAACCTTATCGGAAGGAACAAGCGGGTTAATTGTCATAGCAAGTAAAGCTGTATCATAGCTGCCTGTTACAGCTGCTTCGGCAGCTACACGTTCAAAGGACTTGATTTGCTGTACGAGTCCTCGGACTGCAACTGGTAAATCTCCGCTAATGATTGGCTTTGGACCTTCTTTTGTAATTACACAGCTCACCTCAACAGCAGAGTCATGTGGAATGCTTGCAATCGCACCGTTATTAATCGTATTAACCGGTTGAATATCACGTTTATCATTATAGATAGAAGAAATTAGACGAACAGCTGCATCGCTATAGTAAGCCCCGCCGCGTTGCTCTAATTGAGGCGGCTTCACAGCCAAATTAGGATCTTTGTACAGCTCAAATAATTCATCCTCAAGCTGCTTGACCACTTCTGCTCTTGTTGTACCCTCTTTAAAGTTTTTCAGCTCTTTTTGAAGCATTTCATCTTTTTTGTAGTAGTACAAATGATATGGACAAGTTAAAGCGTTGAGCGCTCGAATGAATTCCGGTTCCCATCCTTGTCCTTCTACATTTTTAACAAAGCTGCTGTTTTCTGGATTTGATAGCATTTCAATCACTTTATCTTTTACACTTACTCCATCTACATACACATCTAATCCGTATACCATATGGTTTAGACCGGCGAAATCAATACGAATGCGGGAATGCTCCACATCTAGCAGCTTTGCAATCCCCATTTCAATTCCAATCGGAACATTACATAAACCAACGATTTTCCTATGATCTGTATAACGAAGAACAGCCTCTGTTACCATACCAGCCGGGTTTGTGAAGTTAATTAACCAAGCATTTGGACATAATTCCTTAATATCCTTTACAATATCCAAGATAACTGGAATTGTGCGTAATCCTTTAAATAGTCCACCTGGACCATTTGTCTCTTGTCCTAATACTCCATGGCTTAAAGGAATTCTTTCATCCTTCGCACGAGCATCAAGTAATCCTACACGAAACTGAGTTGTAACAAAGTCTGCATTAGGCAAGGCCTCTCTTCGATTTAACGTTAAATGTACCTCGATATCTAGACCTGCTTTTTCAATCATACGCTTAGCAAGGTTTCCTACAATTTCTAACTTTTCTTTTCCTTCTTCTACGTCTACTAACCATAATTCACGTACAGGCAGTTCCTCATAGCGTTTAATAAAACCTTCTACTAATTCCGGTGTATAGCTTGATCCTCCACCAATCGTTACAATTTTGATACCTTGTTTCAATGTATTGTTTTCCATAGTAATCCTCCTCTTTAAATAAGTGGTATGTATATAGTGATTCCAACCAGTTTATGCGTTATAACACCGGGAAGAGCCCTAGCTATGAGCACATCCCGGAGAAAACATGTTACTCAAATCGTCTTCGTCTACATTCATAGCTAAATTGCTCAAACACTGACACCTTGGGGTAACTTTATTAGCTCATACATATCTACCATCTCTGTTGCTAGATCCTTCATTGTGATCGCATTCATTAAATGGTCTTGCGCATGAATCATAAGAAGAGAAATTTCTGTCTTCTCCCCGCGAATCTCCCCTTGAATTAAGGATGTTTGGAAATGATGAGCCCCATTGAGCTCCTCTCCAGCTTCCTTCAGCTTCTCTCTTGCTTCTGCAAAATTACCCTGTTTCGCCGCTGCGATAGCTTCCATTGAGGAGCTTCTTCCATTTCCGGCATGAAGGATGATTTGAAAAATCACTTCTTCTAAGTTGCTCATGATATATTCCTCCTTTATGAAATCAATTTGACACAGATAAAATGTATGTCAGGCAGGTTGTCTCCTGCCTGATATAGACAAATTGTTTGAAAAGAGCTTATGCAATCTTATTACCTGTTGCATCACTTCCGCCTTCTTCAACGAAATTCTTCTTATCCCACATTTTGAAGAATGGATAGTACATACAAAACGCAATCGCGATATTTACCAGCTGCATCACAGCCCCGGAAATTTTCCCGCCTGTAGCTAAATATCCTGATAGAAGCGGCGGCATTGTCCAAGGCACTGCAATTCCCGCTGTTTTAGCAACTAAGCCCGTTGACATTCCAATATATGTTGCGATTACTGTAAGAATTGGTGTTAAGACGAACGGGATAATCAGCATAGGGTTCATAACAATCGGCATACCAAAGATAATCGGTTCATTGATATTAAAAATAGCGGGTCCAATTGCTAATTTTCCTAATTGCTTTCCTTGCGTACTTCTAGAACGTAGAACCATAGCTACTACAAGCGCCAAAGTAGCACCGCTTCCACCAATGTTAATAAAGTTATCAAAAAATTGCTGTGTTACAATATTCGGTAATGCCTCATGATTTTGGAAGGCTAAACGGTTTTCATCCATTGCGCCATACCAAATCGGTGCCATTACACCACTTACAATGTTAGATCCGTGCAAGCCGCAAGACCATAACAATACAACAACTAGCTCAGCGACAATACTTCCACCTAATGTTCCACCTAGGATACCAAGCGGCTTTCCTAATACTTCTCCGATAATATTGTGTAAGCTTTGAAAATCTGTTTGTTCAACAAGTAAACGTAGTACCCAAATCAATGTAATAACTGCAAATCCAGGAATGAGTGCGGCAAATGATTTTCCTACAGATGGCGGTACTCCATCTGGCATTTTAATGATGATATCCTTTTGAATAATCCAACGATAAATTTCAGTAGAAAGCATTGCGATAAGCATTGCAACGAATAATCCTTTACTTCCCATTAAAGCAGTAGGAATTCCACCATCTACCAAAATAGCTTCCTTTGCTCCCTCTGCAAGGAAGGATACTTTGTACGGCGTTGCCAGTAAGAAAGCAGCAACAGAAATAGCTCCTGCTGATAGTGCGTCTACTCCATATTTTTCAGCTAATCGATAGGCAATCCCAAATGCGGCAATAAGCGCCATAATGTCGAATGTTGCTCCTACAGGATATGAAAGCTTCGTTGCCCATTGATCTCCAAATATTCCTGCCATAAATTCGTTATAGCCTGGTATCGGCAAGTTCGCCAGAATTAAGAAAACAGAACCGATGATGATAAGGGGCATAGAGAGTACGATTCCATCGCGCAGGGCTTGTAAATGACGTTGCCCTGCGATACGACCAGCGATTGGCATAACCTTATTTTCTAATACATCTGTAAATTTGCTCACAGCATTCACGCTCCTATTTAGAAACTAATTGTTCTGCAAATTTCACTACCTCTGCACCGTTACAAGTTCCATAGTGAACTGAGTTAATCACATCAACCGGAATACTTTTCTCTTCTCCTAATTTTTTTAATTGAGGAAGCATATAGCGTACTTGTGGGCCTAACAACAAAATGTCTGCTTGATCAACATGATTTCGTACAGAGTCACCTGAAACAGCCCAGATCTTATACTCTTTACCTTGCTCTTGTGCACTTTTCTCCATTTTTGTAACTAGTAAACTTGTAGACATTCCTGCAGCGCAGCATAATAAAATATTCATGTAAAATTCCTCCTTGGCTATATTCTACTTTTTGTAATCATGCATGAAAGCGTTTCCTTTTCGTGTCTTTATATTAACTTGAAAGCGATTTCAACTACACATAACCTTTTTCCGTTACACAACGGAAAAAGATAATAGAATCTTTAGACTATTTATTAGGTTAAATGGTACTAACTAGAACTATAAAACTGTTCACTGTATAAGCACTGATGCCCTATCTATCCCTGGAAACATGGAAGTACAACTCCCCCACTTACCCTTCGTCACTATAAGCAGTCCTCGGATTGATAAGAAAACTCGCCGATTGGCGAGCCCTGCTCTTGGGCGAAGACAGAGGCTTAGTTGCACTTATACTTTATTCCTAAAATTCCCCACTACGTCGAATGAACTTCTAGCTAGGAATTTATACTTTCTTGAAGTGCAAAAGAATATTCTTTGTAGAAGAAGGCTGGGTCACATAACTCTCCGCAATAAAAAAATCCCCCGCTACAATCGTTCATAACAGAGGAATATTCCATAACTATTATCTTTTCCCTAAAAACACGCGAGTAAATTCGTTATAGTTCTTACATTTCAATAATTGCTGCACCAAACTCTGATCCTCTACTACCTTTCCTAGCAAATTATACATTTTTTGCAGGTCTGTTGTGCTGTTTTTTTCTACACTTAACAAACAGACAAACTGGACCTGTTTGTCCTTCCACAATATAGGTCTTTGTAACGTACAAATAGACCAAAAGGTAGTATCTGTCTCCGGCATAATAGGATGAGGGATAGCTACTAAATTACCAAAGCTAGTAGGTGACATAGCTTCCCTTTGAAATACAGAATCTATAAATCCCTCTTTAACAAGCCCCTGCTTCTGGAGATTATCCCCTAAAAACCGCAACACTTCTTCCTTTGTTTCAAACCTTTGTTGAAGGAACACCAATTCTTCTCTTGTGTATTCCAGTGTTTCATTAGAATGATCTAGCATAGTATGTTCAATCTTTTGAATATCATTTCCATCTAGAATGGTATTCACTTCAATGACTGGAATAGGCAAGGAGTCGGAGATTGGAATCGTACTAATGATAAAATCAAGTGTATGCATAGGTACCTGATGAAGCTTATAGTATTCCGTTGTTCCTGCTATTTCCATCCTTGAACCAAACTTGGATTGCAGCTTATAGTATACGAGCTTGGCACTTCCTACACCCGAAGCACAGACAATCATACATCTCTTTGGCTGATGCAGCATCTTTTTCCGCTCTATAGCTGCCCCTATATGAAGGGCAAGATAACCGATTTCATTTTCATCTATTTTAATTTCTAATTCTTTTTCTAAAATCATTCCAGCAAGGATTGCTGCCTCAAAAGCGAGTGGATAATTTGTTTTTATCGCTGCAAGCATAGGGTTTCGTAAATTCATTCCATATCGGTATCGATTCATTGCTGGCTTTAGGTGCAGACTAATTCCGAAAATAAGCTCTTTATCATACCTAATTCCTAAATTTAATTTACTCTCAATCCCCTCTAGAACCTTGAGTGTAAGAGGATAGATTTCCTTGTCCATTAACACTTGGAGGTTTTCTTCATCCATGTCTGTATGGGTGACTAGCTTTGTCCCTAACAAATGCATGGCAATATACGCAACCTCTGTTTGCGGAAACGATATTTGCAGGCTCTGTTCAATGGCTTCAACAATTTCTAATGCTGCTTTATATTCATATTGTTTAATAATGTGAACTAGCTCATTTCCATAGATAGACACATGATTACTACTTCTAATACGTTTACAAGCAATTGCAATATGAATAATAAGATTATTAAGTGCTACATCAGAGAGTGTGATTCCGTACTCTTTAATTTGTCCTAGGATGATATTTCGGATTATTATTATTTCTTCTTTTGCAATAATAGAAAGCTGCTCATTAATCTTATTTAGCTCTCTTGCCTTCTGATTAAATATATACTCCGACATACAAAAGCGGAGCTTAATTTCTTCCCCTTTTAGTTTCAGTCCATAATTGGGGCGCTTTTCTAAAATAATTCCGTATTGCTGCAAGATCTTTTTTACATCCCGTAAATCATTTTGAACAGTCGATTTACTAATGTATAATTCATCTGCTAAATCTTCAAGCTTCATATACTCATTTGTAAGCAGCAAACGCTGCAAGAGATACTGAACACGCGCTTCCTGTGTGTCTGGGATCCCACCTTGCTGCATTGATTCATCTCGGAACATTTCTTGTAGCAGCCTGTGGAAAGCCTGGTCATCCCAAACCTCTAGTTCATAGCCAGTCCCTCTTATTGATTTAACCCCAGCACCATGCTTAGAAAGCAATGTATCCAATTCCTTCATATCATTTCTGGCAGTCCGGGAGGTAACTCGATTTATGTTTGCCAAGTATTCACCTGTCACAACGGATGAAGCAGACTTCGCAGCTACTAATTCACGCAGAATCGTAGCTATTCGGGAATTACACATCATGATCACCTTCTCCCTGGATATATAATTTTTCCTTTTGATATTATGCTCAGAGCTTATTTTGCTAAAGATAAACATGACTTCAAAATTACATCCATCTACAAATAAAAAACCTAAATTACTAGAAAGTAAGAAAATAACCGTCCTACTGTTCCAGCAATTTAGGTTTTGCCTGCTTAACCAGTAACAATCCTAAGTTTTCCTCACGTTCATTTTGCATTCAAAAATTAACATGAATTTTAAAAACTGTCAACGCTTTCAAAGTGATTGGGTCAGCTTTTCAGAATACCTTAGCTTTTCTTTATAAGGGATTGCACTCTGGCCGTTAGCCTTATGCTATGTCTGAATAAACAGCTACCGCTCCTTAGCGGCGTTCTCAACCATTCTAATAAACACTGTACATTTTTTAAATACCGTTTTCATTAAATTATACACTGACAATATTTTTATTGTACACTAATACTATTTGCATTTATACTTATTTTTTCCGTTACACCTTACACCACGAAAAGAGGATAAGCGTTTCTTCCCTGTATGGCATATGAAGACGGATCATAAGAGCCAGACAGTGTTCACAAAATTATATTGTCTTATTAAATACAAAAAGGAATCAAACTGATTCCTTTTTGTTGTTTTCATATAAAAAATTCCTACGGTCCATCGCTGGAGGAAACGGAAGAGCTTGTGGAAATAACAGCAACATACGAAACCATCGCTGCCTGCTGTGCTTGAACAATGGCTTCAATTGCCGTATATAACCCTGTTTCAAGCATACGTGAATCTGATATTTTATCACTCACAAGAAAGTTTACAGCCATCATGAAGTTTACATCTCGATAAGCTTTAAATCGTTTTTCATGATTTAAATGCTCCATAGCTTTACCAACCTCTTCTATGACCTCCGTGCCGTCCTCTAATAGCGCAAGTAAGCCTATCGTAGAATAATGCATCTTCTTTACCTTCTGCCCCGATTGCTTCAGGGCTTGCAGTAATACAGCGCAGCGTCCAATCAAAATATCCTGCCCTACTTCACGATGCAAGGAGAGAATATGGCTTAGAAATTGCAAATCATTTCCCTTTGAAAAGCCTGCCCTACTTAGCTTTTCATAGAAGTCCTCCATCCGTTCAAGCAGGAGCTCTACAGGTTCCTCATGCTTTCCGAGAAGCACCGCCAATGGATAGTCACTGCTTGATGTTAGAAACTTATGCTTTGCCTTCATTCCTTTATATATAGTTAACGACCGTGTAAGAATCTCCCCATACTCCTCTCGATTAGACAACATTGCTGCCGCTGCAATATAAGTGAAGATTCCTCTCGAAAAGCCGCCAGCTACAAGCTTGTCATACAGTTCTAGCAGTCTATGAAATGCTTCAATCGGCTGCTCAAAACGTACATCAAGCATAGCTGCTATTGTAAAACGTGAATACGATTTCAGCGGTGAGAAGAAACCAGCCTGCGCTTTCACATATTGACTCAGCTCGAAAAACTGCGGGAAGTGAAACGGCTTATCATTTACAACATACATAGACGCAACAATCATTAATGTGCGTTTATCATTAATCTTCCATCTTAGCTTTTCTTTCAATTGTTCATATATATGCTTATATTCATCTAGTTTCTCCTGTACCACTGTCATCGTAATCCCCTCCCGTTCTCACAATAGCTCTTACTCATACATTCGCAACAGGAAGGGCATATTCCTTGCTTGCTTTCTATATTCTCTTAAAACCTGAGGATTCCCTAATAATTAATTCATCCTTTAATACAAACTTTTTCCTCTCCAACGTTTCCCCGTTCATCAGATTTAGTAATAAATCCATTGCCTTTTTTCCAATCTCATACTTTGGCTGGTCAATCGTTGTTATGTTAGGTTCGAATACGGAAGTCATCTTAATATTATCAAAGCCTACCACTGCTATATCCTCCGGTACACGCAATCCCTTATCTTTTACGGCTTTAATTGCTCCTATCGCCATTAAATCATTAAAGACAAAAACGGCAGTAGGCGGAACCTCTAGCTCAAGCAAATGCAGCATTTGATTGTAACCGGACTCAAGGCTAAAATCGCCTTCCTTAATGTACAAAGGGTCAATGGGCAATTGGTGACTGATCAGGGCTTGTTCATAGCCCTTCAGTCGATCTCGGCTTAATATAACATTCATAGGTCCCGCTATATGTGCAATTCTAGTATGGCCCAGCTGGATAAAATGTTCAGTTGCTTTTCTAGCTGCACTAATATTGTCAATAGACACAGTCGGAACATCCAGTTCATCAATATACTCACAGGCGAGCACCACTGGAAATTGATTTGCAATCTCTTCTAAACGTGCTCGATCCATTCTGGCTGTTAATAAAATCATGCCATCCGCTTGCTGCTGAAGTAACAACTCAATATATTCATGTTCCCTGTTGATATTGTTCTCTGTATCCCCTAAAATCACCCGATAGCCACTTTCAAGTGCTATATGCTCAATTCCTCTAAGCACTTCTGAAAAGAAAGGACTTGTGACGTCTGGAATGACAACTAAAACTGTTTTTGTTTCTTTTGTCCTAAATTGTCTGGCCACCATGTTCGGCTGATAATTCAGCTCTTTAATAGCCGCCAACACCTTTTCTCTTGTATCCTTACTTACCTTATCCGGTTTTCTGAGAACCCGGGAAACAGTTGCTGTAGATACATTTGCACGCTTTGCCACATCAATCATTTTCATCATCTATATTCACTCTTCCTCTTGATGTAATCGATTACAAAGAAACTTATAATAAATAATTATCTATTTAACACAAGTAGCTTAAATAGAAAGATACTTCTTATATGATAACGGATAATGACTAAAAGAATCAACTACCCTATAGATTCTTAAAATTCCTAACATACAGTTCTTCCTCATAAAACAACAATACCGAGCATATCTACAAAATATGCTCGGTATCTTTCAAATATCTCAGCAAGCTTTCTTTATCTTTTCAGATCAAGCTGATTGCTGATACTGCTCAAATTTTCCCTCTGTCTCCCTACCTGGCTTTGGAGTTAATAGGCTTACTACATAGATAGCAAGTAGGTTCGCAGCAAATCCTGGAAGCATTTCATAAAGTGTGTCCTTCAAAACTGGAATGCTTGTCCAGATGATAACAGTAATTGCCCCTGCCAGCATTCCCGCTAAAGCTCCCCAGCGGTTCATCCGCTTCCAGTATAGGCTCAATAAAATAACTGGTCCAAACGAAGCCCCAAATCCAGCCCACGCATATCCTACCAATGATAGAATTGTACCTGTTTTACCGTAAGCAAGCACTACAGCAACAATTGAAACAAGCAAAACAGAAAGACGGCCAACTAGGATAAGCTCCTTCTCTGTTGCAGAACGTCTAAAAAACGTCTTATATAAATCTTCAGTCAACGCACTTGAAGTAACAAGAAGCTGTGAAGAAATTGTGCTCATAATTGCTGCCAGAAGTGCCGCCAGCAAAAATCCAGTAATAATAGGATGGAATAAGATTTCACTCAATTCAATAAATACTGTCTCTGGGTTTGCTAAGTTCAACCCTTGCTTAGAGTAATAAGCAATTCCGACAAACCCTGTAAGCATAGCGCCGCCTACAGAAAAGATCATCCATCCCATCCCGATGCCGCGTGCTTTTTTAATTTCCTTCACAGAAGAAATGGCCATAAATCGGACAATAATATGCGGCTGGCCGAAATAACCAAGGCCCCATGCAAATAAAGAAATAATGCCTAAGAGACTTGTCCCTTTAAACAGATCAAACAAGGTAGGATCAATGGTTTTAATCTCAGTAAATGCTGATCCAATTCCACCAGTATGCCTAACAGTAAATAAAGGAACCATAATAAGAGCAATCACCATAATTAATCCTTGAACAAAGTCTGTCCAGCTTACCGCAAGAAACCCGCCAAACAATGTATAAAAAACAACAACACCTGCAACAATCCAAAGACCGATATGGTAGTCCAGACCAAATGTGTTTTCAAACAAGACCCCGCCGGATACCATCCCAGAGGATACGTAAAATGTAAAGAACACCATAATAATAAGTCCAGAAATTAAACGTAGCATCTTAGAAGCATCACCGAAACGGTTCTCTAAAAAAGCTGGAATAGTCATAGAATTGTTTGCAACTTCAGTATAGCTTCTTAATCGCGGCGCAACATACAGCCAGTTCGCATAAGCACCTAACGTAAGACCAATCGCGATCCAAGACGCACTAATTCCTTGAACAAACATAGCTCCTGGAAGCCCCATCAATAACCATCCGCTCATATCGGCTGCCCCTGCGCTGATTGCAGTAACTGCCGGACCAACCGTTCTTCCGCCTAGCATATAATCAGACAAACTGGACGTACGCTTGTAAGCATAGTAACCTATAATGAGCATGCCTAACATGTATACACCAATAGAAGCTAATAACTCAACCTTCATCTATATTTCCTCCTTTCACCTTTTCTAATATAATGGTTTGTCCTGAATATCGCAATAATTTATACATAATATACTCTATCGTTTTCTCTAGAAACACTGCCTGTTGAAGACTAATAAGAAGCTATTCCCATCAAATTCAAAGCACTTCTTTATGGGAAATTTCGCAGATTTTAATTATAATGAAGTACGAGGTTACAAGCGATGGAATAACCTTAAAATATAAAGAAAAATCGCGGATTGGCAAGCCCTCACCTTTGGTGAAGACAGAGGTGTAGTTGCACTTACACTGTACTCCTAAAATTTCCGACTACGCTGAATTCATCTCCAACTGGAAAATTATACTCTCTTACAATGTGAAAAACCTTGGATGTATATGCATCCAAGGTCTCTTTGTAATTATTTATTTAATTGTATAAATATTACTCAAATAGCTTTTTAATCCTTCCCATTGGCCCCTGACCCATTTCCTTTTTACCTTTGATTACATTTGTATACAAAGCGTCAATGAGGCTTAACTGAACAATTCTGGAAAAGACATCCTCAGAGCGCATTTCAACTCCATTAGAAACTGTACGCAAAAGGACATCTGCTTTCTTATTGAGAGAGGATTTTGTCAAATTAGTAATGACAATTGTCTTAGCCCCTGCTTCTTTTGCCGCCTCACAAACTTGGACCGTATCTGTATTGGCACCTGAATCTGAAATAATGACTGCTACATCCTTTTCGGTAAGCTGTGATGCCGCTCGCAGCTGTAGATATGGATCCGTATAGGCTACCGTAGTGATTCCTGAACCAATAAATTTATGATGGGCATCAAGCGCTACGATTCCTGAGCCACCTATCCCGTAAAATTCAACCCGTTCTGCCTGTAATATAGCTTTTACCGCCTTTTTGATTAGGGAAAAATCCATCATCTGAATCGTATCTTTAAAGGTCCGAATACTGGTATTAAAGATTTTTTCCGTAACGGCCCTTTCATTATCATGCTCTTGAATTTTTTCCTGAACCATTTCTCGAATCGGCAAGGCAACTTCAGAAGCCAATACAATTTTCATGGCTTGATATCCTTTAAAACCCATTCTTTGGCAAAAGCGAAAAACAGTTGAAGTTGCTACACCAATATCCTCAGAAACCTGTGTAATCGTTTGATGCATGATTTTCTCTGGAAACTGCAAAATATAATCAGCAACTTTTTTTTCTGTTTCACTAAGCTCCGGGTAAAAGGACTGGATTCTAGTGAAACACTGTTGAGGCTGTTCCATTTTTTTCACCCCTTTCCCACAGCATCTTACTCTATATTATAACTAAAATCCTTTAACAAAGAAATTTTTTTCTTGGAAACGATTGCACAAGGAATTTTTTTTCGTATAATGAACATATCAGAAAAATTTTTCTCCTCGGCTCGAGGAGAAACCGAAACAAATACGCTTATGGCTGTATGAAGAATCGGAAGGGGGATTGGAGTGGAGCACTTAGAGGCCCTAATGCAGTAACACTCTATAAGATATCGGAGGACTTACCATGTCCGAATTTATACCTATTCTAGCCACTGCCGCTGGGGTATCATTACTTCTATTCTTAGTTATTCGAACGAAGCTTCACGCGTTTGTCGCACTTCTTCTTGTTAGTTTGCTTGTTGGAGTAGCTGCAGGAATGCCTTTACATGAGGTTATTGCTTCCATGCAACAAGGTATGGGTGAAACACTCGGTTTTGTAGCAGTTGTCGTTGGTCTAGGGGCTATGTTTGGCCAAATGCTTGAGGTATCAGGCGGAGCAGAGCGTCTTGCCAAAACCCTAATAAAAAAGTTTGGAGAAGACAAAATTCCTTGGGCATTAGGTTTTACAGGGTTTCTCGTAGGGATTCCCGTCTTTTTTGATGTCGGCTTTGTTGTTTTAGTCCCCATTGTTTACCGCCTGGCAAGGAAAACCGGACGCTCCCTTCTCTATTATGGTATTCCGCTGTTTGCCGGCCTGGCTATTACCCATAGCTTCATTCCGCCAACTCCCGGTCCCATTGTTGTTGCCAATTTAATTGGTGCCGATCTTGGATGGGTCATTTTATTTGGAACCATCGCAGGCTTGCCGGCGATGATAATAGCAGGACCATTATTTGGAAAATACATTGCAAAAAAAATACATGTGGCTGTTCCGCGCTATATAAATGTAGAGGAAATTGAAGATGATCAAGAACTGCCAAGCTTTGGACTCATTGCAAATATTATTTTAGTGCCATTACTTTTGATTCTTTTGAATACAGTTTCAAAGGTTGTCTTGCAAGAAGGAAATATTATCCGCACATTCCTTGCATTCTTAGGCCACCCATTTGTCTCTTTGCTTATTTCAACAATCCTTGTATTTTACTTTTTAGGTGTTAAACGCGGATATTCAAAGCAAGAGGTACAAATGATTGCTAGCAAAGCCCTGGAGCCGGCAGGCATGATTATTCTTGTCACAGGTGCTGGCGGTGTATTTAAGCAGGTTCTAATGGATTCTGGCGTAGGAAAGATATTAGCTAATTCAATGGAACATTCTTCTCTTCCGCCCATTGTCCTTGCATTTCTAATAGCATCCGCTGTAAGAATTGCCCAGGGCTCTGCAACAGTTGCCATGGTAACATCCGGCAGCTTATTATCTCCCTTTATAATCAATCTTGGTTTAGAAGGACCCATTCTAGGATTAATTGCGATTTCCATAGCGGCCGGTGCCACCATTGCATCTCATGTAAACGATTCCGGCTTTTGGCTTATCAATCGATATTTTGGATTGGATGTAAAAGATACCCTTCGCTCTTGGACAATCATGGAAACATTAAGCTCCCTCACAGCATTTGTAGTTGTATTTTTGATTAGTTTATTTATTACTTAACAATTTGAATGTAGCAAAAGGCCTCTAACCTTTTATAGATGATCTATGCTACATAGATAGGAGACTATAATGATGAAGCAAACTGGATATATGTTAGGTGTTGATATTGGAACAACAAGTACGAAAGCGGTCCTTTTCTCAAAGGACGGCACAGTAATTACCCACCACACAGTTGAATATCCCTTATTAACTCCAACGCCTTTAACTGCTGAGCAAAACCCTGGAGAAATTTACGAAGCAGTACTAGCAACGATTAAAGAAGCGATTGGAAAAAGCTCCATTCAACCGGAGGATCTCCTTTGCGTTTCATTCAGCTCAGCTATGCACAGTGTCATTGCAATTGATGAATCAGGAAAGCCTCTTACAAATTGTATCACTTGGGCGGATAACAGAAGCACAAAGTGGGCAGAAGCGATTAAAGAGAAGTGGAATGGTCATAGCATTTACATGCGTACGGGAACACCGATTCACCCGATGTCGCCGTTATGCAAAATCCGCTGGATGAAGGAAGAAAAACCAGAGATTTTCGCAAATTCTGTTAAGTTTATTTCCATTAAAGAGTATGTATTTTATCAACTGTTTAAAGAATTTGTAGTCGATCACTCCATCGCTTCAGCAACTGGGATGATGAACTTACACAACCTAGATTGGGATGAGGAAGCACTTGAGGTGGCCGGCATTACAAGAGATCACCTATCTAAGCTCGCTCCTACCACTCACTACTTGCAGGGACTTAACGAAGATATCGCAAAGGAATTAGGAATTCTTCCTTCTACTCCTTTTGTCCTTGGCGCAAATGATGGTGTGCTATCCAATCTTGGTGTAAACGCTATTGATCCTGGAGTTGTAGCTGTAACAATTGGGACAAGCGGAGCGATTCGTACCGTAACAGACCGCCCTGTTACAGATCCAAAAGGACGCATCTTCTGTTATGCCTTAACCGAAGACCACTGGGTCATTGGCGGCCCTGTAAACAATGGCGGCATGACATTCCGCTGGGTGCGGGATACAATCGCCGCAGCTGAGGTGGAAACAGCTAAAAGCTTAGGGGTTGATCCATACGAAGTACTCACTAGAATTGCAGCACGTGTTTCTCCCGGTGCAGATGGATTGCTATTCCACCCTTATTTAGCTGGAGAACGCGCACCGTTGTGGAATGCCAATGCTAGAGGCTCCTTCTTTGGTCTAACCTTACATCACAAAAAAGAACATATGATTCGTGCTGTATTAGAAGGTGTAATTTTCAACCTATATAGCGTTTTGCTCGCACTTGAGGAGCAGATTGGTGCGCCGACGAAGGTACAAGCAACCGGCGGCTTTGCACGCTCAGAACTATGGCGCCAAATGATGGCAGATATTTTCGATCAAGAAGTGACCGTTCCAGAAAGCTTTGAAAGTTCTTGCCTTGGTGCAGCTATTCTTGGCCTATATGCCTTAAAAGAAATTGACTCACTTCGTGTTGTTTCCAACATGGTAGGAGCTACCCATACACATCGTCCGATAAAAGAGCATGTTGAAGTATATCGTGAATTAGTTCCTATTTTCCTGCGTGTTTCCCGTAAGCTGAATGAAGAATACAATGCCATTGCAGACTTTCAAAGAAAAACATTAGGTTAATTAAAAAGACATAAAAGAGTTGGTTTGAATTTTGAACCAACTCTTTTTCATTTTCCAAATAAAGAAAACTCGCCGATTGACGAGCCCTACTTATACTGTATTCTTAAAATTTCTGGCTACGTCAAATTCGCGTCTCGCTGGAAATTTATACTTTCTTACAGTGTAAAAAGAAACAGACTGCGGAGAATATCTTCCCCACAGTCTGGACTGCTAGAATTAGCAAAAGCTAGCTAATTAAAGTTTAATGGATTGTAGATTTAATCCTTCTCTAATGGACTTCAACGTTAATTCGTTGGACCATTCTGGTCTATCAGGGTAAGCGAATACTGAGTTTGTCACAATGCCATCGAACTTCATTTCTCTTAATTGTCGATATAATGCTTCAAAGTTAATTTCACCTTCACCAGGGTTCAAATGCTGGTGAATTGTTACGTTTGCATTCGGAGGATTCACAATATATCGTAATCCGAATCCTGCTTTATGATTCAAAGTATCAGCAATTAGAACATGAGCAAGTAAATCTCCTGCTTCTTCTAAGTGTTTTGCTACATCGCCAATACCATCGTCATAGAAGAAAGCATGTGCAACAGAGTATACCAGTTTAATCCAGTCTTTATCCAGTGCACGAATCATTCGAATTGCTTCTGTATTCAACTCAATAAAATCGTTAGGGTGGGATTGTAAATTAAGCTTGATGCCTTCTCTTTCAAAAATTGGCATTAGCTCTTCCATTGATTTCACAAAAGCAGCTTCACTTTCAACCGGACGGCTTTTGTCGCCGGCAAATTCGCTGTTCATTAAATC
>NZ_SCFM01000044.1 GCF_004138295.1 Ectobacillus funiculus | reverse complement strand
TGGATTTATTTCGTTGTTAATTTAATTATAGATTGCATCTATTCATTTGGTTTCAGAGCTTTATGGAAAAAACTCAAAATTACAACTAGTGAAGGAAACTTATCTCCTCTCGAAGGGATTATTATCATGACAATAATTGCTGTCACTCTTTACGTGTATCAAATGTGGCAAGAAGGATTGATTTGTAGAGAAAATAAAATTACAGAAGAATAGAGTTCTTATTAAACGAACGAGTGCTAATTAACTCTCGCTTTCGAATCTTATGTCAACATGAAGGAGGCTGTCCCCAAAGATCGTTAAAACGACCTTTGGGGACAGCCTCCTTCATGACGTGATGAATCCCGTATTAAAACTGCTTTTTTATCGGAATTCCTTATACTCCACATTTAATTTTGTAGAGTGTTTAGCGTGAATGTGTAGAAAATGTAATAAAAATGCTCTGATTTTATGCTTATTCTCTATGAGTAGTATAGAAATAAAAAGAGGGATACTTACACCTAAAATGGTATATAGAATATTCCCATAGTCTATAAATTGCAGTAAGATTTTGTTGATTCCTATATGTAGATACATAATTATTAAACCTCTATGGTTAATAAAGGAAAGCAGAGATACGATTTTTACGGATTTAATGAGTTGGAATATCCCACAATATGAAATTATCATTATAAAGGGAATGAATAAATCAAGAATGTAGTTCCCAAAAACGAGATATTTAATGCTAAGATGATAATCTAGTAAATTACATTCTTGGAGTGTAATACATCCAGCTGTTAATAGGGTGCACATGCCAGTCAGTAAAGCAGGAATCTGCTTTAAATACGTTTTCGCATAGTACCCGATGCTATAGTAACAAAGGGCAAGCATGGACGTATCTACATTCCAGGGTACGAATACATGAAGGGACGGCTCAGAACCGTCTAATGTACCTACATACCAGCCTTCGATATGAGAAACGATATAAAAAGCAAGAATAAATAGCAAACGCGCTGTCGTTCGTTTGAATAACAGAAAGATCACCTGGAATAAAAGCTGTGTGAAAAATAAACAAGTAATAAACCAAAATACTCCATAGTAGCTTGTAATAAATCGTCCCCCAACAAGCAAACTTCCTATATCCTTCATATACCAACTGAAAGAGAAGTTTCCATGTGTGAGTTCCCCTATATAGCGAAACGCAGTAAATATCCCTAAATATGTAAAGTAAGGGATAAGGAGACTATGTGCTCGTTTTTTTATATAGAACCTCATTTGTGACCACTGTGTAATTGGCTTTGACACGTAGCCGCTAAAGAGAAAGAAAGCAGGCATATGAAACCAATAAATATAAGTGATAAAGTCATTGTGATTATATGCATGCCCTGCAACGACTAGGATCATTGCGAATCCTTTTGCTGCATCAAGCCAAGTTTCACGCTTTGCGTCTATCATGTTTTTACCCCTCATGATCATAATAGTACCTAATGTTATAAGAAATTTTAGTGAAAGTTTCTTTTATTATTGGCTTTTAAACCTTTTGTAAGCAAAAAAACACATTTTTAAATATACATTCATCTTCTTAAATAAAAATAAATCAAGTTGTATTTTGATATAGATGAATACTAAATAGGAGAAACCACATATTTTGGGTAGCGGTAATGTCAAAAAACCCAGCATCATAGCATCAGAAATCAGTGTTTTGGTTCTTGAAAACAGGTGGGAAAGAGGGGGCCTTTCAAATTAGCAAGCGCCTGTAAATTTCCTTATCGTTGGTTATTTAGGGGAAGGCTTGCACAGACTTTATAAAAAAATTCTTCCTAAACACCATATGATAGCACTTAGAATAACGATGTTTATTTATAGTTCTGTGTTTCTTGTTATTGCCATAGAAATTTGGGTTATTGATCTGGAGTCTGTTCTTAAACTGGGGTAGTCATACCCACTTACTTTCAAGTCAACTCTATACATACCATTTTTTATAGGTTTCTAGATACATTGAATTCCGATAATAAACTATTATATAAATCTCACATGAATATGATATACATAAAATCCTTAAAAAAATACGGTAATATAAACCAAATAAGAGTTTTTATGGAGGCTATATGAGTTTTATTGGTTCTGGTGCAAAGATAATTTATAAAAAACGTAGGATATGAATTTTCTACTAACTTACGGATTATGATACGATACCGAACAGCTTATCAATGAATTCTTTTCGATTTTGGACAGATTTCACT
>NZ_SCFM01000043.1 GCF_004138295.1 Ectobacillus funiculus | reverse complement strand
AGCTTATCAATGAATTCTTTTCGATTTTGGACAGATTTCACTCCTTGATGAACCTGCTTCTTTTTAATCATATGCATCGCTTCTATGCCACTCAGTATGTAATTGGCTGTACGAAATGATTTCAATCCTAACATAGAGCGAACTCGCTTCTTTATAAAGCGATGATCCTGTTCCACGATATTGTTTAAATATTTCTTTTGTCTGAGTTGCATGCCTGATGGCATGTTTTTTTCTTTTCTCAATTCTTCAATTGCTATAGGATAAGCCGGATTTTTATCCACTGTTATGACACGTGGCTTAGAAACATGAAAAGACCGCAAAGCTTTCTTGAAGAAGCGCTTTGCAGCCTTATGATCTCTTGTTTTGCTTAGGTAAAAATCAATCGTACTTCCTTCGGAATCAACTGCGCGATATAAATACATCCATTGACCTTTTACCTTGATATACGTCTCATCTACTCGCCAAGAATCATTTGTTTTCTTAAGATGACAGCGAACTCTCTTGTCTAGTTCAGGACCATATTGATGGACCCAACGCATGATGGTTGTGTGAGCAATGGATAAACCTCGTTCCTCCATCATTTCTACCAAATCACGAAAACTGAGATTGTACCGTAGGTACCATCTTACAGTTAGCAAAATAATGTCAGGCTGATAATGTTTCCATTTGAATGAATTTTGGTTTTCCATACTGATCATGCTCCTTTTTTAGAGTAGTAGTATCAGTATGTCCAAGATTTAGAGATTAATTGCATTATCTTGAAGTTTTTGTACCAGAACCATAATAAATATTGTGAATATTCCTTAATGAGTTTATAGTCATAATACCTATTTACTTCGGAGGTGTATTTATGTTTGGTTTTATTAATTTAGATTTTACTACTTTTACAGCTTTTTTATTTGCTACATTGGTAATATCAATTATTCCAGGGCCAGATGTAGCATTTATAGTGAGCCGTAGCGTTGCTGGAGGTAAAAAGGTTGGAATTGCCACAGCATTTGGGATGCAATTAGGGATTATGTTCCACATTCTTCTTGCAGCATTCGGACTTTCAGCTATCTTGATGACTTCTGCACTTGCTTTTCAAATCGTTAAGTATATTGGTGCTGCGTATCTAATTTATTTAGGAATACAAACTATTCGAGATAAAGAGGGAATAAACATTAATATTCAAGAAAATCATGGTGGTATGTGGAAAGCTTTTTGGCAAGGAGCTATAACTGATATTTTTAATCCGAAAGTTGCTTTATTTTTCCTTACTTTTCTCCCACAATTTATTAATCCCGACAAAGGGAACACTTTTTTCCAATTCATATTTCTAGGAGTTGTTTTTGGATTGCTTGGTTTAATAATTGATGTTTGCTATTCAATTATTGCGAGTTCGATTAGAAATGTTTTAGCGAAAAATAAAACTGTAATGCAATGGCAGAAAAAGGTTAGTGGATTTACTTTAATTGGTTTAGGAACTTGGTTAGCTTTTGAGAAGAGAAGTTAATCTTTAACTAATGGAGAGTTTAATTAAACAATGGGGTAGCTGTGCGACTCTTTTTCTTATTCGGCTAACGGGTGCCTTAATTGAGCAAGAAACTCAAAACTTTTAACTTCCGAGAACGGGGATTATGTCAATTGAATATGAATACGGGATACATTTATTTAGATTTAAAACATTATCCAACTCGTCTCAACTTTAATTTCATTAAAAAATGAAAAGCCGTTCATCTTGTTAAACGGCTTTTCTAAATTAAAGAGTATGATTAAATTTTCAAAAGTATTATAACTCCTAATGTGAAACTATATGCAGCAGTAAGACAGCCGATAATTCGATATATTGAGAGACGTAAACGTGCTTTCATATAACCAATTACTGCCAGTAACGCAATAAGCGAAGTAGAGAGAATTAAACCAATTACAAAAGAGAGTACTACGGAACCTCCTAAAATCATCGTACCCATTCCAGCAGCTGTACTAAGCAATAAAATTTGCGTTGGTGTTTCTGCACCAAACCCATGAATAATACCAACTAAAAAAGCTCCTGCATATCCAACAGTTTTTTTTGTCGAAGAAATTTGTTCAATTTCCTTTTTAAATATTTTAGCAGCAATTACATACTTTAATTGTCGAAGTCCATCTAGAGCAACACTCCATTTGCTCTTAAGTTCAAAACCATTCCATTGACGAATTAATGTAATAACCATCCAAATACTCAATATGATTAGTGTAAAAGCCACTAATATTTCCATTGTTGCATCAAGCCAACTAGGAACTTCTTTACCAAGTCCAATTGCTATTACACCAAGAACAAGAATAACCAAACCATGGCCCAAAGAATACATTGTAGCTAAGAACATTCCCTTTTTTGCTTTTGTCTCTACACCAACAAGATCTGTGATAGCTGCAATATGATCCCAATCAATTCCATGTCTAAATCCTAAAAGTAACGAAGACATAAAAACTAGTACAAATTGATTTGTCATTTTCTCTCCTCCTCTTCTTAAAAACACAACAAAAAACCCTAGCCAGACTTGGGGAGGGGAGGGCAGTGACATGAGGATACAACATGTATCTTTATATCCTCAAGAAAAACATAAGGAAATTTAAAGATAGGTATATTAGAAGCAGTATCGATATTTCGAAAAACACGTACAGAAATGGATTTTTTTATAAATACTATTATTTCTATTCTAAAGTACGTTTTTCGTATTTTAACAGCGATACCCTTAAATAATAACCGTTCATGTTGAATACATTTTACACTAGCCCCTTTCCGCGAAGGTCAGCTACTATCTGATTACTAGGTAGGTCTCCTGGCTTTCAGATCCATGCTTCTTTCTTCCTTCCCCAAGACTTTGAGTGGATACTGTAGAAAGTTGCTCCCTGATTACAGTGGCGGGACCGCTGAGGAATTTCACCTCATTCCCTGTTACCCTTTTTGCTTACAAAAAGGCACCTAATAACCTATGTATTTTATTGTCTTTTATAATATAAATACCATAAAAAAGAGGGAAATGAAATAATGAATTTCGTCACACGAAAATAAAATGATCAGATCAATTTATAGAATCTTAGGTACATTGACTCCTGATAATGAGAAATTATGTTAACTCGACATGAATATGGTATACACGTGGAATTGTAGTTTTATAAAAAATTTTATTATGACATATCCCCCTAGGGGGGATATTATGTTCTTAAGGAGGGATGAGAATGAGTGAACATAACCATCATCATAATCATGAACATAAACATCGCAAACAAGTCATTAACCGTTTAGCAAGGATTGAGGGGCACGTGCGTGCTATTAAAAATATGGCGACCGAGGGCAGAGAGTGTTCTGATATTTTGCTGCAATTGGCAGCTGTGCGAAAGGCAATTGACAGCACTGCTAAGGTTGTTTTTGCTGATCATATGGAGACTTGTCTGGTAGACGCAGTTCATCAAGGCAATGAAGAGAAGGTATTGCAAGATTTAAAGAAGGCATTAGAAAATTTTATTAGATAGGAGAAACCCTCAATGGTTACCGAAGGAATAAATCAGGAGCTCACAAGGAAGCAAAAAATTTTCCTGATTTTAGCATTGGCTGTACCAGCTATGATTGAAAATACTCTCCAAACCGTGGTTGGATTTGTAGACACGCTTTTTGTATCCAAATTAGGATTAGCAGAAGTTACAGCTGTTGGGGTTGCCAATACTGTACTAGCTGTTTATATCGCCATTTTTATGGCAATTGGAGTAGGAGCATCTTCGTTGATTGCACGTCATATTGGTGCTGGAAATGTAGTGTTGGCCAAAGGTGTTGCGAAACAATCGACAATTATATCTGCCGCACTTGGATTGCTCTTTGGTGTGATTTCATTTTTCTTCGCAGAGCCTCTTCTTCGCGTAATGGGAGCAGAATCAAAGGTTGTAGCAGATGGAGCATTATATTTCCGCATTGTTGCTGTCCCATCTGTATTTATTTCCCTCATGTTTATTTTTGGTAGTATCCTCCGTGCCGCTGGTGATACAAAAACACCAATGAAAGTGAGTTGGTGGATTAATATCATTCATATCGGTCTCGATTATGTTTTGATTTTTGGTTTACTTGGATGGAACGGATTGGGAATAGCAGGGGCAGCATGGGCTACTGTCATCGTACGTATCCTAGGGACATTGGCTCTGTATTATTACATTCAAAAATCAAAAGTGGCATTTTCTCTGTGGAAAGATGGGTTCTCACGTACCACCCCATTCATCAAGCCTATCTTACAACTCTCTATACCCGCAGCTATCGAAAGATTGATCATGCGTCTAGGGCAGGTCTTATACTTTGGATTAATCGTTAGAATCGGAACAGAAACCTATGCGGCTCACACCATTGCTGGAAACATCGAAACATTTTCTTATATGCCAGGTTATGGATTAGCCATTGCAGCCACAACATTGGTAGGTCAACAGATTGGAGCTCGGCGTAAAAAAGAAGCGTATGAATATGGAATGCTGACAACTGGTATTGCTGTTGGTTTTATGTCTTTCGTTGGGATTCTATTGTTCTTCCTTTCTCCTTGGTTTGCTTCGTGGTTTACCACCGACAAACATGCGATTGATATGGTAGTGACAGCGTTACGAATTGATGCGTTTGCCCAACCAGCATTAGCAGCTAGCTTAGTATTAGCAGGAGCTCTACAAGGAGCAGGAGACACGAAAAGCCCAATGTACAGTACCGCTATTGGGATGTGGGTCATTCGTGTGATAGGTGTATATGTATTGGGAATTCAATTAGGAATGGGGATAGCTGGTATTTGGTTGTCTATTGCCATAGATGTGTTAATTCGAGCTATATTTCTATTCTTTAAATTTAGAACATCATTCCACCCATCAAAACTTAAGTCTCATTAGTACAACGTAACCATAATGATTAAACAAGGAACCTCCAATAGCAGTAAAAAATCCCTTCAGTAAACGATCTGAAGGGATTTTTTATAAAATACTAGATGTATTGAATTCCTGGAACGAATCTTATATGAACAAGATAGCCCCGTTTGGGGCTGTTTTTGTTTCTTAGCGTAGGAACAGCAGGGAGTTCCTTCTAGAAACTGTATTAGCGTATAAAATTTGAATTTTGACATCGGGACCCCCTTTTAAAAAAGAATAACTTTAGGATTTTTTTGTAAAAATAAGTAAAAAATTCTATAAACAGAGGCGGTTTTACGATGTTTCATAAAAATAAAATCATGATAGGCTTATTTCTAGCTTCAGTATTAATTATTGTTGGAAACATTCTGTTAAACAATAATTCGAGAATTGAAATGAAAACAAATCCCCAAATACCTACTATGGCTCATGTTTCTCAACAAAGTAATTGGCAAGCGATTGAAAAAGTAATCGGAAAAAGTGGAGAAATAAAAACAGGAAACGTTTATTACATTAGCCTCCCAAGAACAGACCTAGAAATTAAAGTGAGTGATATCCTCTTACATCCTTCTTTTGTACTTGGGTCTTGGCTTGCATTTAAGGAAGTACACGATGGGGGAATGGTAATGGGTGATCTTGTTCTTACCGAAGATGAGGTTAATCCCGTGATGAACGAATTGATAAACAACGGAATAGAAGTAACTGCTTTGCATAATCACCTACTAGGCGAGTCACCCCGTATTATGTATATGCATATACAAGGGCATGGAGAAATAGTCGGTTTAGCAAAAAAACTTCATTCCGCTTTAATCAAGTCAAATACTCCATTAAAAGACAGTCCATCTCCTTCAACTGGGAAATTCGAATTAGAAAAAGAACAGTTGGACAATATTTTTGGTAAAAAAGGAATTGTCAGTAACGGCATCTATAAAATAAGTTTTCCACGTGTTGAAGATATCACTGATCAAGGCATGATTATCCCCCCTTCTATGGGAATTGCAACAGCAATTAACTTCCAGCCAACTGACAAAGGGAAAGCCGCCATTACAGGAGATTTTGTATTAACGGCAAAAGAAGTCAATTCTGTTATACGTACTTTAAGGAAACATAATATTCAAGTAACAGCATTGCATAACCATATGTTGTATGAAAAACCACGCTTGTTCTTCTTACATTTTTGGGCAAATGATGATGCAATAAAACTGGCAAAGGGACTACGAGAAGCTATTGAAAATACAAATTCAATAAAAACTAGAAGCACATTACTTATACTTTCAAAAACATAAATTGTGTGAACTCAACAGCCCTTCAGGTAGTTTAACTGAAGGGTTTTTTGGTAGGCTCCTAAATCCAATGACCCCCGATAATAACGAGTTATGTCAATCTCACATGTATACAGTATTCATTATATTTTATTCAATTAACAAACTTAAAATGTAACCAGTGTTACAAAAAATCTTCTAATATTTCCTATTATGACATACAATGTGTTTATAAATGTAACCAGTATTACTTTTAGGAGGAGAAGGAATGAGTGATTTTTCAAAAGCAAAGTTAAAAAATGAAACTCAAACTGCAACTTACTCACTTTGGCAAATGATTGTATACTTTTTAAAGTTGGGTACTGTTGGTTTTGGAGGACCTGTCGCCTTAACAGGTTATATGTATCGAGACTTAGTGGAGAAACGAGGTTGGATTTCAGAAGAGGACTATAAGGATGGTCTTGCTCTTTCACAACTTGCTCCTGGTCCCTTGGCCGCACAATTAGCTATTTATTTAGGTTATGTTCACTACCGACTACTTGGAGCGACATTAGTAGCAATTGCATTTGTTATTCCTTCATTTGTAATGGTTGTTGCTTTAGGTTGGGCATATGTAAAATTCGGCGGCTTAACTTGGATGCAAGCTGTTTTTTATGCAGTAGGTGCCAGTGTAATTGGAATTGTTGCTTTTAGTGCTTACAAATTAACTACCAAAACAATCGGCAAAGATTGGTTGCTTTGGATTATCTTTTTTATTGCCGGTACAGTAACAGTTCTTACCGAGACAGAAAATATTTTGTTATTTTTGGGATCTGGTATTTTATATTGGTTAGTAAAATCGCCTCCAAAGGGATTATGGAAAAAAACAAAATTAAGCATTCTTGAACCATTTTCGCTTACTGTACTGCTGGGAGCCACAATACCTTCAAATACAGGTGTTCTATGGAACATATTCACCTTCTTTACAAAGGCAGGAGCATTTGTTTTTGGTAGCGGTCTTGCCATTGTTCCTTTTCTATATGGAGGTACTGTTAAAGAACACGCTTGGTTGAATGCCCAACAGTTCCTTGATGCGGTCGCTGTGGCAATGATTACACCGGGTCCTGTTGTTATTACAACAGGGTTCATAGGGTACTTAGTAGCCGGATTTTCAGGAGCAACTGTTGCAGCTTTGGCTACCTTTCTTCCGTGCTATTTATTAACAATTATTCCTGCACCTTTCTTTAAAAAATACGGAAAAGTTCCTGGAATTAATGCTTTTGTAAATGGTGTTACAGCTGCTGCAACCGGAGCCATTAGTGGTGCAGTAATTGTATTGGGGAAACGGTCTATCATCGATATTCCTACGGCGTTGTTAGCCCTTATCACGTTAGGAATTCTATGGAAGAGTAAGAAAGCTTCGGAACCGATTATTATTCTTGTAGCAGCTATTATTGGATTAATTGTGTACCCAATGATGCATTAAAAGTTAGGAGATGGATTCATGCAGGAATGGTTGCATTTGGTGTATAAGATTCCACGCAATCCAAGTAAAATACGTGTGTATGTATGGAGAAAACTGAAGAAACTCGGCGCCGTTCTTCTTCATGATTCTGTCTGGTGTCTTCCATCCCATCCGAAAACAAAGGAACAATTTCAATGGTTAACTGTTGAAATTCAAGAACTGGGAGGGGAAGCCAGTCTATGGGAGTCACAGCTTGTCTTGGGAATGAATGAAGAATGTATCATAAAAGAATTTTTATTCCAAGTAGATAAGGAGTATGAGGAAATTTTAGAAGAATTGAAGAAAGAAGAAGTAGACCTTATTTCTCTTTCTAAAAAATATCAGCAGGTGAAAGTAAAGGATTATTTCCAATCTCCCCTAGGAAAACGTGTATTGGAAGAATTACAAATTGCCAGAGGAGGAATACATGGATGAAGTGGGTTACTTGGGAAAACGTTGGAGTAGACAGGATGGCTTGTGCATGGCTTATCAGAAAATGGATTGATTCCGAAGCAGAATTTTTATTTATTCCAGTAGGTCAAAAGCCATTCCCAGAGGGGGCAGAACCCTTTGATATTCCTGGTGTTCGTCTTTCTCATCGAAAGGGTCATTGCACATTCCATACAATGTTGCGAGAGTTTGAGGTCAAAGACCCAATACTGGAACAAATTGCTCTCATTGTAGACGAAGCGGATATTGTACAGGAAGTATCTTTGGAGCCAGTTGCACCAGGACTTGATTTTATATGCGATGGAATTCGATTAGCAAGCCCTGATGATATAACAGCATTAGAAAGAGGTAGTTTAATTTTTGAAGCATTATATGCTCAATTATCAGTAAAATAAAATTCATTAAAAACTAGAAATGTGTTACTTGTATTGCCGAGAACAATGATTATGTGAACAAGAACCCCCTTCAGACTTTCTGAAGGGGGTTTTATAGTGTATGAGATATATTGACCTCCGATAATGTGGAATTATGTTAACTGAATATGTATAGGATATACAGGAAAAAGACTTGTCCTTTTTTCCATAAATCCCCTCTTGAAGAAAACGTTGCCCAAACAGGAGTTTTTCTACATTTACTTTAAGAGATGCATCACATTGTACCGAAGTTATTTGTTATTTGCTATTTGCTTAAACAATTAATTGATCTTTATTAGACCAACCATTGTGTCAGACACATTTCACAAAAATAGCTTCTTTTCTATTAATATTTTATTCTTATCATTAATGATGTTCAGAATCATCATCATCAAATTTATCATCTAGAATGTATGGTTAAGAGCCCTCTAGAATAAATCGTACAGTATTTAAACCAATCATCTGCGCTGGAATGGAAGTATTACCATCTGGTATAATAGGTGAGATGGAAAGGTCAGCAACTTTTAGATTTTGGGTACCAAAGACATTCAAAAATCCATCAACAACACCTTCTTGAATATTTCTACCCATTTTACATTGCCCTGCAAAATGAGCGAAATTAGTGTAAGACGACTTGGCATAATCGGCAAGCTGGCTTCGCTTTTCTTGTTCATTAGTTAATTCGAATATATTTTCAGGTGGGTATACAACCTTATAAATGCCACCGGGATCTATTTCCCGAGCTCTCTTCATAATATTGAAAGTCTCAATATACTGATCCACCACAAAATTTAAATCATCTGGATTATCTAACGGATTAAAGCTAACCGATGGATAAGCTTCAGGATCGCTATGTGCTACCATAATCGTCCCTCTGCTTTTTGGATTTACGTCGCCAATCCCAATACTCATGATATTGCTCCGCTTTGCTCGATCAAAACCCCAATTATTAATAAATACAACTTGATTAGGAACAAAACTTGGTTGCGGTGACGTAAACAATTGAAGCCGGCGACCTTCTCCATCTTCTCCTTTAAAAGCTCCAGATGGAAAAGGCTGATCTGGATCAGCGTCTATTACATCAAGAAGTCGTTGTGTTTCTACTTCTATTCCGATCCCAACAAAAAAGTGAGACTGAAAATTGTGACCAACATTTGGACTTTCTACTAATGTTGATATACCTGCTTTAGCTAAATCAGTTGATCTCCCAATTCCCGAACGTTGTAAAATGACAGAGGAAAAATTACCCGCAGAAACAATGACTCCTTTTCTTGCTAAAGCTCTCTCTGATACCCCATTCCTAACAAACTCAACGCCAACAGCAATGTGAACTCCTTTTCTTTTTTGAAAAAGAATTTTATTCACCGTTGTTTTTGCGAGAATGGACAGCTTTCTCTTATTAATCCCAAACTCATCTGGACGGAACTCATTTCCTTGTTTGACAATATTCTCATTTAAATATCCAGTTGCAGTAGATGAACGAATGAACTTTCCATTCACTTCTTTGTGCATAAATTGTGATCTGAAAAATGTACAATCTCTTATGCCTGTATTATAGTCTTCGACAATTGGGATACCTAAAGTATCTGATGTTGCTTTAGCTAAAGTCTCTATAAGTCCACCATCAGGAATTATTTGTTGTCTAACAAAAATAGGACCATGAGTTCCACGTGCGTTCGGTTCTTGTGTGTTTCCTGTATATGTCTCATTTTCTTTAAATAAAGAAAGAATATTGTTATAACTCCATTGAGGTCCAACGAGCTTTGCCCACTCATCATATAGATTACTACTTCCACGTACTGCATACATGGCATTATGTTCTGAACTTCCCCCAATTGCTCTGCCACCTGATAATCGAAGCTGACGCCCAATGTTTAGTTCCGTTTTAGTAAAAATATTAAACGAATGCCTATTATCAGAAGCTAAAAGAGCTGATCCTGTACGAGAAGGATCACTTAGCTCGTTTATCATATTAGTCCCTGCTTCAAGAACGAGTACAGAAGTAGACATGTTATCCGTTAATTTTTTTGCAATTACTCCTCCGGCAGTTCCTGCACCAATCACAATATAATCAATATAGTCAATATACTTTTTATTTTTCCGATCAAAATAATGGCTACCCGGATTATAATAAAAAGACTTTTCTTCTTTTTTTCTTTTCATTTAATCACCCTTTCTTTATTCTCAAAATATATGTATGTTATTTATTTTTAAAAAGAATTAATTTTTTTAGATGGGGTACCGCCAGTAAATTTCCAAACTGCTGACGCTACCCCTATATTAGGGGATTTCTTGCATAAATTAACTTCCTACAACGCACATTATGTTGACTTGCCATGAATGTGGGGCACATACAGGGATTGCCCTAATAACTGGTGAATCTTATAGTAATAGGCGGACAAAAAGAGGGGGGCTCTTTTGAAGAAGAGCATTTTATTTGCTGTTTTAGCGGTTCTGATGTTGGGTGTAGTTTCTTGCTCCAATCAGGATGAGAAGAAGTCAAGCAATTCTCTAGCCACGTCTAAAAGCGTTTCAATAAGCGGAACAACAGCAGGCATGAAAACAGCATTTACACTGTCTTCCTATGCGGATTATACCAAAGCCGTGGCCTCTGTTTACACAATGTATCAAGAAGCGGATATTGTTTTAGTAGGGAAATTTGAGAAAGATAATAAATCCTTTGTAGACCATGGTACGATTGAAACTGAGTCACACATGAAAATAAATAAACTGCTAAAGGGAACTCTGACGGATTCAGAAATGAAAAATGGGATAGATATAGTGTATTACGGAGGGGAAATGACTCTGGATACTTATCTGAATAACGCCCCACCAGTACCCGATAAAGTTGATAGCAATGGTATCCTTCATAGACAAAAACAATATTCTAAACAAGAGCGTGAATCTCAAAAAGTTGTTTATCAACTTGAGCACCAAGCTAATAAAGATAAAGATAAAAACTCGGAAATCATGGTTTTCTTATCTCGTAACCCTGCTCCAAATAATTATTTTGTGATTGCAGATGAATTTGGATATAGAAAAATCAACAATAAAGGAGAGGTATTCAATCCTAGGACAAATTCTTATGAAAAGGTAGATTTTTATCCGACGAATTAACAATTAAAACAATAAAAATATTGCCACAAAAGCAGAAATCCCCTTCTTTTCTTATAAAAGGAATGGGATTCTTTTTGTGCTTTTATAAAATTAATGTTAATAAGGTAAGGTTTTCTCTCTAAACTGTTTTAGAGGTACTTTTTGAATTACTTTTGAACCGTCCATCACAAGTAAGGTTGCGTATTTAGAAAAGAAAATTATTTCATTTATAGGTTCATTTTCTTTAATTTTATACTCTAAATAATACTTTCCAATATCACCTTTTATATATTTGGATTCATTTAGTAACAATAGTTCTCTGCCGTTGGATTGCATTAAACTTTTTAAATCAAATCCAGGTTTAACCTTTAAATGTAAATTGTTTTTACAAAGCTCATTACAATGAATGAATTTTAATTTGATGTCATACCCAAGTCCTTGTTTAGTTACTGAAGTTGAAACAATAGAAATCTTAACTGGTTCTTTATTGTCAAATCCTGAAAGGATAAAACCAAGAATGAAAATTATAGCTACAAAAAACCATTTTAATCTCATAATCCCACCTCTCAAAACATTATTATCTCGTGTTTGGGAGTGTATTATCCCCTTCTTGAAACCCAATAAAACCAATGAAATGAATGTATACTTTTGTTTGATATTTGCAAAGTGTCACTAAAAACAAGAAGAGATCAATAAAAACAACAAAACGAATGTAAACTTTACTCCAAAAGATTACATTGAAAACAAATCGCTGACTTCCGATAATTATTTATTATGTAAACTTGATGTGTATGGAATATACATTCAAAATCTACAATTTTCCTCCTTTCCCGAATGGTATAATTAGGAAAAAGGGGTGGGGTTTCGATGGATAAAGAGAAGGAAAAAAAACAGAAGAAAAGTGCTATTCAAACAGATGACTTTGCTAATCGTACTTTTTTCGGTGTTCCAACTATTGGTGGTGGCATTATAGCAGGAATTCTTATCTTGTATATTTTGTATGATATTTTCTGCAAGTAGTTCCTCTCCAGAATGAGAGGGGTTTGCTGTAATAAACAATAGGGGGAGAGATATGAATTTTTCTTCAAATAATAATCAGGTGTGCGCCTTTAGTGACCTATTGGATACACTTGAAAAGTTGCCTAAAAAGCAAGAGACGATTCTTGTTGGAATTGATGGATGCGGAGGTTCAGGAAAGAGTACATTTGCTAATACGTTACAGACCATAAAACCCACTGTAACAATTGTTCATATGGATGATTTTTATTTTCCTTCTTCCCAAATCTTAAAAGGAAGTCCTGATTCTAAACCCATCGGGGCTGATTTTGATTGGAATCGCTTATTAGAACAAGTAATTCACCCTCTTAGTCAAAACCAAGATAGTTATTATCAACGTTACGATTGGAATACAGATAAATTGGCAGAATGGCACTTAGTTCCTACTGGTGGGATTGTTATAATTGAGGGTGTTTACGCCCTTCGTAAAGAACTTGAACATACATATGATTTCAAGATTTGGGTGGATTGTCCTCGCGAAATTCGACTTGCGAGAGGTATTGAAAGAGATGGAGAAGCAGCTCGTGATACATGGGAACATAATTGGATGATTTCAGAGGATATTTATGTAAGAAAACATAGACCTGATGAAAGAGCAGACCTTGTCATAAACGGAACAAAATAAATCCTATGCAACTTCCGCTTTCGGGAACTATGTAAACATGAACCCCCTTCAGATCACTGAAGGGGGTTTTTAGCATTTTAGATACATTGACTGCCGATAATGTTGGATTATGGTGCGACAAGATGTCGCTTTCATATAGTGTAGCTTATGCTACTAGTTTAGACGCAAAAACTATCCCTGTCCGAAACTGCGTACTTGGTAACGGGTGCGTGGGTTGCATGAGGAAATGCGGAAACAGAGAGCCAGTGCACGGTTCGGAACACTGCTAGGGGAAGATGAGTATGGTGAACAAAAGTGAAGGTTTGTAAGCTTCGTAAACGTTAGCTCGAGATCGTGCACAGATTCACTCGGGTATTGGCAAGAGGAAAAGCAGATTCATAATGCTGCTGTGCCGCGTCCCACATCTTGTCCGGAGTAAAGAACCCACCTAACCTCGTCGTATCTATGGGATGCGGAACTTGGTAAGCCCTATGTCATCTGTACAAACAGTAGGGAGACCGTAAGGTCAAACGATGTGGTAGAGGGTAAAGGATACGAGAGAAAGCGAATGCCGTCATCTCGAAAGGGAACAGGAAAGCAGGGAACAGGAAAGCAGGAAACTGTATAACTGGACGGATACTGTCGTCTTTACAGACAAACCCTTGACAGGCCCGAAAGGGAGCCCACTTCTCGTTGGTCTCTCGCAGGAACATAAGGTTATGGCTATTTTCTGACGAAAGAAGCGTACTGTTATGTATACCTCCAAACGGAGCGTCGGCGTACGCTTAACTTATCTATCAGGATTGTGAAGAAGATACGATAACAAATGGACCTGCAATGGGAGGCTTGAGCTGCTGTATCTCGAAAGGGATTCGCACGGTTCTTAGGGGAGGAAGGGGCAGTGATGCCCCTAACTTACCCGACTAAACTTAACATGTATGGAATATACAGCTTGGCAAGGTATTCGTTTTATGAAGTTTGTTCTTCTTTTGATTTCTTTATCGAACGATATAAGAAAATACAGGCTATCAGGAACATTACTCCAAGTATTGATATAGGGAATAAAACAGTGTTAATAAAATGATGATAAATCCATGAATCCTGCATACAATCGGCCTCATTATTTATTGTCTTGTTTCTCTTCTTCAGCTAGGAACCATAGTTTATCTGGATTCCAATAAAAGAATCCAAAATAAAGGAATCCAAATAGTATAAGTCCTAAACCATACCAGTATGTATCCCAATGTAAGTATGCTAAGTATTTTATTCCTATAACGAAACATAAGAATCCTTGAATTCGAAATATCTTTTTAAAAATTTTATCTAATCGTTGCCGGCTTTCGCTTTTCATTTTATTTCCCCTTTATATATTCAAAAAACAGGGAATTTTTCGCGTTTGTATTTTTTACTACATATTGTTTTTTATACACTTCCTCAATTTCAGGCTAAATCGATCAGGGATATTTGCTGTGTATACAGGAGTTTTTTCTCTCACATATTTAGAATCATTGAGAATTCTTTGGATAAATTAAGAAAAAAGGAACTATAGCATGATAGGACTTATTGTTTCCGTTCTTCTTTTCAATCTGATTGCGTTCAAAACAAATCAGCATCTTACAAAAAATCAAATTGT
Source organism: Ectobacillus funiculus (assembly GCF_004138295.1). Taxonomy (GTDB): domain Bacteria; phylum Bacillota; class Bacilli; order Bacillales; family Bacillaceae_G; genus Ectobacillus; species Ectobacillus funiculus. Next base: position 40,838 of record NZ_SCFM01000043.1, on the reverse strand, counting down.
TCATATTTGGACATTCACGATTGTATTTCAACTGTTGGATGATCGGTATATTGACGTTAAATACGGTGGGTATTGGTACTTTACAAAAGCAGTTGATTGGGAAAGCCTTCCTGCTATTACTCCACTTATTCCACCTGTTAATATGATGTTTTTAAATTGGTATCCATTTCAAGCATTGAAAATCAAGAAAGTCCTTTACTTTGTATATTGGACAGTAGGTTTAATATTGTATGAACGGTTTACATTGTTGCCACAACCATTTGGTTATTTTCACTATGGTTGGTGGACAATATGGTACTCCGTTGTGGTAGACCCTATCTTATTGTTCTTGCTATTGATGTATTACAAATGGATATGTAGGATTGAAAACTCATCATAAGATAGGTAAAAGCGACTTACTTCCTACATCGTTTCGTTGTCTACGGTCTGAAATAAAGGCTAAAAAAGCCTTTATTTTTTTGTTTTCTGATTTCAAAAACTGTATCAAAAAACAAGTTTCATAAAACATATGTTTTATTTATGTTTGATGGTAAGATGGGACTTTCTTTTTTATTTGTCGTATTTCTTTCAAAATTACCTGTCGCTATATATAAAATCAAGCTACCTGCTAGGGTATCTTGATTTTATATATACAGTGACATTTAATTGTAAAAGGATTACGCCAGAGCTATATATCATATTTTTCATAAAATGAAACGCCATTGCTATTTATCTTTGCTTAACGGCACTGTATAATTGTTCTTCTTACTGTAGTCGATTCTTAATTACATTTACTTCACGTTTAGTTTTTTTCTTATCCAAGTAACTGCAAGCAAAAAGAGTGGAAATACAATTTGTAGTGGGATAAAGAGATATACAGGCAGGATTTTTGTACCTGTGTCTAAATGTTGGATGGTGTTGCTAGCCATTAGGATGGAAGCAATCAAAATGATAATACCTACTAGCCCAATAGGATAAATTCTTTTCTTTATCTTAAACATATTTGTGATTCCTATTATAGCTGCGTAAAAAAATACAGTAATTTTAAAAAATACACAAATAATGAGAACAGAAATAGCAATCGCGTCTAACCGTTGCAAAAAATTTAGCACATTGATCTTTTGGGTTAATGTCAGCAGTGGAAATACACTGGTAGATGCTATGTAAGATCCTAATGCAGCAATTTCCAAAGCTACGGTGAAACTAAGCACTATTCCTGCTAAAACAATAGCGGATCCTCCTGCTTTCCTGACCATATTTGACTGATTTAAATAAGGAAATAGCATAGTAAAGGTAACTGCTTCACCAAATGGGAGGTTAACAGTCTCCGGGAGTATGTTTGTCACGATAGTTTTCCATTTGATTTGAAATAAGGGTAGAAAATGTTTAAGCTTTATCACATCAGACACAAAAATAAAAAGAGCTCCAATTGTTCCTAAAATGACGATGACAAAAAAGAAAATCTCTCCCGCCCTTGCCAGTGGTTCTATTCCCCAATAAACAGCGTACGTAATGAGAAGTACAATTACTACCCCAATAATCCACATAGAAGTTTCAGGTATTATCGAAATAATCAACAATTCTATAAGGTCTCGTACATCTCTTGCTGCCTCATACATAAAAAACAAAATATACAGAACAGACATCGGATATCCTATGTATCGTCCAAGAACGCGTGGAATGTAAGTTGTAAGCGGGAGATTTTCATTTTGACGATAGAGTGAGCTGTATATAAGAAACAGGAGCATGCCCGGTCCTGTACTTAGGAGTATAATCCACCAAGCATCTTGTTTTGCCGTCAATCCTATTCCAACTACAACAGTAGTTCCTAATTCGAACAAGAACATCAAAGTAAATAGTTGAAACGGACTTATTTTTTGTTTCTTCATGTATCAGCCACCCCAAATATAGAAACTATTTATAACTCATAAAAATAAAAAGAATGCGTATATTCCATTCATTCATTTAATATCGTCTATGAAAGATTTTTTTAATTTTCCTGTACGTTGAATGGTTACACGGACATCGATATCCACCGGCAGATGAGCAAATGTTTTATCCCAATCTTTTTTCATGGTGTTCCAAGCCTTTGGATGTGCACCCTGAATACTGTTTCCAAAGCCAAAGATATCTGCTTGATACTTCCTTTGGACGGTTTGTACAGTAGTTTTTACATGGCGCTTAATTGCTTGTTCTATTTGTGTTTCGGCCAAAGAAATCGTTCTTGGATTTGTAATATCACTGCCTTTACAATCAATTTCTGATATTTTTCCTTTTGCTTGTATCCGTACTTGTATTTTAGGCTTACCATTTTCAACAATACCTTTTATTTTCGAATGCGACTTTGTTATGATAACCGTCATATTACCTTTTTTCTTTGGACACACTATTGTTTCTGCAGTCTGTACTACATTATCAATCACATAATTATACCCACTGCTTTCTTCCTCATTGAGCCATCCAATCAGTTTATCTTTTTTGAATACAGCTAATCCAACATATTTAAAGACGGAATCTCTACGCATTTGTTGTATATTTGTTACTTTATTCGCTTTTTCTAATTTCTTTTTCTCTGTTTTGTGTGTAACTGTAATACCTGTTAAGATAGGATCCTTTCCCTCGCTTACTAAATCAGATACGAGTGCATCAATCGTAACTGTTGTTACAGATGCCCAAATCTTTTCGGATGATATCAATGACTTGAACATATTTCCCACAGGAATTTTATCAATAGGTGTTGTAATTAGTAATAATTGTTGCGCCTCAATTCCTTTTGTCACTACGATTAAAAAATCTGAACGAAAATCCGGATCTCTAAAAAATGCATCTAATATTTTGCCGATTCCTTGCGAAGCTACCTTTTCACTAATGACAAGCATTTGCAAGTGTGAAGCATACAATTTACGCGGAGCCTTCACAGAAACTCTTCGCAGTGCCTCTAGAAGGGATTTTCCTTTCGCTTTATAGAATGTTGCAGGAGCTACCCCGCTTTTTTGGTCAGATACTTCTCCAGGATCAACAACTTGTGCAGATACTAAATATTGACCTTTTTGTTTATCTATGGCTATACCTGATACAATTGCTAATTCATTTAACTCTCTTCGGCTCCCGCACCCAGTTGTCAAACTGAGGAGAAAAGACATTATTACAAATATCGCTGTTATCCGTTTCATGATTACCTCCTCTGTTTCATACTACTCTGGCTGTTTCGAATCAGGATAATCAGGACTTTGTTTCCGGATTTTGTTCTTGTGCACGATCGATTGAGGGCGCGAAACTAACATGTTCTGCGGAACTCTTATTAACGTATCCTTCTGATCAGACAGTAATAATGGAGCAAATGGGCTCATGTAAGGGACTCCAAACGATTGTAATCGACACAAGTGTAAGACAAGAGCAATAATCCCTACCGTAATACCAAATAGCCCTAAAGAAGCCGCAAGCAGCATGAAGACAAAGCGTAACATTCGGATTGAAATAGCCATATGGAACGAAGAGAAAGCAAAGCTTGCAATGGCAGTTATCGATACAACAATGACCATAGCTGGAGCTACGAGTCCTGCTTCTACTGCAGCTTGGCCAACTACTAAAGCTCCTACGATGGAAACAGCAGAGCCTACGGCCGTTGGCATTCGTATTCCCGCTTCCCGTAAAATTTCTAATGTGATTTCCATCGACAAGGCTTCTATGAAAGCTGGAAAAGGAACGCCTTCGCGTTGTGCCGCTAAACTATAGAGAAGGGGAGTAGGAAGCATCTCTTGATGATATGTTGTTATAGCAATATAAAGAGAAGGAGCCAGCAAAGCAATGAAAAAGCTGAGAATTCGAAGAAAACGCATACATGTTGCAAAATCAGCACGTTGGTAATAATCTTCGGCTGATTGATAAAATTGACTAAATAAGGCTGGAACCACTAACACAAATGGTGTTCCATCTATTATAATAGCCACTCTTCCTTCCAAGAGAGCAGCTGCGACGACATCCGGACGTTCTGTATGATAAACGGTCGGAAACGGTGTATATGTTTCATCTTGGATCAATTCTTCGATATATCCGCCTTCTAAAATGCTATCAACATCAATTTTATCTAATCTTGATTTCAATTCTTTCAATATATCTTCATTTACGATTCCATGGATATACATAATAGCAATATCCGTTTTTGTCATTCGACCGATTTTTTTGCTTTCTAACCAAAGATGCGGATGTTTTATTTTACGTCGAATCAGTGTGATATTGGTGTGTAACGATTCTGTAAACCCTTCTCTTGGTCCGCGTACGACTCCTTCTGAGCTCGGTTCTGATACATTCCGTTTTTCATATCCTGGCAGTCCTACGGTAAATCCTTGGGCAAATCCGTTTACCAAAATGATAATATACCCTGATAGGATTTTATCAAATAGCATTTCAAAATCTTGTACATCTTTAATATCTGTAACTGTTAGAATCGAGTTTTTAATCGTTTCTAAAATGCATTTGGAGGAAAGGAGCGATTCTAAGGTCGTTCCTTTTATATCCAGCATTAGGGATTCCATAATAAAATTTTGAGCAGCTTCTGTATCGACTAATCCCTTTATATAAACAACCCCTATTTCTACGCATTCGTTTTCTCCAATTTTAATATTACGAATAACGATGTCGCTGCTGTCTCCCAAAGTTTCTTTTATATTTTGTATATTTTGTTTCAAACTTGTATGTAAGTTCATATGTTGATCAAAATGTTGAGACGAGTGATGCATGAAAGAGCTATTAGCAAAAAGCTGACTGAACATTTTCTTAATCATTTTCATAAAGAAGGTAACCCCGCTTATTTTTGATAATTATACTAAAAAATGGAATTTATATAAATTATTTGTAATATATGAGAATATATGCACTAAAATGGATGATATCTCAACATTCGTATGTATTGCATATAGAAGTAAAATTATGTTCCAGCTGTTTATTACTGATTAACATTGAGGAAATGCTGATAATTTCGTACGGCACTTAGATTGTCCAGAAAGTCATGATTATGTAAACATGAAATCCCTTCAGATTGCTGAAGAGATTTTTTATTTTTTTGGGTGTCAAAAGTTATAAGATTTGACACTACATCGACACCCTACTGGTAACAAGGGTTTAAGAGGTATCATTACTTGGTGTCATAAGTCATTGCTAAAAAACGTCCATAAAGGTATACCTTTATAAACAAAAAGGTCCCAAAGAATTGAGTGTTGAATAACAATAAAGTTGTTCCACAAACGGTCCAGTTTATAGAAGAGCACCTTTAAAGAAAATGGGATATTTATGTTAAATTTTAAAAGAGATTGTGAAGGTTTGTACTTAAACAAATGGCAGGTTAGTTGAAGAAGGTAATATTTGGATCAAGATAGATATAAGTAGAAAAGTTAATAACAAGGGGTGATTTTTTGGAGAAAAATATTGGGGATGTAGATTTTTTTAAACAAGTAGTAAAAAGACTTTGCAAAAAAAACAATATTTCCCCTCAGAAACCTAAATTTGAAATCATCGAGAACGTAATGGTTATTAGCATTAAGAACCATTTAAAAGATGGAGTAGACTTAGATTGTTTTAATATTTTAAACCTTATTTACCGAACAATTGGACCTTTAGAAGAGAGCTGAACAAACAAGAAATAGAATTATTGAGGCTTATGCAGAGTGTCAAGGCATTTTATTTTGATTATAGCAATGAAATGAATACCATTTGGCGATGAATTATTTTACTAAGTTTTTAATGTTTTTACTGATATATGCAAAGTTAGCAGTACGCTAATAAAGTAATAAGGTTTACTTCAGTAAAATAAGGTATATTATATTTGTTGAATAGATTCTCTTTAAAGACAAGAAAAGTAGGTGAACAAAGTGGGAAAATATCAATTGGATAGCAAAGGTCAGGTAGCTGTGACAAAGTTTCATGAAAAACAGAAGCCTGCCAAATTTGATAAAAAGCAGCAACTTGAAAAAATACGTGCGGAGTATTTGAAAAAGAAGCAAAAACAAACAGATAAATAATATGAATGAAAACATAGGAAGACTAAAATCTCCCTATGTTTTTCTTATTCGAAGTTCTTTTTTCAATTGATGATAGAGTTTATTATTCCCATAAATTTCAGATTCAGTGACAAAAAACTCGTCATCAGATATCCATTCCTCACTAAAAATTTCAGTAGCAGAATCAATAGACTAACGGAGAACGATAATTGTTTCTGGAATAGTTCCATCCTTTTAATGTTTGCCCAGGAGGAAATAAGATGAAAAACTACATTTTTAAACAATTAAGATTTGTTCGAGAAAACACAATTAATTACGTGGCAGAAATTAATGATGAAGCATCACTGTTTATTCCAGAGGGATTTAATAATAATATAAAATGGAATCTAGGACATATATATGTTGTGCAAGAAAAGCTTGCATTTTATTTTATTAAGGAAAAAATGATAATGCCGAATAACTTTTCGGAATTATTCACTACTGATACAAAGCCCACCAATTGGGGAGATCAGGAGTTACCAACAATTAGTGAATTGATCCAATTATTAGAAAATCAAATAGAGGGGATCGAACAAACATTGGAACTTCGGTTAAAAGAAGTTATCGAGAAACCTTTTACTACGTCAACAGGTCTTACTTTATCAACAGTAGAAGAATTACTCAGTTTTTGTTTATATCATGAAGGTATGCATTTTGCTACAATAAAATCGTACGAACGAATTATTCAGAATGAGAGAAGGAATAAGGGTATTTAGAACAAACAAAATGTCCTACTTCTTAAACAATTATTAAATAACTCTATTTTTAGCACCGTCATAAAAATGGACGGTGCTATATGTGTTAAGCTTAAAATTAAATTAGGGGTAGAAACCCACAGCCGTCAACTTAAAAAAATAAACTACCCCAAAACGATAAAATTGAGAAACTTGTGCAAAATCTTTGTTTTGGGGTAATTCTGAATTCTTAAGTTGATGGGTATGTGGCGTTACCACATCCATCAACTTAAGAAATCCGTTGTTCCCCAAAACGAAAAAAATAAGCTTAATTCTCATAGACAATTGTGGAAAGATAAAATTTTCGTTTTGGGGTACTTCAAAATATTAACTTGATGGGCATGCGGACTTACCGCTATTTATTTTTAGAACCCGTTATAAATAAAATGGGTTATTTTTTATTGACACAAAATATACCCTAATGTTAGGATAAAAATGTACTAATTTTAGGATAAATAATATTAGGATAAAGAGAGAGAAAATAAATGACTGTTTTATCAATTATTCTTCAAGGCATATTAGGATTAGGATTCCTAATGTTTGGGTTTATGCAATTTGGTTCAAAGCAAATGGTGGATGAATTTAAGCGTTATGGGTATCCAGCAGGTTTTAGGGTATTTACAGGTCTGGTTGAAGTGATTTCGGCGGTATTAGTCATTTCAGGTATTTGGAATGATACATTAGCTGCGTGGGGTGCTTTGCTAATTGTAGGAACAATGTTGGGAGCAATTTTTACACACATGAAAGTTAAGGATCCTGTAAACAAAATGATGATGCCAATCATTTTACTCATTTTAGGATTGGTAGTTTTATTAATAAACCTAGGATCTTTGTTTGTATAAATATCGAATTAATCTAAAGGAGAAATATAAATGGAATTTAAAATTATTAAACCGCGAGATCAGGCGTATGGGCAATTCGATGACGGTAAAATTATAGAACAAAAACCGATTGGCTTTTCTGGAGAAGGATCACTAATCAATCGACTAGGACCATTATTTTACTGGGCCTGGGGACATTCTTCCGAACCCGCGGAAATTGGTCTGCATCCTCATCAAGGTTTTGAAATCATCACTTATGTAATCAAGGGTAAAGGTTATCATCGTGATACGCTTGGTACAGTAAGTGTTGTAGAGGAAGGCGGCACTCAGCTCATGCAAACAGGCTCCGGTGTGTATCATGCAGAAGCATTAAAAGAACCATCTGAAGTGTTTCAAATCTGGTTCGAACCCCATTTAAGCCAAGCAATAAAACGAACCCCAACTTACTCACAATACAATTCTGAGGATTTTTCTGTCCTAGAAAAAGAAAGTGTGACAATTAAGACCATACTAGGAAATGGTTCACCCATGAAAATTGTGACAGATGCGGGGATGTGGGATATCTCCATTCCAAATGGTACGGTATATACCCATAGTCTTGCTCCAAACCGGACATTAGCTGGTTTAGCCATCAAGGGCGATGGATCGTTCACATTAGATACAAATCAACCGAATCATTTTAGACATAAGGATTTTGTTATCGTTCAATCAGGACAGGGTGGGAAAGTAACAATTCAAGCTTTAGATAAAGACCTTAGAATCTTCCTAATTGGAGTTCCGACTGAAGTTGAATATCCTCTATACAGGAAACCAAGATAACCTAAATTGAATTTTAAAAACCATTATAATAGGAGGTTCGATGAATGTATCAAGGAGATGAACAAAGTCAGTTGGATTTGAGGTTGTTTCGTGTTTGGCTGAAAGCTTCTCAAACTATTACTGAAAACATACTAAAAGATATTGAAAGCCATAATATTAGTCGGGAAAATTTTATGATTCTTGAATTGCTTTACAATAAAGGTCCGCATCCTGTCCAAAAGATCAGTGAGACGTTCTCTATTCCAAGTGGAAGTATCACCTATGTGGTAGATAAGTTAGAAAAGAAAGGGTTTGTAGAAAGACAACCAAACCCTAATGATAGAAGGGCTTCTAATGTCGTCATAACGGAAAAAGGAAGAGCACTTTTTGACAAGATTTTCCCAAAACACGTTGCAACAATCTCAGAAAATGTTTCATTCATTACTAACGAAGAGAAAGAACAGTTAATTTATTTATTAAAGAAATTAGGAATAGGTGCAAAAAATTTACAAAAATAACAGATAAAACATAAGAGGAGAAAAAAGAAATGAAATGGGTTATTCGTATTCTTCAAGGATTACTTGCGGTTGGTTTTGCAGCTTTTGGTGTAATGAAGCTAACAGGAAATGTAATGCAAGTTCAAATATTTGAAGGTTTTGGTTATCCGTTAGGATTCATGTATTTTGTAGGTTTCTGTGAAGTATTAGGGGCTATTGGACTTTTGGTTGGGTTCTGGAAATCAAGAATTGCTTTACTGGCTTCAGGCGGACTCGTATTACTGATGGTCGGTGCTGTGTTTGCACATTTTAAAGCTGGACAAGGTATAGGATTAGCTATGCCTGCCTTGGTCTTTTTCATCTTAAGTCTTGTGGTTTTACTTGGAAAAAGAGCAGGGAATTTAAGTAAGAACGTGTAAAAAAGAACTTTTGGATTTTATTGTACAGAGTTCATACGTGTTAATAAAAGTTCTTTATAATATAGATTTTTAAAAAATAATAGGTGGTAATTAATATGGGGTTTCTATCCAAATTATTTGGAAGTTCATCTATAAAGGAGGAAGAAAAAATGACAAATGAGAAATTAAATGTAGGAATTATTTTAGGTAGTACAAGACAAGGACGAGTTAGCCCACAAGTAGGAGAATGGGTGAAAGAAATTGCTGACAAACGTGGAGATGCAAACTATGAAATCATAGATATTGTGGATTATCAGTTACCATTTTTAGGAACAACTGATGGGACAGAACCAGGAATTGCAGCTTGGAATGAAAAACTTAACAACTTGGATGGTTTCGTATTCATCGTTCAAGAATATAATCACAGCATAACAGGAGCCTTAAAAAATGCACTTGATTTAGCTCGTGAAGCTTGGAATAACAAAGCAGCAGGTATCGTAAGTTATGGTTCAACTGGTGGTGCTCGTGCAGCTGAACATTTACGGGGCATCTTGGGGGAATTAATGATTGCTGATGTTCGTGTACACCCCACCTTGTCCTTATTTACAGATTTTGAAAATTATACTACCTTTAAACCAGCTGAATTACATCTTAATAATGTAAATGAAATGCTTGACCAAGTTGTCGCTTGGAGTGGTGCATTAAAAACCTTAAGAAAATAATCTAATATCTAATTGAACTATAATTCGAATATCAGATACTACCTAAAAATAGTGTTTGATATTCGTTTTTTATTTCCAGTGCCAGTATGCTCGATGTAAAGATTGTGAATGATTGCACTTAAATTAAAGGGGGCATTAGTTCAACAAGTTATGAGCGATTTTAGGACTAAGCCTATATTTTAGTTATTCAATTAAATTGCGCAATTGTTGAATAATTAAATCCCAATCTCTCTCATTTATATCACTGAGAGATTGGGATTTTAGTACTAGAATATCCTTAACGTTGTAAATCCACGTCTTGCTGGTGGTACCTCTAACTGTTCTCGTAGAACTTTTTCATTGCATTTCCTTTAATCTTTGAATGATTAAATTTGGAGTAGCCCATTCAATGCGATCAAAATCAGAGATAGATACCTCAATGTCTAAACGCTCTTGAATTTCAACCAATAAAGAAACAACACCAAAGGAATCCAGGAGCCCCTCTTCAAACAGTTGAACGTCTGAATTTTCTTTTACAATATCATTTTCACAAACTTCTTCTAGAATAGCTAATACTTGTTCTTTTATATCAGCCATGATACTTCCTGGTTCACAAAACTTACTAAAAGTTACAATTCAACATTGAACTTACAAGCTTTGCATCTCCTTTCGGAAACGTGTGCCTCACAGGATTCGCACACTAGAGGACCGCTCTCGCTCAGTCAATAAGGGATATACTTGTTCCTTATTATAGGTGTAACCTATCTCTGTAAAGATAACCGCAACCTTCTTCACGATGTTCCAGTTAAACGGTAATCGTATTCTACATCCTGTATCCACAAGCTATCAATGTCTTTTGTATAATTCTTCCACTTTTAGTGTTGTTTTGCAACCAGTCTTCACCTCCTTTTGAAATCATATTTCATCATTTTTGCGAACTTCCAGCAGCTTATTTGCAGCTGTTGTAACCTCCTTACTGTTATTAAATAACTGAACTGTACTACTACTAAAAAAATAGAAAAATCTTACTGAGAAGACACAAGTATTTAGCCATGGCTAAATACTTGTGTTATTAACCATACCTAGGATAGATTTTTATCGTTCTTTGTTATTGCAATTTTAGTCTGCATGTAGTTCTTATGAAGCCACTCATAAATAATTGGAATGATAATAAAGCTGTTAATTGTTGATGTAATCATACCTCCTATAACCACGATACCTAATGTTTGAGAAATAACCGTATCCGCATTATGAGAAAATGCAAGTGGTAACAAAGTAAGGATTGTTGCTGCTGCTGTCATCAAGATTGGTCTAATCCTTGAAAGACTACCATTTAATACAGCTTCTTTAACAGGCATTCCCTCTTTTCGATTTCGTTCAATTTTGTCAATTAACACAATTCCGTTTGTAACCACGATACCAGTAAGCATCAAAACACCAATTAATGCTGCTAAATTCCATTCTCCATGGAATAAAGTAAGTGCGATGACTACACCACTTAAAGCAAGCGGAATGCTTAAAAGTACTGATAATGGCGCTCTCCATCCTTTGAAAATAGAAGAAGTGATCAATAATACTAAAAGGATAGAAAATGCAACGGCAACAGACATATCAAAAATCATTTCTTTTACTTGTTCGGAGATTCCGCCCATTGAGTAAGTTACATCCTTTGGAAGCTTCATGTTGCTTAAGGCTTTCTCAGCTTGGCTGGACACTTTGCTAATATCATTTGATGTAATTTGTGCTGTCACAAGTGAGAATGGCTGACCATCTCGTTCGCTAATGGTCGAAGGAGACTGATCTTTCGTAATCTTAGCAATTTGGTCAAAACGAACCACTTCACCATTATTTCCATTAAACGTTTCAGCAGCAAGGGATGCTAAGACATCATCTGCAGAAGCATTTAAAGTAATAGTAGAATTTTCTCCTGATGCAATTTGATCTAAATATTGGTCTACAGGAAGTGCTTTATGATCAACAGTAATTGTTGCATCCTTAGATTGGGACATATAACGATTAATGACCGTTAGAATGTCAGTGACATTTAAGCCTTTATCTTGGATCGCTTTTTGGTCAAATATAACCTTGTACTTAGGAGCACCATTTGTTAAATCCACTTTTCCATCCACGCTCAGGTTAGCTACTTTAGATAAGTTTGTTCTTGCCTCTTGAGCTACATTATCCAATGTTGCTTGATCTGAACCGGTAAAGAGAATCCGCATTTGTGAATCATCACCAGAAATGTTCTGGCTTGTTACGGTATAAGTAACAAGTTTAGATAACGTTGGAAGTTGTTTTTGTAATTCTTTAATGACAGAATCTGCATCTTTGTCATTTTTCAATACAACAGAAAGGTTTGCAACATTTGGATATGTGATAAAGCCGCCACCTTGGTCAAACACATCATCACTTTGCGGTGTCATGGTAGACCCGAAATTGGATGAATACGCAGCGACTTTTGGATTTTCTTGTAATGCTTTTTCAATTTTTTGAACTTCAGAATCTACTTGAATTAATGTGCTTCCTTTAGGCAATTCTGCTTTAATGGCAATTTGTCCGATTTTTCCACTCGGTAATAAACTTACTGGGAGGAAAGCGGAATAGATACCAGCTGCTAAGAAGACTAAGATCGAAACAATAATCATTGCTTTTTTATGTTTAAAAGCAGATTGCAAGATAGGCCTCATTTTTGAATCGAGTTTGACTGTTTCTGTTTGTTTTTCTCCGTTTCCGCCTTTCCATCCCATAAAGGTAAGGGCAGGAATCACCAACATTGCTACAAAAAATGAAATGACAAGTGCAATAACAACTGACCAGGCAAACCCGCTATACGAAGCACTGATTACTCCGCCAACAAAGGCGATTGGAATATAAACAGCAATCGTTGTTAACGTAGAACCTAATATCGCTGGAATCATTTCAACAACAGATGATGCAAGTACAGAAAGTAAAGATTTCTCCTTTTCTTCTTCCCGTTTTCGATACATGTTGTCTAAGATAACAATGGAATCATCAACAATACGTCCCATTGCTACAATCAAACCTGAAACCGTCAAAATATTTAAGGTGATACCCATTGATTTTAAGAAGGCTGTTGTTGCTAATAATGAAATTGGCAATGAAATGGCAATTGATAATGTGCTTCTTACATTTCGGAAGAAGAAGAACACACAAATCATAGAGAATAAACAGCCGAGGAAACCTTCTCGAACCAAACCGAAAAGAGAGTTGTTTAATTCTGTTTCTCGGTCAAGTAATACTTGGAACGAAACATCTTTTGGATTTACTGTATCCAAGTGAAGCTGTGCGACACGATCTTTTACTTGATCAGCAACATCTGTAATATTAGCCGATGGCGTTTTAATTACATTTAGCTGCACACTTGGTGCTCCGTTTGTTCTGGAGACGGTTTTAACGTCATTTAAGGAATGAGAAATGGTACCAAACGCCGAGACAGGAATCGCTTTTCCTTCCTTATTCTTAATCGTTGCGTTTTCCATTTGCTGTTCGGTTAATGGTAACCCATCAAAAGATACTGGGATTGATAACTGATTGTTTACAATATTCCCTTGTGGCATCATTGGAAGAGCCGTAGAAAATGATTTATTCACATCATCCAATGTTAACCCGTTTTTTACTAGGTCTTTCATGCGAACAGTTAATACATATCCATCTTTTGCTCCCCCAAATACAGAAACATCTGCTACTCCAGGGACAGATTCTAATTGTTTCACAATTTCCTGTGTTGCAGTGGAGCGAAGTGTTGGTTCATCCAAATTTGAACTAGTTACGCTATAAGTCAAAATAGGGAATGAACTAGTTGTTAATCGTGTTACCGATGGCGTGCTAGTAATGGTTGACGGAAGATCTGCATTTGCCAGTGCTTTATTTACTTGATCTTCAGCTTGTTTCATGTCTGTATTCATCGGAAAATACAAACTCATAAATAATCCACCATCATAAGAAGTGGTTTCCACATTGGATAACCCATCTACTGTTTTGACGGCACTTGCCAGACTATCGGTTACTTGCTGTTTTAGCTGAGAGGCTTGATAACCAGGTACTCTCATACTAACGGAAAGGGTAGTATTGTTAATCCCAGGCAAATAATCTCGTTGCATCTGGAAAGCGGAAATACCTCCCCAAGCCAATATAATGAGAGTACAAACAATCATTAATATGCCTCGTTGCATTGTGCCCTCAACAAGCTTTTTCATTCTCTGACCTCCTCATTTCATTCATGTGAATAGAAGCTTCAAAATAAGTACATTGCAATAAATCAGAAGAGACAAAAATAGAACATACAAAAAATCCCTATAATGAAAAAAGTTTGTTTATCCAGCAATTATAGGACTTCATATTCTTATTCCAGCCTCTTTCCCATTTAAAACAATCTTTAACTTTCTTGACTTGGGTCTTTGTAGCTGTACTTAGCCAATAAAGGTATGTGTTTCGTCAATCCGCTATACACGTTGAATATCACTTGTACCAGAGGCTCCAGCTTTTTGGAAGACTGTATCACCAATAGGCTTACCCCATATGAAATAAGGGCACCGCCAATCACGTCAGCAGGATAATGGACACCGACGAATACACGTGAAATACCAACAATGATAGCCCATATGAATCCGGGATACTTCCACGAATCATTTCGCAGCAACATTATCCATGCTATAGAGAAAACTAATACCGCGTGATCACTTACAAACGAAGAGTCAGCAGGATGCGGTACTAACTGATGAACATGGTGTGCTACGAATGGACGCGGATGATAATAGAAAAGATGAAGGACTGCATTTATAGACAATCCAAGTAAGCAAGAAAAGACAGTATATACAGCTGTGTACTGCTTTTCCACTCTCTTTTCTTGATTTCCAATAAACCATAAGAACAGCATCAGTGCGATTGCAACATAAGGAACGCTATTCGTGATAAATATCATTCCTTTATCTAGATAAGGGGAATAACTGGACCAACCATTTATCCATTGAAATATTTCGTAGTTCATATTATTTGTCTCCTTTCTTATAAGGTTTTGGTCCCTCATATAAAACCAAATTGACCCAAAACATGTATGTGTTCAGTATATTGGGGCAACCTGAACATCCTCTAAAAATTACATTAAAAATCAATTAAAAAGAAAAATAAAGGAGAGTACAGTGCTATAGTGGTTTAACAATGGAGGCAAAAATCAAATGATAACCAATTTGTAAATGCAAAGCTTCCTTTGTTACTTAAAAGGTGAAGGACGAAAGAAAAAAATCAGGCACGGAGGAGTAACATGGAACATTTTATTTCGATATTTGAGCATCATAGCTATCCTATTTTATTTGCAGTAATCGTGCTTGAACTTATTGCAATTCCCGTTTCAGGTGAGTTCTTTATGAGTTATGCCGGTTACTTCGTGTTTCAAGGAAAAATGAGTTATACCTTGGCTCTTTTAACAGCGATCGCTTCAGGAGGGATCGGAATTACAATCACATATTGGATTGGAAGAATGGGTGGGTATAGACTTATTGAGAAGTACGGGAAGTACGTTCACTTGGGTCCTAAAAGATACGACAAAACAGCCGTTTGGATGGAACGGTCTGGAAGTAAATTATTGTTGTTTGCATATTTTATTCCTGGGATTCGACACTTTACAGGGTACGTATCAGGTATTTCGAAAATGCCGTATCTAACCTTTTTTATTCCTGCTTATATAGGAGCGAGTTTATGGGGATTTTGCTTTATTACACTCGGGAAAATATTAGGACCGCGCTGGGAGGACTTTCATAAATCGGCCGGTCACTATTTGATCATCATTATCCTTCTATTCGTATTCATTTTAGGGGTGTTACTAGCTTATCGGTTTTATAAGAACCAAATCAAAAGCTTCTTCGTACGAATGTTTAACAGAATCCATTCTTACTTTCGAACTGTCCGGGCAACCGAAGTTTTCCTGATCGCCCTTACATTGGTCTTACTAGGAATGATTATCCTAATGCTCGGGCTTGCGCAGGATTACTTATACAATGAATTTACTCAGTTTAACGAGGTTACTGTGTATATTGTTCATTCTGTATTTCAAACAGGATGGATCAGCAGTATGAGCAGATTTCTGATGTTACAATCCCTTATTGCACTTAGTGTTCTAATCATGATTACGATAATAGCTATTTGGAGGAAAGGACAAAATAGATGGATTGAAATCCTTCTACTTACTACCGCTATACTCGGGGCGCAACTATATCATAATGCGATTTTACGTGGACTGTCCTATTTTCATTTTATCGGGAAAGAGGCCGCAACTCGCTCTGCTGCTTTTCCGGACGAGAAAGCAACTATTACTATCATTGTGTATGGCACTTGCTTATTTCTCATGCTACGCCATCTGAAGAATACGTATATACAATTTATTGGTCCCATCTTAGGTATCTTAATTTTATTATATATAGCTATCGCGAACGTTGCGCTTTATCCTGTACTTCCAAGCGATATCGTAGGAGGATATGTATATGGTGCAGTATGGATGTTTTTAAACTTTTTGTTGTTTGAGATGCTACGCCTTGCAGTAAATAAACAAGTAATATAGAACAAATAGAACGTACTCGTATGGACATGCCGAGTAATGACTACGGAAAGGAGAGGAGATTATGAGTAAACGTATTTTAGTTGTAGAAGATGAAGTACAAATAGCAAGGGTTTTGAAGTTAGAGCTTGAGTATGAAGGGTATGACGTATTAGTAGAGCATGATGGGAAATCAGGATTAGAGGTAGCCCTACACGCAAACTTAGATCTAATCTTGTTAGACGTAATGTTACCAGAATTGAGCGGCATAGAGATGTTGCGACGATTAAGGAAGGCAGAGGTCAATATACCAGTAATCCTTTTAACAGCTCGGAATACAACATTAGATAAAGTGATGGGCTTGGATCAAGGGGCAAATGATTATGTTACAAAGCCCTTTGAAATTGAGGAATTGCTTGCTCGAGTACGCTCCTCTATTCGGCATAATACTTTATCTGTTAAATCAAGTAATGAGACACCTCTTTTATCAATTGCTGATTTAGTTATAAATACCGAGACGAGAGAAGTGGAAAGAAGCGGAATATCCATTTCGCTAACTCCGAAAGAATACGATTTATTAGTGTACTTACTTACTAATAAAAATAAGATTGTAACGCGTGAAGGTATTCTTATGCACGTCTGGGGATATGAATACGAAGGTGAAACGAACGTAATCGACGTGTATATTCGGCATCTTAGAAAGAAGATAGACGAGGAGTTTTCTCCTCCATTAATTCAGACAATCCGAGGAGTAGGATATGCCATAAGGGAGAACTAAAATGAAAGTCACAACAAAAATCAATTTGTTAACGACAGCTTGGAAAATGAAAATTACAACAAAAATCAATTTGTTAACGACAGCTTGGCTATTTTGTATATTACTGATTATAAACGTTGTTGTATTCTTTTCTTTTATGACAACGACTGTGAATATGGAGAAAAACGTGCTGCTTCAAAAAATGAATGATATTATACAAGAACTTCATACACAAAATGCAACGACGCTGCCAGAAGACAGATTGAAATCTTACTTAACTGAACACTCTTTTATACGAATTGTAAGTCCCGATTCTAAGGTTACAAATCAGGCAATAAGCGATAAGGATTTAGCTAAAAAGATTAAATACAAATTTTCTAGTAAGTCAGGATCACAATTGCGCACAATTCGAGATGAGGGAGGAGAAGAACAAGTTTTAATCGTCCGTGTTCCGATTATGTCTCATAAGCACGTAATAGGAACATTGGAGATAGGTGAAAGACTGATGGGGCTCGAAATGAGCAAAGACATTTTGGTGACTATTTTAGCATTTTGTACTGTGATTGCAGTTGTATTGTCGTTGCTGGGGGGAAGATGGTTATCAAATATTATTATGCGGCCTATCGCAAATATGATTCAAACCATGGAAGATATTGAACGCAGTGGCGTTCCAAAAACAATCATGATTCATAATCGAACAAGAGATGAACTTGAAAAGCTAGCTACAACATTCAATCTCATGATTAAGAGGCTACAGGAAAATTCAGAAAAACAAAAACAGTTTATTTCGGATGCCTCTCACGAACTAAAAACTCCTCTTACAGTCATTAGAAGTTACGCCAACTTAATAAGAAGACGCGGCATACAAAACGAAGAAATAACAGTAGAAGCAATTGAGGCAATTCATGCAGAAGCAACTCGAATGCAAAGAATGGCAGAAGCATTACTGGATTTAGCCGCGTCAGAAAAAGAAATGATTTTAGAAATAAAAGCATTGGATTTGATATCGTTATGCCAAAGCATTCTACAACAATTTAGAAATGTGTATAAAAGAGAATTTATATTTCAGTACAGTCAAGATCCTATCATTGTTAAGGCAGATGAGCTAAAGATCAAACAAGTTATCATCATATTGCTCGATAATGCCATTAAATATAGTTCTGACAAAATTGAAATGTTTTTGGAACAGAATGAAGACGATGTTGTGATACGAGTAAAAGATTATGGTATTGGTATACCTAATAAGGAAATAAAACATATTTTTGAACGATTTTACCGAGTAGATAAAGCAAGAAGTCGAGAAACAGGAGGGACGGGATTGGGACTGGCTATCGCAAAAAATATTATGAAACAACATAAGGGAGAAATTAAGATACGAAGTGAAGAAGGCAAAGGAACAGAAGTGGAATTGTTTATACCCGCTTCCTAGTATAAAACAATCGAGCGGTCAGGTTCCAATATCATGGATTTTTTGAGTATCATGATGAGGAATACAACAATTAGAATAATGAAAAGCCGGCTTTCCTTAACATACAGGAAATCAGCTTTTTTCTTGTCGGAATTTGTGCAGGGAGAGCAAAATTTTTTCATTCTATATCGTGTATTTTAAGAATAACGGAAGAATATATAGAAAATGCTACATAAATGGGAAGTTTGATCAACTTAGGGGGGGGCAACCTTGTTCAATCAGATAGTAAAAGCTGTACCCAATTTATTTACGATCGGAAATTTATTATGCGGCGTTTTTTCAATTACCTTGAATATGAGTGGGCTTTTAGAGTTGGCATCCATTTTTATTTTCTTTTCGGCTGTTTTAGATCTTCTGGACGGAAGGATTGCGAGAAAATTAAAAGTGAACAGTGAGTTTGGAGTAGAATTGGATTCCTTAGCAGATATTGTTAGTTTCGGAGTTGCTCCTGCACTTCTATTTCATTCGATAGCAGCACCATCTATTTTTACTTCTTTGGCATTTATCCTTTTCCCAACGATGGGGGTTTTAAGATTAGCTAAATTTAGTGTTAAACCAACCATTGGATATTTTAAGGGATTACCTATTCCAGCTGCTGGATTGCCATTGGCTGGTATGGGATTTTTTTCATATAGCAATGCATGGATTACCTTAATCCTCGCTCTCCTAATGGTAAGTCCAATTAGGTTTAAAAAACTTTAATTGGGATCCCGTCTTCATGCCTATCAAGACTTTATGTAACTTGGTTGGAAGGGATCCCCTAAACCAAAAGAATAAAACTCATATAAAGAGTAAATATAATTTCAATGAGGAATTGCTAAAACATATTTCACCACTGGGATGAGAGCATATAAACTTTCTTGGAGAATATCGATTTAATGTAAACGATATGATAACATTGGAATTTCTTCGTTCATTGCAATCAACTTAGCAAAGTAAGAGCCGATTTTTTCTTAGAGTAAGAAAATCGGCTTTTTTAGAATATCCTTTTTACCCTCGTACACTATTCGGTTATCTTTATTCAGCTTATTAGTTAGTCTTATTAAGATTATACTATCCATAAACGTGAAACGTTTTATGTATTACGGCATACAAGGATAGCCTCGTATATGTAAACATGCTACTCCATCATTTATGTTCTATGTTGCTTTTCTTACGTTAAAAGAGAGCGTTCTAAATAACAAAATAGATGCAATGATAGCGATGACTCCATTTATAATGAATGAAACTTCAGCACCAAATATCTGCCATAACCAACCTGTAAGCAAAGAGGCCGGAAATAGACCAATACCCGTAATCATAGCATAAAAACCAAGTGCAGTTCCTTTATTTTCTGGATTTGCTAAATCAGCAACTAACGCCTTTTCGACCCCTTTAGTAAAAGCTGAATACAGCCCATAAAACGTAAAGAGAATAATGAGGCCAATCGTTGTATTTGCTTCTGCAAATCCAATATATACAAATCCATATAACGCATATCCCACAGTTAGTAGACCTCTTCGACCGAATCGGTCTGAAAATACTCCAGAAATATATGAAAAAGAAGACGCGATAAGATGAAAGAGTAGATATAATAATAGAACATTATTAGTAGAAACCCCTAAATCTGCTGCTCTTAGTAAAAGAAACGAATTTGATGAATTAACAATGGTGAAGAGAAGTACAATAAACATTAATTTTTTTACATTCGGATTTAAAAGTTTCCAGTCAAGTTTCGGAATTGTGGTGGTTGGAATTTCCTTTACTACCGGTTCATGTTTTCTTTCCTTGATACTCCATAGCAGTACCCAACCAATAATTACAGGAATTAAGGAATAAAGAAAAACATCATTGAAGTTCTGATTTTCATTGGCTTGTAATATAAAATAAGCAGCTCCAATTCCGATAGAAGCACCTAACATATCCATCATTTGATGGAATCCAAAAGCCCTTCCTTGCTTTTTTTTTCCTCCAGCCTCAGATATAAATGCATCTCTCGGGGCTGTTCGAATGCCTTTTCCAGTACGATCGATAAGTTTCCATATGAAAACACTGACCCAAGAACTTGAAATAATTAAGAATACTCTTCCTAAACCGGATAAACCATACCCAACTACAGCAAGGCCTTTTCTATTTTTCAGAAAATCTGAACGCCGACCAGAGAAAAATTTCAAAACACTTGCTAGGCTCTCTGATAATCCATCAATCATCCCAATAATAAAAGGTCCCGATGAGGAAAGGAGAATTGGGATTAAAGGAGTTACCATATAGGTTCCCATATCTGTAAAAAAGCTAACCAGACTCAATATCCATATGTTTTTCATGTTTAAATCGCCTCCTGAAAGTAATTTAATGTTAAAATAGCTGGAGATTGTGAAGGAATGTACCTAAATGAATCGGATCAGTGCAATAAAGAGTCCAAGGATTATAATTTAGGATGCGACTTTATTCATTTATGTTAGAGAAGAGGTAAATAATGAAAAAGAGAGAGGAAGCTATCAGTTACTGTTTAAGAATGGGTAACACATATGAAGATTATCCATTTCGTGATAAGAATTGGACATTAATGCGACACATAGAAAACAAGAAAGTGTTTGCGTGGATCTTTGAAAAAGATGACCATATTTGGATCAATGTGAAGTGTGAACCCGGTTTTCTAGATTACTGGCGTCAGATTTACACTTCGGTAGTTCCAGCATTTCATCTTAATAAGGACCATTGGAATTCGATAATTCTTGACGGTACTGTTCCAGAGGAAGAAATTTACGAAATGATAAGACAAAGTTATATGTTAACTAAAAAAAGTAAGAGTAAAGTTAATTTCAATAAGTGAAGGCATTGATTCAGCAGTAAGGATCAATGCTTTTTTTTATTTTGCCGACAGAGAAGCTCCAGACGAATCGTTCGCATGTCTAAAACTTATCAATTTTGGATTTCCTCTTTAGAAAATGATATAAACAAGCTAAGCCTTTTTTAGCTTAATTGCGTTCATACATAATATTTGGAAAACGGATGACAATAAACTTAAATTACGACATCCTAAGGTGAAAAAATGAATCAAAACAACGATAGATTAACCTCATCAGAAATTGCGAATTTATGGACTCATTATATACGTGAGACTATGGGAATCTGCATGAGCAAGTACATGTTAAAGATCGTTCAAGATCCTGAGATACATAAAATTTTTCAAACTGCTCATGAGCTTTCTGAAAAGCATATAAACAAGTTGAAGGAGTGGTTTCATCAAGAAAACTTTCCAGTACCTAAAGGGTTTAGTGAAGAAGATGTTAATTTGGATGCGCCCCCTTTATTTACTGATCTTTTTTGCTTAAATTATATTCACATTATGACTATGCATGGAGGACAGGCTTACAGCTTGGCATTGACTGTTTCGATTCGTCAAGACATTAGAGATTTTTATTACCAATGTAATATTGACAGTATGAACTTATATAACCAATCCATTGAGATTCTCATGGCAAAAAAACTTTTCGATAAACCACCACACTATTCAACACCAGACAAAATTCATTTCATCAACACTCTTGATTATGTGACTGATGTGTTTGGTAATCATAGAACCATGAATGCTATTGAATGTGGTAATGTATATTTTAATTTGAAAAAAAGTTTGCTCACCAAAGGGTGTCTTATTGCCTTTAAACAAGTATGTACAGATAAAGGAGTAAATAAGTTTTTAGAAAAATGTATTAATGTAGCGAATAAACATATTGGGACATTTACAACATTATTACTTAAAGAAGACCTTCATTTACCTCATACGTTTGAATCAGAAATAACGAACTCAAATGTTGCACCCTTTTCTGATAAACTTATGTTGTTTCATTCAGGCTTTTTATTTGCTGCCGCAATATCTTATTACGGTTCTGCTGCGATTGCTAGTATGAGAGCAGATATTGCACTACAATGTGAAAAAGCAATTTTAGATGATTTACTGGTTTACGGTAGTTTCGGTAAATTAATTATTAAAAAAAATTGGATGGAGCAACCCCCTAATGCGGATGATAGGAAAATCATAAATAAATGAATATTGAGTTATAATGTAACTTCCGCTTTTTGATTTTATGTTAACCAGCTCTAGAATAGGAGCTGGTTTTTCTTGGCATAAGAACAGTAGGGATTTCTCTTCCAACAACTATTTTAATGCTTCATATTTTATTATTGGAACCTCTAACAAAAAATCGAACGATATTTTCCTTTCTAACCAATATATAGTATAAAGGACAAGGAGGGATCATAGGTGAAGAACCAAAATGAATATGACCAGCTCATTCAGCTCACTTTATCAGGTAAGAAAGAGGCATATGGTGAGCTGTATGAAAGAACAATTCAAGATGTTTATAAAACTGTCCATTTTCTCATAGAAGAACGGACAGATGTAGATGATTTGGTTCAGGATATTTATATCGAGGTATACCAATCCCTAAATCAATTTGACAGGAATAAACCATTACCTGTTGAAGTGGGGAGACTCCCTAAAGAGCTGCAAGGGGAATTTCAACAAGCAAGAGATTTTATAGACTATGTAAATAACAAACAGCAAGCAGTAAAGGAATAAGAATATATGTTTCAGAAATAGCTATCACAAAAACCAGTTAATGGCATAACATTTTTATCTTGCAGAGAACTGTCTTTTGCTTCCCGATAAACTTCATTCAATCTATACACTGAGTTTACGGTGATTTAATATTCAGATGATAGGATTGATTTAACAACGAATGAGGAGGCAGTAAAAATGAATGTGCGTGCAATATTTATTGATATGGATGGTACATTACTAAAAGCCTCAAACTACATTTCCCGCCGAAATATGGAAGCCATTTATAGGCTCATGAATCAGGGAGTCAAAGTTTTTCTAGCCACTGGTCGACACTATGAAGTAACCGCTCCCTACCATAAAGAAATTGGATTACAAACTCCGATGATCTGTTTGAATGGTGCCGCTATTCACGATGCAGAGACAGGAAGAGTTATGCAAATGAAAACCGTCCGATTGAACGAAGAACGATTTCACCATCTGACCGCTGAAAGTTCTTGTAATGTTATTATCCATACAGCAAACGGGCTTTATTGTAAGGAAACAAATGAAGAAATCGATTATTGGACAAAAGTTGGACAAGTTCCGCCACGGTATATTGGAGATTTAAGACAGGCAAAGTATCAAGATGTTCTTAAATATAGTGTTCGAACAGGTGCACCACGTCCTGAATTATCTGCTTTGTTTGAAAAGGAAGCAGAAGTCATCGATTGGAATGACGGGTTTGAGATGGTTGCTCCAAATGTGTCCAAATGGTCTGGTATAAAAAGCCTACTTACCGAATTTCGAATTAGTCCAAATGAAGTCGTAGCTATTGGAGACGGACCCAATGATATAGAGATGCTTCGCCATGTCGGTATTGGTGTGGCAATGGGGAATGCTAGCGAAAAGGTTAAAGCAGCGGCTAATTTTGTTACAGGACACCACGAAAATGATGGACTAGCTGAGTTTATAGAACGTTATCTTCTTAAATCGTATGAATCATATGTGATTTAGGTTTTTTTATAATATCAACTGCTTCAACATTACTAATTACTTCTAATTTTTAATGTTCGCACACTTAATGCAATAACAAAATAGCTTCTATGTAGCTTTAGTAAAAAAGCACTCCTTCTTATTGTAGATAAGTCCTCGTTTACTTTAAGGGCATTACTTCACAAAAATTTAATCAAAAACGTTGATTTAACACTATAGCACCATTTCATTTTTGGTCATGGAACATCAGCTGCTGCAGTTGGTTGAACAACTTCGAGAAAGGAGCGTAGGCTCCTTTTTTATTTTATCGGTATACCGGTAAGAAGATCCTTCTTTCTTAGTAAAACCCCATTTTAAAATAATGGCAACAAATAAAACACAATTATTATAATTTGTTTTTTTATACTTTTATTATAATGATATTCAGCAAAAAAACAGTTTTATGGTCCGAGAATGAGAGAAACCCGGTGTTGGCGCGGGTGCCCCAGGGAATCCACTTCCGAATAATGTGGGATTATGGGATTATGTTAACTTCTCATGTATACGATATACATTATTCCTTGTTCATCAAACGTTACAGGATAGTGGTAATAGCATGTTAGTCCTTATTTAAATCTAACTTAAAGAACCATTTATAAAATATCCAAGCTAAAAATAATGTTGCATAAACGGAAAGCCATGTATAATACCATTTCCAATTAACATACGTAATAAGATTTGTATATTTTTCAAGAAATATTTCAGGTACGGTTAATCCAGTGGAAAACAAACTTACATATAAAAACTTTTTCAACTTTGACTTGGATTTTGGATAATAGATACAAAAAAAGATTGTAATGACGGGGTATTGAAAAAATTCATATAAAAAGCTGGTGCCGTTCACTTCTGCTAGTTCCCGAACAGGATATTCTAATAATTTCAAACCAACTGCAAGAATCCCCAAAAACCATGTAATAGCTTGTTGAAATAAGAAGACTATGCTGGCATCCCTTAATTTGTCCTTTGGTATAAATGCTAAAGAAATAAAAGTAGACGCATATAGAATATATAAAATCAATTGGTCAACCTTCATTTGTTTCAAACCTTTCATAGTCGGGAGAGTCCATAAACCACAAAATATATTTACGGCATAACCATAATTCGATAATAAAATTAAAAAAACTCCGTACAAGGCTTTCAATATTACTATTTACAATGTTACTGATTGTACCTAACAAGAACATAGCTGATAAAATGCAGCCCACCCAAAACAAGTAATGTAACAAACGTTTGATAAAGTGTGCTTCTTTTGGAAATCTAAGTTGGAATAGAACAGCAAAAAAAGGGAAAACTAAATATTCCATAGTCCAATTAATTTTAGTCGCATTTCCGAAAATCCTAAATGGAGGCTCGTATAAGCCAAAATAAATAAGGAAAATACTTAACAACCACGTTAACATCTGAAAAAATAACAGGGTAGCAATTGCTTCTCTAAGTCGATTTCGAGGGATGATTTTCCAAAGAACAAAAGGTAATATTATCCATAACGAGAGTATCAAATATAAATCTGAATTCATATTGGTTCCCCTTTTTTGAACTAGTTTGTGATATAACAGAAAAAAATATCCAATTTGTGAAATGTTGAGTAAGAAATGAAAAACTTTTAACTTCCGCTTTCGTTTGTTATGTCAACTATAAAACAAAAACTCATCATACATAGTCTATTCTCTTTAAAAGATAAACTAAATAAACTATTTAGTTTTAAGGAAGGGAGATCAAGATATGCCTTCACCAAAACATAGTATTTCAGCAGCTGCTATCGTTTTAAATGAGAAAGGGGAAATTTTGTTAATTAAAGGGCCTCGCAGAGGGTGGGAGATGCCAGGTGGACAAGTTGAAGAAGGGGAATCATTAAAAGATGCAGCAATTAGAGAAACAAAAGAAGAATGTGGCCTAGATATCATGATTACTAAGTTTTGTGGAGTGTTTCAAAATGTAGAGAGGTCTAAATGTAAGACATTATTTCTAGGTAAACCTATTGGTGGAGAATTAATAACCACACCAGAAAGCTTAGAATCTGGATTTTTCCCACTTGAAAAAGCACTACAGATGGTTACGTGGAAAAATTTTAAACAAAGAATTGAATACTGTTTAGACGAGAGATATCACCCTTTTTACATTGAGTTTTAATAGGTACTTATAGAACTTCCGTGTTCGAAAATCATGTAAACAAGCACTGTCCTCCAGCTAAGTGACCTGGAAGGCATTTTTTATAGGATTCTAGATACATTGATTCCCGATAATGCGGGATTATATAAACATGATTTAGGATTATTTATTCTGCAACAGAATTTTTAAATGCACCACAAAAATTAGAACGCATAAAGGAAATTGAACAAAGGAGACAATTTCAATTTACAATTTATGAAAATAATAAAAAGCAGTTATTTCAATCGGCATTATTTGGATTCGCAGGAACAGTAGCAGGGATCTATACCTCTCAGACTCTTATTTGGAAGCTATCCGTTGGAGTAACCGCAGTCTCTCTCATTGGGTATTTTGTTACTATAAACTGAAAAAATGGATGAAGTATATGCATAAAAAACGGAGAGAATAGAAGAAATAGATTACTTTCATAAAATTCGTCTTTACAATACTCAGTATTAGATAAGGAGAGAGCATGACACAATATTGGATTATTTTACTGGCGATAGCTGTCGGTGTCGTATTTATTGCAGAAAAGTTGAAACAGCCGTATCCGACTTTTCTCGTTATTTTCGGATTGATAATAGGTGTGACGCCGATTCCTGCTCTAGAAGAAGTAAAACAATATGCGATAAATGATACTGTTTTTCAAACAACAGTCATTCTTATTTTTTTATCGGCTTTATTAGGTGATGCAGCTCTTAAGCTTCCAGTTCATGAACTAAAAGAAAATAAAAAGCCCATCTTATTGTTGGCATTCATTGGTACTTTCTTGACATTCCTCATTGTCTCTACATTGGCTTATACAATATTGAACCTTTAGCTTCAACAGGCACTTATATTTGGTTCATTAATGGCTGCGCAAAGTGTAAAAAATCATGACTTAGATTAACAAGTTGTTAGGGGATTAGAAAGTCAGTATGGACATATCCTAAGGAAGATTGATCTTTTCCGAAATGATAACAGCATAGATTACTAGAAAGATAGCAATAGCTGCATAATACTGAAGGTTTGAAACCTCATGAACCGTTTGTTGCAAAACTTTCATCTCCTTTATTATCATGTTGTCTTTTGCTTCGTGTATAACGAATACAAAAATTAAAGAATCCTGCCGGCTATACAGTCTCCTGACAATAAAGGACTAAAAAGATAAAAGGAACCTGTATAGTGACTGACTCCTTCAGATGTTACTTTTATAAATTATGCAGTGTAATTATATAATTTAACTAGAGGGGTCAAATACTATCGATAACAAGTTTCATGTGAACTAAGGGGGATTCAAATGATTCATTACCAATGTGCTAAAGGTTTGTCTTTATCAGAGAAGAAAAATGGCAAGGATATCGAGTTTACGATTGTAATTGAAGACATCGCACGTTATGATTCTGCAATAAAAAAAGTTCGTCAACATTTCGATGGAAATAGGGTATATACAGATGTATTGTTTTACATTCATAAAGATAACGAATATCAGATCATTGTTCGTCATGATTATTATATTGATTTTATCCTGTACTTATTTAAATATCAGCTAATCCAAAGTCTATCTTGGACCTAACATTTTTGTTTAAGAGTGAACCTCAAAAGGAAAAAAGAAATTAGCTTCCGATTCTGCTTTCAAATCTTACGTCAGCCAGCCTAGCATGGGCTGGTTTTTTACTCGTAAATAGAAGCATTTTTCACATAAAAAAGCCGGCTCACGTTTTTATGTTCATGAATCGGCTAGTGAATCTTATGATAAGAAGAAGTCATTATGATTTACTCCTTGTTTTTGATAACCTAAATTAAGCAACTTGTTTACAACCAAGTCCGGGCCTTTCCGTATGTCTCCATTAATTTTCCGTACTCTTTCATTGCTGAAGCGACTAAATTCAAAAGTTTTTTCATTTGAATTACCTCCTTAATGTATTGATTAATGGTAAAATTTACAATAGAATCTGAAAGAAAGATTTCAAGAAAAATAGGGGAGTGAGAGGCTTGAAAAGACGTATCTGTATTGTAGGTAGTGGTACAGCAGGACTACAACTGGCTTATGCTCTTAAGGAAGAATTTGATGTAACAGTTATTCACCATCGCTCATCAGAGCAAATCAGAAATGGACGAGTCAGGTCTACTCAGGTTCACTTTGGAACAACAAGAATGAATGAAAATCGCTTTGCTATGCCAAAATGGGATGAACAAACTCTTATTGAAAGTATCCATATTAGTATTGGAGATCAAAAGCTATTTACGGGAATGCTGAAGGAACCAGCATTATCCGTTGATCAACGTTTATATTTCTCACGTTGCATGGAGGATCTTGCAGAGAAAGGAGTCTCTTTCCAGTTAAAAAAGGTAGTTAGAGAAGATATAGAAGCATTAACAGATGAATTTGATTTAATCATTGATTGTACTGGAAAATCAGGATCTCTTATGTCATTTCCTATTGAGGAAGAGTTATCTCCTTTTCAAACACCTCAGAGAAAATGTATCGTTGGTTACTTTTTAGGCATAAAACCAAATACTCCTCAGGGAATAGGCGTAACGGTTCTTCCTGAACTAGGTGAAATGTTTGAAATACCTGCCATAACAGAACATGGCCCTGTTACTATCTTATTTATTATGTCAATCCCAAACAGTGACTTAGACGTATTTCAAGGAATAAGAAAAGCAGAAGAGTTTACTCTCAAAATGAGAACCACTACACAGAAATTTTTTCCTGAAATTCACAAGCGAATAGAGGAAAGAAAGTTTGCTTTATGTGACGAACATGGCTTTCTTCAAACTGCTGTTACACCGGTTATTCGAAAACCATATCTTACCGTTAAAAATAAGTTAGTAGTTGGATGTGGGGATAGCGTATTTCTAAATGATCCTATTACCGGCCAAGGATGTAATCTGTCTTCTTATTGTGCAGAAAAATTGTATGAAACTCTTATTGAATGTAAGGATTCGGCATGGAATATACAGGTAGGGGAGTCCTATTGGAATCGAACAAAACAGTTCGTAAAAGAGGTAACAGAATGGACAAACGCCATGACTTTACCATTACCTGAACATATTATTCAATTGTTACTTCAGGGTGCCCAGTCCCAAACCAAAGCGAATGACATTGCCGAATGGTTCGCTGATCCAAGAAAAGCCTATCAAGCTTTCTCTCTTGCAACAACAATCTAGAAGGTATAACTCACCCGTAAAAGCTTGATAAGCTCAACTAATCATCAGTGGGGGATGAAGGATTCCCCACTGATTGAAGTTTTCTTTATAAGTGTATTTAAATATCCCATCCAGGCAAATATTTTTTTGTATTTTGAAGTATTTGTTCAAATAATTCCTCTGCTTCCTGCGGTTTGATTGCCACTACTAGAGGATCGTTTACAAAGGCCTTGAAGGCCATACTCCTATCTTTATGGAGGTCTGCTTTTAAAGTTGTTTCTTGATTTAAATTAGGAGGGAATGCTTTTGTTAAATAACGCAGAGTATCAGAGAGAAACTATTGGAGATTTTTTCATTGAAAGAACCAAACGAACTGAAGCATACAATATGAAATCCAGACATTTTCACGATGGGTATGAAATTTATTATATGTCTAGGGGAGAAAGGTTTTAGTTATGTACGTCCTCAAGCAATTATTTATAATAGTGATGATTGATAATGAGGGAAGGGGAATTAGGATGTTTGCAAACAGGGTTAGAGAATTACAGGTACGATTTAAGTGGATACAGCAAAAAAAGGGGATTATTCCTCATTAGGAATGATGGTATTGAAATTTCATTTACTGAATTTATTAATAAAACAATTTAACATAAGTAAAGAGATGACTCAAAATGGAAAAACAGTAAAATTAATATTGATAATATAAATTGAGGTAGATATATAAAATAGCTCTGTATAATTTCAATCACCGTAAATATTTTATAAAAACATAATAGAATCAAATAAAAAGTATATTTTTACTTGAAGAGGGGACCAAGAATCGCAAATTTGCCGTTAGTAAGAGTGACTAATAACACATTATTTTTAAAAGCAATAATAAAAAAGAGAACAATAGACGTAATCTAGAGTTCCCTAATTCATTAACATATCTAATTGATTTTTAAATCCTCACTTATAAACCTTCATTGGTAGGTAAGTTAAGGACTGTCCTGTAGCTGAAGCAGTTAAATTTCTTTCTAATTGAAATCCTTCTACTGGTTCAATACGAGAAAACTTTTGGACGAATACCTCTAGTGCAATTTTCATTTCTAATCGTGCAAGAGGTGCACCCAAACAGAAGTGTGGACCATTTCCGAATGTTAAATGCTTTTTATTATTCGGACGACGGATGTCTATAGAGAAAGGATTATCAAACATATTTTCATCCATATTGGACGCACTCATCCAAGCAATGACAACATCTCCTTTTTTCAACGGGGTGCCTAATAAAGTATTGTCTTGTTTAACAGTACGATCTCTTCTTGACATATGAAAACGATATCGGAGCATTTCTTCGACTGCGTTTGGCACTAATTCCACATGATTTCTTAGTTCTCCATATAATGACTGGTCATCATGGAGCAATGAATAGAAAGTATTGGCTATCGCATGGCTTGTTGTTTCAACCCCTGCGCCTAAAAGCAACATTGTAGTTTGGACAATCTCCTCATCTGTAAATCTTTGACCTTCTACTTCAGCTTGGATTAAATCAGAAATAATATCATCGGAAAGGTTCGAACGTTTTTGAACGACAATTGGGTAGAGATATTGGAAATATTCTTTGGCAGCATTTTGCTTTGCTAGCTCAATGTCTTCTAGTCTTTCTTTGTCATAAGGTTGGAAAAGGATATCAACCCACTTTTTGAATTGATACTTATCTTGTACCGGTACACCAAATAAATCTGTTATGACTAGACTAGGAAAAGGGGCAGCTAAGGCTTCAACAATATTAACAATAGAGTTTTCTTGTATGGCTTCCACAAGTTCAGTTGCAATCTGTTGAATACGCGGTTCCCAGTTCTTTAAACTGCGGGGAGTAAAAGCTGCAGCTAACAAGGAACGTGCCTTTCGGTGCTGAGGCGGATCTAAGAGTGTAATATTCATAATAGGTGAAGTTTTTTCATGCTTGTTGTTAGCTCCAACAAAAATTGTTGTTCTAGGGCCCTCACTTGAAAAGAATTCATAGTTGCTTAAAACCTGTTTAACATCTTCATATTTAAACACATTCCATGTATTCGTTTTTTCATGAAAATAAACAGGATGATTATGAAGCATTTCTTTATACCAATTAACAGGAAAAAATTCTTCTGCACGTGATTGAAAATTAGTGATTTCATTCATTGGGATTACTTCTTTATTCATCATATTCCTCCCTCGAAATGGACATACACAACCTACTTTGCATGGTCCTCTACTTTCATCTTAAATCTCTTTGGTAATAAATATCCTTGTTGTGGTAATAGTCTTAGGTAGATTAGCAGCTGAACTTTCCTCGGAGATTTGTTCTACACGTTTAATAAACATTCACTGTCGGCTTGGTTGAAACCGTATATGGATTTATTTTACAATGTGTAAGATAATTAACACTGTATAAAACAGATTATAGTTAAGGATTACTACTCTGGCAATTTACAATAAAACGAAAAATGTAAATTAGTTTGCATTAAACTTAATTGTGTTAATTACTTGGAGAATACAGTACATACTTGAAAAAATTGTATATTTTATACCAAAGAGAAAGGAAAAGGGACATAATGGATAATTACAAGGGTCATATAGACCCCCGAATTCTTCGTACACGACATTTAATAAAAGAGGCCTTTGTTGATTTATTACAGGAAATGGATATTGAGAAGATGTCTGTTAGCCGTATAGCAGAACGCGCTACAATTAGCCGTGTTACGTTTTACCTCCATTATCGGGATATGCCAGATATGTTAGAAAAGATGGCTGATGATATGATTGAAGATATTCAGCGCTCCGTGAACAGCCAGCCTGTGAACGAGGGCTCTGCTGACGATACGGATTTGGTAATGCTGGTGCAGCTGCTTGAGCATATTGCTGAACATGCTAAATTTTATAAGGTGATATTAGGTTCGAAGAGGGTGCCTATCTTTACTGAACGCTTGTTAAATATGCTAACTGAAACGATAAATATAAGGTTAGAGGTTTTGGGGAATGATTCTTTCTTTTATAAAGCAGGAATTCAAAAAGAGATAGCTATTTGGCACGGATCTTCAGCTTTGATCGGCACTATAGTTTCTTGGCTGCGAAACGACATGCCGTACACACCTCATTTTCTCGCAAAGCAGCACTACTTGCTCTATCATTATCAGGATAAAAGTTATAATTAACTAGATGTGGATGCTGGTGCTGGGTATATAGCTAAGGCTAAAGGGCATATCAATTGGGGTATAGCCTCAGGAACGATTGGTTGGTACTAATCTGCGAAGAAATTTTGTGTCCTTCAGCAAAATGAGATTTAGAAATCATAGCTCTGATAATCCATATATATTTTGTCTTGCTGTATAATCGGGTGCAATTGTTGAATACTTAAATCCCAATTTCTTATTTATATCACTGAGAGATTGGGATTTTTAATACTGAAATATCCTTAATGTTATAAAGTTGCATTTTGCTAGTGATACCCCGGATTTACTATGTTAGAGGTAACATGCCTGTTGTTAATTCACAAAACTCTAATACTACCAAATGGAAACAAATGTATCAGAAGGAAAATCACCTATTTATTCTGCCATAAATCCAGTTATTCCTGGTTCAAAAAACTTACCAAAAGTTATTGCTATGCACGAAACTAGAAGTTTTTTATCTTCTTTCGAAGACGTGTGCCCACAGGATTGCACACTAGGGGACCGCTCTCGATCAGTCAATAAGGGATATTCTTGTTCCTTATTACATTAATAAAGAAACTCAACTGAGATGACTCAAAATGAAAAGTAGTAAAATTAATATTGATAATGTAAATTTGAGTTAGATATATTAAACAGGATATTAAAATTTCAATCACTGTATTTATATTAAAATCAAAAACATAACAAAAACTAAAGTAAGCAACACTCTAGTAGGCTTCTTTAGTCTTTTTCTTGATAAAGACTTACAATCCTTAGTCTCCCAAATAGAAGTCGTACTCTACATAGTATCAGTCACGAGTAAACTACAAGACAAAAAAGACATCGGAAACTTGGTACAGTAGGGGTAGCTGTGTTTCAGAAGGATAAATTAGTAGGGTGGTTGTTAAATCACTAAGAGGGACAGGACGAGGACTATTTATTGTGGTTTCGAAATGAACTGAAAACTTTCCTAACATTTTGAGTTATTATCTATTTTTTTGACAAAGGTCTTTGATCCTTTTTTGTTAGAAGAAGCCAGCTCTATAGGGTCTTGATTTAGTAACCTTCGAGCTAGCTTCTTTATTTAGTTTGACTAAGGACATGAGCGATATTGGCAGTCCGGTACAGCTCTTACGAAGGCGTTTCTTCATGTGCATCAGGGTTGTCATGCGGCGGATGGGCGCCAGGGTATTTTCGGTCAGTCTCTTCGTGGGCATTTTTATCTGGGTAGTTAAATGCGCTATATGTTCTTTGATCCTCTTCCCAAGGAGTAGATTTTCCAAGCTCCTCATTGATTGGAGAACCGTAAGGACCTTCAGGCAGCTCTTCAGGAATGATATATCGATGTCTTGCTTCAACAGTGGAAAAATCGTGATAGTTCTTATTCGTTTCTTTAGGCAACAAAACCGCCCCCTTCAAGTGATATTTATAGAATATAATTGTGATCCTTTTTAATATGCTCAAAAAGACGAGAAATCACCTAAAATGTCTGTTTTTTGTTCCACTGTAAGAAAGGATAAATTTCCAGCTAGACGCGACTTCGACGTAGTCGGAAATTTTAGGACTACGCCTCTGTCTTCGCCTAGGAGCAGGGCTCGCCAGTCGGCGAGTTTTCTTTATACTTTAAGAAATTTTAGGAATACAGTATAAGGGCAACTACAC
Organism: Ectobacillus funiculus; assembly: GCF_004138295.1. Lineage (GTDB taxonomy): Bacteria > Bacillota > Bacilli > Bacillales > Bacillaceae_G > Ectobacillus > Ectobacillus funiculus. The sequence continues at coordinate 6,434 of NZ_SCFM01000043.1, read as the reverse complement.
CTCTGTCTTCGCCCAAGGGCAGGGCTCACCAATCGGTGAGTTTTCTTTATAAAAGCCTATGGAATCTTTGTTCCATAGGCTTTACCATTGCAAGTTTTATGATACTATCAGAGGTGTTCATTAGATACGATGAAAAATCTGAAAGTATTTTTCTGTTATTTATTTGGAAAAGATTTCTTTGGCCTGATCCATTGCCATTTTATTTCCTAATGCTGAATAGTCAAGCCATGGCTGATCTGGAATTACGTAAACATGGTTGCCTTTAACTGCTTTTAGCCCTTTCCAAAGAGGGGACTCTTCTAACTGTTTAAAAGCTGTTTGAGCTTCATCGTCGCTATTGACAACAACAAATATAGCATCAGCATCAAAATCGGGAAGAATTTCTTGAGAAATCACTTCGTAAGGCTGATTTGAGTCAAGCTCCTCAATGCCTTTAGCTGGTTTTAAGCCTAAATCTTCGAATAAAATCGGACCCATTGGACGTTTTGTACTAAATACTCGTAACTCTTTTGCTGTAACACGGATGGCCATTACTTTACTATCTTCACCAAGTTTCTTCTTAATTAAGGTTTTCACTTCTTGTGTTTGTTTTTCGTAATCTTTAATAAATTGTTCTGCTTGCGGTTCGCGGTCAACCAGTTTACCTATCGCTCTTAAATGATCTCTCCATGTCCCTTCATTAAGGTCAAATACTTCAGTGGGTGCAATTTTTTCATATTTTGATACATCTTGTCCGGCAAATTCTTCATCAAGGTAGATCACAGAAGGATGTAATTCAATCAATGCTTCCATGTCAGGATCTTTAACAGGTCCAAGTTTTTTCGTATCTTTCAATTGATCCTTTACGTGAGGAAGAAAGTCTTTCAGATCTCCGCCAATGACGGAACCAACGGGCTTGATGCCTAATGCAAGTAAATCATTTGTTAAGTGAATAGAGAGGGACGCGATTTTAGTTTCTTTATTATCGCTTTTTCCTTCACTAGTCGATTTAGCTTCATTTGAAGCGGTTTGTCCGCAAGCTGACAATACAAGTAACAATAGAATACTGAATAAAATGGTAAGTTGCTTTTTCATGATTTTCTCCTTGTTGAAAAATTTATTTTGTTTTAGTTAGTAAGTAAAGAAAATAAGGGGCTCCTATGGCTGCCACGATTACACCCGCTGGAATAGCATTGGGCTGGAAAATAGAACGGCCCACTGTATCTGCAAGTACTAAAATCACCATCCCTATGAGTCCTGCGACTGGGAGAAAACCTTGGTACATAGGACCGACGAGACGACGTGCAAGATGCGGGGCGACTAAACCAATAAATCCAATGCCACCTACCATTGCTACACTCGCACAGGATAAACCAACAGCGGTTGCCATCATTAGCAGGCGCTGACTTTGAACGGAAGTACCAAGGCTAGCTGCCACTTCATCACCTAAGGCTAAGGCATTCAAAGTCCTAGACTGAAACCAAGCAAAAGGTGCCAATACAAGAATCCAAGGAAAAAGTGCAGTGACATGTATCCAATCTCTTCCCCAAACATTTCCTACTAGCCATCTTGAAGCAAATGTGTAAGTTTCTTCATTAAGACGAAGGGATAAGAAAAGCGTAACTGCACTAAAACCGGCTGAAACAGCAATGCCTGTGAGAATAAGCCGGATGGGCAATAAACCCTTGGTACGCTCATACGTAAGTAAAATAATAATGAAAGCCGTTAATAAACCGCCTAAAAAAGTAAATAACGGGATCAGAATAGCTGCATATTCATCTAAAGAATGAAAATATGTGACAAAGATAATTAGACCAAAGGCTGCACCTGAATGTAACCCTAAAATTCCTGGGTCTGCCAAAGGGTTACGGGATAATCCTTGTAATATCGCTCCGGAAATCCCCAGACCGATTCCGCCCAACATAGTAATCAGGATTCGAGGCATACGGTATTCATACAACACTAAAGAGTTTGTATAATCACCGTAGCCAAAAAGAGTTTGGATCACTTGTAATGGAGCAATTTGCAAAGACCCCGTATTCAAACTAATTAATACGATACCAATACTAATTAGAATTAAGATAAGTGAAACAGTATAGGTTCTCTTGTTGTCTTTATTGGCTTGGTATTTCACCTATAAATCCCTCCCAGTTTTACGAGCAATATAAAGAAAAAAAGGAACTCCTACGAGGGCTACCAATATACCAATTGCCAATTCACGAGGCGGGTTTATTGTTCTAGCTCCTAAATCAGCTATCATCAATAAGATTGAACCTAATAATGCTGACATTGGAATGATAAGTTTATATTCTACCCCAACCAGCTTTCGAGAAATATGTGGAATAACTAACCCAATAAAACCTATTGATCCAACAGCTGAAACAGAAACTCCTGCCAAAATGACCGCAATGATAATAGAAAGTACTTTTATGAGAATTACGTTCATCCCAAGATTCCGTGCAATATCATCGCCCAAGGAAATAAGAGAAACAGAGCGCCCCATCGCTATTGCCCAAATAATGGTGATGAGAATAACTGGAACCAACACCTTTAAATGATCCCACTTAATTCCTGCAACACCTCCTGCGTACCAAAAAGCTAAGTCTTGGCTCAAATCAAAGTAAATCGCTACACCTGCACTAAGTGAATGTAGGAGTGCTGCTATTACTGCACCTGAAATAGTCAGCCGTATTGGTGTTATTCCACCTGGGGAAGAAGATCCGATGATAAAAATGAGTAAAGTACTAAGTACTGCTCCAATAAAAGAAAAAATCATCAGTAAAGAATACGGAATCCCTGGAAAAAAAGCAAAGCAAAGAGTTACAGTAAACATTGCTCCAGCATTAATTCCAAGAATCCCTGCATCAGCTAACGGATTACGGGTGACTCCTTGCATTAAACACCCTGCAACTGCAAAGGCTGCTCCGACGATTGCGGCACCTATCACCCGTGGAAGCCGCAGTTCATGGATAATCTGTTGCTCAGTTAATAGAGGATTATAATTAAAAATTGCTGACAAAACTGTATTGAAAGTAATTTCTTTTGCTCCAAGAGAAATAGCCAAAATCATGCATCCTAATACTCCAAAAATAGCAAAAATAAATAAAAGCAGTATCAGAAAAGCATTTGAACGATCTTTCATGCACTTTTGAGAAGGGATATGTAACATCTTTAACTCAGCCTTTTTTCATAATTTATAATATTGATAATCATTATCATTTTGATATTATATTTCATAACTGTGTTTTGAAGCAATCTATTTTTTATGTAAAATTAAAAAAGGTTTTTAATACACACAAGTAAAGCGTCCTTGAAGAAGCTAACTAAAACAGTCAATCTCTTAAAACTCACTTTGAAATATTGGCGATATTTCGTCAAGAAAAGAAGGAAAAGGGACATATAGAGGAACAGTTTAGTGGAGAAAGCATACATCCTGCATTATGGTGCACAAAATGTCGGGTGGAAAGATTCGGCTCCTGCTATTCTATTGATATAAGGAGGGCATGACAGTGGATTTGCTTCAAAATATGAATAATGCAATGAAATTTATTGAGGAAAATCTTACGAATGACATTGACTTTAAGGAAGTAGCAAGACTCGCCTGTTGCTCGGAATATCACTTTAAAAGGATGTTCTCTTTTCTTGCGGGTATTACGCTGTCTGAGTATATACGCCGCAGGCGACTTACGCTTGCTGCTTTTGAGCTTAGAAATCGCCAAGTAAAGGTCATTGACGTTGCGGTAAAGTACACATATAATTCGCCAGACTCGTTTACAAGAGCCTTTCAGAATCTGCACGGTATCACACCTTCAGAAGCAAGAAATAATGGGAGCTCCCTTAAAGCCTATCCACCGATGACCTTTCAATTATCTATTCAAGGGGGCGATGAGATGAACTATCGAATCGAAGAAAAAGCAGCATTTCGTATTGTTGGAATTTACAAAAGAGTTCCGATCCTGTTTAAAGGGATTAATCCCGAGATTGCTTCTATGTGGAAAAGTTTAGATGAGAACACAATATATGAGCTTAAAAAATTATCCAATACTGAGCCGATGGGGTTACTCAGTGCATCTACGAATTTTTCTGAAGGCAGGATGGAAGAAAAGGGTGAGCTGGATCACTATATTGGCGTAGCAACAACGAAAGAGTGTCCCAATCATTTAACATCTCTTGAAGTGGCAGCATCCACATGGGCGGTATTTGAGGTAGCCGGACCGTTTCCTGATACACTGCAAAATGTATGGGGACGCATTTATTCTGAATGGTTTCCATCCTCGAACTATGAACAAACAAAAGGACCAGAAATTCTTTGGAATGAAAATAAGGATACTACTTCACCAACTTTTAAAAGTGAAATATGGATTCCGGTTTTGAAAAAGTAAGAATAGCCGCAAAATGGATTCAACTATGGATACTGATGTTGAACAGGCCAACTTTTGTTTTCGAGAAGTATGTGAATATAATGAGGGCCCTCCAGATCAGCTTAGCTGGAGGGCTCTTTTATAGGCTTCTAGATACATTGACTCCCAATGTTAACATATTTTACTGTAGCTCTTTATTTTTTTATATAGCAAGTTTCATTAGATTTTATAAAGGTTCATTTTTACTATACCTTTCAATGATAAAATCAATAAAATATCTACTTGCTATCGGCAATACTCTTTTATCCTTATATGCCAGACTAATTGTACGAACAATAGCTGGGGAGATTGCTTTCGTGACAATAGTATACGGACATCTATTTAGGACAAGTTTCGGTAAAATAGAAATGCCAAGCCCTTGTTCGATCATAGACATAATCCAATACGCATCATGTACTCGGTATTGTATATTAGGTTCAAAGTTATTTTGTTTAAAAATAGTTAATGGTTCACTTATTTCTCCCTCATCTAAAAGTATGTAAGGTCCATTTGTTAATTCCTTCAATGGGACTTTACTGTGCGCAGCTAAAGGATGATCTACCGGCAATACGGCAAGCATTTCATCTTCTTGCAGGGGAGTGGTAGTTAGATTCGATACGGCTTTTGGATTTACAAAGCCAAAGTCTACACTTCCTTCTTTAATCCAATTAGAGATATCCGTATAATTGCCTTGGTGTAATTCGAAATGAACGGCTGGGTACTGTTCCTTGAAATCTTTGATCAATCCCGGTAACCAATGACATGCAACACTAGAAAATGTGCCAATTCGAATAAGCCCACTTTGTAGTCCTTCCACCTCTTTGAGTTTTTCTATGAGCTCCCTATGTGAATTACAAATATTCTTAATATATGGCAAAAACTCCTCACCATCTGGTGTCAGTGTAATACCTTTTCGAGAGCGTAAAATAAGAGTGGTAGAAAGCTCTTCCTCTAATGAATGCACCATTTGGCTAATAGCGGATTGAGTATAGCCAAGTTCTTGAGCTGCTTTGGTAAAACTTCCTGTTTCTACAGCTTTGATAAAAGCATAATACGAATTCACCTTCACTAGCTCCTTTGTATTAGGATTTCTAATAGTTTCATTATAAATATTCATTTTACTAATGTAAATGCAGGTGATACGATATAGCTACTGTTTTTGTGAATTGGGGCATCTTATATTTTTATGAAACTTTCCATAGATACGGGATATGATTCAGCAATAATTTACAGCATGATGATTGGAAAGACTTGAAAAAGTTAACGGGGATATATCTGTTATTTCCATAAAATGAACATAGAGAAATGAGGCAACAAAAGAAACAAGGCTAAAGTGAGAAGGGTAAATGAAAAGATTTTGCTTTATGCTTTACTATGAGGTAGTAGAATTTGTTTTAATCTAATCCTCAGTGTAATAAATAAAATTAACCTTGGAATAGAGCGTGTAGTTAAAATTATTTGAGTCAACTACCCACCACTTAAACGTTAACACGTTTTTCCCACAAGGGGACTTCCGTTGGTCGAAAGTGGGGGCTTGTAAAAGCCTAGTTGTCTAGTCTCAGTCTCCGGTATATGGTGAGCCATAGCGAGTGACTACGTTGGGTAAGTCAATACGGCTTTGTGTGATTCCCAAGCACAATCTGTCGTTCAGGCTCTGTAACAGTTCTGAGAGGAGGAACGGTCAACCTGAAGTAAGAAGCTTATCCAACATGGACGAAGGGAAACAAACTCTAAGGAGGGACGAAACTTGCGAGTATTCGTCAGAAACTTACGAGGAGGGCCACTTACGCCTTGTTCGACTCGTAAGGCTAGAATTCTACTCAAAGAACAAAAAGCAATCATTGTAAGATATAACCCTTTTACAATTCAGTTATCATATCCAACTGGAGAAACAACACAAGAAACAAAATTAGGAATTGATTTAGGGGCAAAGCACATGGGAGCTGCCGTTGCATCCGATGAAAAGGTTCTTGGAAAAGCAGAAATAGAGCTACGTCAGGATGTAAAAAACAACTTGGAAACAAAGAAAATCTATAGAAGAAGCAGAAGAAATCG
>NZ_SCFM01000042.1 GCF_004138295.1 Ectobacillus funiculus | reverse complement strand
AACATTGACGTTTTGTGTTTTGTTCAGTTTTCAAAGAACTACTTTGCCGCTCAACGCGACCTTTTTATATTAACATCTGCTACTTTCAATGTCAATAATTTATTTGAAATTGTTTTTTTAAGTTTGTCACTCATCAGCGACGAGATTTAATTTACCATACCTACGTAGCTGTCGTCAACACTTTTTAATATAGAAGCTGATTCATCTTTATATAAAACCCTCTAATTAACAATCATGAATCAGCTCCCCTTCTTTTATCAAAGCACACGGCTTATATTTTCTCTTATGAAAAGCACATGTTTGACTATTTAGACTCAGGTAAACCAACTGTTAATTATGAACCCTCTTACGTATATAACGGGAACATTCTGACGGGTCGGCAACTCGTTGAAACAGTCGAAATAACACTTTATATCGATCCTCCATCGCTTTCTTGACCGCATAATCAATTCTGCCATCATCAAAATCAAATAAAAGTTCATCCAACTCTCTTTTTAATAAGTATTCCATTTCCTTCATTTCTCTCTTATCAACCAATAAACCGAACATATATGCACCTCTTTCCTTTTTATTTATGTTAATTATTTCCCCGCAACCCTTTTATGTATGCATTTTCCATTTTATTAAGTGGCTCTCCCTTGAAAGAACGGCATGTTTTGTTTTGAGGAGGCATATAAGTAACTAAAAAGGTTTGGACAAGAGGAGAGGGGAGATTATGTTTTTCTTCTTTGTAACGAGCAAAACAAAGTTGAAGCAGGTTTTACTAATTGCTTTACTTTCTTTATTTACGGCATGGCTTTTATTTCTGGAAACTTATTCACAGCAGTCTGTATTTTCTACTGCTACAGGACCTAAAGCAATCTATAAAGGGGATGCTGCTAAACAGCAAGTGGCCTTAACATTTGATATCAGCTGGGGAGATGAAAAGGCAATACCAATTTTGGATACATTACAAAAACAAAACATTAAAAACGCAACATTTTTCATATCTGCCGCTTGGGCCGAGAGACATCCAGATATCGTCGAACGCATTCAAAAAGACGGTCATGAGATTGGAAGTATGGGCTATAACTATAAAAGCTATACATCCCTAGAGGCAGCACAGGTAAGACAGGATATATTAAAGGCACAGGAGATATTTACAAAGCTTGGTGTAAAGGATGTTAAGCTCCTGCGTCCACCAAGCGGAAGCTTCAATAAAGAAGTATTAAAAGTTGCTGATTCTCTAGGCTATACGGTCATCCACTGGAGCAATAATTCTGATGATTGGAGAAATCCAGGTGCAACTAAGATTGTAAAAACAGTGTCTGAGCACTTGCAATCTGGTGATATCATTCTTCTGCATGCCTCGGATTCAGCACTACAAACAAATCAAGCTCTTCCCCTGCTCATTCAACATTTAAGAGCAGCAGGGTATGCAAATGCATCTGTCTCAGAACTGATTTCCAATACCCAAACAAAGAGCACAGATGTACAGTGATAAAAAATGAGATATATGCAAGAAAACATAGAAAAAAAGCTCCATTAACCTGTCTTACGCTTGATAAAACCGGTCAACGAAGCTAAACCATTCCCTGCAAGGAATGGTCTCTCTTAGGTGGTCTAGAAAGGATAATCCCTTTTTGGGCCATCTTTTTTATTTCCTGATAAGACGATGTAAAGTTAATAGCTGATAAGCATTGCAGATAAAAAGTGGAACTGCCATTAAATACAGCCAATCACGATCATTGACGCGAAGCGCAGGAATCCACTCTATTATTGTAACAACAATCATAAAAAATAAAGCGGGTATAAAAGCTTGCTTATTCGTTTCCTTACTTTTTATGTAGGCAACAATTGCTCCTGCAAGAAATATGACAGCTGCTATCAAAATATTGTGCGTTGTAGAGGCATTTCCTTCCTCTATGAAGGTAGAGCGTAAGTATACAAAATCAAATAATACAAAAGCTACAAGAAATACCTGCATCGTATTCCAAAGAGATACGGAACGAAAAATCCCAATCCCAAAGCGATGTACCGTTAGGTAAGCAAAAAAGCCCATTTGACTGATGACACTGAAGATAAATCCAACCCCTAGCAGCCAAAAGGCTACAGAAAGCAGCTCCTTCCCATCAAAGCTTTGAAACAGCCTTGCATACTGGTTCCACCTTAAAATAAACCCAACTAAAATTGTACTTATTCCCCCAAGAAAAAGGGTGGAAAAAAATAAATGTACCCATTTTCGGCTGTTCACAACATAATCCCCCAGTTTCTGCATGTTCTAACTTAAATTGTAACAACCGAAATTTTAAAAAGCTAGTCAGGAATACGCATAATTTTTACCAAGATATTTATATTAAGAAAAGCAGACACAATCTAATTTTCCTTAACAACATACAATGTGTGGCTTGGCACAATGTATTAGTAAAGGCTTCCTGACGCACCTTAACTTTATTCAAATTTACTGTTAAAGGGCATACTAGGGAAACTAGGATGTGTCACAAAGTTTATGTCTGCCTTTATACCCAAAAATAGAAATCAGCGAAAGGAGCTCCGGTTAATGAAACGGATTCCGTTTATACTGCTATCGTTTCTACTCCTTCTTACAGTAGCAGCATGTGCCCAGGAGAATAATTCAGCTCAAGCTGAATTGGACTACGATCAAACCAAAAAAATGATTATCGATATTTTAAAAACGGATCAAGGAAAGAATGCCATTCAGGATGTGCTGAAGGATGAGAAAATGAAGCAGGCCCTTATCCTTGATGAAACAGTTGTCAAACAAACCATTCAGGACACTATGACCTCTGAGGAGGGGCAAAAATTCTGGGAAAAGCTGTTTAAAGACCCACAGTTCTCCGCATCCTTTGCAAAAAGTGTACAAAAAGAGCAAGGAGAACTCATGAAGGTTCTTCTAAAGGATCCTCAATACCAAGCTGGAGTTATTGAAATTTTGAAAAACCCAGAGGTCGAGAAACAAATGCTCGAGGTGATGAAGAGTAAGGAATACCGTCTTCATTTACAGCAAATGTTGAATGAAACTGCCGAGAACCCGCTCTTCCAAACAAAAATGATTGATGTTATTAGTAAAGCTATTGAGAAAGCAAATAAGAAGTCATAATAAAGAAAAAGCCGATTCGTCAAGTTGACAATCGACTTTTCCAACAAAGTGAAACCTCTTCATAAGAAGAGGTTATTTCTGTTTAACTTCAATTGCCTCGATAACTGTTTCAGCAATCTCATTATAGATTTGCCCGATTTGATGCGCTTCATCATATACAGATGGTGCAAAATCAGCCTCATTCCAATCAGGCTGCTGAAGCGGAATTTGACCAAGTAAAATCGTTTGTAAGTCCTCAGCAAGCTTTTTACCTCCGCCTTGCCCAAAGACATATTCCCTCTCTCCAGTTACCTTGCTTTCAAAGTAAGACATGTTCTCGATAACTCCAACTATTTCATGCTCTGTCCGTAATGCCATCGCACCAGCACGCGCGGCAACAAAAGCGGCTGTTGGATGCGGTGTTGTCACGATAATTTCTTTGCAAGAAGGAAGCATGGAATGGACATCTAAAGCAACATCTCCCGTTCCTGGCGGCAAATCTAGCACAAGGTAATCCAACTCACCCCATTCTACTTCCGAGAAGAAATGGTTTAACATTTTGCCAAGCATTGGCCCCCGCCAAATAACAGGTGCATTATCCTCTACAAAAAAGCCCATCGAGATGACCTTTACCCCAAATCGATCAACTGGGACAATGCGCTCATCGCGCACAACTGGACGTTTTGTAATACCCATCATGTCCGGTACGCTAAATCCATAAATATCCGCGTCAACAATTCCCACTTTCTTTCCAAGGCGTGCTAGCGCAACTGCAAGGTTTACAGAAACAGTAGACTTACCGACACCGCCTTTGCCGCTTGCAACTGCGAGAAATACGGTTTTTGAATTTGGAGATAGCAATGTATCCGGTGCGTTTTCCTCTGCTACACCGAACTTAGCCAGCTCCTCATCAGTAAGCTCAGTAAAACGAAGACCTACTGTAGCTGCCCCTAAATCCTTTACAATTTTTACAATGGCACCCTGCAACTGCATCTGCTCTGGAGTGCCTATTTGAGCAATTGCAATTTTCAAGCTTACATGTGCTTTCTCTGACTTTAAACTGATTTCTTGAATGGCGCCTGTCTCTTCAAATGTTTTATGTAGAAATGGGTCTTGCAATCCGTTCAGTGCTTGTATGATTTGCTCTTTTGTTATCATATTTGTCCACCGCCTGTAAGAAATAGTGCGTTTTCATTTTTAGTATATCACACTTTCATTTTTAACAAGTAAAGAAAACTCGCCGACTGGCGAGCCCTGCCCTTGGACGAAGATAGAGGTGTAGTTGTACTTACACTATACTTCTAAGGTATGAAAAAAACCTCCTGCTTTTAGTCAGGAGGATTTCCTTTCTCAGTAAAATACCGCAGTACACCCCTGTACACAGCAGCTGCGATCTTTTTTTGATATGCTTCAGATTTCAAAAGCTGTCTCTCGTCCACATTAGACAAGAATCCCGCTTCTACAAGCACACCTGGTACCTTAGCATGCTTAAGAAGATATACATGATTAATAATTTTAGCTAATCGATTTGTATTTTCTAAGCTATTTCGAAGCTCTGCCTGAACAAATTTGGCAGCTCGTTCATTTTCTATTAGCGAACGGCTATAAAAAGTTTGTGCACCTCGCGAGCTGGGGATCGGAATGGCATTTAAATGAATACTAACAAAGAAGTCCGCATCGGAATTATTGACAATTTCAACCCGCCTGCGTAAATCCTCGACTTTCCTTCTGCTATATCCCTTTGTATCTTCATCAGCCAAATCTTCATCCTCGGTGCGCGTCATAATCACAAGGGCTCCTTGCTCCTGTAAGTAATCTTGCACTTTTTTCGCAATCTTAAGCGTAACTTCTTTTTCTATAATCTCATCGCCGCCGACTGCTCCGCCATCAGGTCCTCCATGTCCCGCATCCAACACTATAATTTTCCCTGAAAGAGGTAAATTCCATGCTTTCCATGACTTTGTAATCTGGAATTCATACCGTACGAGAAAAAAAAGTACAATGGCTGCTAAAGCGAAGGAAATCAATTTAATTTTCCTCATAATTCCCCCTCCTGCTAGTCCTCTACTTACTTATATGGGACAAGGAGAGAGAATATGAGTAGTTAACGTAAACGAAGACGATATCTTCGTTCTCCTTTTTCGTAGCCTTCCTTCCACCAGGAAGAGATGAAACTTTCACATACTTCGTGCAGCTTTTGCCGGTATTCCTTCGGCAGCTCAGCCAACGGAACTGTCGACAAAAAGTGAAACAGCATTTCCGCTAGGCTTTTTTCCTCAAATATAGATCGTTTTCTCACCTGCGGTAACGGTTCTCCATAATAGCCAAACTTGCTGTAACGAGCACCGAGCAGATAGGACTCAACTGCCAGCTCAATACAATACTCTTCACAATGTCGTGTAAACTGAGATGTCTTTGTATACTCATAAAAATATTGCTTTATATCGCTTCGAAGAGAGGCTAGCGAGATTTCACGCAGCAGCCTCCGTTCATATTTCAATTGCTTTTCACGTCGTTTATCTTTTAGGGTAGTAATGACATTCAAGCTTATGCACCTCCCTATTCCGTAGTCTAAACGTACAGAAAAGGAACATGCCCATTAAAATATTCCAACCAGGGAAGAGAATAAGAAACGCAGACAAGGTACTTCTGTTTGTCTGCAAAGGATGTCTGACATCAAGCTGCCCCCCGTTTAAATGTTCCTTACAAGTAAATAGATACAGTAAGGTGCTCCCAAAATGGAGACGACGATGCCGACGGGCAGTTCCATTGGAGCCATGATAACGCGTCCTAATGTGTCTGCGGATAAAAGGGGAAAAGCGCCAATGACAGCGGTCAATGGTAATACTTTTATATGTCGTGCTCCAACTAATCGTCTAGAAATATGTGGTCAAGCATTTTTTCCCCAATAAAAAAGACCCCCAACCAAAATGGTTGAGAGCCTTCCAAACGCCAAAAATTAACGTTTTGAGAACTGAGGTGCACGACGAGCGCCTTTAAGACCGTATTTCTTACGCTCTTTCATACGCGCATCACGAGTTAATAGACCCGCACGTTTTAAAGTTAAGCGGTATTCAGGATCCGCTTTTAGTAATGCTCTTGCGATACCGTGACGGATTGCACCAGCTTGACCAGTGTAGCCGCCGCCGCCAACGTTAACAAGAACATCGTAGCTGCCTAAAGTTTCAGTTGCAACTAGAGGTTGCTTTACAACTTCACGCAATGCAGCGAATGGAATATAGTTTTCAAATTCACGACCGTTGATAATAACGCGTCCTTCGCCAGGAACGAGACGGACACGCGCTACTGAACTCTTACGACGTCCAGTACCATAGTATTGTACCTGTGCCAAAGTAAACCCTCCTTTTAATAATTATCCGCGAAGTTCGTAAACTTCTGGTTTTTGTGCTTGATGTGGATGCTCAGCACCAGCATATACGTTTAATTTCTTAACCATTTGACGGCCAAGACGGTTTTTAGGAAGCATACCTTTAACCGCAAGCTCGATCATTTGTACAGGGTAGTTTGTACGCATTTCTAGAGCTGTTCTTTGTTTTAATCCGCCTGGATGCATGCTGTGACGATAGTAAATCTTATCGTTCAATTTGTTACCTGTTAAATGAATTTTTTCAGCGTTGATTACGATTACGTGATCGCCAGTATCAACATTTGGTGTGTAAGTTGGTTTGTTTTTCCCGCGCAAAATAGAAGCTACTTCGCTTGCAAGACGACCTAAAGTTTTACCTTCAGCATCAACAACATACCATTTACGCTCAACTTCGTTAGCCTTTGCCATGAAAGTCGTACGCATGTGTTTCCCTCCTGTTCAATCTCAATAATGAAATTCTTGTTTGTTTATTCTAACACGATGAAGTTCCGGGGCTTTATCGTGGTTTTAGAAACAATACCATATGTTATATTATCGTTTTGGCAAACTAATGTCAAGAAAATGTTACACCAGGATTAGTTGTTATAGCCTTTATATTTTCCGCCAATTTATTCCTGAGAAAAATTTTCTAGTAATTAACCTGCCATAAATATAGCCCATGACCAGGTGCTGTCTTCCCGGCAGAGCGTCTATCCATCTGCTTTAGGATGCTCGGAATCTCATCTGCATGCAGCTTTCCTTGTCCTACATCAAGCAATGTACCGACCATAATACGTACCATATTATACAAAAAGCCGTTACCTATAAAGCGAAATATAATTTCCTCGCCTTGCTGCTGTACATCAATCTCATAGATTGTCCGCACCTTATCCTCTATCTCCGTTTTAGCTGAGCAAAAGGAGGTAAAGTCATGTGTCCCCTTTAAATGCTGAATAGCCGCCTCTATCGCCTCTATGTTCAAGCTGTACGGATAGAAATGCGCATAATGTCTAAGAAATACATTTTTCCCTCTTCCCAGCATAACTCGATAGCGGTATTCCTTGCTCACCACATCATAACGAGCATGAAACTTTGGGGACACAGCTTCCGCATGGTGTACTGCAATATCTTCGGGCAATTGTGTATTTAACGCAGCAATCCAGCGCTCCTGAGCGATCTCAAGAGGAGTATCAAAATGAATAACCTGTCCTTGTGCATGAACGCCTGCGTCCGTCCTTCCTGATGCATAAATACGAACCTCCTCGCCTTTATGCATCCTCTTCAACACGGCCTCTATCTCCTGCTGCACTGTACGTTTTCCTGGTTGAATTTGGTAGCCAAAAAAGCCCGTACCATCATAGGAAATAATACACTTCATTCTTTTCATAACCACTCTCCATTATGAACGAATCCAAACTAAAATAAACGCTGTTAAAAGTAGGCTTCCAAATGCTGCACTGTCTCGGACATGCCAAAGAAGCTGACGGAATTTTGTTCTGCCCCCGCCTCCCTGGTATCCTCTCGCTTCCATCGCAATTGCCAAATCCTCAGCCCTTTTAAATGCGCTAATAAATAAAGGAACAAGCAATGCTACCATAGCGCGCAGCCGCTCCTTAATGGGTCCTCCTGCGAAATCTACACCTCTTGATGCCTGCGCCTTCATAATTTTCTCCGTCTCTTCCAGCAACGTTGGGATGAAGCGTAAAGAGATGGACATCATAAGCGCGATTTCATGAGCGGGCAGACCGATCCTTTTAAATGGTGAAAGCAATGACTCTAGTCCATCTGTAATCTCAATAGGTGTTGTCGTTAATGTTAATAGTGTTGTCAGCAGGATAATTACAAGAAAACGAATCGACATATAAGTTCCTTGCTGTAATCCTTTTTGATGGACAGATATGGGACCAAACTCAAACAAAAGGGCCCCTTCCTTCGTTGTGAATACATGGAGAAGAAAGGTGAATAGAAAAATCCACAGCATTGGTTTTAGCCCCCTCAAGATGTAACGAAAAGGGACTCCTGAAAAAACTACAGGCAATACAGAATATAACAGCAATAAACCATAGGAAGCAGAGTTATTAGCAAGAAACACAAGAAACACATAGAAAAACACGATAGAGAGCTTCGCACGCGGATCGAGACGGTGAATAAGGGAATTCCCTGGTATATACTTTCCAATCATCAATTGCTGCATTACCGCTTCTCTCCCTTCCTTATCAATTGCAGCAGCTCATAAGTTAGCTTCTCTGCTGTCAGCGTAGACTCGGGTAGAAGCACACCACATGTTTCTTCAAGCAGCTTTTTGTATTGAAGCGACAACGGAAGAGAGACACCGATTCCTTCTAGTTCGCTCGCATGCGAAAATACTTCTGTCGGCTCCCCCTGCAAAAATACAGTCCCTTTATGCATCACAATGACCTGATCAGCATAACGAGCGGCATCATCCATATTATGTGTCACCAGAATGACCGTGAGGCCTTTTGCCTTATGAAGTCCATAAAACATATCCATCAATTCTCGTTGTCCTCTTGGATCGAGTCCAGCTGTCGGTTCATCCAGCACAAGTACTTCAGGTTCCATTGCTAAGACACCAGCAATCGCCACTCGCCGCATTTGGCCTCCGCTTAATTCAAATGGTGATTGCCCTAAAAATTCCTCAGAAAGTCCAACCAATTGAATCACATCTCTTGCTTTTCTCTTTGCTTGTTCTTCTGTTGCACCAAAATTTACTGGTCCAAAACAAATATCTTTCTCTACTGTTTCTTCAAAAAGTTGATGTTCTGGAAATTGAAACACAACACCTACCTTTTTGCGAAGCGGTTTAAGCTTTTTCTCTTTTTTATGGGATGAAATGACTTGTTCCCCAACTCGAACTTCCCCGTTAGTTGGCTGCAGCAAACCATTCAAATGCTGAATAAATGTAGATTTTCCTGAACCCGTATGTCCGATAACAGCATAATAATGCCCACTCTTTAAGCAAATATCAACATCGTAAATTGCAAGTCGTTCAAACGGAGTGTTTCGTTGGTAACGATGCTCTACTTTTTGAAATATAATGTCCAAAGCTCATTCACCAAACTTTCCATTGTAAGATGCATGGATTGTAGCGGAACAGCGCTTTTTTGCAGAGCTTCTGTTAAATTCACAGAAAATGGAGTATCTAAACCAATCTTCCGCAACTCATCACCATATTGAAATACCTGTTCCGGCTTCCCTTCTCGTAAAATACTTCCCTCATGGAGAACAATCACTCTATCCGATTGTGCAGCCTCCTCTAGGTCATGTGTAATTGAAAGGACAGTAGCCCCTTTTGTTCGCACAAGTTCCCGTACCGTTTCTAATACTTCTCTTCTCCCTTTTGGATCCAACATCGAGGTAGCCTCATCCAAAATAAGAATAGATGGCTCAAGGGCTAAAATACTAGCAATAGCAACACGTTGTTTTTGACCTCCCGATAAGGAATGTGGCTCTTGATTCTCATATTCCTTCATGCCAACAAGCTGGAGTACATACTCAAGACGTTTAGCCATCTCATCCCGAGTCATCCCAATATTCTCAAGACCAAATACAATGTCATCCTTAACGGTTGTACCAACAAATTGATTATCAGGACTTTGGAATACCATGCCAATTTTCTTTCTCACATCCCAAATTGTCTCCTCTGACAATACAATTCCACCGTCTACTATAATAGTTCCTTCACTTGGCAAGAGCAATCCGTTTAACAACTTTGCCAAAGTCGATTTTCCGGAACCATTCTGACCGATAATACTAACCCATTCCCCTTTTTGGATAGAAAAAGAAATATCATGCAAAGTATACGAATGGGCATGAGGATATTGAAACTTTAACATATCGACACGAAGTTTCTCCATAACTGCACACCCCCAGACAACATTTCCTAAGAAATAATCCATTTCGACATTCAGAAGATACAAAAAAAGGGCCGTGATCAGTTGATCCTGCCCTTTTACTGTTATTATACTAACTCGATGATTACCATTGGAGCACCGTCACCACGGCGTGGTCCGATCTTAGCGATACGAGTGTATCCACCTTGACGCTCTGTGTAACGTGGTGCGATATCAACGAATAGCTTTTGAAGTGCATCTTGGTTTGTTTCAGCATTAGCTACTTCGTTACGGATGTATGATGCTGCTTGACGGCGAGCATGAAGATCTCCGCGTTTTCCTAAAGTAATCATTTTTTCTACTACGGAACGAAGCTCTTTCGCACGTGTTTCAGTAGTTTGAATACGCTCGTTAATGATTAAATCAGTCGTTAAGTCACGTAACATCGCTTTACGCTGGGCACTTGTGCGGCCTAATTTTCTGTATCCCATTAGTAGTCCCTCCTTTGTTAGTAGTATCGTAACAAAACAAAGAAACCTTAGTCATCTTTGCGCAAGCCTAAGCCAAGTTCTTCGAGCTTATGCTTCACTTCTTCTAAGGATTTGCGTCCTAAGTTACGAACCTTCATCATGTCTTCTTCTGTCTTGTTAGCAAGCTCTTGTACCGTATTGATACCAGCACGCTTCAAGCAGTTATAAGAACGAACAGAAAGGTCAAGTTCTTCGATCGTCATCTCCAAAACTTTCTCTTTTTGATCTTCTTCTTTTTCTACCATAATCTCAGCATTTTGTGCTTCGTCTGTTAAACCGACAAAGATATTTAAATGCTCTGTTAAGATTTTGGCTCCTAACGAGATTGCTTCTTTTGGTCCGATGCTTCCATCCGTCCATACGTCAAGCGTAAGCTTGTCGTAGTTTGTTACTTGTCCGACACGTGTATTTTCTACTTGGTATGTCACACGTGAGACTGGAGTATAAATGGAGTCGATAGGAATAACGCCTATCGGCTGATCCTCTCTCTTGTTCGCATCGGCTGGTGTATACCCGCGGCCACGTCTAGCTGTAAGACGCATACGTAAGTGTGCATCCTTAGCAAGCGTTGCAACATGTAAATCTGGGTTTAAGATTTCCACGTCGCTGTCGTGGGTAATATCAGCAGCTGTGACAACACCCTCGCCCGTAATATCAATTTCGAGCGTTTTCTCTTCTTCAGAGTAAATTTTCAGGGCCAGCTTCTTTAAATTTAAGATAATCGTTGTGACATCTTCCACAACGCCCTCAATCGTAGAAAATTCGTGTAGTACACCATCAATTTGGATAGACGTTACAGCGGCACCAGGGAGTGAGGATAATAAAATACGACGTAAGGAATTACCCAAAGTAGTACCATATCCACGCTCAAGCGGTTCAATGACGAACTTGCCATACTTGGCATCTTCGTTAATTTCAACCGTTTCGATTTTTGGTTTTTCAATCTCGATCATTTATTAAACCCTCCTTCAAAACGTCGAAACCCCGGCTAGACAACTTAAAATTGTCTAACCGAAAGTCCCCCTTAGGCAGTTCCCGATTGTGCACAACAATAAGTGATATTTTTCTGTATAAATATTGTATCATATCCCATTATAGACAATGTTTGGGAAATTATACAGAACAATTACACACGGCGACGTTTTGGCGGACGGCATCCGTTATGAGGCACTGGAGTAACGTCTCTGATAGCTGTTACTTCTAATCCTGCAGCTTGAAGCGCACGGATAGCTGCTTCACGACCGGCACCAGGACCTTTAACAGTAACCTCTAAAGTTTTAAGACCATGCTCGATGGATGCTTTTGCAGCTGTTTCTGCAGCCATTTGCGCTGCAAATGGAGTAGATTTACGAGAGCCTCTGAAACCAAGTGCACCTGCACTAGACCAAGAAAGTGCATTACCATGAGAGTCTGTAATCGTTACGATTGTGTTGTTGAATGTAGAACGGATATGCGCGATACCAGTTTCAATATTCTTTCTCACACGACGTTTACGAGTATTTGTTTTGCGTGCTGCCATTGTTTGTTCAACCTCCTTTACTTATTATTTCTTCTTGTTCGCTACAGTACGACGAGGACCTTTACGCGTACGTGCGTTATTTTTTGTATTTTGACCACGAACTGGTAAACCGCGACGATGACGAAGACCACGGAAAGAACCGATTTCCATCAAACGTTTGATGTTTAAGGATACTTCACGACGAAGGTCACCTTCTACCTTTAGACGATCGATGACATCACGGATTTTCCCTAATTCTTCTTCAGTTAGATCACGAACTCGAGTATCTTCGGAAACACCAGCTTCCGCAAGAACTTTCTCAGCAGTCGGACGACCAATACCATATACGTAAGTTAAAGAAATAACAACGCGTTTGTCACGAGGAATATCTACACCTGCGATACGTGCCATTATGAAAACACCTCCCTTGATTAACCTTGTTTTTGCTTATGTTTCGGATTTTCACAGATCACCATTACTTTTCCTCTTCTGCGAATAACTTTACATTTTTCGCAAATCGGCTTAACGGATGGTCTTACTTTCATGTCTCGAACCTCCTTAACGATTACGGAGTGCTATATTATTTAAAACGATACGTAATACGACCACGATTTAAGTCATACGGAGATAATTCTATCGTAACTTTGTCTCCTGGTAAAATACGAATGAAGTTCATACGGATTTTACCAGAAACGTGAGCTAATACCACGTGTCCGTTCTCCAATTCTACTTTAAACATCGCGTTTGGCAAAGTTTCTACAACTGTGCCTTCTACTTCAATTACATCATCTTTAGCCATTTCATGTTCTCCCTTCTTCAAATCAGTAATCTTCTTAAACTGCTCTGAAATCTCGGAGAGTTTACTGCTTACAGGGTGGTTAGGATCTCATATCCTGTTTCTGTAACAGCAATAGTATGCTCAAAGTGAGCGCACCATTTACCATCAACAGTCACCACTGTCCAGTTATCAGAGAGTGTTTTTACATATCTTGTTCCTTCATTAATCATCGGTTCAATGCAAATAACCATACCCGGTTTCAACCTAGGACCTTTGTTAGGAGGACCGTAGTGGGGAATTTGCGGGTCTTCATGTAAGTCTTGCCCGATTCCATGACCGACATACTCTCTCACAACAGAAAAGCCATTGCTCTCCGTATATGTTTGAATCGCATGTGATACATTTGACAATCTTTCACTAGGCTTCACTTGCTCCAAACCGAGATATAATGATCTCTCTGTAACATCAAGCAGCTTTTGAACAGATTCTGAAATGCTTCCTACGGGATATGTCCATGCGGAATCTCCATGATATCCGTTATATTTCGCACCTATATCGATGCTGATCACATCGCCATCCTTGAGTCTGCGGTCGCTTGGAATTCCGTGCACCAACTCTTCATTTACAGAAGTACAAATGCTTCCCGGGAAACCATGATATCCTTTAAAGGAAGGGGATGCCCCATACTTGCGAATGGTTTGTTCCGCAATTGCGTCAAGCTCCTTTGTTGTGATATCCGGAACAATGTGCTTTTTCAACTCTTGGTGAGTCAGAGCTACAATTCTTCCTGCTTCGCGCATAATTTCAAGTTCGCGAGGTGTCTTGCAAACGATCATTACGCCAAAACTCCGATAAGGGCTTCAATATCTTCAAATACCTTTCCGATTTCCTGCACGCCGTTGATATTTCGCAAGTAACCAAGTTCTTCATAGAAATTAAGCAAAGGCTGTGTTTGCTTAATATTAACCTCTAAACGGTTTGCTACAGTCTCTTCATTATCATCAGAGCGCTGATACAGCTCCCCGCCACATTTATCACAAACACCCTCTACTGCAGGTGGGTTAAAGACAAGATGATATGTTGAACCACAGTCTTTGCAAATACGTCTTCCAGTCAATCGTTTAAGCAATAAATCAGAATCTACATCAATATTGATGACATAATCGATTTTCTTGCCAAGATCTTTCACGATTTCTTCTAAAGCAGATGCTTGAGCCACTGTTCGAGGGAAACCATCTAGCAAGAAGCCATTGTCGCAATCTTCTTTGCTTAAACGCTCACGAACGATCCCGATTGTTACCTCATCTGGAACAAGCGCACCTTGATCCATGAAAGATTTTGCTTTTAAACCTAGTTCAGTTCCTTCTTTAATAGCAGCACGAAACATATCTCCTGTTGAAATGTGAGGGATATTATACTTGGCAATAATTCTTTCAGCCTGTGTACCTTTTCCGGCACCCGGAAGTCCCATCAAAATTAAATTCATCACGATTCCCCCCAGAATATAAACGAGCTGTTAGGGAAGAGTACCTTCCCGCGTTGCTCATTGCTTAATGAAGCCTTTATAATGGCGTTTTACTAATTGGCTTTCTAGCTGTTTCATCGTTTCTAAAGCCACTCCAATTACAATTAATAAACTTGTTCCCCCAATTTGTGCAGAACTAGGTAAATTTGCAAGCTTAATAAAGATAACTGGCAGAATGGCGATAGCTGCTAAGAATAGAGAACCAACAAAAGTTAAACGATAGAGAATTTTTGTTAGATATTGCTCTGTATTCTTACCTGGGCGGATACCAGGAACATATCCACCTTGCTTGTTCAGGTTCTCAGCCATTTGTTCAGGGTTAACTTGAACAAACGCATAGAAGTACGAGAAGGCAATGATTAATGCAACATATATAATCATTCCCACAGGATGAGAATAGTTAAAGTTTTGAATAATCCATTGCGACACATCGTGTTTCGGGAAAAACTGAGCAATCGTTGGCGGTGTAATCAAGAACGATACGGCAAAGATGACTGGAATTACACCTGCGCTATTTACCTTTAATGGTAAGTGCGTGTTTTGTGCACCAGCATAGCTGCCGCTTCCCGTTGCACGTTTTGCGTACTGAATCGGGATCTTTCTTGTTGCCTGTTGAATATAGATGACTCCAACAATAACTGCCAATATAGCAATTACAATTAGTGCTACTTTCACAATACGAACGAATAAATCTTCTCCAGCGTCTTGGAACTGCTGTACATAAACCTGATTCATCACGTTTGGAATTGCTGCTACGATACCAGCAAAGATGAGGATTGAAATTCCGTTTCCAACGCCCTTCGCTGTAATTTGTTCGCCCACCCACATTAAAAAGGCTGTCCCTGCAGTAAGAACAGTAGCGATATACAAATATGTCGTCCAACCCGGATTCTCAATTAACTGTCCGTTCGCCAAATTGTTAAATCCGATAGACATACCGATTGCTTGAATAAAAGCTAGCACAATTGTGAAATAGCGGGTAAACTGAGCTAATTTACGACGGCCCATCTCACCTTGCTTTGCCCATTCCGTAAACTTAGGCACAACATCCATCTGCAAAAGCTGCACGATGATGGATGCTGTAATATACGGCATGATTCCCATCGCGAAGATGGAGAAGTTTTTCAACGCTCCGCCCCCGAAGGTATTAAGAATACCTAATACGTTGAGTTGATCTTGGGCCTTTAGAACTTCAGCGTTAACATTAGGTACCGGAATAAATGTACCAATTCGGAAGACGATTAGCATCGCCAAGGTAAAAAGGATTTTATGTCTTATCTCAGCAACGCGCATAAAGTTGGAGATTGTACGAAACATTAAATCACCTCAGTTTTTCCGCCAGCCGCTTCAATTGCTGCTACTGCAGCAGAAGAAAATTTAGTAGCTTTCACAGTAAGCTTTTTCTCAAGTGTACCGTTCGCAAGAACTTTTACACCGTTGTTCAGCTTGCTGATTACGCCAGTTTCAAGTAACAATTCCGCTGTTACTTCTGTACCATCTTCAAAGCGATTTAAAGCATCAAGGTTCACAATCGCGTATTCTTTACGTCCGATGTTTGTGAAGCCACGTTTTGGAAGACGACGGAATAGAGGAGTTTGACCACCTTCGAAGCCAAGACGAACACCGCCGCCAGAGCGGGCATTTTGTCCTTTATGACCTTTACCAGCAGTTTTACCGTTACCAGAACCAGTACCGCGTCCTACACGGTTGCGAACTTTACGAGAACCTTCAGCAGGCTTTAATTCATGAAGTTTCATTCCTAGGCACCTCCTTATAGTATTGAATTACGATTTAAATTAAGCTTCTTTTACAGTTACAAGGTGAGAAACCTTGTTTACCATTCCAAGAATAGCAGCATTTTCTTCTTTAACTACAGTTTGATGTAGCTTTTTCAAGCCAAGCGCTTCAACAGTCGCGCGTTGATCTTGCGGGCGTCCGATCAAACTGCGAGTGAGGGTAATTTCTAATTTCTTTGCCATTGTCTATTCCCTCCTTATCTTAACCTAACAGCTCTTCGACAGTTTTGCCACGAAGTTTTGCTACGTCTTCAGCACGCTTCAATTGGTTCAATCCGTTCATAGTAGCACGTACTATATTAATAGGCGTGTTAGATCCTAAAGACTTAGAAAGGATGTCTTGTACGCCAGCTAATTCAAGAACCGCACGAACCGGTCCGCCAGCGATAACTCCTGTACCTGCTGAAGCTGGCTTCAAGAATACTTCGCCTGCTCCGAATTGTCCAAGTACTTCATGTGGAACTGTTGTACCAACAAGTGGTACATGAATTAGGTTTTTCTTAGCATCTTCAATAGCCTTGCGGATCGCTTCTGGTACCTCTTGTGCTTTACCAGTACCGAATCCAACATGACCGTTTTTATCTCCAACTACAACTAACGCAGCGAAACGGAAACGACGACCGCCTTTAACAACTTTCGCAACACGGTTAACCGTTACTACGCGCTCTTCAAGTTCTAATTTGCTTGAGTCAATGCGACGCATCTTTTTTCCCTCCTTTTACCATTAAAATTGTAAGCCAGCTTCACGAGCAGCTTCAGCTAAAGCTTTTACACGACCATGATATAGGTATCCGCCGCGATCGAATACTACCTCGCCAACACCCTTCTCAACCGCACGTTTTGCAACTAGTTCGCCAACCTTTTGAGCAGCAGCCACGTTGCCAGTACCTTCAAGAGCAAGCTCTTTATCAAGAGTAGATGCACTAGCTAATGTAACACCGTTCACGTCGTCGATAACTTGAGCATAAATGTGCTGATTAGAACGGAACACGTTTAAACGTGGACGCCCCGCAGTACCGGAAAGCTTTGTACGCACACGCGCATGTCTTTTCTTACGAACCACATTTTTATCAGGTTTAGTGATCATTGATGTCACTCCTTTCCTTTCATCTACCAGGATTACTTACCTGTTTTACCTTCTTTACGACGTACAACTTCGCCTTCGTAGCGAATACCTTTGCCTTTATAAGGCTCTGGTGCACGTACTGCACGAATGTTAGCGGCTAAAGCGCCAACGCGTTCTTTATCAATACCTTTAACAAGAATTTTCGTGTTTGCAGGTACTTCAACTTCGATTCCAGCTTCAGGAGTAATCTCCACTGGATGAGAATAACCAACGTTTAATACAAGCTTGTTACCTTGCTTGGATGCACGGTAACCAACCCCGATTAACTCAAGTCCACGTTGGAATCCAGCTGTTACACCCTCAACCATGTTGCCCAGAAGAGCACGAGTTGTACCGTGAAGCGCACGGTGCTCCTTTTGATCAGAAGGACGTGTCACTGTTAGTACGTTTTCTTCGATATTGATTTTAATATCAGCATGGAAAGTACGAGTTAATTCACCTTTAGGACCCTTTACAGTTACCGTATTGTTGTCAGCTACTGTAATTGTTACACCTGCAGGGATTTCAAGAATCTTTTTACCAATACGAGACATTTCTGTTACACCTCCGTTCGTTCAGAAAATATTACCAAACGTATGCTAGTACTTCTCCGCCAGTTTGTTGTTGGCGAGCATCTTTATCAGTCATTACTCCCTTAGAAGTAGAAACGATTGCAATACCTAATCCGTTAAGTACGCGTGGTACTTCATCAGCTTTTGCATATACACGTAAGCCAGGCTTACTGATGCGTTTTAGTCCAGTGATTACACGTTCGTTGTTAGGACCGTATTTTAAGAAAATGCGAAGGATACCTTGCTTGTTATCCTCGATCATTTCTACATCACGAACGAAACCTTCACGCTTTAAGATTTCCGCGATTTCTTTTTTCATGTTAGAAGCAGGAACTTCTAATTTCTCGTGACGTACCATATTCGCATTACGGATGCGAGTAAGCAAATCTGCAATTGGATCTGTCATCACCATTTGTTTTACCTCCTTCCCATTCTTGGGTATTACCAGCTAGCTTTTTTAACACCAGGAATTTGACCTTTATAGGCAAGTTCACGGAAACAAATACGGCAAAGTTTAAATTTGCGGTATACAGAATGCGGACGACCGCAGCGTTCGCAACGTGTATACGCCTGTACTTTAAACTTCGGCTCGCGTTTTTGCTTTGCAATCATTGATTTCTTAGCCACGTTTTCGCCTCCTCTACTTAGCGTTGGCTTCCATTATTTTTGGAATGGCATACCGAATTGTGTTAAAAGCTCACGAGCTTCTTCATCTGTGTTAGCAGTTGTTACGATTACGATATCCATACCACGAACCTTGCTTACTTTATCGTAATCAATCTCAGGGAAGATTAATTGTTCTTTAATTCCCAAAGTGTAGTTACCGCGACCATCGAAAGACTTCTTAGAGATACCGCGGAAGTCACGAACACGTGGAAGAGAAACAGATACAAGCTTATCAAAGAACTCATACATTTGTTCTCCACGTAATGTAACCTTTGCACCGATTGGCATACCTTCACGAAGACGGAAGCCTGCGATCGATTTCTTTGCACGAGTTACAACAGGTTTTTGACCTGCGATTTGTGTTAACTCTTCAACAGCATTGTCTAATGCTTTAGAGTTTTGTACAGCGTCACCAACACCCATGTTGATGATGATTTTTTCAAGCTTAGGCACTTGCATTACCGACTTATAGTTAAACTTGCTCACTAGAGCAGGTGTAATTTCTTTTTGGAACTTTTCTTTAAGGCGATTCAATTCAGGGACCTCCTTTCAAGAGAGATTATTTATCTAACAATTGACCTGATTTCTTTGCTACACGAACTTTTTTACCATCGACTACTTGATAACCTACACGAGTAGGCTCACCTGTTTTTGGATCTAATGGCAGAACATTAGATACATGAACTGGTGCTTCTTTCGTGATGATTCCACCTTGTGGATTCAATTGAGACGGCTTAGAGTGCTTCTTAACAACGTTAACACCCTCAACAATAACACGGTTTTCCTTAGGGAAAGCGGCAAGGATTACACCTTGTTTTCCTTTATCTTTACCAGTGATTACTTGTACTTTGTCACCTTTTTTAACATGCATCTTTTTTGTGCACCTCCTTAGAAAGGCAATACTTCGAAATTATAGAACTTCTGGAGCCAAGGAAACGATTTTCATGAAGTTGCTTTCGCGCAATTCACGAGCAACCGGTCCAAAGATACGAGTACCGCGTGGGCTCTTATCTTCTTTAATGATAACTGCTGCATTTTCATCGAAACGGATGTAAGAACCGTCTTTACGACGAGCACCGCTCTTTGTACGCACAACTACCGCCTTAACAACATCACCTTTTTTAACAACGCCACCTGGTGTTGCTTGTTTTACAGTAGCGACGATAATGTCACCGATGTTAGCGTACTTACGGCCAGAACCACCTAATACTTTAATTGTTAACAATTCACGAGCACCAGAGTTGTCAGCAACTTTCAAACGAGTTTCTTGTTGAATCATGCTATGGAACCTCCCTTCGGATTTATCATTGATCCGATTCGTCTATTAAATAATAACAGCTTCTTCAACCACTTCAACTAAACGGAAGCGTTTAGTAGCAGAAAGCGGGCGAGTTTCCATGATCTTTACTACATCGCCAACTTTTGCTTGGTTTAATTCATCATGTGCTTTGTATTTTTTAGAATACTTAACACGTTTTCCGTACAAAGTATGTGTTTTGTAAGTTTCGACTAAAACTGTGATAGTTTTATCCATTTTGTCGGAAACAACACGTCCAGTGTAAACTTTACGTTGGTTGCGTTCGCTCACAGTGCAAACCTCCCCTCAATTATTATCCGTTAATTCCGATCTCTCTTTCACGAACTACAGTTTTCATGCGAGCAATTGCTTTACGTACTTCGCGAATGCGAGCAGTGTTCTCTAATTGTCCTGTAGCTAATTGAAAGCGAAGGTTGAACAACTCTTCCTTCAAGGCTTTCACTTTTTGTTCGATTTCAGCAGTGGTTAAGTCACGAATTTCATTAGTTTTCATTAGATTCACCACCATTTTCTTCACGTTTTACAAACTTACATTTAACTGGAAGTTTGTGAGCAGCAAGACGTAAAGCTTCACGTGCGATCTCTTCAGATACACCCGCAATTTCAAACATAACCTTTCCAGGTTTAACAACTGCTACCCAACCCTCTGGAGCACCTTTACCGGAACCCATGCGGACTTCTAGAGGCTTTGCAGTGTATGGCTTAGAAGGGAAAATCTTAATCCAGACTTTACCGCCACGTTTCATATAACGAGTCATCGCACGACGCGCAGCTTCGATTTGACGGTTTGTAATCCAAGAAGCTTCAGTAGATTGTAAACCGAATTCACCGAAATGAACTTCTTTACCACCTTTAGCTTCTCCACGCATTTTACCACGGTGTTCACGACGATATTTTACGCGTTTAGGCATTAACATATTATTTTCCTCCTTCCTCAGAAGCTTTCTTTTTCGTAGGAAGGACTTCTCCACGATAAATCCATACTTTTACGCCAAGCTTGCCGTATGTTGTATCAGCTTCTGCTGTTGCATAGTCGATGTCAGCACGAAGAGTATGAAGTGGAACAGTTCCTTCAGAGTAAGATTCTGAACGAGCGATATCAGCGCCGCCAAGACGTCCAGAAACTTGAGTTTTGATACCTTTTGCACCTGCACGCATCGCACGTTGAAGTGTTTGTTTTTGTGCACGACGGAAAGATACACGGTTTTCTAATTGACGAGCAATATTTTCAGCAACCAATTTCGCATCAAGATCTGCTTTTTTGATTTCTAAAATATTGATGTGGACACGTTTGCCAGTTAATTGGTTAAGAGCTTTACGAAGTGCTTCCACTTCTGTACCACCTTTACCAATTACCATACCAGGCTTTGCAGTGTGTACTGTAATGTTCACACGGTTTGCAGCGCGCTCAATTTCAACCTTAGAAACAGCAGCATCTTTCAAACGAACGTTGATGTATTCACGGACTTTAATATCTTCGTGTAATAACTCAGCGAAATCTTTATCAGCGTACCATTTAGATTCCCAGTCACGGATAATACCAACCCGAAGACCTATCGGACTAACCTTTTGACCCATCGATTATCCCTCCTTCTTTTCAGATACCACGATTGTAATATGGCTTGTGCGTTTGTTAATCGCGCTTGCACGTCCCATTGCACGTGGACGGAAACGTTTCAATGTTGGACCTTCATCAGCGAATGCTGTGCTAACAACTAAGTTGTTGATGTCCATTTCATAGTTATGCTCTGCGTTTGCGATCGCAGATTTCAAAACCTTCTCTACAACTGGAGAAGCAGCTTTCGGAGTGTGGCGAAGAATTGCGATTGCTTCACCCACTTGCTTTCCTCGAACTAAATCTAATACTAGACGTACTTTACGAGGAGCAATACGAACTGTTCTAGCTACTGCTTTAGCTTGCATTGAAGTGCCTCCTCTCATTATCTTCTAGTTTTCTTATCTGCCTCATGGCCTTTGTACGTACGACTTGGCGCAAATTCGCCTAATTTATGACCAACCATATCCTCAGTAACGTAAACAGGAACATGCTTACGACCATCATACACAGCGATTGTGTGACCGATGAATTGAGGGAAGATTGTAGAACGACGAGACCAAGTTTTGATAACTTGCTTAGAGCCAGTTTCAGTAGCTTGCTCGACCTTTTTCATTAAATGATCATCGACAAATGGTCCCTTTTTTAAGCTGCGAGCCATTTTTGTACCTCCCTTCGTAATTGACGTACGGTTCTATAGAACCGTACTACAATCACGTTATTTTTTACGACGACGAACGATGAATTTATCAGAAGCTTTGTTTTTCTTACGAGTTTTCGCTCCAAGAGTCGGTTTGCCCCATGGAGACATCGGAGACTTACGTCCGATAGGTGAACGACCTTCACCACCACCGTGTGGGTGATCTACAGGGTTCATTACGGAACCACGAACTGTAGGACGTTTGCCTAACCAACGAGAACGACCAGCTTTACCGATTTTAATAAGTTCATGATGTTCGTTACCAACTTGACCGATTGTAGCACGGCAAGCTGCTAAGATCAGACGTACTTCACCAGAAGTTAAACGTACAAGTACGTATTTGCCTTCTTTACCAAGTACTTGAGCAGAAGAACCAGCAGAACGAACTAATTGTCCGCCTTTACCAGGCTTAAGCTCGATATTGTGAATTACAGTACCTACTGGAATGTTTACAAGCGGTAATGCGTTACCTGGTTTAATGTCAGCTTCTGGGCCAGACATAATTTGAGTTCCTACTTCTAAGTTTTTAGGAGCAAGGATGTAACGTTTTTCACCGTCAACATAGTTGATTAATGCAATATTCGCAGAGCGGTTTGGATCGTATTCGATTGTAGCAACGCGTCCTGGAATTCCATCTTTATCGCGTTTAAAATCGATGATACGGTATTGACGCTTATGTCCGCCACCTTGATGACGTACAGTGATTTTACCTTGGTTGTTACGGCCGGCTTTCTTGCTTAAAGGTGCAAGTAAGGACTTTTCCGGTTTGTCAGTTGTGATTTCAGCGAAATCGTTAGCTGTCATATTACGGCGACCGTTTGATGTTGGTTTGTACTTTTTAATAGCCATCTCAATTTCCCTCCTTCTCTGTTAGGATTAAACGCCTTCGAAAATTTCGATTTCTTTGCTATCAGCAGTTAATTTCACGATAGCTTTTCTACGACGATTTGTATAACCCGCATGGCGACCTACGCGCTTATACTTCGGCTTATAGTTCATGATGTTTACTTTGTCAACTTGAACGCCGAAAATTGCTTCAACAGCATCTTTAACTTCCGTTTTGTTCGCTCTCACGTCAACATCGAAAGTGTATTTCTTTTCAGCCATCGCTTCCATAGAACGTTCAGTGATAACCGGGCGCTTAATGATATCACGAGGATCTCTCATTATGCAAGCACCTCCTCTACTTTTTCCACTGCCGCTTTAGTTAAGACAAGCTTCTCATGACCAAGAACGTCTAATACGTTCACGCCATTTGCAGTGACAACTGTTAACCCTTGGATATTACGAGCAGATAACTCAACCGCTTCGTTTACATCAGCAGTAACGACAAGAGCTTTCTTCTCAATTGCTAATCCTTTAAGGACTGCAACCATATCCTTTGTTTTTGGTGCATTTAATACTAAATCTTCAAGAACGATTACGTTGTTCTCCAATACTTTAGTAGACAATGCAGATTTGATCGCCAAACGACGAACTTTTTTGTTTAATTTATAAGTGTAAGAACGTGGAGTCGGTCCGAATACGATACCGCCGCCGCGCCATTGTGGAGAACGGATGGAACCTTGACGAGCACGGCCAGTTCCTTTTTGACGCCATGGCTTACGTCCACCACCGCGTACTTCCGAACGATTTTTTACTTTATGTGTACCTTGACGTAAAGATGCACGTTGCATAATTACTGCATCAAAAAGTACAGCTTCATTTGGCTCAATACCGAAAATAGCTTCTGCTAATTCGATTTCACCAACTTGAGATCCTGTTTGATTAAATAACGTTACTTTTGGCATTTGGTTTCCTCCTTTCCGCTAAAGAATTATTTGCTTGCCTTAACGGCATTACGAACAGCTACTAACGATTTTTTAGCGCCCGGAACGTTACCTTTAACGAGTAACAAGTTACGCTCTGCATCAACTCTCACGATTTGTAAGTTTTGAACAGTAACTTGATCTCCACCCATACGTCCAGCAAGCTTTTTGCCTTTGAATACGCGGTTCGGAGCAACTGGGCCCATTGAACCAGGACGACGGTGATAACGAGAACCGTGGGACATAGGTCCACGAGATTGTCCGTGACGTTTAATTACACCTTGGAATCCTTTTCCTTTAGAGATTCCTGTTACGTCAACTGTATCGCCTTCAGCGAAAATTTCTACTTTTACCTCTTGACCAACTTCGTACCCTGCTACGTCTGCATCGCGGAACTCGCGAATGAAGCGCTTAGGAGCAGTATTTGCTTTTGCAGCATGACCTTGCTCAGGTTTGTTAGCAAGCTTCGCACGCTTGTCTTCTAAACCTAATTGAACTGCATTGTAGCCGTCTGTTTCAGCTGTCTTCTTTTGAAGAACAACGTTTGGAGCAGCTTCGATAACAGTTACAGGAATTAGCTCACCGTTTTCTGCAAACACTTGAGTCATACCGATCTTTCTTCCTAAGATTCCTTTGGTCATGAGTCACACCTCCTACATGTTAAGAATATGTCATTTATAGTTTGATTTCGATATCTACGCCAGATGGTAAATCTAAACGCATAAGTGAATCTACTGTTTGTGGAGTAGGATTCACGATGTCGATTAAGCGCTTGTGTGTACGCATCTCGAATTGCTCACGAGAATCTTTGTACTTGTGCACCGCACGAAGAATTGTATAGATTGTCTTTTCAGTCGGTAATGGAATTGGACCAGATACCGCTGCACCAGAACGTTTAGCTGTTTCTACAATCTTCTCTGCTGATTGATCCAAAATACGGTGATCATAAGCTTTCAAACGAATACGAATTTTCTCTTTTGCCATTATTTTCCCTCCTTCTTCGCCTATTTTAAAAAATAGACATTCTCCATGGAAATTTCCTCACACTCGCCATGGCAAAGCGGCCGGGTGTGTCAGCAACCTTCCACTTCATCGCAGTCAAAGACCAACATCGTCTATTATACATTATATCTACGGCCTATGCAACAGAAAAATATAATTTCGCTGTTTTTGCCGTACCTAAGTTATTATACACACGGCTTCGTTGAATTTCAAGCTATGGACAAACAAGTTTACACTTGCAAATTCTGGTTTTGAGATAAAGTTTTAGGTAAGCAGCCACTCTTACTAAGCACAGCTGATACATAGAAGGATAATGAAACAACTTCTTAATGTTTAACAATTCTATATGAACTATATAATAGAAGATTTTTTCTAAATTCGATCAATAAAGGGAACTTGCTGATCGGCAAGCCGCTAGGCGGGGACAGAGGTACAGGTGCACTTACACTGTATTTCTAAAATTTCTCACGACGTCGAATGGTCTTCCAGCTGAAAATTTATCCTTTCTTAGAAATACAAAAAAGCTTGGAACCAAAGTTCCAAGCTTTTTATTAAAAATTATTCAGTGATAGTAGCAACTACGCCAGCGCCTACTGTACGGCCGCCTTCACGGATAGAGAATTTAGTACCCTCTTCAACCGCGATTGGAGCGATAAGTTCTACAGTCATTTCGATGTTGTCGCCAGGCATAACCATTTCAACGCCTTCTGGTAATTGGATGATTCCAGTTACGTCAGTTGTACGGAAATAGAATTGTGGGCGGTAGTTAGCGAAGAATGGAGTATGACGTCCACCCTCTTCTTTAGAAAGAACGTAAACTTCCGCTTTGAATTTTGTATGTTGTTTAACAGAACCTGGTTTAGCAAGAACTTGTCCACGTTGGATGTCGTCACGAGCTACACCACGAAGAAGAGCTCCGATGTTGTCTCCAGCTTCAGCTTGATCAAGAAGCTTACGGAACATTTCTACACCTGTTACAGTTGTGTTTTTCGTTTCTTCAGCAAGACCGATGATTTCTACTACTTCACCAACTTTAACTGTTCCACGCTCTACACGACCTGTAGCAACTGTACCACGACCAGTGATAGAGAATACATCCTCAACTGGCATTAAGAAAGGCTTGTCAGTTTGACGCTCTGGTTGTGGGATGTAAGCATCAACTTCAGCCATAAGCTCATTGATTTTTTCTTCCCACTCAGCATCTCCTTCAAGAGCTTTAAGGGCAGAACCTTTGATAACTGGGATGTCATCACCAGGGAAATCATACTCAGTTAATAGATCGCGAACTTCCATTTCTACTAATTCAAGAAGCTCTTCATCGTCTACCATATCACATTTGTTTAAGAATACAACGATGTATGGTACACCTACTTGGCGAGAAAGAAGGATGTGCTCACGAGTTTGTGGCATTGGACCGTCAGTAGCAGATACTACTAGGATCGCGCCGTCCATTTGCGCAGCACCAGTGATCATGTTTTTAACATAGTCAGCATGGCCTGGGCAGTCAACGTGTGCATAGTGACGAGTTGCAGTTTCGTACTCAACGTGTGCAGTAGAGATTGTGATACCGCGCTCACGCTCTTCTGGAGCAGCGTCGATTTGGTCGTATGCACGAGCCTCAGCGCCACCTGCTTTTGCAAGTACAGTTGTGATAGCAGCAGTTAATGTAGTTTTACCATGGTCAACGTGGCCGATTGTACCAATGTTAACGTGTGGTTTAGAACGGTCAAATTTAGCTTTAGCCATTGGGGAAAATCCTCCTTAAAATTCTAATTATTATATAGGTTAGAAAGAGGAAAGACTAAATGTTTTTCCACTTTCTAGGCTTACATAAGTAGTTATACTTGAACAAGTGCCAAAAATCAATTATTGGCCTTTATTTTTTTTAATAATTTCTTCAGAGATTGTTTTTGGAACCTCTTCATAGTGGTCAAATACCATAGAGAATGTTCCGCGTCCTTGTGTGTTAGAACGCAAGGATGTTGCGTAACCAAACATTTCAGAAAGTGGAACCATCGCACGAACTACTTGTGCGTTACCGCGAGCTTCCATACCTTCTACACGACCACGACGGGAAGTGATGTCACCCATGATGTCACCTAGGTACTCATCTGGGATTACAACTTCTACCTTCATAATCGGCTCAAGAATTGCAGGGTTACATTTAGAAGCAGCAGCTTTTAGAGCCATAGATGCAGCGATCTTAAATGCCATCTCAGAGGAGTCAACATCATGGTAAGATCCATCTACTAATGCAGCTTTAATGTCTACTAGAGGGTATCCTGCAAGTACACCGTTTTTCAATGAATCTTCAAGACCTGCTTGTACAGCTGGGATGTATTCACGTGGAACTACACCACCAACGATTTTGTTTGCAAACTCAAAGCCTTTACCTTCTTCGTTCGGTTCGAATTCGATCCAAACGTGTCCGAATTGTCCGCGACCACCAGATTGACGTGCAAATTTACCTTCAACACGTGCAGCAGCACGGAACGTTTCACGGTATGCTACCTGAGGAGCACCAACGTTTGCTTCTACTTTGAATTCGCGACGCATACGGTCAACGATGATATCAAGGTGAAGCTCACCCATACCAGAGATGATTGTTTGACCAGTCTCTTGGTCAGTATGAGCACGGAATGTCGGATCCTCTTCAGAAAGCTTCACTAACGCTGTACCCATTTTGTCTTGGTCAGCTTTAGACTTCGGCTCGATAGCTACAGAGATAACCGGCTCTGGGAATGTCATAGACTCAAGAATTACTTGGTTCTTGTCATCACACAAAGTGTCGCCAGTTGTTGTATCTTTTAAACCTACAGCAGCTGCGATGTCACCAGAGTAACATACAGAAATCTCTTGACGAGAGTTTGCGTGCATTTGTAGGATACGTCCTAAGCGCTCACGCTTACCTTTTGTGGAGTTAACAACATAAGAACCAGCTTCTGCTTTACCAGAGTAAACACGGAAGAATGTTAACTTACCAACGTAAGGGTCAGTCATAATTTTGAACGCTAATGCAGAAAACGGACCGTTATCATCAGCAGGACGAGTTACTTCTTCATCAGTATCAGGAACGATACCTTTGATAGCAGGAACGTCAAGTGGAGATGGTAAATAGTCGATAACTGCATCTAGCATTAATTGAACGCCTTTGTTTTTGAAGGCAGAACCGCACACTACAGGGAAGAATTCTACGCTTAACGTAGCTTTACGGATAGCCGCTTTTAACTCTTCTACTGTAATTTCTTCACCTTCAAGATATTTCTCCATCAGTGCTTCATCGAAGTCCGCAAGAGCTTCAATCAAACCGCCACGAAGTTCTTCAGCTTGATCTTGGAATTCTTCAGGAATATCTACAACTTGGATATCTGTTCCTAAATCATTCGTGTACATATGCGCCTTCATTTCAATGATATCAATAATACCAGTGAATTGATCTTCTGCACCAATTGGAAATTGAATTGGATGTGCATTTGCTTGTAAACGCTCATGCAATGTTTTTACGGAGTATAAGAAGTCCGCACCGATCTTGTCCATTTTGTTAACGAACACGATACGAGGTACACCGTAAGTTGTTGCTTGACGCCAAACTGTCTCTGTTTGAGGCTCTACACCAGATTGTGCATCCAGAACAGCTACTGCACCGTCAAGTACGCGTAAAGAACGCTCTACCTCTACAGTGAAGTCTACGTGTCCAGGAGTATCAATAATGTTTACGCGATTGCCTTTCCATTGAGCAGTTGTCGCAGCAGAAGTGATTGTGATACCACGCTCTTGTTCTTGCTCCATCCAGTCCATCGTTGCAGCACCTTCGTGTACTTCACCGATTTTGTGTACGCGGCCTGTGTAGAACAAGATACGCTCTGTCGTTGTTGTTTTACCAGCATCGATGTGAGCCATGATACCAATGTTGCGAGTGTTGTCTAAGGAGAACTCTCTTGACATGGGTGTTTTTCTCCTTCCTTTTAAAGGATTGGATTTTTTTAATTTCAAAAGCATAAAATCTCTTTAATTGTCACACAGGTAAGTATATCCACAAACATTCCAAATATGTAAAATGGACGTTCATTGAAGAGAGAGGAATTTCTTCCTCTCCCTACTTTCCATGAACGACAAACAAAGCGAATTCATGCAAACAATTATAAGTTTAATCCTACCAACGGTAGTGAGCAAATGCTTTGTTAGCTTCTGCCATTTTATGAGTATCTTCACGTTTCTTAACAGATGCACCAGCGTTGTTAGCAGCATCTAAGATTTCGTTAGCTAGACGCTCTTCCATCGTTTTCTCACCACGAAGACGAGAGTAGTTCACTAACCAGCGAAGACCTAAAGTAGTACGACGGTCAGGGCGAACTTCTACCGGTACTTGGTAGTTAGCGCCACCAACACGACGAGCACGCACTTCAAGAACAGGCATGATGTTCTTAATAGCTTGCTCAAATACTTCCATAGGATCTTTTCCAGAACGATCACGTACGATGTCAAATGCGTTATAAAGAATAGTTTGAGATTTACCTCTCTTGCCATCGATCATCATTTTGTTAATAAGACGAGATACAAGCTTAGAGTTGTAAATCGGATCTGGTAAAACATCACGTTTTGCAACAGGACCTTTACGAGGCATATTGATTTCCTCCTTTCATTGAAAATTGTTTATTATTTCTTAGCAGCTTTTGGTCTTTTTGTACCATATTTGGAACGACCTTGCATACGGTTGTTAACACCAGCTGTGTCAAGCGCACCGCGCACGATATGGTAACGTACCCCTGGTAAGTCTTTTACACGGCCGCCGCGGATTAATACCACGCTATGCTCTTGTAAGTTATGACCGATACCTGGGATGTAAGCAGTAACCTCGATTCCGTTTGTTAAACGCACACGAGCGTATTTACGCAACGCGGAGTTCGGTTTCTTTGGAGTCATTGTACCAACACGTGTACATACACCACGCTTTTGTGGAGCAGACAAATCAGTTGCTTTTTTCTTCAAAGAGTTGAAACCTTTGTTTAACGCAGGAGATTTAGATTTCCATACTTTATCAGTACGACCTTTTCTAACTAATTGGTTAATTGTAGGCATGAGTTATCCTCCCTTCACTTCTTTTATAAGACCACACATCCAGGTGGTTCATTATTAGTTGAAAACAAAGTTTTTGCAAGGAGAAGCGGAACGCTCCCACCTCGCAAAAACAGTTTTAACTGACTATCATTAATTGTAAATCATTTGCCCCTCTATACTGTTTTCACAGCATACAAGCATTTTCGCAACGCACATTTTGTATCGTCCGTAACATCTCTTAGGAGCAACCTTGCTTATAGTAACATTTCTAACAAGAAGATGTCAACAACTCTACACATGTTTTTCATGAAATTTATAATAGAAAATTTTAACTTTCTACATAAATTTCATGATTTGTGGCACCAACCTCTTCAGGTGATGTCTTTACAAGATCTACTTTACGATATCTGTTCATACCTGTACCAGCTGGAACAAGTTTACCGATGATAACATTCTCTTTCAGACCAAGAAGCTCATCGCGCTTTCCTTTGATAGCTGCGTCAGTAAGAACACGTGTTGTTTCTTGGAAGGACGCTGCAGACAAGAAGGAATCTGTCTCAAGCGATGCCTTCGTAATACCGAGAAGAACAGAACGTGCTGTAGCAGGCTGTTTACCTACAAGCAATACTTTTTCGTTCGCATCTGTAAATTGGTGAATATCAAGTAATGTTCCAGGCAACACATCAGTATCTCCAGCATCCATGACACGTACCTTGCGCAGCATTTGACGTACCATTACTTCTACGTGTTTGTCGCCGATTTCTACCCCTTGCATACGGTATACTTTCTGTACCTCACGCAATAGATACTCTTGTACTGCGTTCATATCTTTAACCTTTAGAAGCTCTTTCGGATCGATAGAGCCCTCTGTAAGCTCTTGCCCGCGATTCAAACGTTGACCCTCTGTCACTTTTAAACGAGCGCCATAAGGGATTGTATACGTGCGAGCTTCTACATCTCCTTGTACAACAACTTCTTGACGATCTTTTACATCATTAATCGCCGCAACCGTGCCGTCGATTTCTGTAATAACCGCTTGACCTTTCGGATTACGCGCTTCGAACAGCTCCTGAATACGCGGTAAACCTTGCGTGATATCGTCCCCAGCAACACCGCCCGTATGGAACGTACGCATTGTCAGCTGTGTACCCGGCTCACCGATGGATTGAGCAGCGATAATACCTACCGCTTCCCCTACTTCTACATCTGTACCTGTAGCCAAGTTTCGTCCGTAACACTTCTTACATACACCATGACGTGTATTACATGTAAATGCAGAACGAATATGCATTTGCTCAATACCAGCTTCGTCAATTAGCGTTGCAATATCTTCTGTGATAAGTTCATTTTCAGCAATAATTACTTCACCTGTAGCTGGGTGCTTCACTACTCTTCTTGCGAAACGACCAACAAGACGATCGTATAGAGCCTCAATTACTTCATTACCTTCTTTAATCGCAGCTACTAATAAACCACGATCTGTACCACAATCATCTTCACGGACAATTACATCCTGCGCCACATCTACGAGACGGCGAGTTAAGTAACCAGAGTCCGCAGTTTTAAGAGCTGTATCGGCAAGACCTTTACGCGCACCATGCGTGGAAATAAAGTACTCTAATACTGTTAAACCTTCACGGAAACTTGATTTGATTGGGAGCTCAATGATACGTCCGGACGGGTTGGCCATCAATCCACGCATACCCGCAAGCTGCGTAAAGTTTGATGCGTTACCACGGGCACCCGAATCACTCATCATGAAGATTGGGTTGCGTCGATCCAAGGATTTCATCAGTTTTCCTTGAATTACATCCTTCGCATTACTCCAAATGGAGATAACACGGTCATAGCGCTCTTCTTCCGTAATCAAGCCGCGACGGAATTGTTTTGTTACTGTATCTACCTTCAATTGCGCTTCTTGTAAAATTTCTTCCTTCTCGCCTAATACCACGATGTCTGCTACACCAACTGTAATACCCGCTTTTGTGGAGTGTCTGAAACCTAAATTCTTCATACGGTCTAACATACGAGAAGTTTCTGTAATCTGGAAACGTTTGAACACTTCCGCAATGACATTACCAAGAATTTTCTTATTAAATGGCGCAACCTCTTCGCGCTCAGCGAGAATTTCCTTTATATTAGCAGCCTTAGGTACAAAATAATTGGCAGGTGTTTCTTTTTCCAAGTTTTCTTTTGTAGGCTCATTAATGTAAGGGAAGGATTTCGGTAAAATTTCATTAAAAATCAATTTACCGACAGTTGTTAAAAGAAGCATGTTGTTTTGCTCTTCTGTGAATGTTTCATTCTGCAAAGAGCCAGCTGCAACAGCAACACGAGTATGCAAGTGAACATAACCGTTTGCGTAGGCAAGCAATGCTTCATTTGTATCCTTAAATGCCATACCTTCTCCGACCGCACCAATACGCTCCAGTGTTAGGTAATAGTTACCTAATACCATATCCTGAGACGGCGTAACAACTGGTTTTCCATCTTTCGGATTCAAGATGTTTTGTGCAGCAAGCATTAGTAAACGAGCCTCAGCTTGCGCTTCGGAGGAAAGCGGAACGTGAACAGCCATTTGGTCTCCGTCAAAATCGGCGTTGTATGCTGTACATACAAGCGGATGAAGACGAATTGCACGACCTTCTACAAGAGTTGGCTCAAATGCTTGGATACCGAGACGGTGAAGAGTCGGGGCACGGTTTAATAGAACCGGATGCTCCTTAATCACAGACTCTAATACATCCCAAACCTCTGGCTGTACTCTCTCGATTTTACGCTTTGCACTCTTAATATTGTGTGCAAGACCCTTTTCCACCAATTCCTTCATAACAAATGGCTTGAACAATTCAAGAGCCATTTCCTTAGGTAATCCACATTGGTACATCTTTAAGTTTGGTCCTACAACGATAACAGAACGTCCGGAGTAGTCAACACGTTTACCAAGTAAGTTTTGACGGAAACGCCCTTGCTTACCTTTTAGCATATGTGAAAGAGATTTTAACGGACGGTTACCTGGTCCTGTTACAGGGCGACCACGACGACCATTATCGATTAATGCATCAACCGCTTCCTGAAGCATACGCTTCTCGTTTTGCACGATAATACTTGGCGCACCAAGATCTAGAAGGCGTTTCAAACGATTATTACGGTTAATAACACGGCGATATAGGTCATTTAAATCAGAGGTCGCAAAACGGCCTCCATCAAGCTGTACCATTGGGCGAAGCTCAGGAGGAATAACAGGAAGAACATCAAGAATCATCCAAGATGGTTCATTTCCTGAACCACGGAACGCCTCTAGCACCTCAAGGCGCTTAATAGCACGTGTACGACGTTGTCCTTGTGCTGTTTTAAGCTCCTCCTTGAGAAAATCTACCTCTTTATCTAGGTCAATATCTTGTAAAAGCTTTTTAATTGCTTCCGCACCCATAGATGCTTGGAAGGTGCTTCCGTATCTTTCACGGTATGCACGATATTCCTTCTCGGATAACAATTGCTTTTTCTCAAGAGGAGTATCGCCGCTTTCCGTTACTACATAAGAAGCAAAATAAATGATTTCCTCCAAGGCGCGAGGAGACATGTCAAGAACAAGCCCCATACGACTAGGAATCCCTTTAAAATACCAAATGTGAGAGACTGGGGCAGCTAACTCGATATGCCCCATACGCTCACGGCGGACTTTAGCGCGTGTTACTTCCACACCGCATCGGTCACAGACAACACCTTTATAGCGAACTCGCTTGTACTTTCCGCAATGGCATTCCCAGTCCTTTGTAGGACCGAAAATGCGCTCGCAGAACAAACCGTCTTTTTCCGGTTTTAATGTACGGTAGTTAATTGTTTCTGGTTTTTTGACTTCCCCGTGCGACCAAGAACGAATTTTATCGGGTGAAGCAAGTCCAATCTTCATATACTCAAAGTTATTTACATCTATCAAGGGGACTACCTCCCTTTCAATCTACAGGTTATATCGAATTATTCCTTCGTTGTCTCAACTTCGATATTCAATCTATCGGCAGACTGATGGTCATCATCATCATCCGTGTCACGCATTTCAATCTCTTTCTCGTCACTGGATAAAATCTTAACATCCATACCCAAGCTTTGCAGTTCCTTAATCAATACTTTAAATGATTCAGGTACACCCGGCTCCGGTACATTTTCTCCTTTAACGATTGCTTCGTACGTTTTCACACGTCCTACTACGTCATCAGATTTCACTGTTAAGATTTCTTGAAGTGTATAAGCAGCACCATAAGCCTCAAGTGCCCAAACCTCCATCTCACCGAAACGCTGTCCACCGAACTGTGCTTTACCTCCAAGAGGCTGCTGTGTAACAAGTGAGTATGGTCCTGTAGAACGAGCATGAAGTTTGTCGTCAACCATGTGCGCCAGCTTAATCATGTACATAACACCTACGGATACACGGTTATCAAATGCTTCACCCGTACGACCGTCGTACAGAACTGTTTTAGCGTCGCGAGACATACCTGCTTCTTCAATCGTTGCCCATACATCTTCTTCACGCGCTCCATCAAATACTGGAGTTGCTACATGAATTCCAAGGTAACGAGCTGCCATACCAATATGAAGCTCTAATACCTGACCGATATTCATACGAGAAGGTACCCCTAATGGATTTAACATGATATCAACCGGCGTACCATCTGGGAGATACGGCATATCTTCTTCTGGCAAAATACGGGAGATAACCCCTTTGTTACCATGGCGTCCTGCCATTTTGTCACCCTCGGAAATTTTACGCTTCTGTACAATATATGCACGCACAAGTTGGTTTACACCTGGTGGAAGCTCATCTCCATCTTCACGGTTAAAGACCTTCACATCAAGAATAATACCGCCGCCGCCATGAGGTACACGAAGAGATGTATCGCGAACTTCACGTGCTTTCTCACCAAAAATCGCATGTAATAAACGTTCTTCAGCTGTTAATTCTGTTACACCCTTTGGAGTAACCTTACCAACTAGAAGATCTCCATCTTTTACTTCGGCACCAATACGAATAATTCCGCGCTCATCCAAATTACGAAGTGCATCTTCACCAACATTCGGAATATCGCGTGTAATCTCTTCAGGACCAAGCTTTGTATCACGAGCTTCTGACTCGTATTCTTCAATATGAACAGATGTGTATACATCATCCTTCACAAGGCGTTCGCTCATAATGATGGCATCCTCATAGTTGTAACCATCCCATGTCATGAAGGCAACAAGCACGTTGCGTCCAAGAGCTAGTTCACCCTTTTCCATCGATGGACCATCCGCAAGAATTTCGCCTCTTACAACTTCATCGCCCACACTTACAATCGGACGTTGGTTATAACAAGTTCCTTGGTTAGAACGAATAAACTTTAACATTCTGTAACGGTCTAAATCACCTTTGACCTTCTGACCATCTACATCAATGTAACGACGTACCCAAACCTCTTTCGCTTCCACTCGCTCTACAACGCCTGGATGCTTACAAATGACAGCTGCCCCGGAGTCTTTAGCAGATACGTATTCCATACCTGTTCCTACAGTCGGTGCTTCTGGATTTAAAAGAGGAACTGCTTGACGTTGCATGTTCGCTCCCATTAGAGCACGGTTAGAGTCGTCATTTTCCAAGAATGGAATACATGCTGTCGCAGCTGAAACAACCTGCTTCGGTGATACATCCATATAGTCAACACGATCACGTGTCACGACAATGTTCTCACCACGGAAACGAGCAATGATATCTTCATCAAGAAACTCACCATTATCTGATAAACGCATGTTTGCCTGTGCTACTACATAGTTATCCTCTTCATCTGCAGTCAGGTAATCCACACGACTTGTTACATGTCCCGTTTCTGGGTCAATTCGACGATATGGCGTTTCAATAAAACCAAATTCATTTACCTTCGCAAAGGAAGACAATGAGTTGATCAAACCAATGTTCGGACCCTCCGGTGTTTCGATTGGACACATGCGGCCATAGTGAGAATAGTGAACGTCACGCACTTCAAAGCCTGCACGCTCACGAGTCAAACCGCCCGGTCCTAATGCAGATAAACGGCGTTTATGCGTTAATTCCGCTAACGGGTTCGTTTGGTCCATGAACTGAGATAGCTGAGAGCTTCCAAAAAACTCTTTAATGGATGCGATAACTGGACGAATATTAATCAAGGCTTGTGGTGTAATTGCGTTCGTATCCTGAATAGACATTCTCTCACGAACAACACGCTCCATACGGGAAAGACCGATACGGAACTGGTTTTGAAGCAATTCACCAACAGAGCGAAGACGACGGTTTCCTAAATGATCGATATCATCCGTGTCGCCTACCTTATAAAGTAAATTAAAGAAATAGCTGATAGATGCAATAATATCTGCAGGCGTGATATGTTTCACATTCCGGTCGATGTTCGCGTTTCCGATTACATTAATCATCTGATCCGCGTCTGCATCTGGCGCATAGATTCTAATAGATTGCATCAGAACCTCGTCCTCCACCACGCCTCCAACCGGTCTGGAAGTTTTAAAACCAATGTTTTTCTCTAAGTATGGGAGGATTTTATCTAGTGTGCGACGATCCAAGTTTGTACCTTCCGCAA
This sequence comes from Ectobacillus funiculus, assembly GCF_004138295.1. Taxonomy (GTDB): domain Bacteria; phylum Bacillota; class Bacilli; order Bacillales; family Bacillaceae_G; genus Ectobacillus; species Ectobacillus funiculus. The sequence goes on along the minus strand of NZ_SCFM01000042.1, from coordinate 10,128 downwards.
CTAGAATTTCACCTGTTTCCGGATCTACCAATGTTTCTGCTACACGCTGGTTAAACAATCTATTCTTAATATGAAGTTTTTTGTTAATTTTATATCGCCCTACATTCGCTAAATCATAGCGTTTCGGATCAAAAAAGCGTGAAACAAGTAAGCTCTTTGCATTGTCTACAGTCGGAGGTTCGCCCGGACGAAGACGCTCATAAATCTCAAGCAAGGCTTTGTCTGTACTATCTGTGTTGTCTTTTTCTAACGTATTACGCAAGTATTCATTTTCGCCTAAAAGCTCAATGATTTCTTGGTCAGAACCAAAACCAAGTGCCCGTAATAACACTGTTACAGGAAGCTTGCGCGTACGATCGATACGTACATATACTACATCCTTCGCATCTGTTTCATACTCAAGCCAAGCGCCACGGTTCGGAATAACAGTCGCAGTAAAGCCACGTTTACCGTTTTTGTCTACCTTTCCGCTGTAATACACACTTGGTGAACGAACAAGCTGGGAAACAATAACACGTTCCGCACCGTTAATGACAAACGTTCCCGTTTCTGTCATGAGTGGGAAATCCCCCATAAATACATCCTGTTCCTTCACTTCGCCAGTTTCTTTATTGATTAGACGTACCTTCACGCGCAGCGGTGCTGCGAACGTAACATCACGCTCTTTACATTCTTCTACAGAATACTTAGGCTCACCTAGGCTGTAGTCAATGAACTCAAGAGACAGATTTCCCGTGAAGTCTTCAATTGGTGAAATGTCCTGGAACATTTCTCGCAAACCTTCATCAAGAAACCACTGATAAGAAGAGGTTTGAATCTCAATAAGATTTGGTAACTCTAATACTTCACTAATACGGGCATAACTTCTTCGTTGGCGGTGGCGGCCGTATTGAACTAGTTGACCTGTCAACTGCTTCACCCCTCAAATCATGAGTATTATAAAATGCAATAAAATTGCATAATTTACAAGCTAAAAACAGCCGACGCCCGGAGGCGCAGCCGTGCCTTAAGGACATGCAGAACCTTTGCTAATTATGCAAAAAGAAAAATGGCTTCTCATAAGAAAACCACCATTCTGTTTCGCGCTCTACTGATTTTACTATCTTTCCCAATGCATGAAGAATTATACATTCCAAACATTGCAAGAAATGATATATTTGGCATTTTACAATCTTAACACAACCAAAAATAACCGTCAACGTTTTTTTGATTTTATGATATAATATCCTTTTTCTTTCTTTACCACTTCTACAGTGGGATAGATCTCTTCCATCTTAGCTAAGGCAGAAGGTGCGCCTTGTTTTTTCTGAATCACAACCCACAGCTCACCACCAGGAACTAAGTGCTCATTTGCCCGTTCTAAAATCTCATGAACTACTTTTTTACCAGCTCGAATCGGTGGATTTGATAAAATTGCAGCATATTGCCCGCTCACATTTTCATACACATTACTCTGAAACACAGAAACATTCGTAACCCTGTTCAACACAGCGTTTTCCCCTGCTAATTCCAACGCCCGTTCATTTATATCCACCATATCAACGCGACGATTGACAAACTCCTTAGCAAGTGACAACCCGATTGGACCATATCCGCAACCAACATCCAAAAAAGCACCCTGTTCCTCTGGTTGTTCGAATGCATGAATCAAAAGACGCGAACCGAAGTCCACCTCATTTTTTGAAAAAACACCTTGATCCGACAGAAACGTAAACGTTTGTCCTCTTAACTCAAATTTCCATCGTTTTCGATCGCTTTTGCTTACAGGATTGTTTGAAAAGTAGTGATCTGCCATACCCACAGCCCTCTTTCCTCACGGTTATTGTTTCGGTTAAAAAAAAAGCCCGCATAAGAGCGAGCTTTTTTTTGCAGTACAAGTGAAATTACTTAACTTCAACAACTGCTCCAACTTCTTCAAGTTTAGCTTTGATTTCTTCAGCTTCTTCTTTAGAAGCGCCTTCTTTGATTGCTTTTGGAGTGTTGTCAACAAGTTCTTTCGCTTCTTTCAAGCCAAGGCCTGTAAGTTCACGAACAACTTTGATAACTTTGATTTTTTGAGCGCCTGCGCTAGCAAGTACTACATCGAATTCTGTTTGCTCAGCCGCTTCAGCAGCACCGCCGCCTACTACAGCTACTGGAGCAGCAGCAGTTACGCCGAATTCTTCTTCGATTGCTTTTACTAGATCGTTAAGTTCTAAAACAGTCATAGATTTAACTGCTTCAATGATTTGTTCTTTAGTCATTTGAGTGTTCCTCCTTGTTTTCCTTTTATTAATAACTCAGACCGAATAATCGGGAATTAAGCGCCTTGTTCTTCTTTTTGCTCAGCCACAGCTTTTGCAGCAAGTGCAAGGTTGCGGATTGGAGCTTGAAGAACGCTAAGCAACATAGAAAGTAAGCCTTCGCGGGAAGGAAGTTCTGCAATTGCTTTCACATCTTCAACGCTTACTAATTTACCTTCAATGACACCAGCTTTGATTTCTAAAGCTTCATGCTTTTTCGCGAAATCGTTCAACACTTTAGCAGGGGCAACAACATCTTCGTTGCTGAACGCGATCGCGTTCGGACCTGTTAAGTGAGCGTTCAATTCCGCTACCTCTGCTTGTTCAGCTGCACGACGAGTTAAAGAGTTTTTGTAAACTTTGAACTCGATGCCTGCTTCACGCAATTGTTTACGAAGTTCAGTTGCTTCACCTACTGTTAAACCACGGTAGTCAACTACAATTGTAGATTTGCTCGCACGTAATTTATCAGCAATTTCAGTTACGACTTGTTGTTTAGCTTCAATTGCTTTGCTCATCGTTACACCTCCTATAAGACTGGATTGTACCGACACCGAATGTGCATTAGAAAACCTCCATATCAAAACTAGACATGGAGGCATAATAGTCACAGAATAATCCGTTCTTATCATAACACCTCGGTAGGAAATTAAGCCTGTAAGGGCACCTACTGTCTACGGTACAGTTATTAAATTCACAACATCATTTATTATATAAAAACTTTATAAAAAAGTCAAATTCCATTTATTAGGCAAATGTAGAAACATCTACGCGTACGCCAGGTCCCATTGTAGAAGCAACTGTTACGTTCTTCATGTAAGTTCCTTTTGCAGCAGAAGGTTTTGCTTTTAGCATTGCTTCATAAACTGTTTGCAGGTTTTCAGCAAGCTTTTCGTTGTCGAAAGATACTTTACCGATTGGCGTGTGGATGTTACCCGCTTTGTCAACACGGTATTCTACTTTACCTGCTTTGATTTCGTTTACTGCTTTTGTTACATCGAATGTAACTGTACCAGTTTTAGGGTTTGGCATTAAACCTTTTGGTCCTAATACACGACCTAATTTACCAACTTCACCCATCATATCTGGAGTTGCTACAACTACGTCGAAGTCAAACCAGCCTTGTTGGATTTTGTTGATGTAGTCTGCATCACCTACGAAATCAGCACCAGCAGCTTCTGCTTCTTTTGCTTTTTCGCCGCGAGCAAATACTAATACGCGTTGTACTTTACCAGTACCATGCGGAAGAACAACCGCACCACGGATTTGTTGATCAGCTTTCTTAGGGTCTACGCCTAAACGGAAAGCAACTTCAAGAGTCGCATCAAATTTAGCTGTGTTTGTTTTTTTCGCTAACTCAATTGCTTCAGCAACAGAGTAAGTAGTTGCACGGTCTACAAGCTTTGCAGCTTCTAGATACTTTTTACCTCTTTTTGGCATTTGAATTTCCTCCTTGATTGTGGTTTTAGCGGAATAACCTCCCACGTGTGTGTTCCTGTAATAGGTTTCAGCTTCTGCTGCGGGGGACACCAACCCTGTATTTAAAATGCTACGATTTGTTACGTTAATAAAGGTTGCGAATGTATAAGACCCGCAACCTTTTTACAAGAAACTAAAGCGAATTAGTCTTCGATAACAATACCCATGCTGCGTGCAGTACCTTCAACCATGCGCATTGCAGCTTCTACGCTAGCAGCGTTTAGGTCAGGCATCTTTTGTTCTGCGATTTCGCGAACTTTATCACGCTTCACTGTTGCCACTTTATTACGGTTTGGAACACCAGAACCAGACTGGATACCAGCTACTACTTTAAGAAGAACAGCAGCAGGCGGAGTCTTTGTAATGAAAGTGAAGGAACGGTCTTCAAATACCGTAATTTCAACTGGGATAATTAGACCAGCTTGGTCAGCTGTACGAGCGTTGAACTCTTTACAGAAGCCCATGATGTTAACGCCTGCTTGTCCTAGTGCTGGACCAACTGGCGGCGCTGGATTCGCTTTACCTGCAGGAATTTGCAATTTCACAACTTTGATTACCTTTTTAGCCACGAGACACACCTCCTTAAGTCCGTGATGTGGTCAATGGGCTGTCCGCCCTCCCACTCTATTCTTATCTGCTATAGAGATAAAAAACTTATTAAGCAATGCCTTTACCCATGAAAGACACTGACCTTAAAGATAGTATCACCTTTTACAATTCTTTTCAAGTTTTTAATTTATAATTTTTCAACTTGGACAAAATCAAGTTCTACAGGTGTTTCACGACCAAACATATCTACAAGAACTTTAACCTTTTGCTTCTCTATATCAATCTCTTCAATTGTGCCTGTATAATTTGCAAAAGGACCTTCCTTCAAGCGGACTGTTTCATTTAACTCAAAATCAAAATCCACCTTTTCATTCTCAACGCCCATGCGTTTAAGGATAACAACAACCTCTTCCTCCAATAGGGGAGTCGGCTTAGAGCCAGAACCGGCAGAACCGACAAAACCTGTAACACCTGGTGTATTGCGAACAACATACCAAGAATCATCTGTCATTACTAGTTCTACAAGCACATAACCTGGAAACACCTTTCGCTTCGTAAGCTTCTCTTTTCCATTCTTCATTTCTACTTCTGTTTCTTCCGGTACAACTACTCTGAAAATCTTATCCTGCATGCCCATTGATTCAACACGCTTTTCCAAGTTTGTTTTCACCTTGTTTTCATATCCAGAATATGTATGTACAACATACCAACGTTTTTCCATATCGTGTAGGACGTTCGTCCTTCCCTCCCCGACCCTGCTTTTTTAGGCAAATGAAAAAACCCGTTCACCGGGTTTTAACACAGTTCGTATAGTTATCATTATATCATGTAAAAGTGCATCTTATTCAAGAACTAAACGAATTAAAGAAGAAATCCCCATATCCACAACTGCAAAGAAAATACCAAAAAGCACTACCGTTGCAATAACAGTTAATGTGGAACGGAACAACTCCTGTCTTTTCGGCCAGCTTACTTTTTTCATTTCGCGTGTTACGTCGCCAAAAAAATTCGTCAAACGCATGTTTATGGAACCTCCATCATGTATAGCCGTTATTATTTTGTTTCCCTATGCACTGTATGTGTATTGCAGGCTTTGCAAAATTTCTTTACTTCTAGACGCTCGGAGGCGTTCTCATTTTTCATGGTAGAGTAGTTTCTGCTGCTGCATTCTGAACATGCAAGTACAAGTTTTTTTCCCATTATACTACACCAGCCTTGAACGCTATGTCCTTAAAACTTTACCATATATTAAAAGAAGCTGTCAATGATGCACCTCACATGACTATAAAAGTGAATGAGACAGGCATTACACCTGTCTCATAAACTCATAATCAATTAAAAGCTGTATTTTCTCTCATTTCCACATATCGTTCTAATTTTCGTTTTACACGTTGTAGGGCATTATCAATTGATTTCACATGACGATTCAACTGTTCTGAAATCTCTTGATAGGAACGCCCGTCCAAATAAAGAGAAAGAACCTTTCTTTCCAAATCACTTAGGAGTTCGGAGATTTTCAACTCGATATCTACATACTCCTCTTGATTGATAATTAACTCCTCTGGATCTGTTACCTTTGTTTCCGAAATCACATCTAATAGAGTACGATCAGACTCCTCATCATAAATAGGCTTGTCCAGCGACACATATGAATTTAAAGGAATGTGCTTTTGTCTTGTTGCTGTTTTAATAGCCGTTATGATTTGTCGAGTAATACAAAGCTCTGCAAAAGCTTTAAAAGATGAGAGCTTGTCCTCCTTGTAATCACGGATCGCTTTGAATAGACCAATCATTCCTTCTTGAATAATATCCTCGCGATCTGCTCCCACAAGAAAATATGACCGTGATTTAGCACGAACGAAATTCTTATACTTGTTAATCAAGTATTCTAACGCCTCAGTATCACCGCCACGGACAAGCTCTACTACTCCTTCATCTTCTAATTCTCGAAATTGTACGTTGTGTTCACTTAAGAAGTCTGATTCCACTCTTATCACCCCGACGATGCTTAGTTAGAAATATTATACAGTAAGCGCTTTATGAGCGTCAATGCCTCAAAGCTCTCCTCGCCTTAATTTTTCCAATTTTTCTGTAATTTCCTTATTATATCGGGATTGAAATGCTCCTTTTTGTTCTTTTTGCTCCTGAATTCTACGGCGTACCTGCCCCTCCATTAGCTCTACTTCAATCTCCAGCTCACGTGCAGACTTGCGCAGGGCTCCTTGCGCAAAAATAACCCATTGTTCCGTATAGTCCGATGTAGCTACTGAAATGCTCGTATCAATTTCCCTAAGTTCAATGGCAAGTTGCTCAATTTTTTCATCAGCTGTTTGGTTTTTGCGGGTAAAGATCACTTCCACCTTCGCCTGGTTCGTTTTCTTCTCAATTCCTTGTACGTAATACGCATCAAAAACGATAATGACCTTTATCCCTGTAAACCCTTGATAGTCTGCCATTTTATCGATAAGTACATCACGGGCCGACTGCAAATCCGTATCCTTTAACTTACGAAGTTCTTTCCAGGCACCGATAATGTTATAGCCGTCGACAATCAAGATCTCTTTCATCTCTACTCACCAAGCGGATGACGCTTACGATATACCTCGTACATAAGAAGTCCAGCAGCAACGGAAGCATTAAGAGATGTGACCTTTCCAGCCATTGGCAATCGCACAAGAAAATCGCATTGCTCCCTGACGAGCCGGCTCATCCCCTTTCCTTCGCTGCCGATTACAAGACCTAATGGCATTGTGCCATCTAGTCTACGGTAATCGTCCGTTCCCTTTGCATCGGTACCGGCAATCCATATACCGCGTTCCTTTAATTCTTCAATGGTTCTCGTCAAATTTGTTACACGCACCACTGGAATATACTCAATGGCTCCAGTAGATGCTTTTGCGACCGCTGCAGTTAAACCAACTGCTCTACGCTTCGGAATAATAATGCCATGCGCCCCAACAGCATCTGCCGTTCTCATAATGGAACCAAGATTGTGGGGATCCTCAATCTCATCCAAAATTAGGAAAAATGGGGTTTCCTGCTGTTTCTCCGCCCTACGGAATAAATCATCCAGCTCTGCATACTTATAGGCTGCTACATGCGCAATAACCCCTTGATGATTTCCCTCCGCCAATTGGTCAAGCTTTTTGTTCGGCGCTTGCTGAACGATGACTCCTTGCTCCTTTGCCAGCTGTAAAACAGTGTGAATTTGCCCTTTATTCGCTCCCTCAGCTACCCAAATTTTATTAATATCGCGTCCTGACTTCAATGCTTCAATGACGGGGTTTCTGCCAATAATATATTCATGATCCATTCTTTTTTTCTCCTTCCTGCTCTTCTAAAGCTAAAATAGCAGCCGACAAAAGCTCTTGCAGCCGCTCTTCATTACCTGATAAATAATGAAAGCCGATTACTGCTTCAAATGCCGTACTATATCGATATGTTTGTACATCTGTATTTTTTGGGACTGAGCCTGATTTTGCGTTTCGCCCCCTCATAAGGATGGCTTCCTCTTCTTCTGTTAAAACTTTTCCGTCAAGCCACGCGTATACAACCTTGGCTTGCGCCTTTGCGCATACATAGCTTGTACTCAAACGATGCAGCTGATTAGGGCGGACAGATCCTTTTAAAAGAAGGTGATGCCGAACATACTGTTCATACACCGCATCACCCATATACGCTAAAGCAAGACTGTTTAATTGCTTTACATCGATCATGCTTATCCTCTTTTCCATCTTACACCCTGCGGCGTATCTTCCAAGATAATATTGCGGGCCTTTAAATCATCACGGATTTGATCAGCTAGTGCAAAGTTACGCTCTTTTCGGGCATTATTCCGTTGCTCGATAAGCGTTTCAATCTCCTCATCAAGAAGCTCTTGTTGTTGGTTAAGACTCAATCCCAGCACTTCAAATAACTCCTCATATTCCGTCAAAAATGTCTCGATCACGGCTTTTGAAGTATGCTGTTCAAGTAAATATTGGTTCGCATAATTAGCTAAATTATAGAGCTCTGTTACCGCATTCGCCGTATTAAAATCATCATCCATAGCCTGTTCAAATGCTTCTCGGAATGCTTTAACCTCTGAAATCCAAGATTCATCGTTTTCTGTCAAATTTGTACTGCTGTCCATCCGATGCTTTAAGTTAGCATAGGCAGTTTGAATGCGTTCCAAACCGTTTTGCGTGCTTTGCAGCAATTCTTCATTAAAGTTAATAGGATTACGGTAATGCACAGAAAGCATAAAGAATCGAATTAACTGCGGATTATATTGCTTAATAATGTCATGCACCAAAATAAAGTTTCCAAGAGACTTCGACATTTTTTCATTATTAATATTAATATATCCATTATGGAGCCAATAACGTGAAAATGGCTTGCCTGTTAATGCCTCCGATTGTGCAATTTCATTTTCATGGTGAGGGAATGCCAAATCCTGTCCGCCAGCATGAATATCAATCGTATCCCCTAAGTATTTTCTAGCCATCGCTGAGCACTCGATATGCCAGCCTGGGCGACCTTTCCCCCATGGACTATCCCAGGAGATTTCTCCTTCCTTTGCCGCCTTCCATAATGCAAAGTCCAGCGGGTCCTGTTTCTTTTCACCAACTTCAATGCGCGCGCCGTGACGCAAATCTGTAATGGATTGGTGGGACAGCTTGCCGTACCCTGCAAATTCCTTTGTTCTGTAGTATACATCCCCTGCAGATTCATAAGCGTATCCTTTTTTGATCAACTCTTCAATAAATGAAATGATCAAATCCATACTCTCTGTCACACGCGGATGTACATCAGCATGGCGGCATCCTAAAGCCGTTACATCTTCAAAGTATGCTGCAATAAATCGATCAGCAATTGTTGGTACATCCTCACCAAGCTCTTTTGCTGCGCGAATGAGTTTGTCATCAACATCAGTAAAATTGGACACATACTGCACTTCATAGCCCTTATATTCTAAATAACGGCGCACTGTATCAAATACGATAGCAGGCCGTGCGTTTCCGATGTGAATGTAATTGTATACAGTCGGACCACATACATACATTTTTACCTTGTTTGCCTCAAGCGGAACAAATTCTTCTTTCTTGCGAGTAAGGGTATTATAAAGATAAATAGTCATTTGAATTCTTTCCTTCCTTAGATAATGTAAGCTGTTCCTTCAATTGCCGTATCTCTTCCTCCATCGCCTTAAATTTGTCAGCAATGGGGTCTGGCAAGTCACAATGGTTCAAGTCGCGATTCACTTTTATCCCATCGCGGATAACCACACGGCCCGGTATCCCAACAACAGTAGAATTAGGCGGAACTTCCTTCAAAACAACAGAGCCTGCACCAACTTTAGAGTTTTTCCCTACCGTAATGGAGCCAAGAACCTTTGCGCCAGTTGCAATTAACACGTTATCCTCAATAGTGGGGTGGCGCTTGCCTTTTTCCTTTCCTGTTCCGCCTAGCGTTACACCTTGATACAAGGTCACATTGTCACCAATTTCACAAGTTTCGCCGATAACGACGCCCATACCATGATCAATAAAAAGACGGCGGCCAATCGTAGCACCCGGATGAATCTCAATCCCAGTAAAAAAGCGGCTAACTTGCGAAATCATACGTGCCATAAAGAAAAATCGTTTCTTATATAATACATGAGCAATCCGGTGAGCCCAAATGGCGTGTAATCCAGCATATGTGCATATGACTTCCAAATAGCTTCGTGCTGCTGGGTCTTGTTCAAAAATGACTTCAATATCCTCCCGAAGCTTTTGAAACATTCGTTTCCCTCCTTTTCAGCCAATTTCTAACGCAATATAAGTAACAGTACCAA
>NZ_SCFM01000041.1 GCF_004138295.1 Ectobacillus funiculus | reverse complement strand
ACTTGCCGATTGGCGAGCCCTGCCCTTGGGCGAAGACAGAGGCATAGTTGCACTTATACTTTGTTCCTAAAATTTCTAACTACGTCGAATTGCCCTCCAGCTAGAAATTTATACTTTCTTAAGGTGTAAAGAAAACTTGCCGATTGGCGAGCCTATAGGCGATGACAGAGGCGTAGTTACACTTTATTCCTAAAATTCCCGACTGGAAATTTGTATCTTTTTAAAGTACAAAAAAAGACGCCTCTGTACAAACGACAGAGACGCCTTTTCAGCGCGGTTCCACTCTGTTTAGGCCGAATCGACCTCCACTCATGCTTTCCATAACGGCTCTTCACCGCTTCTGCCTACTTTTATTTCAACAGAAGGCTCAAAGGCGCACTTCAAAAACCTATTCTTAAATCGCTCACAGCCATTGGCGATTCTCTCTGAAAAGAATATGGTTTTTTACTTTTCCTTCTCTTCGCTGTTTATATTGGTGTATTAAGTATTTTTTATTATATTGCATCTCACATAAAAATGTTAACCAATAACTTTTTGAATTCGTGCAGAAACCTTTTGTTTACCAAGAAGAGAGATTGCTTTTGGTAAATCCGGACCATGTGTTTGACCTGTTGTAGCAACACGGATCGGCATAAATAGCTTCTTCCCTTTTTGACCTGTTTGCTTTTGAACAGCCTTGATCGCCGCCTGCACAGCCTCTGGTGTAAAATCTTCAATTGCCTCTACTTGAGATAAAAATACTTGCATTACTTCTGGCACTTGTTCTTCGTTTAAAACAGCTTGTGCCTCTTCATCATAGCTAATGTCATCCTTGAAAAATAACTCTGATAACTCAACAATCTCTGCACCATAGCTCAGCTGGTCATGATACAATGCAACAAGTCCGCGAACCCAATCTGTTTGTACTTCAGCTTCACTAATCCGGCCTGCTTTGATAAGATGTGGTGTACAAAGCTCTACCACACGATCGAGCTCTTGTTTTTTCATGTACTGGTTGTTCATCCATTTCAGCTTTTGCGTATCAAATACAGCCGGCGATTTAGATAAACGAGCCGGATCAAACATTTCAATAAATTGTTCCTTCGTAAAAATTTCCTCTTCTCCGACTGGAGACCATCCAAGTAAACAAATAAAATTAAACATCGCCTCTGGCAAATAGCCCAGATCAGCATATTGCTGAATAAATTGAATCACAGATTCATCACGTTTGCTTAATTTCTTTCGATTCTCATTTACAATAAGCGTCATGTGACCAAATTGAGGAGCTTCCCAGCCAAATACCTCATAAATCATCAACTGCTTCGGCGTATTAGAAATATGCTCTTCTCCGCGAAGCACATGCGTAATTTCCATAAGATGATCATCGATAACAACAGCATAATTGTAGGTAGGGATGCCATCCTTCTTCACAATAACAAAGTCGCCCATCTCATTTGCATCAAAGGAAATCGTTCCTTTTACCATATCAGTAAATGTATAGGACTTCTCCTTCGGTACTGCAAAACGAATGCTTGGAATTCGTCCCTCAGCTTTAAATGCCTCTCTTTGCTCCTGTGTTAGGTGGCGACATTTCCCTGAATAATGAGGCGTTTCACCGCGCTCCTGCTGCGCTTCCCGTTCTGCCTCAAGTTCTTCTTCTGTACAATAGCAATGATACGCTACTTCCCGCTGCATTAATTCATTTGTATATTTTTGATAAATATCCAAACGCTCTGTTTGGCGATACGGACCGTATGCACCTTCTTTATCAATGCTCTCATCCCATTCGATGCCAAGCCATTTTAAGTTTTGCAGCTGACTTTCTTCTCCGCCTGCAATATTTCTCTTTAAATCAGTATCCTCAATACGGATAATAAAATCTCCGCCTTGGTTTTTCGCAAATAAATAGTTAAACAACGCTGTTCTTGTATTTCCGATATGTAAATGTCCTGTTGGACTCGGAGCATATCGTAATCTGACTCGTTTTGACATGTATGACACCTTCCGTTTTAAATTGTGTACGATACAAAGTGTATAAGGTTACACTCTTTTTTTCAACAGGACAACCGCTTGAGAAGCAACTCCTTCTTCTCGACCTGTAAAACCAAGCTTTTCTGTTGTCGTTGCTTTTACATTTATATTTTCAATTGATGTTTCCAATAGCTCGCTAATCCGTACACGCATCGCCTCAATATGAGGTGCCATTTTAGGCTTTTGAGCAATAATTGTACAATCTAAATTGCATAGCTCATACCCTTTCTCAATGACAATCTCCCAAACACGCTGTAGTAAAACTGCCGAATCCGCATCCTTAAAGGCAGAATCTGTATCTGGAAAATGCTTGCCGATATCTCCTGCTGCAATTGCACCTAAACAAGCATCCGCAATCGTATGTAATAACACATCTGCATCAGAATGACCGAGCAATCCTTTCTCGTAAGGTATTGTAATTCCTCCAATAATAAGAGGCCGTCCTTCTGCAAAGGCATGTACATCAAACCCTTGTCCGATTCGAAACATGTAAAATCTCTCCTATCCTCTTGCTAAAAAACTTTCTGCTACTACTAAATCATCTGGAGTCGTCACTTTTATATTAAAATAACTTCCTGATACAACTCCGACAGCTTTTCCAAGCCGCTCCACAAGACTGGCATCATCAGTTCCTAAATATCCAATCTTACGAGCTTCCTCATGAGCCTCAGACAAGGTGGAAAGATGAAACCCCTGTGGTGTTTGAACAGCCCATAGTTTAGAACGTTCTACCGTCTCTACAACACTTCCGTCTTCCACTCTTTTAATCGTATCCTTTACCGGAACAGCACAAATGGAGGCGCCCTTCCGCACCGCCTCCGCTAGTACACTTTGAATAATTTCTATTGTAATAAAGGGTCTTGCACCATCATGCACAAGAATATACGACGCTTTACCTGCTTGCAGCAGTCCATTGTAGACACTATCCTGCCGTTCTTGACCACCTATGGCAAATACAATTTGTTTCTTTATATCATATTGTTTAATAAAGCGCTCAAAAACAGGTTGTTCATCTGCGTTAACAGCAAGAATAATTTGTTCACATGCTTCATCTTTCTCAAATACGCGCAATGTATGAATAATAAGCGGTACGGAAGCGATGGGGAGAAACAGTTTATTTAGTCCCGCTCCCATCCGCTTTCCTTGTCCCGCTGCTGGAATAATTAAAGTATACCTCATAACAACCCTCTGCTTATAATGCTTTCTCTAATAGCTTACGTTTTGCAAAAATCATTCGCCCCGCAGAAGTTTGCAAAACACTTGTAACAAGAACATCAATTTGAGAACCGATAGATTCTCTTCCATCTTCCACAACAATCATTGTACCGTCGTCTAAATAAGCTACACCTTGATTATGCTCTTTTCCATCCTTCACAACATATACCCGTAATTCCTCTCCTGGAAGCACTACAGGCTTAATCGCATTCGCTAGGTCATTTATATTTAATACCTTCACACCTTGCAACTCGGATACCTTATTCAGGTTAAAATCATTTGTGATAACCGTTCCGTTCATCACCTTAGCAAGCTTCACGAGCTTGCTGTCAACCTCCTGTATATCCTCAAAATCACCCTCATAAATTTCTACTGGTATGAGCAGCTCTTTTTGAATCCTATTTAAAATATCCAGGCCGCGTCTCCCGCGATTACGCTTTAGCGTATCAGAAGAATCAGCGATGTGCTGCAGCTCAGCTAAGACAAATTGTGGTATGAGAATTACACCTTCTAAAAAACCTGTCTGACAAATATCTGCAATACGTCCATCAATAATAACGCTTGTATCAAGAATCTTAAAGTTTCCTTGCTGTAATTCAACCTCAACTTCTTCTCCATCTCCACTATTGCCTTTGCGCTTCACTACGCGCTGTGGTAAGGAGAAAAGCGCTACAAGTTCATTTCTCTTTTTCAACCCTACCTGAAAGCCTAAATATCCAAATAAAAGCGTAACAAAGATTTGGAGCACTGTGCTAATAATTTGCACCGTAATAGTTTTGATAGGAATAAGAATTAAATAAGCAAATATAAGTCCGGTAATAAGTCCTACACTTCCAAATAATACATCTGTCACCGGCGCTTTAACTAAAGTTTCCTCTACATATTTAATCAAATGAACAATATAATCGACAAGCCAGAATGTTGTAACAAACAAGACGATTGCACCAATAATCGCACGAATATAAGATTCCTCTAGCACAGGGATGGATCCAATATTAAGCATTTTAGCTACTGTAGGAATCAAAAATATCCCTAAGGCACCCCCAACTACCAAAAAGAATAGCTGTACAATCCGTTTTAACATTCAACCACCTCCTACTCATTATTGACAGTATGATTTTTTCAAAAACATGAAATAGAAAATAAGCTATATTCTCTCTGCCTTTCATTTCCTTTCCAAATATATCATACCACAATTTAAAAAAGTTCATATGTTATCGTACTTTCATATGAATATTACATTATTAGTTGTGCCGGCTCATATACAGATGCTCTTGAATCCGTTTCAGACCTTCTCGTATTTTCTTTGCCCGTACTTCCCCAATTCCTTCTACCTCATCAAGATCAGCGAGAGAAGCTCGGCAAATACCTTGCAAATTCTTGAATTTATTGGTTAAATTCTCAATCACAAGAGGCGGCAAACGTGAAATTTTCCCTAGAATTCGATAACCGCGCGGCATCATGCTTTCTTCAAGACTAACTTGGCCAGAGTGACCGAGCAGCCTTAGCAAATCATTATCTTCAAGTAATCCTGTATTAGATAGGTCCTGCAGCTTTTTCAAAATGTGGTAATGGTCTTGTGTTTTTTCATAATGGTAATCCTTAATAAGAAGAGCTGCCTCTTCCTCTAAATCAGATAATAGTTCTGCTAGTTGCAGTCGTATGAGTCGCCCTTCTGTTCCAAGCTCATGAATATAGCTATAGATTTCATTTTTAATACGAAGCACCATCTCTACAATATGTAACACATGTAACACCTCTCCGAGTGTTACAGCCTCTTCAAACTCTAATACACCTAAATTAGTAATTCCTTCGCTCCAGACAGTTTTATATTTCTCTAGAGTCTGAATGGCTTGATTGGCCTTAGTTAAGATTACGCCGATATCTCTCAATGTATAACGTAAGTTTCCTTGGTACAGAGTGATTACATTCCTCCTTTGCGAAATCGCAACCACAAGGTTTCCTGTCTGCTTTGCAACTCGTTCTGCTGTCCGATGACGCATCCCGGTCTCAATGGATTCTATGGAAGCGTCTGGTGTAAGCTGGGCATTCGCAAATAAAATCTTGCTGCCCACTTCATTTAGAATAAGAGCTCCATCCATTTTAGCAAGTTCATATAAGCTTGCCGGTGAGAACGAACAGTTAATATGAAAGCCACCATCAACAATCCCTTTAATTTGTTCATTATACCCTAGTACAATGAGACCGCCTGTTTGGGCACGGAGAACATTATCTATTCCTTCGCGTATAGGAGTGCCCGGAGCTACAAGTTGCAGAATATTGATGATGCTTTTCGATCGCTGCTTATTTTCCTCCATCTTTATCCTCCTAACGTATATCTAAGGGCCTCTCCTATATTGGATACTCCAACAACTTCAATTCCCTCTGGAGTGCTCCAACCTCCTAAATTTTTATTTGGAATAATCGCTCGTTTAAAACCAAGCTTCGCTGCCTCTTGCACCCTTTGTTCAATTCGTGATACCCTTCGCACCTCACCTGTCAAGCCAACTTCTCCAATTACTACATCTGTAGGAGCTGAAGATTTATCACGAAAACTAGAAGCAATACTTAAAGCAACTGCCAAATCAATTGCGGGTTCATCTAGTTTGAGGCCACCTGCCACCTTCAAATATGCATCCTGATTCTGGAGCAGCATGCCTGCTCGCTTTTCAAGAACAGCCATAATAAGTGAAACACGATTATGGTCAATCCCTGTTGCCATACGACGAGGGTTGCCAAAGCTTGTAGGAGAAATGAGTGCCTGAATTTCTACAAGAACAGGGCGGGTTCCTTCCATAGAGGCCACCACTGTTGAGCCGGCTACTCCTACAGGGCGCTCCTCCAGAAAAATCTCTGAAGGGTTCAACACTTCCTGCAGCCCAAGCTCCTTCATCTCAAAAATTCCCATCTCATTTGTAGAGCCAAATCGATTTTTAACAGCCCTTAAAATGCGATATGTATGATGACGCTCGCCTTCGAAATATAAAACAGCATCTACCATATGCTCTAGTAAACGCGGACCTGCAATAGCCCCCTCTTTTGTTACATGCCCAACGATAAAAATCGGAATTCCTTTCGTTTTGGCCAGCCGCATAAGCTCTGCTGTACATTCCCTTACCTGTGCCACACTCCCTGGTGCTGACGTAACCTCGGGCAAATGGATTGTTTGAATCGAATCAATAACTACAAAGGCTGGATTTAATTCTTCTATGTATCGAGAAATACGCTGTAAATCTGTTTCCGAAAGTACCAACAATTGGTCGCTGCTCACATCTAAACGATCTGCGCGAAGGCGAATTTGCTTTGGAGACTCCTCTCCTGATATATACAATACACTATAAGAACTATTTGCCAATTGAGATGATACTTGAAGCAGCAAGGTGGACTTTCCTATCCCTGGGTCTCCTCCAATCAATACAAGGGAGCCGCCAACAATCCCGCCTCCAAGTACACGATTAAACTCTTGAAAACGTGTTTCAATACGGGATTCCAGCTTTGTTTCCACCTGCGTAATAGGACGCGGCTGGGAGAACTCTGTCTGAGCACCTGTTGCAAATGTAAGGCGTCGGCTCGATATAGTCTCTTCTATTTCTTCCACCATTGTATTCCAGGAACTACATCCTGGGCATTTCCCCATATATTTCGGTGACTGATAGCCGCATTCTTGACATACAAATTTTGTTTTTTTCTTCGCCATTCAATTTCCCTCTTCACTTCTATACATAAAATATACTATCATTTTCTCCGAATTTTCTATATTTAAAAAACAAAAATAGTAAGAAAATAGACATCACTAGACTTTATCATAAATTACTTATTAATATATCTTAATTAACATCTTTCCTTAAGCAACATTTTTCCTAAAGGCTATATTTTTCTTATATAGTAAGAAAAGGAGCTACTACTTAGCCCCTTTTCCATTCCTACCACTATTTTACCTTCTCTGCGCTGCGAATGACAAATGATTCTCCTTCTGCATCAAGCACAACCTTTTGTCCTTTCTCAATTGTGCCCTTGAGAAGTTCCTCAGACAATCTATCCTCTACATGCTTTTGGATAGCTCTGCGTAACGGACGCGCACCATACTCTGGATCAAATCCCTTATCAGCAATCTGTTCGATGGCGGTATCTGTTAACTCCAGATCAATTTCTTGTTCAATCAGACGCTTTTTCAGTTGGTTCACCATAAGTGTTACAATCTCTTTAATGTGCTTTTTCTCTAGCGGATGGAAGACAATAATTTCATCAATTCGGTTTAAGAACTCTGGACGGAATGACTTCTTCAATTCCTCCATAACTCTGCCCTTCATATCCTTATATTGTGCATTTTCATCTTGAACATTAAACCCAAGATGCTTCCCGCGTTTTAAAGCATCCGCACCAACATTGGATGTCATAATTACGATTGTGTTGCGGAAATCCACCGTACGTCCTTTGGAGTCTGTCAAACGCCCATCCTCTAACACCTGTAATAAGATATTAAACACATCCGGATGTGCCTTTTCTACTTCATCTAATAAAATAACAGAATACGGCTTGCGTCGAACTTTCTCTGTAAGCTGACCGCCTTCTTCATATCCAACATAACCTGGAGGAGAACCAACAAGACGAGAAGTAGAATGCTTCTCCATATACTCAGACATATCAACGCGAATCATTGCATCTTCGTCACCAAACATGGATTCTGCTAAAGCACGGGCAAGCTCTGTTTTACCAACACCCGTCGGTCCAAGGAAAATGAAGGAGCCGATTGGACGCTTCGGATCTTTTAAACCTGCTCTTGCACGGCGAACTGCTTTTGCAACTGCAACGACTGCTTCTTCTTGGCCAATTAAACGATCATGAAGAATGTTTTCCAGGTTCAAGAGTTTATCAGTTTCTGTCTGAGCCAGCTTAGAAACAGGAATACGTGTCCATGTAGATACGACGTTTGCAATATCCTCTACAGTCACTTCTGAGTTCTCCTTACCTTGCTGTTCTTTCCACTGACGTTTTGTATCTTCTAGCTGTTCACGCAGACGCTGCTCCGTATCACGCAAGGATGCTGCCTTCTCAAATTCCTGACTTTGTACCGCGGCATCTTTCTCTTTTCTTACTTCCTCAAGCTTTTGTTCAAGCTCTTTTAGGTTTGGAGGAGCAGTGTAAGAGCGTAAACGAACCTTAGATGCAGCTTCATCAATTAAATCGATTGCTTTATCTGGCAAGAAACGATCTGTAATGTAACGATCTGAAAACTTAACAGCTGCCTCAATTGCATCATCTGTAATTGATACACGGTGATGTGCTTCATAACGATCACGCAAGCCTTTTAAGATTTGAACGGATTCTTCAGCACTTGGCTCATCTACTTGAATTGGCTGAAAGCGACGCTCTAACGCAGCATCTTTCTCAATATATTTACGATACTCATCAAGTGTTGTTGCACCAATGCATTGTAGTTCTCCACGGGCTAAGGACGGTTTTAAAATGTTAGATGCATCAATAGCACCTTCTGCTCCTCCTGCACCAATCAAGGTATGCAATTCATCAATAAATAAAATGATATTTGCAGCCTGACGAATCTCATCCATTACCTTTTTCAGACGATCCTCAAACTCACCGCGATACTTCGTTCCAGCAACTACAGTCCCCATATCAAGCGTCATAACACGCTTATCACGCAACGTTTCCGGCACTTCGTTGTTTATAATTTGTTGGGCCAATCCTTCTGCAATTGCAGTTTTACCAACACCTGGTTCCCCAATTAGAACAGGATTATTTTTCGTTCTGCGGCTTAATACCTCAATCACACGCTGAATTTCCTTACTGCGGCCGATAACTGGATCTAAACGTCCTTCACGAGCAATCGCAGTTAAATCACGAGCTAAACTATCAAGCGTTGGAGTATTTGCATTAGCTGCTGCCCCTCCTTGATGACCAGAGGATGATTCGTTGCTTCCAAGAAGCTGAAGCACTTGCTGTCTTGCTTTATTTAAGCTAACCCCAAGATTATTGAGAACTCTCGCAGCTACCCCTTCTCCTTCGCGAATCAAGCCTAATAAAATATGTTCTGTACCTACGTAGGAATGTCCAAGCTTACGTGCCTCATCCATAGAAAGTTCTATTACCTTTTTAGCGCGCGGCGTGTAATGAACCGTTTGAGCTACTTCTGTTCCTCTGCCGATTAAAGCCTCTACTTCTTTTTGAATTTTCTCAGGACTTAGCCCTAATGCAAGTAACGCTTTTGCAGCAATGCCCTCTCCTTCTCTTACAAGGCCGAGAAGAATATGCTCAGTTCCAATATTATTATGACCGATACGAATTGCCTCTTCTTGAGATAATGCCAGCACTTTCTGTGCGCGCTCAGTAAATCTTCCAAACATCATACGAATCAGCCTCCTACTTATCTTTATTTTGCTCGAGTAACAGCCTTTCCCGAATAAGTGCAGCCCTGCGGAAATCCCGTTCCTCTGGATGAAGAGGACCGCCTGTATATTGCTGTAAGATACCAGGCTGCATTAAAACCATTAACTCTGTCAAAATATTGCGGGAAAGATTTTCAATGTATCCTAGATCAATTCCAAGACGAACATAGGAAAGGCAATTTGCCGCTTCTCCCGATTCAATCAAACGACTATGAGAGAGTATACCGTATGAACGATAAACTTTATCCTCAAGCTGAATACCCCATGTTTTAACAAGGTATTCTCGCGCACTGCGTTCCTGTTGGACAAGCTGCTGCACTACACTTTTTAAATCCTCAACAATGTCTTGTTCGGATTTACCCAATGTAATTTGGTTAGAGACTTGAAATATATTCCCTAACGCTTCACTTCCTTCTCCATAAATACCGCGGACAACTAAACCTAGCTGATTAATGGCGGGAACAATTCGATTCATTTGCTGCGTTAGGACTAACGCCGGCAAATGCATCATAACTGAAGCACGAAGTCCAGTCCCCACATTGGTAGGGCAGCTTGTCAAATATCCTCTCTTTTCATCGAATGCATACTCTACATGCTGCTCAAGATAATCATCTACATGATTTGCAACATCTAATGCCTCTGATAACTGAAAACCAGGAAATAGACACTGTATGCGGACATGGTCTTCCTCATTAATCATAATGCTAATTTGTTCATTTTCTGACAATAGACAAGCACCAATTTGGGAGTTTTCAGCTAAATCCGGACTAATCAAATGCTTTTCTATGAGTACGCGACGCTCAATCGGTTGCATATCCTCCATCTTCAACATTTCGAGATTTCCAAAATGATTCAACATCTGCCCTGAGAAGGTGCTCTCAAACATGTGGATGATTTGCAAAGCAACCTCATTTGAAATTAGGGTCGGAAATGTGTAACTTTTTAAGTTCCTAGCCAAACGAATACGGGTACTTAACACAATATCAGAATCTGGACCATCCTCCCTCATCCAAGGACTGATAGCCTCATTAATAATGCGATCGAGTGACATAGAACTAGTCCTCCCTTCTATGTTCACTTAATTGCTTTTCAATATTTCGGATTTTATCACGGACTGTAGCTGCATTCTCAAACTCTTCTTGGTGAATATACTGTTGTAATTTCACCTTTAACTCATCTAATTCCTTCCTTAAATGAAGATTTCCTCCCATACGTTTTGGAATTTTTCCCTGATGTACTGTATTTCCGCTATGAACACGGCGTAAAATTGGTTCCACATGAGGCAAAAAGGACTCATAGCACCCCGCACATCCAAAACGTCCAAGCTTTGTGAATTTTTGATAAGTCATACCACATTGCCGGCATGAAAGAACTTCCTCTTTAGAAATAGCATCTGATTGTTTTTCTGTAGATGTTTGACTATGATTTAATAATCCTGACAAGAGTTTACTAAAGGAGAAAGTAGCTGCTGATGAAGAGAAGAATGATGAATATCCTTTTTCTTGAGCACATTGCTCACAAATATGAAACTCAGTTTTTTGACCATTTACAATTTTCGTGAAATGTAAAGCAGCTGGTCTTACATTACATTCTTGACATATCAAAGTGCATCCCCACCTTTAAATAGGAACTACTTATACTTTAAAGCTGTTAGCATTGCTTTTAGCATACGAGCACGAAGCTCATCACGATAAGGCAAATCTGTTAATAGGACGGATCGATCCAGAACACTTAACATTAATTTCGCTTCCCTGCTGGTAATGATCTCTTCTTCTGCAAGACGACCTACAATGCTCTCGGAATTTAACTGTGAAATGCTGTTCTTTACAAGTTGAAGCATTTGATGTATAACATCTACCTCGTCATGAAGTTTAACCTTCATAATGCGAATGTAGCCTCCTCCTCCTCTTTTGCTCTCTACGATAAAACCTCTCTCTATCGTAAAACGCGTATTAATTACATAATTAATTTGAGAAGGAACACATTCAAATTTATCAGCAATTTCACTCCTTTTAATTTCAATAATCTGATTTCCGCTTAAGTCAATAATTTGCTTCAAGTACTGTTCGATGATATCAGATATATTTCTCATTCACCCTCCACCTTTATTGACTTTGACTATCTTTGACTTTAATTATATATGTATTTCAGAATTTTGCAACCCTTTTGCATTGCATCACTATCCTTTCCAGATTGGCATATCATTAATCTCTTAAAAGAGAAGATTTTATATTTTCCTTAAAGAAAACTTGCCGATTGGTGGGCCACGCTCTTGGGCGAAGACAGAGGCGTAGTGCACTTATATCCTATTTCCGACTACGTAGAGTTGGCTTCTGGCCAGAAATTTATACTTTCTTAAAGTGTAAACAAAAACCTCTACAAAATCTGCTATGTATGACCCCATTACTACAGTTTATTTCGGAAAAAACATTATGTTCATAGTACAGATGACTTTTTTTCAAAAACAAAAAGAACCGTTCCTCTGGATACGGTTCTTTCTTTGTTGCCTAGCGACGTCCTACTCTCACAGGGGGAAACCCCCA
>NZ_SCFM01000040.1 GCF_004138295.1 Ectobacillus funiculus | reverse complement strand
TTACGTTTAGGGAAAAAGTTACATGACAACGGATTTGGGCTGTTCCGTACGATGCTAAAATACAAATGTGAAAGAAAAGGAAAATATTATATTGTTGCTGATAAATATTTCGCATCTAGTAAAATCTGTAATTGTTGTGGACATAAGAAAGATAAACTTCCATTATCCGAAAGGATATACCGATGTACCGAATGTGGTACAAAAACGGATAGAGATTATAATGCAGCACTTAACCTCAAGCAATACGGTACTCACGTTTTGAAGGAAATGAGAGTGTTGTCTGCATAATTTGTATCAGTTTTCCAAATAGCGGTAGGGACGCCGCGAATTCAAGACTATGGATATGAACCGTTAGGTTTGTGAGTGAAGTAGTAATAAAAGAGAAAGATGTTGTTTGTCTTTCGAAGCCCCCACTTCAAGACGCGCAGCGGATAAGTGGCGGGTAGTTCACCTGGAATTGTATCTGAAAATAGCTGGTTACGTAATCACGAGGGAGTGACAATCTCATACTTGAAAGCTCATATACGTACACATCAGCTGATCCGAAATAACCCAGAAAAAGCAGCTCGGATATTATCAATATGTACAAAAATACCTTTTAAAGTTGTTATGCAAGTGATTTCCAAAGTATATTGGGATTCTACTATATATAGTCGTGATTTAGAAACATTAAAAAAAATTAGTTCGAGTACAATGACGTGCATGGATGACGTTAGTCCTTTTTTAGTAAGAAGCGAATATTTACAGTCGGCCATTGACGAATTGAATCTACCGTTACTTCAGCAGCCCATAGTACAGGGGGATTGGTCAACAGATTTTCTGTATTAGAATTCTGAGCATAAGGATGTAGTTCCAGCTATGTATGAGAAGTGACAGCAAATTGTCCTTATTTATAAAGAAATTGTGCAGCATATTTTAAGAAAGGCAGAATAGTAACATGGCCTGCCTAAACTTTTTCGATTAAGCTTAGTTTTGAAGTGGAGCCTGATTGCCCATTAATGTGATGCGGGATAAACTCCCTTTTCTAAAAGATTGTTAGTTTCTATTTCGTTCCTGTCATGTTGAAGCATAACAGACACAAAAGCAACCATGCCCATAAGAACAATCAAAAAACGAAATATGCCATCAGCAATATTGCTTGATTACATAAATGGCTCGGTTAATTTTCAAAAAAATCTTAATTCATACTTGACATATATGTTTAATTATAATTAATATAGTCTTTAAAGATTTACCTCATATTCAGGGACGGTAAGGCCCCATTGGTAAAAATTTTACTCTATTTTAAAAGGTTTGAATATGCCGACTAGATCACTAGAGGCTCTCAATTCAAGGTGCAATTTCCCTTGAACCGAGAGCCTCTTTTAGTTATAAGGCTTTACATGCAAGAAAATCCTTAATTTCATAGAAAGGATGGGGGATATGCAGCAAGCCAAAGCTATTCGAGCCATAAACAAACAAGTATTAATTTACGGAAGAGTGGTTCATGAAAGAAGGATGGAAAAGAGTTCGGTTTTCCTAGAATGAATGTTAATGCAGATGCCGAGCTATTAGACAGAGGGACAGGATTTATGAAGTGTACGTTTCTGTCAACTACCTACTGCTTATTCTTAAAGCGGGGGCTTGAAAAAGCCTGGTTGTCTAGTCTCAGTCTCCGGTATATGGTAAGCCATAGCGAGTGACTACGTTGGATGAGTCAACACAGCCTTGTGTGATTCCCTAGCACATCTGTTGTTCAGGCCCTGTAACAGTTCTGAGAGGTAGGAACGGTCAACCTGGTGCAAGAAGCTCATTCAACATTGACGAAGGGAAACAAACTCTAAGGAGGAACGAAACTTGCGAGTATTCGTCATGAATTTACGTGGAGAGATGCTGATGCCCTGTTCTCCGCGTAAAGCGAGAATTCTATTGAAAGAACAGAAAGCAACGATTGTTCGTCATAATCCGTTTACGATTCAGCTTCTGTATGCAACAGGAGAAGCAACGCAAGAAACAAGGTTAGGAATAGCTTTAGGTGCAAAATGTGTTGGAATTGCTATTACATCTAATGAAAAAGTATTTGGTAAGGCAGAATTAGAATTACGTCAGGATGTAAAAGGTAATCTAGAAACAAAGAAAACCTACAGACGAGGCAGAAGAAATCGTAAGACTCGATATAGAAGGTCAAAATTTAAGCATAAAACGAAACGAGTTTATGTAGAAGGAAAAAGAACAAAGAGAGGAATGTATCACAAGGTATCTGTATCCTTTACTTCTAAGCGGCCAAATGGTTGGCTTCCACCTTCTATTCAAAGCAGAATACAGAATACCTTTTATTGGATCGATACATTGTATTCCTTACTCCCAACATGCAATATTCATATAGAAGTAGGAAAATTTGATGTTCAGAAGATGAGGAGTCCAAATATCCAAGGTAGGGAGTATCAAGAAGGGGACACCTTTGGGTATCACGATGTAAGGTACTTTGTTCTTGCAAGAGATTATTACACCTGTCAGGTCTGCAAGAAAAAAGGTGGGATTTTACAAACCCATCATATTATTTATAAAAGTCATGGGGGAAGCAATGCCGCATGCAACCTCGTTACAGTTTGCACGAGTTGCCATACGTATGAAAATCATCAAGAAGACAACATTTTTTGGAAGTGGATGATAGAGAAAAAAAAAACCAAACGTTATAAAGAAGGCCCATTCATGAATATTTTTCGTAGAAGAGTGTTTGAAAAGTATCCTGAAGCTCACATTACATATGGAAGTATGACAACACCAAGACGAAAAATACTTGAGCTTGAAAAAACACATTCTAATGATGCAATTGCGTCCACAGGTATAACTGCTATTAAAGAAAATCCAGCAAACGTGCTGTTTATTAAGCAATTTAGAAAGAAAAAACGTTCTTTACATGAAGCAACTGCACGAAAGGGGAGAAAAGAAAAAAATACATTAGCTAAAAGAAATGAAAAAAACACAAAAGCAGTGGGGACATGGCAGTTGAATGATAAAGTACGTGTATTTGGGCAAGTCGGCTGGATTAGTGGCTTCAGTGGACAATGTTGTTATGTAAAAAACATACAAGGTGATTATGTTACAGTTCCAGGTAAATCGTATAAACAAGTGAACTTAAGCAGCTTAGAACTGCTATGCCACAATGCTAACTGGCAATTTGCAATCTTGTAGGCTTACGCCTGCCGAATATTCATCCCCCACCTATTTTGAGGGCACTGAAAAAGTCCATTTAACGAAGAAAAGAAGCTAGACAACTACTACATGTAGATGAATAGCTTCTTCTTTTCTGTATATTGATGAAGACTTCTTTATTTGCTCAAAGCAGGGACTTTTTTAGCAGCCTCCCTGTTTCTAGGCTTTGTCCTTCACGCACTTGAGAAAGAAGGCTTCTGGGTTAAAAATGATAAATCTATTATTCTTAATTGAAAAATAAAAAGGGTGTGCTAGGGTTTTTAAAGTCTTAATGATTATTTAAAAACAATTGACATAAATACGGTATAATGATAAATTAAAACGCAGTAAACATATATATTAAATATAATTAAAAGTTGCTGACTAGAAAACTAGAGGCCCTTTATTGTTAATAGATAACAATAAAGGGCCTTTTTGCACTGTAAGAAAGGATAAATTTTTAGCCGGAGGTCAACTCGACGTAGCGAGAAATTTTAGGAATACCTTGACTGCTATTGTATCACCAGAACCCATTTTCAATCATTTATTTCCATAAAACCAACTTGACTAATGGGTTTAATTGGTTTATGATATCTTTACAGAAAGATAATGAACAGCAAGATATTAAAAAATGAAGTGAAATTTTAAAATTATAAATGAGCCGATTGGACAACCGAAGGCCTCTAAAAGACTTGTATATAAAGTCTTTTAGAGGCCTTTTGTATTTTCTTAGGGGGATGATGAATGGAAGGCAAGGAAGAATTGTTAAAAGAATTGAGTGAAGCGTATCGAAAAATGGTGCGTAAGTTTATAGTAGAGCGGGACAAAATTTTGATTGAAGGCAGTGTGACCCTGCCTCAATTTATGATACTTGACAAGCTTAAGTTAGAGGGACCAAAAAAAGTCGGAGATTTAGGGAAAGAATTAGATTTCACCTCTGGTGCCATCACAGCCTTTTGCGACAGGCTCGTAAAAGGCGGTTATGCCATTAGAAAACGAGAAAAAGATGATAGGAGAGTAGTAAACTTAGAAATTACGAGTGAAGGCTTGGAGCTTTTGATGAGATATGAGGAAGTAAGCGGAAGATTTCAGGAGGCGTTATTTCAGGGTTTTAATGAGGAGGAACTCCAAACCCAACTTATTTTTTACAGAAAAATTCTTGGCAACCTTCCCCATATGTCCAAAGCTATCTTGGAATTGGTTGCAGAGAAACAACAGAAAGGAGGAGCTTCATGAAAGAAATACAACCATCATCATGTTGTTCTATAAAAACGGAAACAAGAAAGAAAAATATACAATTGCTGCAGTCAATACCTAGAAAAAGTAGCGCTTTAGTAGAGGAAATGATTCTAATTCCGGGCGGAACATTTTTAATGGGAACCGATAGCAGAGAAGGCTTTCCTCTTGACGGGGAAGGACCAATTCGAAGTGTGACAGTTGATTCATTCCTTATTGATGCGTGTACGGTAACAAATTCGCAGTTTCTAGAGTTTGTGACCGATACTGGATACATAACGGAAGCTGAACAATATGGCTGGTCCTTTGTATTTTATCAATTTGTCTCTGAACAAACAGCCAACCAAGTTAGCAGTGTTGTGCAAGGCACTCCTTGGTGGTGGATGGTTAGAGGGTCCTGCTGGAAGCATCCAGAAGGACCGGATTCTAACATTCTGTCACGTCTAGATCATCCGGTTGTGCATGTATCGTGGAACGATGCGAATGCATACTGTTCTTGGGCGGGAAAGCGATTACCGACAGAGGCAGAATGGGAATATGCAGCTAGAGGAGGTCTTTTTCAAAAATGTTATCCTTGGGGAGATCAACTGCTTCCTAATGGTGAGCACTACTGCAATATCTGGCAGGGAGAATTCCCAAATGTTAATACTGCAGCAGATGGGTATAAGGGGACAGCACCCGCTAAATCCTTCCCTCCAAACGGCTATGGGTTATACAATGTGTCGGGAAACGTATGGGAATGGTGTGCTGATTGGTTTAGTCCCGATTACCATTTGTATGATGCAAAAGACAATCCAAAAGGCCCATTACAAGGAGAAAGCAGAGTAATCCGAGGAGGATCCTACATGTGCCATGATTCCTACTGTAATCGGTACCGTGTTGCAGCAAGAACATCCAACACGCCAGATAGCTCAACAGGGCATATGGGCTTTCGTTGTGCAGCAGACATAACAGACAGAGAAATAAATTAATAGATTGATAAAAAAAGGGAGAATTTTACTATGAACAGGAAACTTTCAAGAATTTGCTTATTTATTGTTTCATCCATTGTCCTGCTTCTTGCAGCGGCTTGCTCTAATACCGCCACAGAAAGCTCAGGAGCTGAGGAAGGAAAGTCCAAGAAAATGATTAAGGTCAAAATGGGATTAGACACCGCTGCAGGAGGCTCTTTACAAATCCGTGCCGCCAAGGAAAATGGATATTTTGAAAAGTATGGAATTGATGCAGATGTTTCTAACTTTGCTTATGGAATTGACACAATTAACGCATTGCTAGTCAATCGGACAGAAACAGGAAGTGCAGCTGATTACGCCTTGTTAAATTCACTTGGCAAGGGAGACATGACCATTGTTAGTACTTTAACGAGAGCAACTAAAGAAACCTCGAAGGAGACACAGCTGCTTGTTAAAGGAAATATTAATGGGCCTCAAGATTTAAAAGGAAAACGTTTAGGAGTTGCGAAGGGAACTGTATATGAATATGTGTGGGATAAATATCTAGAAAAGAACAATATTTCTGAAAATGACATTAAATATGTACCTTATAGTACACCTGATGAAGCAATTGTCGGAATGCAAAAAGGGGATATTGATGCTGTCTGGATTGGTGGAGCATTAACAGATAAATTCAAAAGTATAGCAGGGGCTAAAGAAATTGCTGATGTTTCCGATTCAGGTGTTCAAGTGGATAGTTATTTAATTATGCAGCGTTCATTTGTAGAAAAAAATCCTGACACTGTTCGCGACATTTTAAAAGCGATCAATGAAGGAGTGGAATATGTAAACACGCATCATAAAGAAACAGCTGATATTGCTTTTAAACAATTAAAGTTGCCTAAAGAGGATGTTGTAAAGGATATTAATCGTACTAATTACGTTTTATGTTTTACAAAAGAGGATGGTAAGCATTTAGAAGATATGAAATCATGGTTGGAACAAAAGGGGATCTTGAAGGAAAAGTTTGAACTAAAGGATAAAATTTCGGTTGAACCTTTGAAAAAGGCATTGCCTGAAAGTGTCACTTACGAGAAATAAAGGGGTGGGAGCGATGACAGTATTAACTGAGGCAGCAACAGCGATCTACATAGAAAATTTACGAAAAACGTTCTCCGAGGGTAAAGATGCTAAGTCTCATTATATTCTGGACAATGTAAATTTACAGATCCATGAAGGAGAGTTCTTTATTTTGCTTGGACCGAGTGGCTGCGGAAAATCTACCTTGCTAAATATGATTGCTGGATTTATTGAGAAAACAGACGGACAACTATCTGTAAATCAGACAGAAATCAAGCAGCCTGGGCGTGATAGAGGAATGGTATTTCAGCAGGCAGATGGAGCGTTATTTCCTTGGCTTACCGTTCAAGAAAATGTGGAGTTTGGTTTGCGGATGAAAAAAGTTCCTAAGAAAGAAAGACAGGAACTATCTTCACACTATATTAATCTAGTAGGGTTATCTGGCCATGAACATAAGTTTCCAAAGGCGTTGTCTGGGGGGATGAAACAGAGGGTACAGTTGGCAAGGGTATTAGCAAATGATCCGGACATCTTGCTTATGGATGAACCATTTGGAGCACTCGATGCAATGACCCGTAGGACCATGCAGAAAGAATTAATAAGAATATGGAGAGAGACAAGCAAAACGGTTATTTTTGTTACGCATGATATACAAGAGGCACTCCTGCTAGGTCAAAGAATTGGGATTATGTCTGTTGGTCCCTCTTCAAAAATTACTACTATTTATGATACCAATCTTTCATATCCGAGAGACATCACAGATATGAACTTTCATGAGTATTATCGGAAAATACAAAATCACTTTGATGAATAATAAGTGAGGAGGCAATTTACGTGGGTTTTTATAAAAAAATAATAAAATCGGGTGTCATTA
Source organism: Ectobacillus funiculus (assembly GCF_004138295.1). GTDB lineage: Bacteria > Bacillota > Bacilli > Bacillales > Bacillaceae_G > Ectobacillus > Ectobacillus funiculus. The sequence continues at coordinate 54,918 of NZ_SCFM01000040.1, read as the reverse complement.
CCTGGTTCATTGTGCTTCTATTATGGACAGGTTTAGCTAGTATCTCAGATCCTCAGTTTTTACCGGGGCCTTTAGCCACACTGCAGGGCGCTGTTGATTTGTCAGCAGATGGTTCATTGTTTCGCTATATGGGCATTAGTTTTTTACGTGTTCTAGTCGGATGGACGCTTGGGAATCTTATCGCAATTCCGATGGGACTCCTAATAGGAAAAGTATCCAGCATTCGGACGTTATTGGACCCATTAATTAATTTTGTTCGTTTTATACCTCCGCTTGCTTTCATTACTCTGTTTATGCTTTGGTTTGGAATTGGAGAGCAATCGAAAATCTTTCTAATTATGTACGCAACATTTTTTATCGTAGTCATCAATACGATGACTGGGGTTCTTGCCATTGAAGAGGATAAAATTCGTTCCGCCCGCAGTTTAGGAGCTTCAGATTGGCAAATCTTGCTTCATGTCGTTATTCCGGCATCAATTCCGTACATTTTTACGGGCTCAAGGCTAGCCATGGGATCTTCGTTTATGGCTATTATTGGAGCGGAGATGGTTGCGGCGAACGAAGGAATAGGTTTTATGATTTGGAATTCAAGGTTGTATTTTAAAACAGATTGGATTTTTGTAGGCCTATTCACTTTAGGGATCATGGGATTTTTCATGGACCGCTTACTTAATCATATCGGTCGCTTAACACTTTCACGGTATGGAATTGTGAGTACAGTTGTCAGTAAAAATAAATAACAACTATAAAGGAGATGTTTAGTTATGGCTAAAGAGTATACAGAAGCATTCCAAGGCGTAATAGGAAAAACCGTACAGGAATCCACTCTGTGGTGGCCTCAGCCGACGAGACCGCCGCACGGATCGCCTAATGTTGTAGTAATTTTATTAGATGATTTAGGCTTTTCCCACTTAGGGTGCTACGGATCAGATATTTCAACTCCAAACATAGATAAATTAGCGAAAAACGGTATTAGGTATAATAACTTTCATACAACCGCTATTTGTTCTCCTACTAGGGCTGCGCTGCTAACAGGTCGAAATCCGCATGCGACTGGAGTGTCTTTCGTATCAGAGTACGATAGCGGATTCCCAAATGCTCGGGGGAAAATAGGAAAGGATACGACATTACTTAGTGAAATTCTGGTGGAAAAAGGCTATAGCACCTATGCTGTTGGAAAGTGGCATCTTGCACCTGGCAAGGAACAAACAAATATAGGTCCTTTTGATAACTGGCCGCTTGGTCGCGGTTTTGAGCATTTCTATGGATTTTTAGCGGGTGCAACGAGTCAATGGCAGCCTGATCTAGTTGAAGATAATCGCCGGATTAAACAGCCGAAGCGGGCAGAGGATGGGTACCACTTAACCGAGGATTTAACTGATAAAGCAATTGAGTACGTTCGTGATCAGAAATCGGCAGCTCCAGATAAGCCGTTTTTTACCTATCTTGCTTATGGGGCAACACATGCACCGCACCATGCTCCAAAAGAGTATATTGATAGATACAAAGGAAAATACGACAAAGGCTGGGACGTCATCAGAGAAGAATGGTTTGCACGTCAATTAGAACTCGGTATTATTCCCGCAGATGCAAAATTACCGCCAAGAAACCCTGGCGTAAAGGCCTGGGATGCTTTAAGTAAAGATGAACAGCGCTTGTTTGCCAGAATGCAGGAGGCCTTCGCGGGTTTTCTAGAGCATACTGATTATCATATTGGTCGTTTTGTAGAGTTTTTACGAGAGATTGGACAATTGGACAATACATTAATCGTTCTTCTTTCTGATAATGGGGCTTGCGCAATGGGTGGTGATGAAGGTACGGTCAACTCTTGGATTGCGGGGCAGGGGGATGAAAAAGAATCATTGGAGGAGAAGCTGCGCCGCATTGATGAAATTGGCAGTCCAACGGCTAACAACCATTATCCTGCTGGATGGGCCCAGGTTGGCAATACTCCATTAAAATGGTACAAGTCCTTTGTACATGCGGGCGGCATAAAGGACCCACTCATTATCCACTATCCAGAAAAGATTAAGGACAAAGGCGGTATTCGCAGACAATACCACCATGTTATTGATATTGTACCGACCATACTTGAATTAATAGGAATTGAGGCACCTGAAACATTTAAAGGTATTAAACAACAACCGATTCATGGGATTAGTCTTGCATACTCCTTCAATCATTCTGATGAATCAACACGTAAAGAGGTTCAGGTTTATGAGATGGTTGGTAACCGGGCTATTTGGCGTCAGGGCTGGAAAGCAGTAGCTGCACATAAGCCAGATACTCTCTTCGAAGAAGATGATTGGGAATTATACCATGTGGATGTTGATTACTCTGAAATGAATAATCTGGCAAAGAAGTATCCGGAGAAGCTAAAAGAACTCATTGATCTTTGGTGGCAGGAAGCGGAGAAGAATAAGGTGTTTCCATTAGATGGGCGTTCATTACAAGGTAAACTCCGAGCGATGAGAGGGAATCTTGCTGAAGTCGTAGGACCAATCCAACGGGTGTTCTACCCATCTAAAACGAGTTTTCACGCCTCGCTGGCGCCAGATTTACGAAATAAATCATTTGAAATCAGGGCAGAGATAGAACAATTTACTAAGACAACGGAAGGAGTAATTGTTGCACATGGGGACAGCTCTAGGGGATATGCCTTTTATATTCAAGATAATCGATTAGTTTTCCATTATAATGTTTCTAATAAAAGGAAGTATGTCATTCAATCAACAACAGAGCTACCAACCGAACCTTCAGTATTACGATTTTTATTTGTTAAAGATGGCGAAAATGAAGGTGTAGGGAAATTATTTTCTGGAGAGCAGGAGATAGGAGAGGGGCGACTTGCTGATATTTCAGCTCTTGGCTATTTTGGAGGACTGTTCCATGTGGGTCAAAACGAGCAAAGTCCTGTTAGCCAAGATTATCAAGTTCCATTTGCTTTTAATGGGAACCTGAAAAAAGTCATCTATACTCTAGGAGGCTATCAAACAGATTTAGAGGCTGCTATTGAATTTGAACTTGCAACAGAATAAAAGTGGTTTTCAAAGAGGTTCTGGTGGTTATTTTTGTCGGAATAGTAGCGGGAGGAACCGTCCCTATATTTCTTTTAAATCATACTTGACAGATTAGAATTGTATGATTTAAAATACAAATAATTCCACAAGGAATATCAGCCGACTAGGCAGCTAGAGGCTCTCAGTTCAAGGAACGTTACCTTGAATTGGGAGCCTCTTTCTTTTTACATAACTTCTCAGGGTAGCGGCAGCTAGTCAACCGGTTGATTAAACACCTTTTTCATGAATAGCATACACCTGCTAAAAATGATTTTCTTGAGTAAGAAACAATCTAGGACCAAATATTTGTTAGGAGGAAAATATTATGACAATTGAAAGAGAGTTTCAGCTTGAAACTTTAGCTGTCCATGCAGGTCAGAAAGTAGATTCAGCAACACTTTCAAGGGCAGTTCCTATCTATCAAACCTCATCCTATGTTTTTCATGATAGTGACCATGCAGCAAGGCTTTTTAATTTAGAAGAAGAAGGATTTGTGTACACAAGGATTATGAATCCAACAACTGACGCATTTGAAAAAAGGATCGCTGCACTCGAAGGCGGCACTGGAGCCCTTGGAGTTGCATCCGGTCAAGCGGCAATCGTCAATTCTATTTTAAATATTGCAACGGTTGGCGATGAAATTGTCTCATCTGCAAGCCTTTATGGAGGCACCTACAACCTATTTTCACATACACTTCCAAAACTAGGTATTACTGTTAAATTTGTTGACGGCAGTGATCCGAAAAATTTTGAAAAAGCTATTACGGGTAAAACAAAGGCGGTGTATGCTGAGACAATTGGAAATCCAAAAGGGGATGTTTTAGATATTGAAGCTGTTGCTGAAATTGCCCATAATCATTTCATTCCCTTGATTGTCGATAACACGTTTGCAACTCCATATCTTCTTCGGCCAATCGACTTTGGTGCTGATATCGTGATTCACTCTGCTACTAAATTTATTGGTGGTCATGGGACCTCTATTGGAGGAGTCATTGTAGACGGCGGTAAATTTGACTGGGGAAAAAGTGGAAAATTTCCTGGTTTGACAGAACCAGATCCCAGCTACCATGGTCTTGTCTATACGGAAGCTGCAGGAGAAAATGCCTATATTATTAAAGCAAGGGTTCAACTGTTAAGAGATCTTGGTTCAAGCTTATCACCATTTAATTCATTCTTATTTCTTCAAGGACTCGAAACCTTGCATCTCAGATTAGAACGGCACAGCACGAACGCTTTAGAAGTAGCCCGCTTTTTAGAAAAAAATGAAGCTGTGCAATGGGTCAGCTATTCTGGTTTGGAAAGCCATTCTTCTTACAACCTAGCAAAAAAATATCTGCCAAAAGGGCAAGGGGCAATTTTAAGTTTTGAAATTAAAGGAGGAGTGGAGGCCGGGAAGAAACTCATTAACTCTATCCAGCTCTTTTCACACCTAGCCAATGTAGGAGATTCAAAATCATTAATTATTCACCCAGCCAGCACCACCCATCAACAATTAAGCAGCCAAGAGCAATTAGATACTGGAGTTACCCCTGGTTTAATTCGTTTATCAGTTGGGACTGAATCGATTGACGATATTATCTTTGACCTTGAACAGGCAATAAAGGCTAGTCAAGAGGTACAACAAGCAGTGAAGTAATAGAATTAATCAACACAAATAGATTAGTAGTCAACCAGACATCTGGAGACAAAACATTTTGTAGGCGGTTTGCCGGCAGAACGTTTTTGTCTCTTTTATTTTTTACACTTTAAGAAAGTATAAATTTCTAGCTAGGAGACCATTCGACGTAGTGAGAAATTTTAGGAATAAAGTATAAGTAGGGCTACGCCTCTGTCTTCACCCAAGGGCAGGGTTCGCCAATCGGCGAGTTTTCTTTATTACCATGCAAATTGAGATTTTTATATAGAAGGAAAAAAGGGGGCAAGTATATGAAAAAGATGATTTCACTATTTTTACCAATCCTTTTATTAATCGGTGTTTTGGCGGGCTGCGGCATTGACAAAAAAACTTCATCAACAGCTACCAGCAGTTCACAGAAGGAGACAGTACTAAAAGTAGGGGCTTCCTCTACACCGCACGCAGAAATTTTAAAGTTTATCGAACCGACGCTCAAAAAACAAGGAATTAGATTAGATATCGTGGTGATCAACGATGGAATTCAAACAAACCAGCAAACAGCAGATGGGGAACTAGATGCTAATTACTTTCAGCATACTCCCTACTTAAACCAGGTGAATAAAGACAGCGGCCTTGATTTAGTCAGTGTAAAAGGAATACATATTGAACCATTCGGTGTATATTCAAAAAAAATTAAATCGATTCATGATTTGTCAGATGGGGCAAAAATTGCGGTTCCTAAAGACCCGGTGAATTTTTCCCGCGCCCTGCAGCTATTTGCGGCAAATGGGTTAATTGAACTGAAACAAAAGCAGAAAGACAACTTTGATTTTACGCTAGAAGATATCATCAAGAATGAAAAGAACCTTCAGTTTATTGGTGTAGATGGTCCGCTGCTTGTACGTTCTCTTGATGATGTTGAAGCCGCTGCTATCAATACAAATTACGCCCTTGAAGGGGGATTTAAACCAAAAAAGGATGCCCTCATTATTGAAGGTGACCAATCACCGTATGTAAATATTTTGGTTACTAAAAAGTCTAGAAAAGATGATGAAAATATTCAAAAGTTGGCAAATGCACTAACAAGCGATGAAGTGAAAAAATTTATTGAAGATAAATATCAGGGTGCAGTAGTGCCAGCATTCTAAGTTTGCAGCATGTCAATTGGTCAATGGGATAAGGAGGATCAGCATGATTCAATTTAACAATGTTTCCAAGGTATTCGAAAGCAAAGGGAAAAAGATAGAAGCATTAAAGAATATCCAATTGACAGTGGAAAAGGGAGATATTTTTGGCGTAATCGGATTCAGTGGTGCAGGAAAAAGTACTTTGATCCGTACAATTAATTTGCTAGAGTACCCAACCACCGGCGAATTACTTGTCGCCGGCAAAAATTTGGCGGAGCTTTCTGAAAAGAAACTCCGCGAGGCAAAGAAGAATATTGGGATGATCTTTCAGCATTTTAATTTACTGGAGTCAAAAACGGTATTTGAAAATGTCGCTATGCCGCTTTCGCTAAGTAAAATGAAGAAAAAAGAAATCAAACCACGGGTGGAAGACCTTGTCCGGTTTGTCGGCTTGGAGGATAAGTTGGAAAGCTATCCCAATCAGCTTTCCGGCGGCCAAAAACAGCGGGTTGGGATTGCGCGTGCCCTGGCGACTAACCCTTCGATCCTGTTGTGTGATGAAGCGACTTCGGCACTCGATCCACAGACAACCGAGTCAATCCTCCGGCTCCTTAAAAGGATCAATGAGGAATACCAGATTACGATTGTTATCATTACACATGAAATGGAAGTCATCAAGCAGATTTGCAACCGGGTTGCCGTGATGGAGGACGGAAAAATAATTGAATCAGGAAGTGTACTTGATATCTTTTCCCATCCTCAGACAGTAACAGCACAAAACTTTGTCAGGTCGGTCGTCCGTGATGAAATTCCCGCCAGTGTATTGAGACTGCTGGAGACCGGTAATCAATACCACAAGATTTATAAAATGGAGTTCTTCGGAATCGACTCCGGACAGCCAATCATTTCGCAAGTAGCCAAACGATTTGACGTAGAAGCCAATATCCTGTTTGGAAATATAAATGAGCTTCAAGGTGTACCATTCGGGCATTTAATTGTAGAATTGCGAGGTGCCGAAATAGAAGTGGAAAAGGCCCAGAACTATATTGCCCGGCAGAATGTAAAAGTTAAGGAGGTCATCGGAAATGTTGGAGGTAAGTCCGCAAATGATTCTCACGTCCTTGTGGGAAACCTTATACATGGTTAGCATTTCATTGGTATTTGGTACACTAATCGGTGTCCCGCTAGGCATTTTGCTTGTGGTGACACGAAAAGGACATATTCTTGAAAATCGCTGGATTTTTGCTATTGTCAATCCAATCGTTAATATCTTCCGCTCGATTCCCTTTATTATTTTGTTGGTCGCTATTATTCCTTTTACTAGATTTGTAGTTGGAACCTCAATCGGCACAACAGCAGCGATTGTTCCGCTTGTTTTACATATTGGACCTTATATGTCGAGGCTGGTAGAAAATTCCTTACTCGAAGTGGATGATGGAATTATTGAAGCGGCTAAGGCGATGGGGGCTTCTCCGGTCCAAATTATTTTCCGCTTTTTAATTCCTGAAGCTTTTCCATCGCTGCTTCTCAGTATCACGACTGTAACGATTGGCTTAATTGGCGCAACAGCGATGGCGGGGGCCATTGGCGGCGGCGGGCTAGGTGATTTAGCAATCACCTACGGCTATCAGCGATTTAGTACGATTACGATCGTTGTCACCGTTGTCATTCTTGTACTTATTGTTCAGGGGATTCAATCATTAGGCAATCTCCTCGAACGAAAAATGAGAAGAGTGTAAGTTTATGATATTCAAAGTGTTGAGACATCCAAGCGAAAATAGAGATTACGTGCTAGAAAGGAGGATACAGCAAATGAAAAAATGGCTTTTCCCTTTGTTGATTATTTTTGCCATTATTATCACCGGGTGCTCAAACCAGACATCAGTTCAGCCAAAAAAGGGCAGCAAAACCATTAAGGTAGGCATCAGAAATTCAGAGCTTCGGACCTGGGAGTTTATCAAGGAAAAGGCTGCCAAGGAAGGCTTAACCATTAAATTAGTCAATTTTTCTTCTGCCTATGATCCTAATCAAGCCTTAGTAGAAGGCGATATTGATGTAAATGCCTTCCAGCATGTTGCCTATTTAGATGCATTTAATCAGAAAAATGGGACTGATATTGTTCCAATTGGCACAACGATCATCGCTCCGCTTGGTTTATACTCTGTAAAATATAAGTCAATCAACGACATTCCGCAAGGAGCTCAAATCGCTGTTCCGAATGACCCGCCTAACTGGGGACGGGCACTTTTACTCCTGCAGGAAGCAGAGCTGATTCAGGTCACAGATGATTTCGACGGCAATGGCGGGCAGGATAAGATTAAGGAAAATCCTAAAAAGTTTAAGATTATCCCGGTTGAGGCAGCGAATACTCCTCGCGTGATGCAGGATACTGCCGGAGCTATTATTAATAACGGTATTGCCGTTGAAGCAGGTCTCAGCCTGAAGGATGCTCTGATTCATGAAAGCAAAACCGCCAAGCCCTATATTAACGTTATCGCTACTAATAAGAAAGATCAAAACAGATCAGAATTAAAAAAATTGGTATCTATCTATCAATCTGAAGAAACAGCGAATTTCATTACAAAAACGTATAAAGGCAACTATATCCCTACATTTATTAGTTTAAAGGAATTAAGCACGTACAAAGAAACCTTTAAAACAAAGTAGTTGGAAAGAGGAGTGAGGCAAATGACAAAGAAAAGGCAGATAAAGCTTGCTGCTTATTTAATTGGAACAGGGATGCACGTTGCCTCATGGCGGCATCCAAAAGCAAAGCCGAACGCAAGTATTGATCCAGCCGCTTTTATTCAATATGCACAAATCGCAGAAAGGGGAAAATTTGATCTTGCCTTTATCGCTGATAGTTTGGCGGTAAATAAAGAATCACATCCCCAGATTTTAAACAGGTTTGATCCAGTTGTGATTATCACGGCAATGGCGGCCGCTACGGAAAAGATCGGGATCGCAGGAACGGCTTCGACAACGTACAATGAGCCTTACATACTAGCCAGGCAATTTGCGTCAGTTGACCATGTCGGCGGAGGGAGAGCGGGTTGGAATATGGTGACGACCGCAGATGCAACAGGGGAAACAGCTTTAAACTTCAGCCTACAAAAGCATTGGGAGCATGACCACCGTTATGAGCGTGCCGAAGAATTTGTTGATGTGGTAAAGGGATTATGGAACTCATGGGAAGATGATGCTTTTATATACAATAAGGAAACCGGTCAGTTTTTTGATTCTGAAAAAATGCATGAGCTTCAATATAAGGGCAAGTATTTTTCGGTTAAGGGTCCATTAAATATCGCTCGCTCCAAACAAGGGCAGCCAGTCATTATCCAGGCAGGATCATCTGAGCCAGGCCAGCGTTTGGCGGCACGGACAGCAGAGATTGTATTTGCCCACCGTGACGATATGGAGGAAGCGAAACGATTTTACAAGCAGTTAAAATCAAGGCTCCCCGAATATGGAAGAAGCGAAGATGAACTGCTCATCCTTCATGGTATTTCACCGATTGTAGGGGAAACGGAAGAAATCGCACTGGAAAAATATAATGAATTGCAAAAAGGGCTGGATCCATATGAAGCTTTGAAATTTGTTTCTGGCTATATGGGCAATGTGGATTTTTCAAAATACCCTTTAACTGCTTCGGCAAAAGAAGTCGAGTTTCCACCAGTGAACAGCATTCAAAGCCAGTTCCTTGAAATGAAAAAAATCATTGATGAGGAGGATTTAAAGGTTGGTGAACTTTACACAAGGTTTTTCGGGGCAGCAAAAAAAGACGGCTTTATCGGAACTCCTCAACAGGTGGCAGATGAAATGGAAAAATGGTTTACTGAAAAAGCTGCAGATGGATTTATGATCCAATTTCCGCTGCTTCCTTATGACCTTGAAGATTTTGTTGAGTTAGTCGTTCCGATTCTGCAGGAAAGAGGGTTGTACCGCTTTGAATATGAAGGTGACACACTAAGAGAAAATCTTGGTCTCAAAATACCGCAAAACCAATTCATACAGAAAAAGCAGGAGATTCAAGGTTAATCTGTTAAGAGAATTATTTTTACAGTCTTATTAAACTTCAATTATCATTTAAATAGTTTCGTCCTGACTTAGATGATGAGAATGCCCACTAATAATCTAGTTCACAAACCTCCTGATACGATTTAAATGAATGCCTTAAGCTTAAGAGGGATGCAACCGTTGAAAAGGTGCATCCCTTTTTCTTACTGCAGGAAAGTATACATTTCCAGCTAGAAGTGAATTCGATGTAGTCGGGGACTTTAAGAAAAGATTGTTGACTTTTAACAAGCACGAAAACTTTGGTTATAATAAATTTAAAGAAATCAATTAGGAGTGTGTTTGACCGCCTGAAATCCTTTCGTAATCTACTAAATCACATCAATAAAATTGACACTCGTCAGCAAGAACAGTTGTTTTGGACTTTGAAAAATAGGCTCTTTCCACTTGTTCAAACGGTTCAATTGTGAATGAAATGAGAGAAACTCGTCTTAGAGGTGTTTGTTAATACCACTCTATGTGAACACCATTTAACAAACCAACAAATTGTCCTGATTTTATAATCTGAAACAAAGTAAGGGAGATTCACATGAAAAAACAGCGTAACATTATTTTATACATTGGTACTTCAATTGACGGGTATATTGCAAATACTGATGGCACATTAGAATGGTTAGAATCAACAGAAGTAGAAGGAGACTCTGGCTACAATTCACTCCTTGCAAGAATTGATACCGTTATTATGGGAAAAGCAACTTATGATGTCATTCGTGGATTTGATATAGAATATCCGTATAGTAATTATAAAAATTATGTATTTACTAAATCTGTGAGTGGAACGGATGAATATGCTTCATTTATTGATGAAGAGGTCAAAACTTTTATTGAAAATTTAAAACAAAAGCCTGGTAAAGATATATGGTTAATTGGTGGAGGAAATTTAGCTCGTGAGTTTTTTAAGGAAAACTTAATTGATGAATTCCAACTAGCCATTGCCCCTATTATTTTAGGGAAGGGAATCTCCCTCTATACTGGAGATGATATTACTTCAAAATACACATTAACGAAAGCAGAAAAATTAGGTCAACTTGCTATGCTTCATTATGTGAAAAAATAATTTTCATCATCTTTCCCTTTTTAGTAGGGGAAGATTTTTTCCTTTTTAACTACATTTTTTACCGAAACCCATTCGGAAATTAATACATGTTTATATTTATATAACTAACGCATGCGTATTAAAAAAGACTGTTAGTTTTATACAGTCTTTTTTAATACGCAAATATCAACAGTTTAGTTTAACAGAACCTATTATTTTGCTGCCCATCAAATTAATACTTTAAAGTTTCCTATAACACAAACGAATGATCGACCATTTACCCAGGATTGAAGGGGGTGTTTTGGCTGATTCTGTCATGAATATGGTATTCAGCGCAACACTTAGAATGAGAGAGCAAGAAATCGAATGAGGGATCGCGTGAATCTTGCTATAATGTGCATACCGAGAAATGAGGTGTTAATATGAGCTTTTTAAACGAAGAGGTCATGTGGGATGCTGTGATTCATTGCCAAGAAGCATACGATGGTCTGTTCTTCTATGCGGTTAAGTCCACAGGAATCTGTTGTAAACCTTCTTGCAAATCAAGGGTTCCTTTAAAGGAAAATGTGACGTTTTATAGTTCTGTGTCTGCAGCGATGGCGGATGGCTACCGCCCTTGCAAACGATGTCGGCCCAACCTTCTGCAATCAAACGAAGAAGAGTTGGTTCAATCCATCAAACAGTTGATTGAGCGGGACTATCATCATGCCTTGACCTTAGAGCAAATTTCCTTACATGTTGGGGTGAGCAAATACCATCTGCAACGGGTCTTCAAACGAAACACAGGCATGTCTCCATTGGAATATGTTACAAAATTGCGGATCGATGAAGCCTCGACACGTCTCCAAACCACAGAACAGACTATAACAGACATTGCCCATGACCTTGGCTACACAAGCTCCGCTCATTTCTCCAATGTGTTCCGTCAGCAAACGGGTTACACGCCATCGGAATATAGAATGCGGAGGTAAATCATGAAATTAAAAGATGTACTAGCGTTATTGGGACTTGCAGGACTATGGGGAGCTTCTTTTTTGTTCATCCGCATTGCGTCACCTGTATTTGGGCCCTTCCTCACCATTCAGGGAAGAGTTACCGTTGCGGCAGTAGCTTTGCTTTTATATTTGATGCTCACAAAACAGTCCGCCCAGTTCCAACAACTGTGGAAGCAATATTTAATCATTGGGGCATTAAATGCGGCTATTCCTTTTACGCTGATTGCAACAGCTGCTCTTCACCTAACTGCTTCTATGTCAGCTATTCTTAATGCCCTCACTCCATTGTTCACTGCTTTAGTTGTATGGGGATGGATGAAGGAGTCGCTGAGTTTGCGAAAGTGGTTTGGTATTATGATGGGGATATGCGGGGTTGTCATTTTAGTGGGGTGGAGTTCTATGCCGTTTACCACTGAGACACTTATCGCCGTTTGTCTTGCAGTCTTATCGACCATTTCCTATGGTTTTGCAGGCGTGTATGCAAAGAAGGCTTTTGCAGGTGTTCCACCGCTTTCGTTAGCTACGGGGCAACAAGCAGGAGCATCGCTTCTTCTCTTGCCGTTTACACTTACACATCTGCCTGCTTCCACAAATTCTATATCGGCCGTTGCTGTTTGGTCAGTCATCGGATTGGCTTTATTTTGTACAGCTATTGCGTACCTGTTATACTTCTATCTCATTGATAGCATAGGACCAACCAAGACATTAAGTGTTACTTTTCTCATTCCTGTGTTCGGAATGATTTGGGGGAGTTTCTTCCTCCATGAACAGGTGACAGTAGGTATGGTAATAGGACTCCTTATCATCTTGGCAAGCGTGTTCCTGATTTCAGACATTCGCTTACAAGCACTGTCTTCACACAAACGAGTGCAGATGTAAGGGAACTTCCAAAAAAAAAGAATTGTTGGAGGAATTCTTGCTAGTTTGATTATGAATAATAACTAGTTTTTAACTTGGGGTTAGACTAGTAGAATAAGACAATCTTTTTAAAGCATATCTTTAGAAAAACATAAAGGTGTGTGACAGTATTGCGTAAGAAAAAACAAAATCAAGTTGTTTTCTACACAATTAAAGGTTCCACAATCAAAACATTTTTAATCCTCGATTGTATTACTAGTACAGGTCTTTATTATGTAATTAAAATGATTTCATCAAGTGCATTAATTGGATTTGTGGGAAGCATTGTTGGAACTGAATGCATTAAAAAGCATCATGGTTTTATGAAACGAATTAAGATGTAGATGTAGTAGTATCCTTTCTATTGATTAAAAAATCATTAGTATAGGTACAATGATCGTAGAATTATGTAGTATATTAGAATAGAACAATGAAAAACATCTCTTATACCGTACTCCATTGGATACGACTATATAGAGGTGTTTTTTGTCTGAAAAAACAATTGGGAAAGATAACTGTGTTCAGCAGCCACTCGAAAACAGTGGATTCGAGACTATATTCATTATTACGATAAAACACATATTTAAAAGAAATGAAATGATCTCTCATAAGGGTTCTTCCAAGCCTTAACGTTTCGGTCTGGTTTATATAAAGTTTCCTTACATAATAAACGGGGGAATTTCTACTTTGCCCGGTTGATGTTTGTAAAAGCCATTCTTGTTTCCATGGTAAGGAACAGGAGATATACATAAACAGTTTCTGATAGACATAGGGTATTTTTCTTTAGGTTTGTTAGAAATGTATTCATAATAGTTGGCCTCCTTGTGTCTAGTAGGGATACAAGTATCATACTATTGTTTGTCCATACAGTGTGGGTCTGTGTCAGGTTTTCTCTCATGGTTTTTGTATCCCTTGCAGATTAAGAAAAGGGGACGAGATATAGGAAACTATGCTGCAGGCTGCCGGAGTTGTAATGGGGTTTTTTGTGTCTAAAAGAATTGTTATGTAAGGTGAGGGAATTCCACGTTAATAAAAAACATAACCCTTTACATGAATGAATTTACTCAGTGGTTTGAAATTCACGAAGATGAAGTTAAACGAAATGGCTCTAATGTAAACGAGGAAGGGGAATCTGGAGCTAGTGTGTCGGCAGCAGGGTAAGGGGTGTTAGAGGGATCTATATAGCTTTATAAATAGACAAAAAGGCTTCAGAAGAGGAAGCCTTTTTGCTTTTACAGCGGAACCTTAATTTGCTATTACCCAACAGTTTTAACATTATGTCATCAGCAACTTCGTTTCCTTTTGGTTGGTCTTAACGGTTTGCTGAGACAATTTGGAGCATTCACTAAAAGCAAACTGTTTACAACCTATACACTTTTTAGTCTCTAATTGTGCCAATGAGTAGTTGATTGCGTCGCCAGTATGCTCAAAGAAGTATTTTTCGCCGATCTCCCGATGCAATCCGGTTTTCCAAAGCAATTCCTTTGGTTGTTGTTGAATACCAGAGATAAGAATGGTCCTGTTTTGTTCCTTGAATTGTTTCACAATATTTAAAAGCATTGCTTCCCCAGAGGTATCAATAAAGGAAACTTTACTCATGCGCAGTAGTAACACTTTTGGCTTAGATTGAAGAATATTCTCAATCGATTTTTCGAATACTTCGGTGGATCCAAAAAATAACGAGCCTTCGATTGTGTAAATGTTGATTTGAGGACAGTTAGATCCTTTTTCAACAATCTCGGGTTTTACCTGCTTATCAGATGGATCCGGCAACACTTTTGAAATGATTAGAGCCGCGCTCATTTTCTTTACAAATACAATAACGGCTAAGAGCAATCCGACTCCAACAGCTGTTGTAAGGTCGGTAAAAACGGTCAGAAGAAACGTAACAAGCAGCACTGCAGAATCAGCTGTTTTGGTTTTGAGCACATGTGCAAATTCTTTTCGTTCGCTCATATTCCATGCTACAAACATTAGGATAGGCGCCATGCTTGCCAGCGGAATATGAGACGCATAAGGTGCTAAAAGTAGTAACACAAGCAACACAACGAGGCCGTGTATAATTCCGGACATAGGAGAAACTGCCCCGTTTTTTATATTAGTAGCCGTTCTTGCGATCGCTCCTGTGGCGGGAATCCCGCCAAATAATGTTGTAGCAATATTAGCTACCCCTTGTCCGATCAGCTCTTTGTTGCTGTTATGTTTACCGTTCGTCATACCGTCTGCTACAAGGGCAGATAAAAGGGACTCAATTCCCCCTAGCATTGCAATCACGCAAGCAGCAGGGAAAAGCATGACAATCGTTTCCCATGTGATATCAGGAAATTGAAAACTTGGTAATTGACTTGGGATTGACCCAAAAGTCGAACCGATGGTTGCGACTTGATTTGGAAAGAAGAAGATAGCCACTACACTAGATACGCTTAGCCCCAGTAACGCTCCAGGAATCTTGGGGAAAAACTTTGGCGTTAAGATAACAATCGCTAGGGAAATGCAGGCAGTCATTACGCTGTATATATTTATCGTTTCTAGATTCATGATGATTTCTCTCATATTCAAATGAAACTCTTCATGTTTTTCAATATTGCGAAGTCCTAAAAAGTTCGCAATTTGCCCAGAAAAGATAATAACGGCTATTCCTGCAGTAAATCCAATCGTAACAGGACGGGGGATGAATTTAATAAATCTCCCAAGCTTGAAAACTCCCAGCAGAATGAGGATAATTCCTGCCATAAATCCGGCAATTAACAGGTTCTCATAGCCATATTGCATGACAACTCCAAACAGGATAGGCACAAACGCCCCGGTCGGGCCCGCAATTTGATATTTGGAACCGCCTAAGAGAGAAACAAGAATTCCGGCAATAATCGTCGTGTAGATTCCGTACTCCGGTCTTACCCCGGAAGCAATGGCAAAAGCCATCGCTAAAGGAATCGCTACAATCCCAACTATTAATCCAGCAACGAGGTCTTTCTGAAAATGGCCTACATTGTATCCATAAAATCTGTTAGAGGTATTCATTTATAACATCCTTCCTTTACCTACTAAGTATTTCATTGTTTTCAGAATTGACATTGGCATATCCATCGACAACAAGATCTAATTTACCCGTTTCAGGGTGGATGACCATACCATGCACGGCAATCTGATCTGGCATTAAAGGATGATTTTTGATTAAATGGACACTATTTGTGACACTCTCCGCTACACATTGAAAGCCTGTCAGCCATGTAGATAAATCAATCCCAGCGTTCGATAGGGTATCGATTCGCTCTTCGCTAACCCCATTTTTCTTTGCTGCTTCAAGAATGGAAGAAGATTGAAGACCTACCATGCCGCATCCATGATGTCCAATTACACATACTTCTTCAGCTTTCAATTCATAAATGGCTACAAGAATACTGCGCATAATACTGCCAAAAGGGTGAGAGATAACCGCTCCAGCGTTTTTAATAATTTTAGCATCCCCATTTCTCAATCCCATTGCTTTTGGAAGCAATTCTAATAAGCGCGTATCCATGCAAGTGAGGATGACTAGTTTTTTATCCGGATATTTCGTAGTGTGGAATTCTTGATATTCTTTTTGACCTACAAAAGTATTGTTGTAATCTAAAATTCTAGAGATAGTAGACATTTATTTTTCCCCTTTCTATTTTTGGGTTTTCTCTCAACATCAAAATTTGAAGTAAGTATCCTGCAAAAAGCTATGTAAACATGTAGATTTCTAAGCTCTCTCCTTTCATTTATGCTTAACCTTACCTTAAGGCTTTTAAATTAGAGGGAAATAATAGAAAGATTAGAAAATGATGAGAAATTCGTTAGAGATCAAAGAAAGAGGGAGAACTTCTAAAGCTCTCCCTCTACTGCTTAGATCCTGATTGTTTACTCAATTCTGCTTTGTTTCATTTCACTTCCACTGGGAAGATCAATCATCCCACGATATGGAAAGAATTTCTCCGGTATAGGCATTGATATCTACGTCTACCGCTTCTTTTTTATTTGTTTCAACTTCTATTTCATATATAAAGGAACCATTTTTATCCTCTAAAGCAATGCTATTGAATGTTCCTTTTACTTTAGAAAGGGCAATTTCTTTTGCGTTATCTAAACTAATTGCCACTTGAGGCGTTGCATTGTTGGCCAACTCTTCATCCTTCTCTTCTCCAGAAGCAAGAGCGGCACTCACTCCGTTTTCAATGTTTACTGAATGTTTAGATGTATCTTTTTTCACTTGTGTTAAATGTAAAATCGTCCCTGAATAAGCATCTACTTTTAATGCATATGCCCTATGCTGATCTTGTAAATCTACTATGTATATTTGATTTCCGTCTGTTTCACTAAGCTTTATATCCTTGATTGTTCCTGGATATTTTGTTTTAATGCTTGTTTTTATTTTTGCAGCAGTCAACATCTCTTGGTCCTTATTTGCAAATAGTTGCTGAACATCGGTAACAATGAACACAACTATGAGAAGACTGAAAAGAAAAACAAATGTTTTGGGGTTCATATGATTTCACCTGATAAGAAAGTTTTCTTTCAATAACAAACATGATATTTTCTCTTAAAAAGCATGAAAAATGGATGAGAAATCATTGATTATTTCGGTAAAGTTACAGTAAAGCTGGTTCCTTCTCCTTCTTTGCTAACGACATCTATGTTTCCTCTATGAGAATCTACAATTCGTTTTGCAATTGCTAAACCTAGCCCAGCTCCGCCAGTTTCTCGGTTTCTCGCTTTATCGACCCGATAGAAGCGATCAAAAATATGGGGGATATCTTCCTTCGGTATACCGATGCCATGATCCTTTACGGTGAGAAAAATGTGATCGTTCTCATAGCCAACATGTAGCTCAATAGATGATGTACTGTATTTTAACGCATTATCAAGCAAGATAAATAATAGTTGCTTCATTTTCTGCTCATCTGCACTTGCAATTACTCTATCATATCGAGCGTATACAGAAATGTTCTGGTCATAAACATTTTTAAGGAGTTTACTTGTTTCTTTACTAAGGGAAACAAGGTTTACCTCTTGTATATCTAAATTCCATTCTGCATCATGATTTGCAAGCATCAGCATTTGCTTTGTCATTTCTTGCATTCTGACAGCTTCTGAATAGATTGCTTCCACAGATTCTTCTAATAGATCGTGGTCGTTCATTCCCCATCGTTTCAGCATGCTTGCGTAGCTTTCAATGATAGTTAGCGGTGTTTTTAATTCATGAGAAGCATCAGAAACGAATTGTTGTTGTTTTTCAAAGTTTTTTGCCAAAATATCCATCATCTTATTAAACGTGCTTCCCAATTTATATAATTCATCCTTTGATTGTGTTTTTAGCTCAATCCTTTTAAATATGCACTTTCGTTGAATCTCCTCCATCGTTTCAATCATGGAATTGATTGGTTTTAAAATGATATTGCTGAGCATTCTGCCAGCTAAAAATGATGGAATGAGAACAACAAGTGAAGCAACAGTTAACACGAGTTTCAAGATTTTCAAACTGTCATATGTAGATGCCAAACTTTCTGTAACTTCTAACATCACAATGCTTCCATCGCTCCATATGATTGGAAAACTTGCAATGGCATATTGAATTTTATTGATTGGTTTTAATTCAACTGATTGTGAGTTTTTAAAAGTTGGTGTAAGTTCCGTAAATTTCGTTTCTTTTGTAATGGTTATAATGGAATGTGAGTCCTCATTCACAACACGAATCATTCCATCCAACGGTAAACGTGCTTTTAAAATATCAGATACATTCGTGTGACTCGTAGCAGATTTCACTGCTGCAGCAGTAGTTTCAGCCTGTAAACGAACATGATTTAATTTATCGTTCGTTGTAATTTTGTAAAATAAAAAATAAATGGATGTATTAATTACAAGGCTGATCAATAGCAGCCAAACAGTTGAGAACAAATGGATTTTATTTCGGATATTCATAAAATATTATTCCTTTACAACATATCCGACTCCACGCACTGTATGGATAAGTGGAGAATCAAAGGAATAATCAATTTTCTTGCGCAAGTACCTAATATATACATCTACGACATTTGTCTCTCCATAGTAATCAAAGCCCCAGACATGCGTTAAAATTTGCTCTCTGTTTAGTACTTGATTTTGATGCTGCATCAGGTAAACAAGCAAATCGAATTCTCGAGGCGTCAATTCAATATTTGTGGTGTCGCGTGTTACCATTCGTGTTTTTTTATCAACCTTTAAATCTGCCACAGTTAAAATTTGCTCGTCTATCCGTTTTTCCATCATTTGATTGATTCGTAAACACGCACGGATTCTTGCCAACAACTCCTCAATTTGAAACGGCTTTGTGATATAATCATTCGCTCCATGATCAAGCCCGCTTACCTTATCAGGAATAGAATCCCTTGCTGTTAATAAGATGACAGGTGTCATATCCCCTGAAGCCCGAATTCTCCGAAGTACTTCCATCCCGTTTAACTGAGGTAACATAACATCTAGTAATACAAGGTTCCATTGATTGTTACTAAACTTTTCAAGACCTGTTATGCCGGTTTCAGCTGTTTCCACCTTGTACCCTTCGTGTTCAAGCTCTAGCTTAATGATTCTCGCAATTTTTGTTTCGTCTTCAATAATTAAAACTTTTTCGTTATCCATGAATTAAGTCACCATCCTTATTGCTGTTCCTGCATTTGTTAATTTTTCCACTTTAAAAAGTATTAATTTTTAGCTGGAAGTGAGTCCGGCGTAGTCAGAAATTTTAGGAACACAGTATAAGTAGGGCTGCTCTTCTGTCTTCGCCTAGGGGAGGGGACAGGGCTCACCAAAAGTGTGGTTGTAGTGCTCAAAATTTAACAAACTTTTCTACATTTAATTGGTACTAGTTAGATAATATAATACATTTATACTTATAAGGTACTTATTTACTATTTTGGTATATATGAGAACCTTATTTTATATATCCTCTAACTGTCTCGTCTCATACAACAAAGAGTTTTGGTGCAAAAGCATTAACATAATCTTTTTTCTTTATAACCGGTGAAATGAAGAAATATTATATTTTTATCTTTGTAGATGAATTTATTAATAATGATGGCACATTACAGCGAAAGAGAACCGAAAAATACAAACATCATTTAAGTGTGAATCTTGCGGTTAGGAAGACAACGCTGACATAAATGCTTCTAAAAATAGAAAAGGCTTAGCAATCGCAAACGGATTCACCTTGCAGGAGGTTTGCTGCAAAGTCGTTTGGACTGCCAAGCGTTGGAATGACGGGCGGAGCCTAATCAATTAGAGGCTGAAAGGTTTTTATACTTAGGGATCCCCTACCTCTAAGCGTGGCGTAGGAGGGGGGAATTCAATGTTTTGTAAGTTACTTTTTAGTTAATAACTCCGCTACTAACACATATCTTTTAGGTGCGTCTCCAATGAAGCTAAATGGGTAGCAGGTTGTTACTGTTAGAGTGCTTTTAGGCTTTGGTACAATGACGGTACGGTCATTTTTATCAACAATTCTCACCTTTTTAACTTTATACAAAAATTCCCCTGCCTCGGTGGTCACGATCAATGTATCATGTTTGCCGACCTTGTCTAACTCCCGAAAGACTGTATCCCGATGTCCTGATAGTACTGCATTATTCTTGTTGCCAGGTAGGACACTACGTGCGTAATGTCCCACCCCTTTTTTTAAGATTTCTTCATCGGTTCCTTGATAAATCGGGATTGACCGTTCTAGTTTGGGGATTGTTAAAACTCCAATTTTTTCTCCGATTTCAGGTGTATCTTCATGTAGCTTTTGTATACGATGATTCCCCTGTTTAATATCGCTTTGGTTCAACATCCTTTTAGGCTCCTCATACATCGTCAGTCCTTTTGTTAACCAGTATGAATTATACAGTAGTATGGTTAAGCCCATGAGGATGACTCCTGCTGAAACAAGTCTTTGCCACATACGTATAGTTAAACCTTTTCTGGATTTTTGAAGCGAACGTAAAACAACGACCCGAGTAAAATGAGGATGAAGCCTACCATTATATTGCGTCCATAAGGAGAAGCTGTATTCGGCAGCTTGCCAGAATGCAGCTGATCCGTTAATTCACCTGCCAAATCCCCAACATCGGCTAATTCACTTCCAGAATCTAAAAGGAAGTCAGAACTTAGCATTTCCTCTGATAACTGCATATCAAGAAGCAGATTTCCTTGTAAATCAGATAATTCGACTAGCAATTGCTTCCCGTTCAGTGTCTCAAGCTTCATCAGATCTTGGAACGAGACAGCGGTCTTCGTTCCGTTTTTCCCTGCGAGATAGAAATTCGCTTTCAGGTGGAACGCATTCAGCATGTCTTTCCAAATATCTGCCAACGCTTGTTCTTGTTCCGGAGTTAATTGCGTTAAATCTTCCATTTCCATAAATGGCGCTAAGTTCTTTTCGATGTTTTCCATTTCTGTTTCTAAGGCCGTTTCGTCTAAGGAGATCAGATAATTAAAAAAACGGTCAACTTCTTCTTCCGTTAATCCAATCTGGGAGAGGAGTGCCTCTGATTCTTCCATTTCCTCATCGTGGTTTACATAAAAATCAACAGCATTATCTAAGTCTTCAATAAATTTATAATCATCTAAGCTCTCTCCAAACTCCGCTAATAACGAGTTAAGTTGTTCACGAGTTAAGCTGTAGTCCTTGAGCAAATCGTTCAGATTCTCGTCTGTGATAGGAGTTCCTAACATAGCTTGTAAATCCTCGGCTGTCTCAAAATCATCTAGGTTCATTTCATAAAAGGACAAATAGTCTTCTAGTTCCTGCCGGGTCCATCCCAGCTCATTCAGAATCTGATTAACTTCGCTCTCAGGTGGTGCTGCCAGAGTCATGTGACTCGTCACCGGGAGTAACATTAAAAACGTCAGGGTAATAGCTAATACTTTCTTCATACGAACTCCTCCATAGTATAAATGTTCAACAGGTATTATCATCTGTTTTGGGTTGGGAATTCATACAAGAAATTGTTAAAAATTCCATTATGTCATTCTGCCATTTCGCAAGCATCTCAATGTTCTTTATTGAATGGATGGACAGTGTCATTAACAAAGAATTAATACAATCTTACTTTACAAATAATTTTTACAGGAGTATATTATCTAGAGAATTAACTTAATATCTACATTCAATCATACCTTATACCGCTTAATCCATAAGGAGTGGGGGACCCATTTTTGTGCATTGTCACTTGGGGTGAATCCTTCGAAAGAAGGTAGGGCTACTCTCAAAGCCCGAATCCGACAGCTAACCTCATCAGCGTTTGGAGAGGAGGTTTGCTTTGTGTTGTCTGAAAAGAACACTGAGAACCGCCTTAGTGTTCTTTTTGTGTTGATCAAAAGATAAATTTATGGTATTAGGCGTCATTAAAGGATGATTGTATCACAGTCGTTGTAGTTGAACGGATTAGATTTGTAGTGTAATAGATTGATTCTTACTTTATAACTTTATGGAGGGAAACGTTGTGCGTTATTCCATGTTAAAAAAAGCATTGATTGGAAGACCACTCAAAACGAGGGAATTAGGAGAACAAAAACTAGGGAGATTAAAGGCTCTTGCCATTTTATCATCAGATGCTCTTTCTTCTGTCGCTTATGGACCAGAGCAAGTTTTACTTGTGTTATCTACCATTGGTCTCATTGCCTTTTGGTATTCGGTCCCGATTGGCATTGGGGTGTTAGTTCTTCTAGCTGCCCTGATTTTGTCATATCGCCAGATCATTTATGCGTATCCCCACGGCGGGGGTGCTTACATTGTCTCAAGAAATAATCTAGGGGAAAATGCTGGGCTTATTGCTGGAGGGTCTTTATTAGTTGATTATATTTTAACTGTATCTGTAAGTGTATCAGCTGGAACAGATGCTATTACATCAGCGTTCCCGCAATTTCATGATCATAAAGTGGCAATTGCCTCTGCATTAGTTGTATTAATTACAATTTTGAATCTCAGGGGTGTAACAGAATCAGCCTCTGTTCTAGCGTATCCTGTATACTTATTTGTGTTGGCGTTACTTATTCTCATCGGTACAGGAGTGTGGCAAATACTAAGCGGGCAAGCACCAACTAATGTACATACACCAGTAGGGACAGTAGTTCCTGGTATTAGTTTATTTTTATTACTCAGGGCCTTTTCATCTGGTTGCTCTGCTCTTACCGGAGTAGAAGCGGTTTCGAATGCCGTCCCTAACTTTAAAGAACCTGCTGCAAGAAACGCCGTCAGTACATTAGTGATGATGGGATTCATCTTAGCCATTCTTTTCTCTGGTATTATGTTTCTCGCCTATTGGTTAGGAATCACACCTAAACATGAGGAAACAGTAGTATCGCAAATGGCATCTGCAGTATTTGGAAGAAATTTTATGTATTACATTGTGCAAGGAACTACTGCTCTGATTCTCGTACTTGCAGCGAATACCGGTTTTTCTGCTTTTCCGTTGCTAGCGGTTAACTTAGCGACAGACAAGTACATACCGCGAATGTTTCTGATTCGCGGTGATAGACTTGGCTATTCCAATGGGATTATCATACTTGGTATTGCATCTATTTTGCTGATTGTTGCTTTTGGAGGGGAAACAGAACAACTCATTCCGTTATACGCAGTTGGTGTATTTATTCCTTTCACACTGTCGCAAACAGGTATGATCGTAAAATGGATCAGAGAAAAACCTGCTAGTTGGCTGTATAAAATGATTGTCAATTTAATTGGCACATTGATTTGTTTAACGGTTGTGCTCATCTTCTTCATTACAAAATTTGCTCAAGTCTGGTCTGTCCTGATTTTCTTGCCAATCATTATCTACGCGTTTCATAAAATTAAAAATCATTATGAGGCCGTGGGAGAACAGCTGAGGATCGCACCAGGTAAAGAAGAAGTCTTGCAGTGGGAAGGAAATGTTGTCATTGTGCCCGTTGCAGGGATTACAAAAGTAGTCGAAAATTCCTTGAACTATGCCAAGTTAACCGGTGATACGGTCATTGCCGTTTATGTCGCTTTTGATCCTGAAAGCGAGAAACGGATGGAGGAAAAATGGAAGGAATGGAAGCCAGATATTCGTCTCGTCACGCTACATTCCGAATATAGGAGTTTGACGAGACCTATTGCTAGGTTTATCGATTTGGCTATGAAAAAGGCTGCTGAAAGCAATCACACAGTAACCGTACTGATTCCACAATTCATTACAAAGAAGAGATGGCATGATGCATTGCATAACCAATCAAGTTTACTATTAAGACTTTACCTTATTTATCAAAAAAATGTGATTGTAACTACCGTACCTTATAGACTAAAAAAATAGGACTATACAAAATATAAAAGATTTTAACTCCCGCTTCCAAATTTTATGTCAACTGAACTAACGATAAGAAAGAGGGGAGACTCCTCTTTCCTACTCTTTAATAAGCTCGTACCTTTGTGGCAATCCTTCAATTACTTACCGGTATGTATTCGGGCTCTATCTTCTAAAAAGCTATTTGGAAGGAGTAACGATCGGAAAAATCCTCTTAGATGCACGTAACGAAGAGGATAAGAGGAAGTCATTGGTATTATCTTATAATGTGATGTATTAAGGGGGATCTAAATGGAAAAGGAATTATTAATAAAAATAGGAAATACGATTAAAACAACAAGGATGAGTAATGGGCTTTCTCAGGCGGATCTTGCTGAAAAATCTCAATTGCATAAAAACTTTATTGGAATGGTTGAGCGAGGCCAGCGTGGTGCGACAATATCATCTTTGCAGAAGATTTGTCTCGCATTAGGGTTTTCCTTAACAGAATTCTTTCAATCCTTGAACCTATAAAATCCGGATCATATTTCACAAATGACTCTAGTGCAAAAATAATAGGATAGAAATATAGAAGAGATAAACAAGAATGTATTACAGTTTAAGATCAGAATGCTTATGTGAACACAAAAGTTCTCCAGGTCGTTGAACTGGAGGGTTTTTGGCAGTCTCTTAAATACATCGACTCCCGATACTATTTTACAGATTTTCCGAACGGGAAAGCCCACTCCTTTAGGTGTGGGATGAAAGTGAGGTCAAACAAGGCGTACCTTTAGGTACGTCAATTGTTTGATTTTTTTATTTTTTCTATTCAAACTACTTTTCAAATATTTCCTTATTTTGTATAATAAAAACAGAACGTATGTACTAGTGGTGAGGGAGTGAACATACACAAAGGATATAAGTTTAGAATCTATCCCACTGAAGAACAGAGAATATTAATACATAAAACGTTGGGATGCTGTCGTTATATTTGGAACCTAGCTTTAGGTGCTCAAAAGAAAAAAGATGCTTATTGATATATAACTGAGGAAATGGTTCAAAACGGACAACTTCTTGAAAATCGATGGAAATCGGATTTTTTTAATACAGCGAAAGAACAAAAAGAGTTAACAGAACTGAAAAAACAATTGGATTGGTTGAAAGAAGCAGATTCTACTGCTTTGCAAAACTCTCTACAAGATTTAGGGGAATCCTTTAAAAAATACTACCAAAAGAAGAAAGGGAAACCCAAGTTTAAAAGTAAGAAAAATGAGGTGCATTCCTATACATCCAAATGTAACTATAGTAAAAGTGGTCCAACGATTCGAATTGAAAAAGACCGTTTTATGAAAATCCCAAAGTTAGGGCTCGTTGAATTTGTTTCCACTCAACAAGTAAAGGGGAGAATTTTGTCTGCTACAGTCAGTATGAATGCAGCAGGAAAGTATTTTGTTTCGCTCCTAACAGAGCAAGAAATTGAATTTGTACAACCTTCACTCTTTCAAGTGGGTATAGATGTTGGATTAAAAGATTTTGCTGTATTTTCTGATGGAACGAAAGTTAAAAATCCAAAGTGGTTAAGGAAATTAGAAAATAAACTAGTAAAAGCACAACAAATTCTATCAAGACGAAAATACAATAGCTCTAATTGGAATAAACAACGTAAAAAAGTAGCGAAAATTCATGAGAAAATAGTCAATGCTCGTACAGATTGACCGTTGAGAAACGTTATGTCTAACGGCGTGGGGTCTAGAATCCCACTGCTTCAGCTGTGGGAGTGTCAATTCAAACCAATAATCAGAACAGAATAGGCTTTGCTTGACTTCGGAAAAGTGGAGATGATGTAAACTGAACATGTATAGAGTATACAACATAAGAAAAGCTCCTAAGGTCTGCCATTTTGGGCCTTGGGAGCTAGACATTGCCCTGGAAAGTTATATTTTTTTACAGTGTAAAAAAACTCCCTTATAGTAGGAGCCCTTCTATTGGTTATTGTTGTCCTTTTCTTAAGCTCTGAATGAATTTGAGTGTGTCATTATATAAACTTAATTGATATCTATAGGGCTCTAATTCTGATGAGATATTGATTTGTATAGAAATCGAAGATAAGTCTAAGCCGGATTTAAAAATCGTAGGATCTTGATAGTTTGCAGGCTCCTCTTTGAGTTGCTTTTCTATGTATGCCCCTATCATTTGTAATTGAGTAGTCCATTGTTGTTGGTCAAGTTTTGAAATAAAATCGGTTTTGGACCAATCACTGAATGTGTCTAGTATATTGGAAATATAAGTATATCCTGTCTTTAACTGCGAGAGGAACTGTTCGTTTTGTTTTAATAGTTGTTTTTTATTCTTAACAAATGGATTTAGTTTCAAACTTTTTTCTGCCATCCTAAAATCTTTTTGCACCTGATGAAGTTCCTGAAGTAGCTTTGTTATATCAGTTCTTAAATGTTGTCCTTTAACAGGATCACAGTTAGTATTTACCCAATGAGCTGTTTTTTCAAGCAGTTGTACAAGATGAAATCCAAATTGACGTAATGTCTGCTGAGCCTCTTTCACATAATTGGGTGGAAAAACCACCATATGAATGATAATAGCAATCAGTGCTCCTATGATAGTATCTTTGATTCGATCTGAGACATAATAATTTGTTTTATGCACGAAGACAAAGACTAATAAAATGGTTAAAGCCACTTGATGTATGATGGTTTTATGTACCCTTAGTATCACTGGGAGCAACATTCCTCCTAACAGTAATAATCCTATCGTCCATCCGTTTATCGCTAAATGGCTAATAATAAAAATGGTAACAGCAATTCCAAAAATAGTGCCGATAATTCTGTAGAAAGCATATATGGCAGAATGCTGGACAGTTTCTTGTATAGAAAGAATAACGGTCAATGGTGCCAAATAGGGATGGTTTGATCCTAGCATTTTCGATAATTCCCATGATACTCCGGAAGCTAAAGATATTTTTGTTATTAATATTAGTCCTTTTAATAGCCCGGTCTTTTGTGTACCTATATTTTTCTTCATAAAAACTCCCTTGTTCGAAGCATAATTTTACCTATATTTTCGATATGTTATAGCTCCTTCAGCTCGATACTACTTACTATGCATTAGAGAGAAGCAATTTATTACAATTTTATTTCACCGATGCAGCAGATAGTCGAACTTCCAGTGATGAATGATAGCCTAACGGTAGCCCAACTAAAAAAAGAAAAAACCACATTACAAAATGCGGTTTAAACTAACTCAATTCGATTAGTAGTGTTTTTGTGACTACAGTCTATAATAAGAGTAGTAATCTCCGTTGCGACTATAGTCATCATATTTATGCTGAGCTTGGTAATCTTTTTCGTGGTCATAGTCATCGTATTTATGATGGGTATGATAATCTTTTTTGTGGTCACAGTCATCATATTCATAATGGACGTGGTAATCTTTTTTGCGGTTACAGTCATCGCATTTATGATGGGTATGATAATCTTTTTTGTGGTCACAGTCATCATATTCATAATGGACGTGGTAATCTTTTTTGCGGTTACAGTCATCGCATTTATGATGGGTATGATAATCTTTTTTGTGGTCACAGTCATCATATTCATAATGGACGTGGTAATCTTTTTTGCGGTTACAGTCATCGCATTTATGATGGGTATGATAATCTTTTTTGTGGTCACAGTTGTCATCTTTTTTGTAGTAAGGTTCGAAACAGCATTTGCAATGACATTTTTCAACATAGTATTTTTTATAGGAATAGTCATAGGACTTTTTCTTTTCCTTAGGACAACAGCTGCAATTTTCTCTCCCACTCCAGAAGCATCTCATTATGTTCCCTCCCTGAATCTGAAGTTTTGTCGTTACATTATAGCGTATGCATGTCTAATTGTAATTGCTAATGTTTTTGTGCATAAATTTAGTGGGAGAGGGCTGATGTCCGTTACTTTTGCTTTCGAATATATGTCAACAAATAGCTCCCAAAGGGTGGTTTTTTACACTTTAAGAAAGGATAAATTTCTAGCCGGAAGACAATGCGACGTAGTGAAAAATTTTAGGAGTACAGTATAAGTAGGGCTGCGTCTCTGTCTTCGCCCAAGGGCAGGGTTCGCCAATCCGCGCGAGTTTTCTTTATTTTTATAACGTATAAAAACGTTCAAACGCGTGTGCTACCTCATCTAGGGATATAAGACGTATTTGTGCATTTTATAACTGAACCTTTTTTCATTCTTTAGAAGGGTTCCCCCATATAAAAAAGCAATGCCTTCGCAGATGGCATTGTTTTTTTGGGCCTGTTTTCTTTTTTATTTTCCAAATAATTTTGCAATCCGACTTTGCTTCTCTTCAGTAGCTCTCGATCAAAAGCTTCCTGTCTTTTATTATGTTCTTTTAGGCGTATGAAGTGTTCTATCATATCGTTGTAACGTTCATTTTATGACTGTAACGGTTCTTTAGCTCGTGATATCATCTTCAAACCCCATGTCATTGCAGCTTTTACAGACCGTTCTAACGTCATATTCGGTTGGCTGCTAAACTCTAATAGTTTACGCGACATGACGAATATGCGCAGTTTATCCACTAAAATATTGATATTTATTACTTTCACCTATACCTTATCTACAAAACTAGCATATGATGTACTAACGATGTGCTAACTAGCTAATTAAGGGGGTGAGTTATTATAAGTTACGATAGTTATAATAGAAATAACGTTGCTGGAACTAGTAATCTTGTGCAATTCTTTAGAACATTAAGTCCAGGGACTCGTGTTGTTTTACAATTTGATGCCCAGAGACCCGCAAGCGGCATTTTTCAAGGATTTCAAAATGGTACAGTACTTCTTACTAATTTTAATGGTTTTCCTGGTGTTGTTCGTATCGCAATAAGAAGTATTAATGCTGTTTCTGTTGGATAATATCATTAATATAAAAGCTGGATACGAATAGTAAGAAAAAAGGGGATGTATAAAATGAACTGCCCCCCCAATTGTTAGACACGTCTAACAATTGGAGGTGCGGTTTTTCTATGACCAAATATACATTGGAGACAAAACTAAAGGCTGTTCAAGAGTATTTGGAGGGGAAGGATTCCTACAAGGGCGTAGCTCGAAAACACAATTTGAACACGACAATGTTGAAGAAGTGGGTAAGGCAATTTCGTAAAAATGGTCCGACAGCCTTTCGACAACGATATACAAATCACTCTTTGGAGTTTAAAATGGACGCACTGAATTACTTAGAACGAACAGGGACGTCTACGACAGAAACGGCAGTGGTTTTCAACATTCCTTCTGACAGTACAGTATGGAAGTGGAAGCAATTGTTTGATACAGGAGAGATTGATGCTCTACAACAAAAGCAAAGGGGCATCCATCATGAAGAAGAAAGAACAGAAGAATCAGCCTGTACCAGGCTCTTTAGAGGCATTACAAGTGGAGAATAAGCGTTTACGTATGGAGAATGCATACTTGAAAAAGTGGTTATGTGGTTAGCTAGTAGTGCAAATAATAACCAATTCAACTGTTTTTAAAACAGGAAATGAACGAAACCTGAAGTTAGCTCCTAATCTTTATGAACAACCTAAATCAACTGAGGGAAATCTTATATTCATTATTACGATACAGAGCGTATATAAGATTTAATTGGATGATAAATGGGGGAGTTTCTACTTTGCCCTGTTGATATTTTCAAAGGTCATTCTTGTTTCCATGGTAATAAATAGGAGATATACATAAACAGCTTCTAATAAACAGAGAGTATTTTTCTTTAGGTTAGCTAGATGCAACTTCATATTGGTCATCCTCCTTGTGTTATGGCTAGTAGTGATACAAGTATCATACTATTGATTTTCCGAACGATGTGAGTTTATGTCAGGTTTTCTTTCATGATTTTTCAGGATGTCGGAGTCGTAACGTCTTTTTGTGTCTAGAGGGATTGTGATGTAGGAGGGAATTCGGCTTTTTATGACCCTATTTACTTTTAGTACAGAGATTGATAACATGCCCATGCCTAACCGCAAGGGTTTACGAAGATCATATGAGGAAGAGCGGATGAAAAAAAGCAGCAAGTAGGACAGGGAAGGAGTTAGTGCAAATTCCTTAACTAACCTATTTTTTAAGATGATTCGGAGTTGTAATTTCAATTGCTGTAATAATTTAAGTAAGTTAAAACTTATTATCAAGAAAAATGGATATTATTTTTATATTTAGATGTAAGCCAAAAAAGAGAGCTTCCTAGTTCAAGCTAGAAGGCCATCTTTTTTGGATGATGTAATTCCTTGTTTAACCACATCTTTCGGCTGTTTACTGGGTTAAAATGCTGGAATCTTACTTTCTAGAATCTCAATTTCATCATCTGCTTGTGGATTGTACCCGATGCGAGCTGCTCGATCATGCACCGCAAAGTTACTGAATCCAATGAATTGGACAGTAGTTGCTTTTTTCTAAATTGTAGTTGTTATTTTAATAACTTATTCCGGATACTTCGTAGCTGAGTTTTAATAGTATTCACCGATTTATGAAGCATCTGTGACATTTGTGTTTTATTATATCCTTTTTCCCGTAATTCGTAGAGTTCTCGCTCACTTGGCGTAAGGAGCATCAATTGGATTTCGTGCCGCATTACTGGAGCGGCATCTGGATGAATAGAAGGCACATCGGCATAAGCTTCCCGTATGGCCTTTACAATATCCTGAAAACTCGACTTTGTAATATAATTAACGGCGCCGTTTTGAAAGGATTTTAAAATAATCTCTTTATCTGTCAGGGAAGTAAGCATAATGATTTTAGTGTTTAGCTCTTTATTCATCGAAATATCCCTAGTGGCGTCGAGGCCGTCCAGTTGATTTTCGGTCAAATTGATATCCATTAAAATCACATCGATTTCCATCGTTTGGAAGGCTTCCAGGGCTTCCTGCTTGGTAACAGCCGCTTTGACCACTTGAATATCTTCTTCCTTGTTTAAATCTGAAGAGAGCTGTTGACGCCAAAATTCATCGTCCTCGACCAGCATGACTCTAATCACGTGTCCCATTTGTGTCCCCCCTTGTTAGTAGAATCAATTTCAATTAGTGTACGACAATAGTTCAAGTTACGGGAGGGTGAAATTCTGTCACCCCCTGGGCAGAGGAGTTCAATGAATCTGTTCTCCAATGTAGAACCCGCTTTCGAGGAAAGCGGAGCTCCATAAGGGTGCCTTCCCCCGGCTCGCTTTTTAGAATTTGCAGGTTCCCTCCATGCTTTTGCATGACGCTGTAACAATAGCTAAGACCTAGTCCATAGTGGGATGGCCCTTTTTTTGTAGTGAAAAAAGGGTCGAATACTTTAGTGGAATTTTCCTTTGAGATGCCGGTTCCATTATCCTTAACCCAAATGATCACGTCTTTCTTCCATTCAGCTAGGGTAATCTCCAAACAACCCTTTCCTTCCTCCATTGATTCAATCGCATTCAGGCAGATATTACTGAAGGTTTCCCGGATATGTACAGGATCGCAAACAAGCTCCGGGTCTACCCGATAATCCTTGAGAAATAAGATATGTTTTTCTTGCAAAATGGCGCCTAGGGAGGATAGTTGCATGTCTAACAGCGCCCTCAGCTGCTGAGGTTGTTCCTTTAAGATGATTTCATCCGCTTTTTCCTTCATTCTGGTGACCATGCTCAGCATGTGATCCGTAACCTTCAGTATGCTTGCAATGTCTTGCAATGCTTCGTCCTTACAATCTTTGGAGATAGAATCCCTGATTTTCTCGCTTAAGTAATTGATTTTTTGTACTTCATTTTTCAATGTATGGTTAAGGATGGCAGTCCCCTGCGTGAGTGATCGCATAGAAAAATCCAATTTTTGCTGTTCAATGCGCAGCTTGATCCCCATAAATCCATATCTCAGACTGAAGTAAATAAAAAACAGGATGAGCCAGATGACAATGAGAAAATTAAGCTGCCATAAATTATTGCTTGATATTTCCAAGCTCCTTTTACCAATTAGGAAATAATTCAGGCCATAATAATCCGAGGCGTACACAAAGCAAATGGCGATGACCACAAAATTCGTTCTGAATCGATTTCTCCTGTTGGAAGGATTGTTCTCCCTTATATAACTGATCGTATAAAAGAGAACACCGCCACCAAAATAGGCGCCCGATAAAATTTTGAAGAGAGTTCCTCCGAATTTTGCCTCTGGGTAGATGGGCGGAACATAAATAATGTAGAGAATAATCGGGATTAAAAGGAGAAGTGCCAGCCCATTTTGCAGTTTGCGTGAAAAACGATCTGTAAAAACAATCCCACTCATTAAGAATAGGTAGGGGAGAAAGTGGTATTCTATTCCCCAAAGTACAATCGTCATAATGCGGATGGACTCAATCACCCAAAAAGATCCATCCTCCTGTTCCCGCAAGAATGGGAGCACGGTTTGGTTCACCACAACAGAAAAGCTGGCAAATCCTGCGATAATGAACAAGGCGCTCATCCAACAGGTATATTTATTTTTATAGTTGTTCACCAATAAAACGGTTCCAATGATCCATAACCCAGTGAACATGCCTATATAGAATAGAGTCATGCAGATATCCCCCTTGAAATAGTTTCTCGTGATTTCCTTATAGGATATTTCCTAATGTGTATATGCCTAATAAAATTTTAAATATTTTGACAATTACAATCGGAAAAGTAGTATATATCGTATTTGCCATGTTGAGCCTAGTGGAACCTTCCAGAATGTCCCGGTATGATGATTAGCTTAGGGCAGGGGGTGATAATAAATCATCCTCCCTTTATCAAATGACTCCTTTTATAATCAAATTGTCAGATCAGGAAAAAAAATTCCTGGTTGATCGAAGGCCAGTCGGCTTTCAAATAAAAATATTAGGAGGAATTAAAAATGACAGAATTAAAAAAAGAAGAGCTTCAAGAGCTAATCCCTTCCATGAGTGATCAAGAGTTGGAACAGGTAGCAGGCGGCCGGCCTTGCGGTTGGATTTGTTCCTATACATTGGACTGTGATTGGAGCACATTTGGCTGCGGGTGCTAACAAGAATGAAGACAGGGGACTCCCCTGTCTTTGGTAATTAAAGACTCAGCAAAGAGTAATAGAAAAAAGAACGTGCCATGAACCAGAATGGCTATGTAATAATGTCTTCTGAAAATATTTCTATTTGCTAAGAAGATGCTTTAGTTAATTCTCCTAATCTAATATTATAAACTGTCCATTTAGAATTGGCTATATTGGATTTGGGGAATTTTTATGGTTTTTTAGAGACTAAATAAAGCCTATGCGGGGCCATGCAAGAAGGGGAGATCATAAACCATCCTTCTTCATATAAAAGTTTTCCTTAGGATGGGTTTACAGATGCAGAAGCAGTGCTGCCTGCATAATCAAAGAGCCGAATGGCCCTAGAGAAACTATAGGGAGGAATGCAAAATGGCGGAATGGAAAAAGGAAGAGCTTCAAGAATTGATCCCTTCTATGAGTGATGAAGAATTGGAGCAAGTGGCAGGAGGAAGACCTGTCGGCTGTGGTTGGATTTGCACCTATACATTAGATTGTGAATGGACCTGTTAGAAGAAAAATTGATAGCACGGCAAAGTTGGAAAAGGAAGACCGTTTAATAATTAACTTCTTTTATGAGCGGCCAAAAAGCAGAGCAGATGGTATGCCTTGCAGTTGGATTTGTTCCTATACATTTGGCTACGGATGTTAACGAACAAAACGAAGGCAGGGAGATTCCCCTGCCTTTGATAAGCATAATAAGGGTAAGGAGTGATGCAGGTGGTAATCAAATCTTCTGATACCAATCTTCTTAGTTGGAATCACGCTTTGTATTTGACAGAACGAAAAATGAATTCCTCCATCCCGGAACAGGATGGGGAAAGGCATGTTCGTCAATGGTGCAGCCGTACGGGATTGACTCCGGAATTGCTGCTATATCGTTTAAAGGAAGACGGCCTTGACTACCATGCGTTTCAGAAAATCCTGGGTGGAGCTAATGAACCGATCCCATATAAAGAAAAAGAATGGCTTAAAATCTTGGAATGCATTTTTTCTGTGGATCTTTCTTTAACAGAAGAGGAGATTAAGAGAATCGATCGTTCCCAATCCCCGTTCTATCCGTTTATGGTTCCATTTATGGCCTGGGGGAAGAGGAAAGTGCTGGATCAATGCCAAGAATGGAGTAAGTCTCGGCTTGAACTGCCTTTTAAAATATCAGAGCTTGTTTCTGTTCTTGTAAGAGCTGTTCATCAGCATATTCATGCAATGGCTGGTCGGGTGTTGGTTTACGAACTGAATGTAGCCCGTATTCAAAAGAAATTGAAGGGGGATACACCAGAAGCCCGGTTTGAATCATTTGTACGCGAGAATTTGCAGGAAAAACAGGCGATATATCAGCTTCTGCAGGAGTATCCGACGTTGGCCCGTCTGCTAGCGGAGGGCACAAATGATTTGGTTTTTGCGTTGCTGGAGGCGGTTGAGCGCTTCTTAGAGGATCATGAAGCTATTACACACATGTTCAATGGTGATTTTCGTGAATTGGTTGACATTGATACTAAGGCAGGGGATCAGCATAACCGTGGCCGAAGTGTCATGATTTTCCGTTTTTCTTCAGGAGAACAGCTTGTTTATAAGCCTCGATCTCTATCTGCGGATATTCACTTCCAACAATTTCTCCGCTGGATGAATGAACGGGGAAGCCATCCAGCATTTCGTACCTTAGAGATTCTGTCTCGTCCCGACTACGGCTGGGAAGAGTGGATAGAGCCTCAAGGATGCGAAACACGTGATCAAATCAGCCGCTTTTACCAACGGATGGGCGGCTATGTAGCTGTACTTTATTTGCTATATGCAACAGATTTTCATTTGGAAAATGTGATGGCCTGCGGGGAACATCCATTTCTGGTTGATGTCGAGGCGCTGTTTCAAAATATAGCTCCGATGAAAGAGACGGAAGCAAGTGCATTGCAGAATGCGGCCCGAATCCTGAATCAATCTGTCCTTAGGACCGGTATGCTGCCGGTGTCACTGTTTAAATCAGGGACATTTCGCGGGATGGAGGTAAGCGCAATCGGAGGACGCGCAGGCCAAGAGCTGCCCCGGCCAGTTTACCGCTATGAGCATATCCGGACAGATCAAATGAAATTAGTGCAGGCGAAGGGCTTCTTAAAAGGCGGCCACAATCGTCCGAAGTTGAATGGGGAAGAGGTAAGGGCGGAGTTGTATATTGAAGAGCTTGT
Source organism: Ectobacillus funiculus (assembly GCF_004138295.1). GTDB lineage: Bacteria > Bacillota > Bacilli > Bacillales > Bacillaceae_G > Ectobacillus > Ectobacillus funiculus. The sequence continues at coordinate 19,614 of NZ_SCFM01000040.1, read as the reverse complement.
TGAGGGATTTCAACAAACCTACAAGCTCTTTATCGATTATCGAGAGGAGCTTATGACAGAGGAAGGCCCTTTGCTGTCCTTTGCTGATGATCCTGTCCGTTCGGTTGTTCGACATACGTATAATTATGCAACAATGCTTAATGCTAGTCTGCATCCAAACTACTTGAAGGAAGGGCTCTCCCGTGTCCAACTATTTGACTTCATGTGGCGGGCGGTGGAGCATCAGCCTTCTATAGCTGGGCTTGTTCCGTCGGAAACGGCGGATATGCTGCGGGGAGATATTCCTATGTTTCACAGCAGGGCAAACTCACGGGATCTGTGGGATGGACGAGGGAAGAGAATCCAAGATTTTTACCAGCAAACTGCTCTGGAGCTGGTACTTGAAAGACTGCAAGGATTTAGTTTAGAAGATTGTAAGAAGCAAAGCCACTTTATCCGTATGTCCATGACAACGATTGCCGGAAGAGATATTTCAAATTCCCCAACTTCTTTACGGGCTGTATCGAAGACGCCTAGGCACCCGGCCGACCGGAAGCAGTTTCTGGACGCTGCGGTTGGAATCGGAAAGACTTTGCTGGATCAGGCCATTTGGGGGGAAGACGGAAGTGATATATGCTGGATCGGGCTAGGGTCCGATGAGTGGGAACAATTAATGTTTACTCCGATGGACGCGAGTCTGTACGATGGTGTTCTTGGAATGGCATTGTTTTTTGCTTATTTATCGCAAGAAAGCGAGGATCCGGTATTTGAAGAAGCGGCGCGTGCGGCGATCCGGGCAGCCTATCGCTTCTGGGAAGCGGATTTCACCTTGCCATCCATCTCCGCATTTAACGGCTGGGCGGCCGGTTCGTATGTCTTAAGTCATTTAGCTTTGTTGTGGGAGGAACCGGAGCTTATGGATCAGGCTTTGCGCTTGCTCCAAAAAATAGAACCGCTGATTGAGCAGGATACGCTGTACGATTTACTGGCCGGTTCTGCGGGAGTAATCGTAGTAGCATTAAGAATCTATCATTTAACCAAAAGCAAAGAAGCATTGGATATAGCCCGGAAAGCGGGAGATCATTTACTCAATAAGGCTAGGAATCTAAAAACAGGGATTGGCTGGGCATTTGAGAAGGAAGGGTGTGTTCCGATAGGCGGGCTCGCGCATGGAGCAGCGGGTTTTTCATGGGCCCTGATGGAATTGTCTAAAGTGAGCGGCGATGAAAGATTTCTAGAGGCTGCATGGCAGGCATTGGCCTTTGAAAGAACTTTGTTTGAGCATGAAACCGGGAACTGGGCTGATGTTCGTCCTGATGAATTGAAACGCTCAGCCAGCACGGCAGCGATTAAGTGGTGCCATGGGGCGGCTGGGATAGCGATGGGGAGGATCAAATCCTACCAGTTGTATCCTGATGACACGATTCGGGAGGAGATTGAGATTGCTTTGGATACGACGCTGCGCAATGGTTTTGGGGTAAGTCATTGCCTGTGCCACGGGGATTTAGGAAATATAGATACAATGCTTCTCGCTGGAGAGCTTCCCGGACAGGAGTCCTGGAAAAGAACAGCTTTAGCCTGTGGAACTCGCGTTTTGCAGGAAGCTGAAATGAACGGGTGGATTTGCGGTATTCCGCATGGATTAGAAACACCTGGATTGATGACAGGATTGGCTGGAATTGGCTACGGCCTGTTAAGACTTGCTGACCCGGATGCTGTTCCTTCTATTTTAACGTTGGCCGGCCCTACACGAAAAGAAAAAGGAGAGCATAACAATGGAAGATACGAAATCCGCTTCTAGAAATCCTGTTCGTATCACCAGACGCTCCAAGGTTCCGTTTATTGAACAGATGGAGCAATCAGAGTGCGGCTTATGCTGTTTAGCAATGATTTTTTCTTACTATAAAAGCGAAGTCCCTCTATCGGAGCTTCGAGACCGGGGCGGCGGGGGCAGGGATGGAACGAACCTGCGCACTCTCCGGGATATTGCACAATCCCTAGGTATGACGGGCAGCGGCCATAGGGCAGCAGCCGGACAATTGCAACACTTGCCTTTACCTGCTATTTTGCATTGGCGAGGTGATCATTTTGTCGTGTTGCAGAAAATCAAGGGGGATCGGGTGTTTATTATCGACCCGGCAATCGGCCGGCGCATTCTCTCCTTGAAGGAACTCGAACAGGAATTCTCGGGAACGGTTCTCCTCTTGCAGCCAGGACCTTCCTTTACAAGATGGAAAAAAGAATCAGTCTGGCGTCAATACCTTCAGTTTCTCAAAAACGAGTCCTGGTTGGTTTCCTTCGTACTAGTCTGGACCCTATGGATTCAATTGCTGGCATTGATTACACCAATGGCTACAAGGTATTTGCTGGATTATGTCATTCTCCCGGAGGATGCGACTTATATGGGGCAAGTGCTGATCGGCATGATTTCTTTAATGATAGTGTATACCATTATTTCCTTGCTTCGAGGAAGGATTCTTGTTCAATTACAGAACCGATTAGACTTGCGTTTGATGAGCCGATTTTTTGATCGGCTGCTTCGATTGCCTTACCAGTTTTTTCAACTGAGAACGAGCGGTGACCTGATTTTACGGGCAAACAGCAATATGATGATTCGCGAGATTCTTTCCTCCCGAACTGTCAACATCGTGTTAGACGGTGGATTGGTCATTATGTTTTTGCTATATATGCTGAGATATTCCCCTATACTGACAGGCTATATTCTGTTGGTGGGAGCTCTGCAGGTCGCGGTGCTCCTTATCGGAAATCCACAGATCAAGCGTCTGACCCAAGAAGAGATTCTCCGCCAAACGGCGGCGGCCAGTTATTTGACGGAAGCGATACATGGCATTTTGGCCGTGAAATCGGAGGGGGCGGAAAGGCTTGCTTATGAGCAATGGTCGAAACTGTTTCAGGAGCAGCTCAAAGCGGCCGAGAAGCGTGGATTCACAACGGCTTATATGGAAACAATCAACTCTGTACTTAAATATGCTGCCCCGCTGCTTCTATTGTGGATGGGAAGTTGGCAGGTGCTTGAACAAAACATGACAGTCGGAACCATGTTCGGGTTTTATTCACTTGCTATCGGATTTTTAGTTCCCTTGTATTCGTTAGTAACGACAGGAACACAAATGGCTGTTATGGGAACGTACTTTAATCGAATCATGGATATTGTCGGCGCTCCTGTTGAACAGAGTAAGGAAAGCGAAGGCGATGTGTATCGACTCAACGGGGAAATCCGACTAGAGAATGTGAGCTTTCAATACAGTCCATTTAGTCCAAAGGTCATTCGCAATGTATCGCTTCATATCGGGGCCGGTCAGAAGGTGGCCATTGTCGGGTCATCCGGTTCTGGAAAAAGTACGTTGGCCTGCTTGTTATTGGGGCTATATCCCCCGACTGAAGGCTCTATTTGGTTCGATCACGAAAATGTAAATAACTTGGACAAAACAATGTTAAGAAAACAAATGGGGGTAGTAATGCAGCATACGACAGTTTTCAATCGGTCCATTTATGAAAATATTTCCTTTCATAATCCTGAATTGAAACCCGAACAGGTCCGGAAGGCGGCTGAATTGGCAGAAATACATGAGGATATTATGCGAATGCCAATGCAGTATGGAACATTGCTGTCAGAAACAGGAAGTAATATTTCCGGCGGCCAAAAGCAACGGATTGCCTTAGCTCGAGCCTTAACACACCAGCCTGCCATTTTGTTGTTGGATGAAGCGACAAGTGCACTAGATGTTACAACAGAGCAACGTATTCAGGAGAATTTGGCCCGGCTGTGCTGCACCCGTATCGTGATTGCGCATCGTTTAAGCACCATTTTTGATGCGGATACAATTATTGTGCTGGATAAGGGGGAAATTGTAGAGATGGGATCTCATCATGAACTACTTCAAAACAACGGGCACTATGCGCAGTTTTACCGAAACCGGATAAGCGAGCAACAGAATGAGGGGGTATCTTTATGAAGAGCAATAAAAGATGGATTCTACTTTTTATGATGGCGATTGTTCCCCTTGTAGGAATTTGGGCTATGAATAACCCGGGAGTAGTGGCGCAAGTCTTTTTAAATTTGGGGGGAATTAAGCAAGGAGAGGCATTTCCGCAAATAAGCGGCGAAGAGGTAGAAGGAGATTCATTTCGTTTAGAATCATGGAAGGGAAAGCGTTATGTGGTCATGGTTGCCCGAATTGATTGCGAGGTTTGCCAAAGTACCTATCCTACCTTAGAGAAAAACAGAGACATTCTGCAAAAATATCACTTTGTGATGGTTGGAAAAGGGGAGAAGGAAGCGTATAGGCAGGTGAAAGCAGAGCATGCTTTTCCGTTTCCAATCGTTTACGCTGATGAACAAATACAGAAGGATTTAAAGATCAAAGTCTTTCCAACCTTTTATCTGATTGATGAAGAGGGAAAGGTCATCCAGCGGCTGGATGGCTTCGATGAAGGGAAATTTTTAAAAATGCTGGATGAGCTGAAGAAGGGATGATCGGGATGACAAGGTTGTTTGGTCAAGTGGTTGCCGGCATTGGATGGGCGATTTCAGTTTATCTTTACTTTGCCAAACAGTTGGGGGGATTTGTCTGTCCGGTTGGGGACTGCCAAACAGTGAATAGCAGCCAGTATGCGGAAATCGGTTCGATGCCGGTTTCCTTTCTGGGAATCTTGTTTTATTTGTCAGTATTTAGTTTATTATGCAAAATTCCGATTCTCTCTGATAAAATCAACCGGTTATTGCTCGGCATTCTTCTGAGTATTGGACTCATTTTTTCTATTTATTTAACTTATGCAGAACTCTTTTGGATACATGCAATTTGCTTTTGGTGTATAGTGTCTCTAGGCTGCGTAGTTGTATTAAATATTTTATACTGGTTGGACTGCCGAAGAAGCATGTCTTCGGGTTATTAATAATCCTGCTGCTTAGGAAACAGGAAGTACCATGCTATTTTGTTTTTTGTCCAAATTTAGAAGAGAGCGGTGTTGAAGGTAGCAGCGAAAGATGGAGCAGGAAATGTAAGTTCAGTAACAAAAATGCTTCTGGTGCAAAGGTAATTTATCAAAAACGTAGGATATGAACTAGTATCAGTAGATTGCTTGCAATTGTGTTGAGCTTTTTGCACCAGAATCCCCTGTGTTTGATTGGAGGATGTTTATCATAAAAAGGATGAATCTGTTTGCTTTTCAATCTGTATCTTCAGGTTCAGACTATGAAAATCTTTGCCAGCTACCTAGTTGAATAGCCGACTGATAATAGAGCTACATTCAGGATTTTCCAGTGATGTAAGTGCTTGACTTTGTCTTCTGGTTGTTATTTTGGTTGCTTTGCTTCCATAAGCCTACCGCTATCCATAGACAACCAAGGGCGACAAGCAGTCCATGTGCAACTCGGAGCGGTTGCCCACCGAAGAATTGCGGAATATACAGCCACATTCCAAAAGTGAAGGGGATGCCGCTCCATTTCTGGTACCTGCCGGACTTCCAAATCGCGATAGCAAGTATAACCGCAGCAATGGCGAGTAGGAGGAGTCCTATCAGGAACATAACAAGACCTGCACCAGAACGAACGTCAGCTGCTAGGCTAATCAAAGCGGGGTTCTGTTGCTTTATTGCCTCTTGCCCTAAAGCGTGTAGACCGTACGCTTCTCCTCCATAAAAAGGCAAAGTTAGACCTATCCCTATCCAACATATGATGACAGACCAATACGCTAGCGACTTCACGGCTCCCTCTTGTAAGGAGTTATAAAACCCAAGTAAACCAAGCGGTAGTAGTGTGAAAGCGATCATGGCTAGAATATGCGCCACCAGCCATTCGGCAGAGGCGAAAGCTGCGGCGCCTTGTAAGGATGTTTCATCGGAAAAGGGACGGATCGCTGGGTAAAGTACAAATAATATTCCTGAAATCACGAGGGCTGCAGCACTAAGGTGGGAACGAGCCACCTGTGTCGATCCTGACATAAGCTTCATCTCCTTGGTTCAGTCATGTACTTAGTCATTATTGATTACTAAGTTAATAGCTACCGATTCTATATTACCTCAATTAAATAGATATTTAAGTATTTTTATGTAAAAATTTCATTAATTTCCCTTTTTTATGCACTAATGTGGGTTTCTTACTCACTACATCTGATATAAGGACCAACCCAGAAATGGCAGTGAGGTTTGGAATAGATGAACAGCCCTCTGGATCTATTTGGAAGGCTATGTCGCACATTTGATTTGTTGTTTCTAAAAGAAAAAAGCTATATTGCTACATTACGTAGAAGTATAGCTTTTTTTTCTTTGTATTCGAACAATGTGTCTTATACATATTAGTTTACGTAACATGGAATTATCGGGATTCAATATACATAAGAGCCTGCCAAAAGCTCTCTAATTAAGCGAACTGGAGGCTTTCGTGTTCACATAACCAATGTTATTGAACGTTAATTCTCATACATATATTTCATATTTTAAGGCATTCTATGGTTGTTTATATAAATCGCTAACTAACTTATAGCCATGGTGATAAAAAAACTAAAAAAGGAATTTAAAATATGAGAAATACGATAGACTCTGTTTTTCGGACGGTCACACTTATTACTTTGTACATAATAGTTACACTCAGCCAATTTGTTACCGGAAAAAAATAGCATAAAATGTAAATAAAATACAGGAAAACTAAGAGTTATCTATTGTTACAACATTACTGTACAATACAACCTGTTACTTAAAGGTTGTATTCTCTAATACAGTTACTTTTTCAGTCGTCGACTTTCCTATTTGTTTTGTGTGCTCAACCAGCCGAAGGATATTATTACAACATTGTTTGGCGCCTAAAATTAATAATGGTACACCAATGAAATCGATTTTTAACCTTCTGGAAAATAATCCTCCAATTGTCATAGCAAATGGAACAGTTGGTGATGTGTTGGAAAAAACGATATTTTCATGACATTGATACTTAACCTGCAATAATAGACTTAGGTTTTTTAAGGCTGAAACAACATGTTTGGAGGCCCCTCGACCGATTGTATAAACAGAGTTTCCATCCTCATCTACTCCATGAAAAATAATCTTTCCCATATCAGAAGTGGTCAGCTTATTGAAATAGTCAACAGATAATATTTCTTCTTTAGTCAATTTTCGGTCCGTAGGCAATTTTTTCAAATGATAAGCTGCTGCCAAAGAAGTGGTATGTGTTCCACCAAAATCATTATATATATAAATCACCGTATCATCCTTTGTGGTATTTATTTATACCTATTATCACCTTTTGTTTTGTCTGTTAATCAAAGCAGGTGCTTCTTTGGCTCTTATCATGTTAAATAGCATTTGATTCCAGTAAGAATCCCTGACCAGTTCCTTGTTAAGTCAAATTCAGAAGTAAGCTCTCTGGTGCAACGCTAAGCAAAAAGGGGCTCGGTTCGCCAACACTGTAAAGCTGCAAGTGATGCATAGCCCGGGTACAGGCAGTATAGAACAATCTGCGCAGGCTCTCATCACCATATACTTGCACAGATGCGTCATAAATGATGACGGCGTCGAATTCGATGCCTTTAGCCAAATATGCTGGTATGACGACAACGCCCTGCTCGTATTCAAGCGAGCTGCTCTTTACAAGCTTAATGTCTTTGACGTTGCTTAGTGCCTCGTATGCGGCGGTGCTTTCCGCAGCGGATTTGCATATAATCGCGATCGTATTATACTGCTGATTTTGCAAGTCTGTGACTTTGGAAGCGATGCAGCGGTGCAGTTCGGCGTGATCGGATAATTGCGTCAGCACAGGCTTCTCGCCATCACGTTCAAAGGGGGTAATCTGTTCGCCACCGGGCACGAGTCCGCGTGTAAATTCGACAATCGGCCTTGTGGATCTGTAGCTTCGGGTCAAGTTGATTGCATCCGTTTCATCCGGTCCGTACAATCCGGTAAGCATGTGGAAATCGACCATTTCGCTGGCATGGGCGAATATTGCCTGGTTAAAGTCGCCGAGTACAGTCATCTTTGCCGAAGGAAACAACCGTTTCAAAAACTCAAATTGAAACGGAGAATAATCTTGCGCTTCGTCTACAAGCACGTGTTTAATCGAGGTATTCGTCTGAAAGCCTTGAATCAGCTCTTTCAACAGTAAAAATGGGGTAGCATCTTCGTAAAAGAGCTTGTCTTCGTCCAGCGTTTTCACTGTCGATAGGCAAATATCCGTCCACTCCTCGGGTGTGTTGCCCTCTATCCATGGTTTGATCCGCGTTGGATCGGTGAAAAGCTGCTTGTATATTCCTTTAATGTCGACGAAACGAAGTGTGCGGATCCGTTCGCGCAGCGGTTTCAGCTTCTTACGGACGATCATTCGACCGAGCGCTTCGATCTCGCTCTCATAATTGTTAAGCGATTCTTCCGTCAAGCCGCGTTTTTTCAGTAAGTAGGTATAAGCCTTTTGATAATCCGCGTTGCTAAGCAGCTCGATTTCTTCCTGTACCCACGGCTTAGCCAGTTCATGTTTCTCCACTTCATTCATTCGTTCATTGAGCCAATCCGTCAATTTCTCAATCCTGTTGTGAAAGCGGAGCGAAGTATCGCTGCTATAAAACCTTTCCACGATTTGCTTGGCGGGGACAATCGTTTTTCCTCTAAACTTAATTCCTTTGAATAACATGCCGGATAATTCCAGAGACTGTCTGTATGTTTTGAGCGTCTCGAAAAAACGGGTTGATGCTTTGAAGCGGATGCTCGCAGCCCTAGTCTGGTAGGAAGGGGTATCCGATGCAGTCAGCACATATTCCAATTGCTCGTAAGGATCCTCGACTTGAAATGTGTTGCTGAGCCGATGGTACAAGTACTCCTGGAATGTGACCTGCTGCATATTCTCTTCGCCGAGTTCGGGCAATACATTGGATACATAGCTGTTAAACATCGAGTTAGGCGAAAATAGTATGATTTGATCGGCTTTCAATCTGTCTCGGTACTTGTAGAGCAAGTAAGCGATCCGTTGCAGGGCGGCCGATGTCTTGCCGCTGCCAGCCGCACCTTGCACAATGAGCAGTCGTCCGCGATCGTGCCGAATGATCCGGTTTTGCTCCTGTTGAATGGTAGCCACTATGCTGCGCATATGTGTGTCGGTGCCTTTGCCAAGTACCTGCTGTAAAATCTCGTCTCCAATAGTGAGACTGGTATCGAACATCGATTCGATAATGCCGCCGCGAATGATATATTGCCACTTTTTCTCCAGCTTGCCATGGATTACGCCTCCGGGTGTAGCATATTCGGCCGGACCGGGTGGGTAATCGTAGTAGATACTCGAGACCGGCGCTCGCCAGTCGTAGATAAGGAAGTTCTCTCCGCTTGTATCCGTGAGGGTGGAGATTCCGATATAGACTCGTTCCGCTGCGGAAGTTCCTTCTTCAATGAAATCGATTCGGCCGAAATAAGGCACCTCCTGCATACGGCGCAGTGCGGACAACCGCTTGAAGGCTTGCTTGTGGGTGCTTTGGCTTACGGACAGGACTTGAGCCTGTTGTCTCAAGCTGATGATTGTCTCCAGATAATCGTCGAAAGTATCTGTATTCACCTTAACCTCATCCCAAAAGTATTTCCGGATATCAACCACTTCTTGCCGACGCCGGACGGTTTCGTCTTCCAACTTGCCGATTAGCTCCGTAATTGTCTCCATGACACTGTCCACTCGTTCTTGCTCCTGCCGCAGTTCTTTGTTCATATCAAGCACTCCTTTAAAAAAATGAAAATAGGGATTGACTAAAGGGGTTTTTTAATGTAAAATAATAATTGGGATACTATGTTTTAATTTAAAATAAAACGTGTTTCTATATCAATTTACCACAGTTTTTTATTTTTATCAATGGATTTGGCATGAATGCCATATGATAGATCATACTGATTGCAAATTTCACTTGTCTTATTTAGATGCTTAATGGCATCTTTTTCTTTTTTCAACGCTTCAATAGCTACAGGATAGAAGGATTCTTAAAGAGTTTAATAGAAAATCTTTGTTTTTACAGAAAGGCGAGAACAACTGTATTACTAATAGCTCTTATTTTAAAAGCGCCGCTGTTAGCTGTCGTTATTCCTATATTCTTTTTAGTAAGCTCCCTCGGAGTTATTGCTACGACTTCTTTTTCATTAGCAATGGAGACACAAGGACATATTGCCGGAAGCGCCTCTGCATTATTAGGTTTATTGCCATTTGTGCTTGGTTCATTGGCTGCTCCGCTTGTGGGAATAGCAGGTGAACATACAGCTGTTCCAATGGGAGTGGTTATTTTTTCAGCTAGTTTTTTGGCACTCGTTTCCTATTATGGATTAGTCAGAAAAACTTCTTTAGCAGTACAAGCTTCAAGATGAAAATTTTTACTCTTCATATCTGATCGGGGACAAAGCCCATGTCAGCTGAGTGGCTGACATGGGCTTTGCTGTTTTTTTACACTGTAGGAAAGTATAAATTTCCAGCTAGAAGCGAATTCGACGTAGTCGGAAATTTTGGAAATACAGTATAAGGGCAACTACGCCTCTGTCTTCGCCCAGGGGGCAGGGCTCGCCAATCAGCGAGTTTTCTTTATTTGGATGTAATATCAAAAATTTTTAACTTTGTTTTTATGGAAGATAAGAGAAGGATAATTTAACGAAAAGAGAGGATGAAAAAGCATCAAGTAGAGCAGGGGAGGGGTTAGTACAGACGTCCTGGGATCTAGTTTTAAAGATTGCATGAGACTGTAATTTCAATTACCACAATAATAAATTTTTTTTTTAAACAACTAATGACCATTTAATAGATCGAATCGGAGTTCATGCCCCCAATGCCTTACTGCAATGGGGGAGAGATACCATTATTATAATAAAATATTAAATAACACCTTGCTCAATCATAGCATCAGCTACTTTTACAAATCCGGCAATGTTTGCACCGATAACAAGGTTACCAGGAGCGCCGTATTCTTGAGCAGCTTTCTTGCTATTCTGATATATGTTTTTCATAATCGCGTGTAATTTGCTATCGACTTCTTCAAACGCCCAAGAGAGTCTAGCGCTATTTTGAGCCATTTCTAATGCTGATACAGAAACACCGCCAGCATTCGCCGCTTTAGCAGGGGCAAATAAAACATTGTTTTCCAAGAAAATCTCGATAGCTTCTAATGTAGAAGGCATGTTTGCACCCTCACCAATGGCTTTTACTCCATTAGAAACTAATAGTTCTGCAGACGCTTGATCGATTTCATTTTGAGTAGCACACGGTAAAGCGATATCGCATGGTACTGTCCAAATTCCATTGCAATTTTCTGTATAAATCGCTTGAGGATGATCAGTTACATAAGCACTTATACGTTGCTTTTCTACTTCTTTAATGCGTTTAACAGTCTCTAAGTTAATGCCATTTCCATCATAAATATATCCATTGGAGTCGCTGCATGCCACTACTTTAGCACCTAGCTGCATCGCTTTTTCCATCGCATAGATTGAAACATTTCCTGATCCTGATACAACAACCGTACTGCCTTCAAAGCTAAGATTCCGATCTTGTAACATTTCTTCAACGAAGTAAACTGTGCCGTATCCAGTCGCCTCTTTACGAGCTAAACTTCCGCCGTAACCAATGCCTTTTCCAGTTAAAACGCCTGCTTCAAAGCCGCCACGCACTTTTTTATACTGTCCAAATAAAAAGCCAATTTCTTTACTTCCAACACCGATGTCACCAGCTGGAACATCTGTATCAGGTCCGATATATTTGCTAAGCTCTGTCATGAAGCTTTGACAAAAACGCATAATTTCTCCATCTGATTTTCCTTTAGGGTCAAAATCAGAACCACCTTTGCCGCCGCCAATTGGTTGACCCGTTAAAGAGTTTTTAAAGATTTGCTCAAACCCTAAAAATTTAATAATACTCGCATTGACAGATGGATGAAATCTTAATCCACCCTTATATGGACCAATTGCACTGTTATATTGGACGCGAAATCCACGATTCACCTTAACATTTCCTTGGTCATCAACCCACGGTACACGAAAAGAGATGATTCTCTCAGGTTCAACGATTCTTTCGAGGATGGCGTGCTGGATATATTCAGGTTTCTTAGCGAGAACCGGTATCAAAGACTCGAACACTTCTTTAACTGCTTGATGAAACTCACTTTCATTGGGATTTCGTTTTTTAACGGTTTCAAATACTTGATTAACATAATTTTGCACACTTTCTGTATGCGTTGATTGATCTTTTTCAAGTGTTATCATGTATATTAGTCTCCTATTTATTGGTTAATAATAGAAATTTAAAAAATATTCTTATGATTAGGTATTTGCAACGTTGCTATTATAGAATATTTTATAGTCAAACAAATAATCGAATCAATATAAAGAAACGATAATATTAATGCGTTTTTTGCATTAAGAGATGAGGGGGATATAAAGTGGACTTTAGACAAATCCGCTATTTTATGGAAGTTGCTATTCGCGAACATGTAACCGAGGCCGCAGATTCTTTACATGTAGCACAATCTTCTGTAAGCAGACAAATTGTAAATTTAGAAAATGAATTAGGAGTCGATTTGTTTATCAGAGACGGACGGAGGGTTCGTTTAACGCCAATCGGAAAAATATTTTTTGAACGGATGAAGCATGCCATGAATGTGATGGATGATGCGAGACGTGAGGTTGAAGAATATTTAGATCCGGAAAAAGGAACCGTGCGCATTACATTTCCGATTAGCTTAGCTGCACATACATTACCAACCGTGATCTATGCATTTAGAATGCGCTATCCTGAAGCTAAATTTCAGCTGAAACAAGCACTTTATCGCGACTTAATCACCAATGTTATTAAAGGAGATTTTAATCTCGCACTAATCGGTCCACTGCCTTTGGAAGAAAAAAAGCTGCAACAAAAACCATTATTTACGGAAAATATTTTGGCTCTTTTGCCACTTCACCACCCGCTTGCGAAAAGGTCCTCCCTAAGGCTTCGGGAACTAGCAGAAGAACCATTCGTTTTATTACCTGAAGGTTATATCTTTCGAGATCTTGTTGTGAATGCTTGTCAGGAGCTGGGCTTTACGCCACACGTTGCCTTTGAGGGGGATGATATTGATGCATTAAAAGGATTAGTTTCAGCTGGTCTCGGTGTTACTCTCATGCCAGAAGTCACATTAGTCGATAGCTTTCCACGCTCAACAGTGAAAATACCATTGGTTGAACCAAATGTAACAAGAACAGTAGGCGTGATCACTCCGAAAGAACGGATACTGCTTCCAACAGAAAAATTATTTTATAATTTTCTTCAGGAATTTTTCAGGAGATCCGATGATTTTAAGCGTTGATTATTACGTAATGAGGTTCTGGTGCAAATGTGGTACAGGGTCTTGTTCTTTCTGAAACAGAGCACAGTGACCGAATCGAACATCTTGTCGTGCCTTTTTGAGATTTCTTTGGCGCCATTTTCTTTTTTAGTTTCGGATTAAGTATCGATCCTTTTACGTTAGGTGAATTCGTGTGGCTTGCATTAGGAGCTGTTCTTTTAACGATTATCGGCAACTTTGTGGCAGGTATGATGGCAGGCAGAAGAACAGGATTATCCCATAAAGCTTCTTCCAATATCGGCCTAATATCGTGTCCAGAGGAGATTCTCCATAGTATAGGGAATTACGTCTAAAAAGGTTGGTCAACTAATATGAATTTATAAAGGTGTGTCATAAGGGGGGAACAAATGGAACAGTATCGCGTGATTGGAAAGAGTATTCCAAAGAAAGAAGGCTGGGATAAGGTTACCGGGAGAGTAAAATATATCGATGACAAACAGGAAATCGGTACATTACATGTGAAGCTTTTGACAAGCGCCTATGCGCATGCTTACCTAGATCAGATTGACATAGGGGAGGCTTGGGGGGTACATGGTGTCCGTATGATTGTGACGGGTAAAGACTACCCGCTTTTAGTTGGGACTACCCTTGTAGATCGCCCAATTCTTGCCTTTGACACGGTACGGTATTTTGGGGAGCCGATTGCGATGGTCATAGCAGATAGCGAAGCAATTGCTGCCCAAGCAGTTTCTTTGATACGTGTTACATATAGAGAGCTGCCTGTAGTCAATTCACCTTTGCAGGCTTATCAAGAGGGTGCGCCTCTTGTTCATGAACAATTACAACAATACAAAATTACTTCACAAGTGCGACCGGAGCCAGGTACAAATATAGCGAATAGAATGAGAATCCGTAAAGGAAATATTGCGGAGGGGTTTGCGCAGTGTGATGTGATTGTAGAAGAAGTGTTTTCCTTTAATCAATCTGACCACACGGCGATTGAGACAAGATGTGCCGAGGTAGAGATCAAGAAATCAGGAGATGTTATTGTACACTCTGCCTCACATGCACCGTTTGGAATTAAGAAACAATTAAGTAAAACGTTTCATCTTGATGAAGGAAAGGTGCATGTCCATGTACCATTACTCGGCGGATCATTCGGTGCAAAAACGAATGTGCAATTAGAATTTTTGGCTTATGTTGCCTCCTTGGCTGTAGGGGGAAGAAGGGTGAAGATCCGTAATAGCCGGGAAGAAGACTTTGTTACATCACCTGTTCATTTGGGTTTATATGCAAAGGTTAGAATGGGGTGTACAAAAGATGGGAAATTACAGGCACTAGAGCTCTTGTATTTATTTGATGGCGGTGCATATGCAGAAAGGGCAATCCCTATTACTAAGGCTGCTACATATGATTGCACAGGGCCTTACTCCATAGAAAATGTATGGTGCGATTCACTATCGATGTATACCAACCATCCCTATGTAACAGATTTTCGAGGGTTCGGGCGTCCTGAGTCTGCATTCGTTACAGAACGAACCATCGATATCCTGGCAAAAAAAATAGGAATGTGTCCCTTAGAATTTCGTTATAAAAATGCAATACAGCCAGGCGACACGTCCCCTTCACAAGTTCTTTTGACTAAAAGTAATCTCGGAGATATCAAGGAATGCTTATTGAAGCTAAAGGAGCTTATGAATTGGGAAGAGGGGCAGCACATTCAAATTTCAGATCGGAAAGTACGGGCAAAAGGAATTGGCTGTGCTTGGAAGAATGGGAGTACACCGTCACATGCTGGAGCGGGTGCCATATTAACTTTTAACGAAGATGGCAGTGTAAATATTAATTGTGCAGCAATTGAAATGGGGCAGGGGACAAAAACCGTTTTAACACAAATGGTTGCAGAAAAAATGAATATGAGCGCAGATGATGTGCATATTCAAATGGAAGTAAATACGCAGGTGGCGCCAGACCATTATGAGACAGTGGCGAGCCGTACAACATATCTTTCCGGAAAGGCAGTTCTTGCAGCAGCAGAAGACGCGATTAGGCAATTAAAGCAAACAGCATCTGTTTTATTGGACATTTCAGTAGATGAGTTGGAAATCGCTAATAAAAAAGTATATATGAAGGCTGCACCTCATCATTCTGTGGACTTCTCTAAAATTGTCCTAGGCTATACATTTCCGGATGGAAGAGTCGCAGGACCGCAAGTTGTTGGAAGGGGAACATACATAGTTGAAGGAATTACATTTGACTGGGAAACGGGAAAGGGAAATCCGGGACCGGAATGGGGCGTGATTGCACAAGCAGTAGAAGTTGAATTCGACACAAGGGACTATACTTATAAGTTAATCCGTGCTGTAAGTGTTGCAGATGCAGGGCAGATTTTAAATCAAAAAGGTGCTGAAACGCAGATAATGGGTGCGATGAGTATGGGATTAAGCTTTGCAACGAGAGAAGGATTTAAGTATGACGACAAGGGTAGAGTGTTAACCAATCAGTTTCGCTCTTATAAAGTGCTTCATTATGGGGAGCAACCCAAGTATATCGTACAATTCATTGAAAATCCAGTTGATGGTTCCCCGTTTGGTTCCCGGGGTCTTGGAGAACATGGCATTATGGGGATGCCAGCCGCAGTAGCAAATAGTTTGTCCGTTGCTTCCGATGTTTCCCTTCATCAATTACCTCTTACTCCAGAGTATATTTGGAAAACGAAAAAGCAAGGAGGAGATAGATTCCAATGATGCCATTCGATTTCGAAGGCTATTTTCCTTATTCAATATTGGAGGCAGTGCAGCTGTTCGATAGGCTGTATCAAGAAGGGAAACAACCATTATATTACAGTGGTGGAACAGAGATCCTTACACTCGGAAGGCTAAATTTGATTTTTACAAAGGCAGTCATTGATTTAAAAGGAATTCCTGAATGTAATACTCTGACTTTTCAGCAAAATTCTATAGTCGTTGGAGCAACGCTTACCTTAACACAACTTGCAGAATCGAAAATATTTCCGTTCCTTGGAGAAACAGCTGTGAAAATAGCCGATCGTACATCGCGAAATCAAATTACATTAGGAGGAAATCTAGCTAGCGATATCATCTTTCGTGAAGCCGTACTTCCATTGTTGCTAACAGATAGTATTTTAGTTATTGCAGGCAGAGACGGGATTCGACATGTTCCTATACATCAGATTTTCATAGAAAAGCTGCGTTTAAACCCAGGACAATTTCTCGTGCAAATTATAACAGATGCTCACTATACGAAAATGCCTTTTTATGTTGTGAAAAAAAGGAAGCTTGAGGTGGTAGATTATCCACTTATTACACTTGCAGCATTAAGAACAGATACTTCCATACGGGTAGCGATTAGCGGATTATGTAACTTCCCATTTCGTTCTTCTGCCATGGAAATGGAATTAAACAACAAAAGTGCAACTCTCGAAGATCGAATTGAAAGGGCAGTTCGTTGTATTCCTGCTCCTGTATTAGAGGATATACGCGGCTCTAGAGAGTATCGTGTATTTGTGCTGCAAAATACTTTATACGATGCTTTAACATATTTAGAAGGGGTGAGCTCTTGAACATCAAACATATAAAATTAACCCTCACGATCAATGGCGAACAGCGGGATACAGTTGTAAGAATGGCAGATACATTGTTAGACATATTAAGAGGTAAATTCGATTTAACGGGTGCCAAGCGCGGCTGTGAGAATGGGGATTGTGGTGCCTGTACGGTGCTTGTAGACGGTTTGCCAAATAAGTCATGCATGATGCTGGCTGTTGATGCACGCGGAAAACAGGTCACGACAATCGAAGGCTTACAAAACGCTCCTATGCAACATGCATTTATTGAGAAATGGGCGTTCCAGTGCGGGTATTGCACATCTGGATTTATTATGAATGCACATGCACTCGTGAACCAGCATCCTAACGCAACTGACGAGATGCTGGAAGAATGGCTGAGTTCTAATATTTGCCGGTGCACCAGTTACCAGGAGATTAAAGAAGCTGTAAAGTATGTATTAAAAGGCAACGTTACATAAATATTTTTGTTCGTTTTGTGCCAATTCAGTGCGTCAACTACCCACCACTTAGCTACACTTGAAGTGGGGGCTTGCGAGTGACCAGCAGTACTGACGGTCTAAGACCTCCTACCTTGGAGTGTCCTCTGCATCATGGGCGTATTGACGGTCGCCCTGCTACAAGAGACATGCTCAAGTAGCAACCGTTACGCACGGCATTGCCTAGTAGTAGCAGTACTCAAATTTCCACACGTACTAGGCAGACGAGTTACGTCTAAGATTTTACGGCTGCAACGTATTCCTGCAACCAACCTCATATCTTAGGTTGTCAAAGAACAAAAAGAGTGCCTGTAGCGACGATTCGCCCAACGGTTACTCTCTTATCTAAAATTATACCGTAAAGGAGGAAATGCAGCATTGGAATGTTGCGCGACGCAAAAACACGCATTCCTCCCCGACTTACTCATTGGGCGACGCCCTTCACATTCCTTGAAGTCGGGGTATCCTGCACGAAAAACCTGATGAAAGTTATAAATCATTTTGTGGATTACGCTATATTATTCTTTTTATTCAATTTAAACAAAGAGCAATTCCATGCAGTTGTTCCTTTCATGGAATTGCTGGCTGCTCTGCATTCTCAGTTCGTTTGGATAGTGAGTGAAGCGTTTTCTAAAATTGGATTTCGCGAAACTGCTTTGGTGTTAGGTTCGTATGCTTTTTAAATGTTGTCATAAAGTGGGTGTCACTATTGAATCCTGCTGCAATAGAGATCTCCTTAATGGACAGCTGGGTGTTATGAAGCAATTTTTTCGCATAGTTTATCCGAAAGTTAATAACGTATTCATACGGTGAGTATCCGGTATATTTTTTAAATACACGTGAAAAATGAAAAGGGGTTAAATTGACATAATGCGCTAATTCCTTTAGATTGATCTCTAGATTAAAATGACTTTCAATATATGCAATGGCTTTTAGGATAATTTTTTCTTGAATATCTGTTGATTCATTTGAGATCTCATTCAATTCGTACATAATTTTATGAATGTTCATCGAAATAAAATGCTCATTGATATTGCCTTTTTCGGCCATAAGAAGAATTTGACTCATGCATTCTGGAATAACAAAATTATTCTCGATTGAAAAAACGCAGCCATTTTTCTCAAAGAGAAAATCAAAATAATGCTGACTAGAAATGCCCGAAAAGTGAAACCATTCGAAGAGCAGATTTTCATTTGCTCGGTACATATGCGGTTGATGGCAATTGAGAAAAACGAGAGTGTTTTTTTGCGCTTGAAATTCCTGATCTCCATATCTAACGGTCATGGACCCTCTTCTAATCAACATAATAAGATAGTTGCTGTAATTGTCTCTTTCCACGACATATTTATCGTTACAGTGGAATAGTCCAGAATCATGCAAACAGTAAAGCGCATTCTTCGCAAATTCACTGGGAATATGAAAGAAGACTTCAGATTGATGTAACACACCTTTTTCAATGATCTTCATAGTGTTCTCCTTTAATTCAAAATGAATTATACATTTAATCATAAAATTATAGTAATTAAAAAATGTAAAAAATCCCCTCGTAAATATCATAGCAATATTATTAAGTAAATAAGCAACATCACTTAGTGTATTTGCATTTTTATTATATTAAACTGAGGTAGAGAAAAGCAATAAGTAATAGTAACGATAAAAGGGGAGAGACGTATGAAGGAAGTAAGAATAGGACTTGTTGGTGCTGGATGGATGGGGAAGGCTCATACCAACTCTTTTGCAAACGCTTTAATGTTATTTGGACCTGAATTTGGAAAACCTGTTTTTGAAGTGGTAGCTGACGTAAATGTTGAGGCAGCTAAGCTGGCATGCGAAAAGTTTGGATTCTCAAGATGGGCTGAGAGCTGGCAAGAAGTTGTTACGGATCCACAGGTTGATGTTGTCGATATTGCTACACCGAATGCTTTCCACTATGAGGTTGCAAAAGCAGCTTTGGAAAACGGCAAACACGTGTATTGTGAAAAGCCACTTACCCTTTCCGCAGAGCAGTCAAAAGAATTAGCTGCACTTGCTAAGCAAAAGGGCGTTGTGAATTATGTTGGGTATAACAATGTTATGAATCCTGCAAACGCTTATATTAAAGAACTTGTTTCTTCTGGAAAACTCGGCAAAATTATGAGATTCTCCGGAACGTACGATCAGGATGGATTGCTAGATCCAACATTACCAATCACATGGCGTCATATTAATAAACATTCCGGAAGCGGTGCGCTGGGCGACCTTGGTTCTCACCTACTTAGCATTTCCCAGTTTATCCTTGGTGATATCA